>NZ_LMSF01000030.1:0-361103 GCF_001428325.1 Arthrobacter sp. Soil761 | reverse complement strand
GGTGGGATGACGTCGTCCCAGTTGTTGACCAGCTGCATGTTCTGGTTCACCAGCCACACGTTCCCGGAGTTCACATCATTCAGGACCACCAGGTCCCGGTTCACCCGGAAAACATACGACGGCGACGCACTCGCCCTGGGCACGTCAACCTTCTTATCGTCACCATCATTGACGCAATCCCGGACATACTTGTTCGCACCCGACCACGCCGCATGCACACACCCGCCCAACTGCACCGGAGCAGCCGGAACACCCTCGCCGTCGAACGCCACCACCTTCGCCGCTCCCCCGTCAAGCGGCTGCTTCAGCAACGCCTTCCGCGTGGCCAGCGCCACAACATCACTGCCCGGCCCCGCCTGCTGCAACTTCGCATCCCTGGCATTCTCCAGCGCCAGCCGCTTGCCACCAGGCAGGAACAGGTTCCCCGCCGCGGCATCCAGCACCACCGGCCGGTCCCCCACCACCGTCATCTGCAGATCCCCGGCACCCTTAAGCCCATCCCACGTGCTGGACTCCGACGACGTCACCTCACCGTTGGCGTCAACACCCGTCACCGTCACAACACCGGTCTTAGGGTCCGCCGAATACACCCGGTCATCAGAACCCACCGCAGAGACGATGCCCGCCGAACCGACCATCACCGGCTCCGACGCTTCCTTATCAAAACCATTCACGGTGGACGGCGACACCGCCCACACCTTCCCCGACGCAGCATCCGTCACCGAAATCGTCCGCGTCCCAAAACTCACATCAGCAGCCCCCGGCAACTGCTTATCCCCACCCAGGCGCATATTCGCCGGCGACACCTGGTTCAACGTCGAACCAGTCTCGTCATCGACGAACACCTCACCTGCATGCTGCAACACATCGAACGTCGTCGACGCCGGCGTCACCGCACCGTCCAACACCCGCGACGGATAATTCAACCGCCCCACAGCATTCTTCGACTTCGACACCACCCACACGCCGCCGTCATTCAACTCCACCTCAGTGGTCTTAAACCCCGGATACAACACAGCACCCGTCACCACAACAGCAACCACAGCACCAAACGCAGTGCCGGTGANCGCCGTCATTCAACTCCACCTCAGTGGTCTTAAACCCCGGATACAACACAGCACCCGTCACCACAACAGCAACCACAGCACCAAACGCAGTGCCGGTGAACCACCGCGATCGCGGCAGGCGGGGCCGTCGGGGCGCGCTGGCAGCAGGCCTCTGGGCGCGCGTTTGTCCGCGACGTGTCATGAGTGGAAATCCCCCGGTAAATCTAGGCTCTGTGCCTGCAGCCGGCGTCACAGGACCCCGGGCACCACAACGATACCGCTATACGCCAGCAAATGGACAAATTCTTCCGGGCGGCTTCGACGGCTGCCGGTTTCCTAGTCCAGGACCAGGCCCTTGCCCCGGCCGCGGGTGAGGCGGACGGGATTGATCTCACCGAAGCCGCGGACATTTTCCGGGGCCTGGGGAATCATGATGAACCGCTCGTCGTGCTCCAGGGCGGAGGCCGTCATGGAGTCGACCAGAACCGTTCCGGGATCGGCAAGGGTGGTCAGCCGGGCGGCCAGGTTGACCGTGGGACCGTAGATGTCGCCCAGGCGGGACAGGATCCTGCCCCACACCATGGCCACCCGGGCTTCGGGAAGGATTTCGTCCTCGGTGAAGGCCTCGGCCAGCGCCAGGGAGATTTCGGCACCGGCCGCCGGGGTTTCGGCGATGTACAGGACTTCGTCGCCCACGGTCTTGACCAGCCGGCCGCCGCCCACCGAGATGATTTCGGCGCACTTGTTTTCGAAGCGCTGGACCAGCCGCGCAAGGGTCTTTTCGTTCATCCGGCGGGACAGGCTGGTGTAGGAGACAAGGTCCGCGAAGCCGACCGCGCGGGCCAGGGGCAGCGGCGCGTCGTCCTCATCGCCTTCACGGCCTTCCTCGCTGGCCTGCAGCCCGGCCTCGGCACGGACGGCGAGTCGCTGGACGCCGGCGTTGAGTTGGCGCCGCCATGAGTACACCAGGACCTCTTCCAGCGCGTCCACCAGCGCGGGAAGTTCGTTGACCAGGCGCTTGCGGGCCACAGCATCGGTGACGCCCTGCTCGTGGACCATGTCCTCCACCAGGGCTTCGATCTGCCAGACCACCATGCGGTCCGTCATCTGCCCGATGGAGCGGGTCACCGAAATGGCTGCTTCTTCGGTGAGCTTGCCGGCGCGGACCAGGTCCACCACGGTGGACAGGGCGGCCTGGTCGCGTTCGGTGAAGGCAACGTCCTCGTCGCCGAAATTCGGAAACCCCAGTGCACGCCAGAGCTTGCGGGCAGAGAGCAGGGAGAGTCCGGCGCCGGCGGCAACTTCACGACGGCGGAGCTTCCGTTCCCCGCCCAGGAGACGGGCTTCGAGGGCCTTCATGGCCAGGCGTTCGGCGGACATGGCGCCGGTGGGCGGGTGCCGGTCTGCATCCGGCATGGCCGCGGCCGGCGTGGAACCGGGTTCCGGCGCGGATCCGGGTTCCGGTGCGGCGTCGCCGGAAGCGGCCACCTCCACGGGCGCAGCGTCAGGATCAAGGGCGGCGGTGGCAGGGGCGGTGCTGTCGACGCGTTCCTGCTGGTCCTCATCGGTCATCCCGTCCACCTTCTCTCATGTCCTCCGGAAAAGCACCGGCAGGGTAATGCGTCGCGCCATCCGGCTGGGCGCTGTCGTCCGGCAGTTCCCCGATGGCGTCGAGGATAAAGTCGCGGAATTTGGCAACCTCAGGCACGTCGCGGAAAGTCACCACGCCCTGGTACCCGGTTTCCAAGGATATATTCCCCGAGCGCACCAATCGCTGCAGCAGCGATTCGTGGACCGTCAGGTTACGCACCGACGCCAGGTTCACCTGCTGGTCCCGCCGGTTAAGCAGCCCGTACCGCGCCACCATCCGTTGGCTGGTAAGCGTGTAGCGGGTGCCCTGCCAGCGGAGCAGGCGGGGCAGGCAGTAGCCCAGCCAGACAGCCGCAGCAGCGAGGACGCAGGCAGTGACAAGCCACGGCGTCCACTGGCGGCCAAGGGCAGGAGCCATGCGGGCTGCCCCGCCGCGGACGATCCAGGCACTGGCGTACGCCGCCAACGCCGGCGCCAGCACGAAGGCCACGGCTGCCCCGGCCAGCTTCCGGGGCTGCGGGCGGGTAGTGACGATGACCTGCTCCCCGGGAACCAGGATTCTACGCATAACCACCTTGGCCTGGCGCGTCCGGCGCCGTCCAGGGCCGCAGGTGCACCACGTCGCCGGCGGTCACCACGTGCTCCCGCAAGTCGCGGTCCACCACCAGCAGGGAGCCGTAATCGTCCAGGCGGGACGCGTGTCCAATGATCTCGTGGTCGCCGGGCAGCTGTGCGCGCACTTGCTTGCCCAGGGTGACCATCACGGCTTCCACCCTCTTGTGCAGCGACGGGCCACCGGCCATCCCGGCCGCAGGGTCGCCGTCGGCGTTGCAGAAACTGCGGTACAGGACCGCAAAGTGGGACAGGTAGCTTTTCAGCAGCGCGGTCCGGTCCGTGGTGCGGGCACCTTCCAGGGCCACGGAGGTGGCGGTGGGCACCGGAAGTTCGCTTTCGGTCAGGGTGACGTTCAGGCCGGTCCCCAGGATCACCGGGGGCACGTTGCCATCAACCATCGGCCCCAGCTGGGCGAGGATGCCGGCGATTTTCCTGCCCCGCACCAGGACGTCGTTGGGCCACTTGAGCTCGGCCGGAATCCCGGCCGTTTCCAGGAGCGTCTCACGCAGCGCCAGCGCTGCGATCAGTGACAACCAGGAGTAGCACTGGGTGGGCAGGGGCCTGCCGTCCGCGTTGACCGGACGCAGCACCACGGACACGGACACCGAGCTCAGCGGCGGCGCTTCCCAGCGCCTGTCCAGGCGTCCCCTGGCGGCGGTCTGGTACTCGGCGGTCAGCACGGAGAGGTCAGGCCAGGCCGAAGGTTCCACCGTGACACCGCGCAGGAGGTCCGCGTTCGTGGAGCCGGTGGAGTCCACCACGTCGATCCGCGGTATTCCGGTGGCAGAGAGGAAACGCTGGTCGGCCAGGTCCCCTCGGTTCAGGGGGGTGCCCGGTGCGTGTGCGTCGTCCATACCCAAATCCTACCGAGCCTGGCCCGGTCCCACCGAGCCGTCTGCCGCCCCGGGAAGGACAACCCGGCCACGCCCGTACGGCCGCCTAGAGGAAGATGTCCGGAACCAGACGGTCTTCGGGTGCTCCCAGGCTGTAAGGACGGAAATCGGTCACTCCCGCTGCCGCCAGGACCTGCTCGTCCGTGTAGAAGTTGCCCGACGGCGGCCCGCCGGCGGCGAGGTTGCTGCCGGTCAGGATGGCGTGGGCGGCGTCCGCCATGATCTGCGGTCCACGCGCCGCCAGCACCATGGTTTCGCCGTGGGGCATGTTCCGGATGGCGGCGGTATCGATGAGGGTGCAGGGCCACAGGGAGTTGACCCTGATGCCGTCAGCCTTCAGTTCCTCCGCCAGCCCCAACGTGGTCAGGCTCATCCCGTATTTGGCCATGGTGTACGCAAGGTGCCTCCCCGCCCAGGAGGGGTGGAGGTTCAGCGGCGGCGAGAGCGTGAGGATGTGCCCCTGTTCCGACTTCCGGAGCGCCGGGAGCGCCAGCTTGGACAACAGGAAGGTGCCGCGGACGTTGATGTCCTGCATCAGGTCGTACTTTTTCATGTCCACTGCATCAGTGGTGGAAAGGTCGATGGCGGAGGCATTGTTGATGACGACGTCGATGCCGCCGAACCGCTCAACGGCTGCGGCCACGGCGCCGGCCACGTCTTCGTCCCTGCGCACATCGCCCACCAGCGGCAGCGCCTGGCCGCCGGCCTCCTCGAGCTGCGCAGCCGCCGTATACACGGTGCCCGCCAGCTTGGGGTGCGGCTCCCCCGTTTTGGCCAGCAGCACTATATTGGCGCCGTCCCGCGCCGCCCTTGTGGCAATGGCCAGTCCGATTCCGCGGCTGCCGCCGGAGATGAGGATGGTCCTGCCCGCCAGGGAACCGGTGGCCCGGTAGGGGCTTTCGGGAGCATGCAAAGCATCATCGCTTGAAGTCATGGCAACACTGTAACCCAACTAAGTTACCGGCGAGTAACATTGAGGGGACGTGGCAGGAACGGCAGAAAATTGTAGGTTCCCTACAGCTGCGGGCGTCCAAAGCGTCACTAGACTTGCCAGCAGGGTTCGTCTTTTGTGTGGATGCTACTTAAAGCTCCAGACAGTACGGGCCCGCCAGCCAACAGAATTGACCTGCTACAGAGCCGGAGACACTTGATGAGCCACGATCTGACAACGACTGCGGGAAAGATTGCCGATTTCCGCGACCGCCAGGCGCGCGCCGAACAGCCCTCCGGCCCCGAAGCCATCGAAAAGCAGCATGCGCGCGGCAAGAACACGGCCCGCGAGCGCATCGCCCTGCTGCTGGACGAAGACTCGTTTGTAGAATTCGACGCCCTGGCCGTGCACCGCTCCACCGCCTTCGGCATGGAGAAGAAGAAACCCCTGGGCGATGGCCTGGTCTCCGGCTACGGCACCGTCGACGGCCGGCTGGTGGCGGTGTACAGCCAGGACTTCACTGTCTACGGCGGATCGCTGAGCCAGGTCAACGGCGAAAAAATCGTCAAGGTGCAGGAGTTCGCGCTCCGCAACGGCTGCCCCGTCGTCGGCATCCTGGACGGCGGCGGCGCCCGCATCCAGGAAGGCGTGGCCTCGCTGGCCATGTTCGCGGACATCTTCCGCAACAACGTCCACGCCAGCGGCGTGGTGCCGCAGATCTCCCTGATCATGGGGCCTTCCGCCGGCGGCGCCGCCTACTCCCCGGCCCTCACCGACTACGTGGTGATGGTGGACAAGACCTCGCACATGTTCATTACCGGCCCCGACGTCATCAAGACCGTCACCGGCGAGGATGTGGACATGGAAACCCTGGGCGGCGCCCGGCAGCACAATGCCACCACCGGAACGTCCGCCTACCTGGCCTCGGATGAGACCGACGCCATCGAGTTCGTGCGCGAACTGCTGGACTTCCTGCCTTCCAACAACCTCTCCGAAGCACCGGTGCTGGGGCACCAGCAGGAGTTGGAGGTCGACGACGACGACCTCGCCCTGGACACGCTGGTTCCGGATTCCGCCAACCAGCCCTACGACATGCGCGCCGTCGTCGAACAGATCGTGGACGACGGGCACTTCCTGGAGATGCAGGCCCTGTACGCCCCCAACGTGATGATCGGCTACGGCCGGGTGGAGGGCCACACCGTGGGCATCGTGGCCAACCAGCCGCTGCAGTTCGCCGGCACCCTGGACATCGCGGCGTCAGAGAAGGCCGCCCGGTTCGTGCGGCACTGCGACGCCTTCAACATCCCCATCATCACCCTGGTGGACGTCCCCGGGTTCCTCCCCGGCAAGGACCAGGAATTCCAGGGCATCATCCGCCGCGGCGCCAAACTCCTCTACGCCTACGCCGAGGCCACTGTTCCCAAGCTCACCGTCATCACCCGCAAGGCCTACGGCGGCGCCTACATCGTGATGGGCTCCAAGAAGCTCGGCGCCGACCTGAACCTGGCATGGCCCACGGCCCAGATCGGTGTGATGGGCGCGCAGGGCGCGGTGAACATCCTCTACCGGCGCGACCTCGCCGCGGTCGCCCAGGACGGCGGTGACGTTGAGGCCCGCCGCGCCGAGGTGATCCGCCAGTACGAGGAAGAACTCCTCAACCCGTACCAGGCAGCCGAACTGGGTTACGTGGACGCCGTCATCGCCCCCTCCGATACCCGGATCCAAATCATCAAGGGACTGCGTGCCCTGCGCGACAAGCGCGCCAGCCTCCCCGCCAAGAAGCATGGGAACATCCCGCTGTGATGGCCACCGAAAATACCGGGACCGGGCCGGCCGCCGACGCCGCCGAAGCGCTTGCCGCCCCGCTGCTCTCTGTGGTCAAAGGACAGCCGAACGCCGAGGAACTGGCCGCACTGACCGCCGTCGTCCTCTCCCTTGGCGGCGCCGAACCTGCACGTGCGGACAAACCGACCGTTCGGCACTGGGTGCGCCGGCAGCAGCTCAAGCTCGAACCCACGCCCGGTCCCGGCGCCTGGAAACGAAGCCGCGGCTGAGTCCCGGGCGTGGATCCCCGGCGGCGTGGGCCCAGGCCTCGGCGCAGTCCGGGCGATAGTCTCGTCATGTGACTACAGACACTGCACCCGCCGCGCGCCCGCACACCCGGATCGACGCCGTCG
This sequence comes from Arthrobacter sp. Soil761, assembly GCF_001428325.1. NCBI lineage: Bacteria > Bacillati > Actinomycetota > Actinomycetes > Micrococcales > Micrococcaceae > Arthrobacter > Arthrobacter sp. Soil761. The sequence goes on along the minus strand of NZ_LMSF01000030.1, from coordinate 353,851 downwards.
CGGACAACTACACGGACACCCTCATCAGGCTCAACCCGACCTTCGCCACCACCCTTGGCCTGCCGGGACATGAAACGGAGTACCAGGATTTCTCCCCCGCCGGCATTGCCGGATTCGCGGAGGCGGCGCGGGAGGCCCTGGTTGCCCTGGAGGGCCTGGAACCGGAAGACGACGTGGACGCCGTCACCCTGGACGCCATGCGGGAACGGCTCGGCCTGCAACTGCTGATCCACGCCTCCGGCTGGGAATACGCGGACCTGAACAACATCGCCTCCCCGGCCCAGGACATCAGGGCCATCTTTGACCTCATGCCCACCGGCACCGAACAGGACTGGGAGCACATCGCCGGGCGCGCCCACAACGTGCCGGCCGCCATCAGCGGCTACACCGAATCCCTGCGCATGGCCAGGGACTCCGGCCGGGTGGCCGCTGCCCGCCAGGTGCGGACCGTCATCGAACAGGTGGCCAAGTACGCCGCCCCGGACGGCTTCTTCGCCAAACTGGCCGCAGAGGCCACCACGGCTGACGGGCCACTGCCCGCTGCGCTGCAAACTACGCTCGACGCCGGTGCTGACGCCGCCCGGGGTGCCTACGCCCGGCTGGCAGAATTCCTGCGCACCGAACTGCTCCCCGCCGCGCCTGAGAAGGACGCCGTGGGCAGGGCCCGCTACGCCCTGGCCTCCCGCTCCTTCCTGGGGGCGGGAGTGGACCTGGAAGAAACGTACGCCTGGGGCGTCGAGGAACTGGACCGCCTCATCGCGGAACAGGAGCGCGTTGCGGACACCATCAAGGCAGGCGCCACCATCGCCGAAGCCAAGGACATCCTCAACAACGACCCCTCCCGGCAACTGAAAGGCACCGAGGCGCTCCGGGAATGGATGCAGGGCCTCTCCGACAAAGCCGTTGCCGAACTCGCCGGAGTGCACTTCGACATCCCCGACGTCATGAAGAAACTCGAGTGCCGGATCGCTCCCACCGACGAGGGCGGCATCTACTACACCGGCCCGTCCGACGACTTCAGCCGCCCCGGCCGCATGTGGTGGTCCGTCCCCGCCGGCGAGGACACGTTCACCACCTGGGCTGAAACCACCACCGTCTACCACGAGGGCGTCCCGGGCCACCACCTCCAGGTGGCCACCGCAACCTACCGCCGCGAGCTGCTGAACAAATGGCGCCGGAACGTCTGCTGGACCTCCGGCCACGGCGAAGGCTGGGCACTCTACGCGGAAAAGCTCATGCAGGAACTGGGCTACCTCAACGATCCCGGCGACCACATGGGCATGCTGGACATGCAGCGCATGCGCGCCGCCCGCGTGGTCTTCGACATCGGCGTGCACCTCGAACTCGAGATACCCCAACGCTGGGGATCCGGCACCTGGACCGCGGACAAGGGCTACGGCTTCCTCAAGGAAAACCTCCCCATCAGCGAAGGCCAACTCAACTTCGAGTTCACCCGCTACCTCGGCTGGCCGGGCCAGGCCCCCTCCTACAAAGTAGGCCAGCGCCTCTGGGAACAGATCCGCGCCGAACTTGAGGCCCGGCCCGGGTTCGACCTCAAGGAGTTCCACACCAAGGCCCTCAACATCGGCTCCGTTGGACTCGACACGCTCCGCCGGGCGCTGCTCTCGTAGTCTCCCCCCTTCGGGGAGGGAGGGCAACAGGAGACATTAAGCACACCCGGGGCGGGAATAAGTAACATAGGCCGTCGTCTGCCTTGTGTTTGCTCGGTTTGCCGGCTTCCTGCGTGAGCGTGGGCGCGTAATATTTCTCAATGTTCGTTCGTCGTGGTATGCGGGGTGGCTCTAGCGTAGTCGGGTGAGCACTCAGACAAGCACCCCGTCCCCCGCAGGGAAGACCGGATTCCAGCTGCCCAGGTGGGCGGGCTCGTTCGGCTTCCAGATCATCGCCGCCCTCATCGTGGGCCTTGGCCTCGGCCTGCTGGCCAAGTACACCGGCAGTACCAAGGCCAACCCCAACGCCCTCGGCGCCACCCTGCAGACCATCGGCTCAAGCTATGTGTCCCTGCTGCAGACCGCCGTGGTCCCGCTGATCTTTACCGCCGTCGTCAGCTCCATCTCCAACCTGCGCCAGGTGTCCAACGCCGCCAGGCTGGCCTGGAACACGCTCCTGTGGTTCGCCATTACGTCCCTGATCGCCGTGCTGATCGGCATCGGCCTGGGCGTGCTGCTGCAGCCCGGCGCCAACACCGGCATCAGCGGGGAAGCCAAGTACACCGGCAAGTCCGGTGACTGGTGGGCCTTCCTGGTGGGCCTCTTCCCCAAGAACTTCCTGGGCCTGGGTGCCAGCTCCACGGTCGGCGATTCCGGCGCCGTCACCACCTCGGTCAGCTTCAACGTCCTTCAGATCCTCGTGATCGCCATCGCCGTGGGCGTCGCCGCGCTCAAGGTGGGCAAGGCTGCGGAGCCGTTCCTCAACCTCAACGCCTCAGCCCTTGCCGTGATCCAGAAGGTCCTGTGGTGGATCATCCGCATCGCGCCGCTGGGCACCGTTGGCCTCATCGGCAACGCCGTGGCCGTCTACGGCTGGGACACCATCGGCTCGCTTGGCAAGTTCACCGTGGCCATCTACGCCGGCCTGGTCCTGGTGCTGTTCGTCGTCTACCCCATCCTGGTCCGCAGCCACGGACTGTCCATCAAGCAGTACTTCTCCGGCGTGTGGCCCGCCGTCCAGCTGGCCTTCGTGTCCCGCTCGTCCGTGGGAACCCTGCCGCTGACGCAGCGCGTCACCGAACGCAGCCTGGGCGTCCCCCGCGCCTACGCCTCCTTCGCCGTGCCGCTGGGCGCCACCACCAAGATGGACGGCTGCGCAGCCATCTACCCCGCGATCTCGGCAATCTTCGTGGCCCAGTTCTTCGGCATCCAGCTGGACTTCAGCCAGTACCTGCTGATCGCACTGGTTTCCGTCCTCGGTTCCGCCGCAACCGCCGGCACCACCGGCGCCGTGGTGATGCTCACCCTGACGCTCTCCACGCTGGGACTGCCGCTGGCCGGCGTCGGACTCCTCCTGGCCATTGATCCCATCCTGGACATGGGGCGCACCGCTGTGAACGTGGCCGGCCAGGCCCTGGTTCCCACCATCGTGGCCAAGCGCCAGGGCATCCTGGACGAATCGCTGTACAACGCACCCCGCAACGGGACCCCGTTCGTGGATGACAACGACGCCGATGCTGCCGCCGGCGAAACCGCTACCGACGGCACCAGCGCCGACACCGCACCCCGCGAACTGCAGGATGCAAAGGCGTAAGGCACAGCAGCAAGGAAAGGCGTCCCCGGGAGATTCTCCCGGGGACGCCTTTTTGCAATCAGGGCTGCGCGTATCGCTCAACAACAGTGATGGTCAGTGCCAGCCACCTCCGATTACCCCGTTCTGGATGGCTTTCGTCACGGCGTCGGCTTCAGCCCGGGTCAGCTTTCCATCCGCTACAGCCTTGTCCAGGCGGGACTTGAGTCCGGCTGCATGTTCGGCCTCTTCCTCGCTGCGGATCTCCTGCAGCGCTGCGGTCACCTTCGCTTCATCGATGCCCAGCGATGCAGCAAGGGACTTGGCGAGTGCAGCCTCGCGGGCGGCAGGATCCGGCTTCTGGCCCTCGGCCGGCGGCGTGGTGGGCTTGTTGGCTTCGCGGAAGGCCTTCAAGGCGTCGGCCACCTTGGCTTCATCAACGCCCAGCTTCGCTGCCAGCGCCGAGGCCTGCTCCATCCCATGGCCGCCGCGGCCGCCGTGCCTGCCCATGCCATCGGGGGCGCTGCCGGTAGTTCCGTCAGCGGCAGCACTGGAACCCGCGCTGGGTGTGGGAGTGGGCGTCGTGGTCGCGGATGCCATGCCGGCCACGCCGATTCCGGCACCAAGCGCCAGCGCTGCGGCCGTCAGGCCCACGGTCATCTTCTTCGTGCGTCTCATGTCGTGTCTCCTGATTCGCCGTCAACTGACGGCTCCTGGTGATTCGCCTCGGGCGAGGCATACCAAGCATCCGGCGCAAGGATCAGGAAGGGCTGTCGGGAAGCTATGGTTCTCCTGTGAATTTAAGTTGCATTGAGTGCAAACTTGCACGTAGTGTAAGCGCGTGACATCACCCGTTGCCCCGCCGGACGAACCCGCCGCACCTTCCCGGCGCGAGCTGAACAAGGCCGCCACCCGCCAGGCGATCACCGACGCCGCACTGGAACTCCTGCGCTCCAAAGGCCCCGGAAACTTCACGGTGGAAGACATCGCCGACGCCGCGGGGATCTCGCGCCGCACCTTCTTCAACTACTTCAGCAGCACCGACGCCGCCCTGGCCTCCATCGTCCATGGCTTCCTGGACAACGCGATTCAGCAGTTGCGCCTCCGCCCGGCGGACGAGCCCATGCTGGAATCCGCCCAGGCCGCGCTGATGGCCCTTGCCGACCCCAAGGCCGTGGCGCCGCTGGCGGAACTGTTCACGCTGACCCAGCAGAGCCCGCTGATGTCGCACCCGGAACTCGAGGCGTGGGACCACTGCCGGGCGCAGGTCTTCACCGTCGCCCGCGAACGCCTCGCCGGCACCCCCGGCGCCCAGGACGAGCTTTATGTCCACGCCCTGGCCGGCTCGATCATCTCCTGCGGAAAGGCCGCCATGGAGGTGTGGTTCAGCCGCCGCGGTCCGGACCTGACACCCGCGTCCCTGGCCGAGCTCCGGCAGTTGCTCATCGATGCCATGGCCCTGCTGGCCACCGGCTTCAACACCCCCGCTCCACCATCCGCCACCCGTTCCTCCTGATCAGATCGGTTCACCGCATGGCACTGCTCCTCTACCGCCTCGGCAAGTTCTCCTACCGCCGGCGCTGGCTGGTCATCTCCCTGTGGCTCGCCGTGCTGGTGGGCGTGGGCGGCTCGGCCGCGGCATTCCACGGCACCCTGTCCAACAACTTCCAGATTCCCGGGACCGAGACCCAGCGGATTGCGGACAAGCTCAAGCAGGAGCTGCCCTCGGCCTCCGGCGGCAGCGCCACGATCGTTTTCGAAGCCCCGGACGGCGGCTTCACGGCCCAAAGCCGGACGGCCGTGACGGAGGCGCTGAAGAAGCTCCAGACCCTCCCCGAGGTGCGTGGCACGGTGGACCCGTTCGCCACCCAGGCACAGGTGGACCAGGCCGGCAAGGCCATCACCGACGGCGAACAGCAATTGGCGGCCGGGCAGGCACAGCTGGACGCCTCCCGGGCCCAGCTTGAAGCCGGCAAGGCGCAGCTGGCGGCAGCCGAGCAGCAGCTCACCGCCGCCGGGGCGCCGGCAGCACTGATTGAAGCCCAGCTGGGCCAGCAGAAGGCAGCGCTGGCCCAGGGCCAGGCCAAGCTGGACGCCGGCGCCCAGGAATTGGCGGCCAACAAGGCCAAGCTGGAACAGGGCAAACGGCAGGCCCAGGCAGCATCAGCCATCCGCTTCGTGTCCGCGGACAACAAGGCCGCCGTGGCACAGGTGCAGTTCAAGACCTCCATCAACGGGCTGGCCCCGGCCGTGCGCAAGCAGGTGCAGGAGATCGCCCACGAGACCTCCGCGGCAGGCGTCACGGCGCTGGCCAGCAAGGAAATCACCGAGGACATTTCGGCACTGTTCGGCACCGCGGAAATCGTCGGCATCGCCGTTGCGGCGCTGGTCCTCATCCTCATGCTGGGCACGCTGATCGCCGCCGGGCTGCCCCTGCTGATGGCCATCATCGGCGTCGGCGTGGGCGTCGGCATCACGTTCGCCCTTTCCGGCCTTTTCGACATGAGCTCCATCTCGCCCATGCTGGCCCTGATGCTTGGCCTCGCCGTCGGCATCGACTACTCGCTGTTCATCGTCAACCGGCACCGCACCCAGCTCCTTGCCGGCATGGATGCGGAGGAGTCTGTTGCCCAGGCCAACGGCACGTCCGGCAACGCCGTGGTCTTCGCCGGCCTGACCGTGATCATCGCCCTTGCCGCCCTGGTGGTCCCCGGGCTGCCCTTCCTCGCCGTCATGGGCCTTGCGGCAGCGGGAACCGTGGCCGTTGCGGTGCTCGTGGCCATCACCCTGACCCCTGCCATGCTGTCCCTGATCGGACGGCGCATCATCTCCCGGCGGGCCTGGGCCAAAGCCGAAGCCCACAACGCCGAACCGGACCACGAAGCGGCCGACCTCGCCACCGATAAGGAACGCAGCACCCGCGGGTGGGGCGGCCTGGTGACCCGGCACCCGTGGGTGGCACTGATCGCGGGCATCCTCCTGCTGGGCACCCTTGCGCTGCCCGCCACCCAGCTGCAGCTGGCCCTGCCGGACGGAGGCTCCGAACCCCTGGAGTCAGAGGCCTACCAGGCCTACGACCTCACGGCCCGCAGCTTCGGCGAAGGTGTCACCGGACCCATCGTGGCCGTCGGCGAGTTCCCCGCGGACCTGGACGAAGCCCAGGCCCGGAAGCTGCAGTACGACATCGCGGACAAGCTCCGTGCCGTGGACAATGTGGTGGCAGCCGTGCCCGTCGCCCTCAGCGAGGACCGCCGGACCGCCGTGTTCCAGGTCATCCCCAAGGAGGGCCCGGCCAGCGCCACCACCGTCAAGGTGGTCTCCGAGCTCCGCGGCCTCAACGGGGAGATCCAGTCCGACTACGGCGTGGCCATGGGACTGACCGGGCAGACCGCCGGCAACGTGGACGTCTCCACCAAGCTTGGTGACGCCCTGCCGCCCTACCTGGCCATCGTCGTCGGACTTTCCCTGATCCTGCTGCTGCTGGTGTTCCGGTCCATCGTGGTCCCGCTGCTGGCCACGGGCGGCTTCCTGCTGTCCCTGTCCGCCGCCTTCGGTGCCGTGGTGGCGGTATACCAGTGGGGCTGGCTGGGGAACATCTTCGACGTGGCCAACCCCGGCGCCGTGCTCAGCTTCCTGCCCATTATCCTGATCGGCGTGCTGTTCGGCCTGGCCATGGACTACCAGGTGTTCATCGCCTCCGGCATGCGCGAGGCATACATGCACGGATCGTCCGCCAAGGAAGCGGTCAGGGTGGGCTTCCGGCACGCGGCCGCCGTAGTCACCGCGGCCGCGATCATCATGGTCAGCGTGTTCTCCGGCTTCATCTTCAGCCACCTCACCATGGTCCGGCCGCTGGGCTTTGCCATGGCCTTCGGCGTACTGTTCGACGCCTTCGTGGTCCGCATGACCATCGTCCCGGCCGTGATGTACCTGCTGGGCGCCAGGTCCTGGTGGCTGCCGCGGTGGCTGGACAGGATCCTGCCGGACGTGGACGTGGAGGGCGCCAAGCTCAACAGGGGCCAGGCAGCACCCGCCTCCGGCGAGCTGGTCCACTAGGCTGAAGCCGTGCTCCATCTGATTCTCGCCTCCCAGTCCCCCGCCCGCACCAAGCTCCTGGCCGAGGCCGGCATCCGGCACACCGTGCTGGTCTCCGACGTCGACGAGGCCGCCGTGCAGGCGCGGTACGGCGTCACGGACCCGCACGACACCGCGCTGCTGCTGGCCCGCGCCAAGGCCGAGGCCGTGGCGGCGCTGCCGGAAGCGGACGGCGCCCTGGTGCTGGGCTGCGACTCGGTCTTTGAATTCGACGGCGAGGCGCACGGCAAGCCCTACACCGCCGACGTCGCCCGCGAGCGGATGCTCCGGATGAGCGGCAGCGCGGGAGTGCTGCACACGGGCCACTGGCTGGTGGACTGCAGGGACACGGACGACGACGGCGGCAGCGGCCGCGGCTCGGGCGCCACGGTGGGGGCGGTCGCCTCAGCCGAGGTTTCCTTCCTGGAGATGGATCCGGCAGAGATCGACGCCTACATCGCCACCGGAGAGCCGCTCCACTGCGCGGGCTCCTTCACCATCGACGGCCTGGGCGGCGCCTTCGTCCGGAAGGTCGACGGCGACCCGCACGCCGTCGTCGGCCTTTCCGTCTCCACCCTGCGCGGGCTGCTCGCGTCCGCCAACGTGCGCATTACGGACCTCTGGCCCCGGCGGTAAATCGCCCGGTTTCCACACTGCTTGTAGCTTCCCTACAAAGGACGGCCGGTTTACACGCGGATTCCGCAAGTAATATCGGCGGAACCTCCAAAAGCGCGCTAGGCTCCCTGAAGGAAAGAAGGAGACGCCTTGTCAGCAAATTTGGAGCAGTCCGCAGGTACTACACAGCCGAGCCTCACAAAGGTGCTGATCGCCAACCGCGGCGAAATCGCCGTGCGCATCATCCGGGCGGCCCGGGACGAGGGCATTGCCTCCGTGGCCGTCTACGCAGATCCGGACCGGGACGCGCTGCACGTCCGGCTGGCTGACGAGGCGTACGCCCTGGGTGGCACCACCGCGGCGGAGTCCTACCTGGTGATGGACAAGATCATTGACGCCGCCCGCCAGTCCGGCGCCGACGCCATCCACCCCGGCTACGGCTTCCTGGCCGAAAATGCCCAGTTCGCCGCACGGGTGATCGAGGCCGGCATCACCTGGATCGGCCCCTCCCCGGAGGCAATCTCCGCCTTGGGCGACAAGGTCCAGGCCCGGCACATCGCCGAAAAGGTGGGCGCCCCGCTGGTTCCGGGCACCGCCGACCCCGTTGAGTCCGCGGACGAAGTCCTGGACTTCGTGGACCGCCACGGCCTGCCCGTGGCCATCAAGGCTGCCTTCGGCGGCGGCGGACGCGGCATCAAGGTGGCCCGCACCCGGGAAGAAATCCCGGAGCTGTACGAATCCGCCGTCCGTGAGGCAACCGCAGCCTTCGGCCGCGGCGAGTGCTTCATCGAGCGCTTCCTGGACGCCCCACGGCACGTGGAAACCCAGTGCCTGGCCGACGCCTACGGCAACGTGGTGGTGGTGTCCACCCGCGACTGCTCCCTGCAGCGGCGCAACCAGAAGCTCGTGGAGGAAGCCCCGGCACCGTTCCTCACCGAGGACCAGAACCGGCGCCTCTACGAATCCTCCAAGGCCATCCTTAAGGAGGCCGGCTACCTCGGCGCCGGAACCTGCGAATTCCTGGTGGGCCAGGACGGCACCATCTCCTTCCTCGAAGTCAACACCCGCCTCCAGGTGGAGCACTGCGTCTCCGAGGAAGTCACCGGCATCGACCTGGTGCGCGAACAGTTCCGGCTGGCCAGGGGCGAGGAACTGGGCTACGGCGATCCCGAGGTCCGCGGACACTCCATCGAATTCCGCATCACCGGCGAGGATCCGGGCCGCAACTTCCTGCCGGCCCCCGGCACGGTCCGCGTCCTGAAGAACCCCACCGGTCCCGGCGTGCGCGTGGACTCGGGCGTGGAACAGGGCGACGTGATCAGCGGGAACTTCGACTCCATGCTGTCCAAGCTGATCATCACCGGCGCCACCCGGCCGCAGGCCCTCCAGCGTGCCCGCCGCGCGCTGGAGGAGATGGTGGTGGAGGGCATCCCCACCGTCATCCCGTTCGACCTCGCAGTTGTGTCGGACCCCGCTTTCGCCCCGGCCGAGGGCCCGTTCAAGGTCCACACCCGGTGGATCGAAACCGAATTCAGCAACAACCTTCCCGCCTGGACGCCGGATGCCCCAACCGATGCAGACGGCTCCGCAGAAGACCGCCAGCGCGTCGTGGTCGAGGTGGGCGGCAAGCGGCTGGAGGTGGTCCTCCCCGCGTCCCTGGGCACGCCGGGCACTGCAGCAGGCGCCGCCGCCAAGCCGGGCAAGTCCAAGAAGCGGTCCCGCTCCGCCGGTCCCGCGGCTGCCACCGGCAACGCCCTGACCTCCCCCATGCAGGGCACCATCGTGAAGGTGGCCGTGGCTCACGGGGACGTTGTGTCCGAAGGTGACCTGGTGGTGGTCCTCGAGGCCATGAAGATGGAGCAGCCCCTCACCGCACACCGGTCCGGGACCATCACCGGCCTGACGGCAACGGCGGGCGAAACGGTGTCCGCGGGCGCCATCATCGCCACCATCGAAGACTAGAAAGCAGTCCCGGCAGCCATGCTCGCACCCAGCTTCCAGGAAGAAGTGGACCGCTACCACCAGGCGGTTCCCGAAATCACCCGGGGCAACCCGGCCCCCATCAAGGAGCTCTACTCCCGCCTTGACGACGTCACCCTGGCCAATCCCTTCGGCGGCATAGCGCGCGGCTGGGCCCAGGTGGAGGCCCGGCTTGACCAGGCGGCGCGGCAGTTCCGCGACGGCGAGATGCTGGGCTTCGACACCGTCACCTCCTACACCGCCCGGGACACCGCCTACCTGGTGGAGACCGAGCACTTCCGGGCACGGCTGGACGCGGCGGCCGCCACCGAGGAATTCGCGCTTCGCGTGACCAGTATCTTCCGGCGCGAGGAAGGCTACTGGAAGCTGGTGCACCGCCACGCCGACCCCGCAGCCCGGCCACAGTCCCGCCGGTCGCTGACCCAGCCCGCCGGCTGAGCCGGTGCTGGCAGGGGGCGCCGCCAGGATGCAGACTTAGCTCATGCTGCCTTTCCTGCTCCTCGCCTCCCGCCCGGAAGACGCTGCCGCGGAGGAGGAATATGCCGCCTACCTGAGGTACGGCGGGCTTGAGGAACGGGAGCTGCGCCGGGTCAGGCTCGAGGCCGCTCCCCTGCCCGCGCTGGATCTTGCGGATTATTCCGGCGTCATCGTGGGCGGCAGCCCGTTCACGTCCAGCGATCCGCCGGAGCAGAAGAGCCCGGTCCAGCACCGGGTGGAGCGGGAGTTGTCCGGCCTCCTGGACCAGCTGGTGGCCCGCGACTTTCCCTTCCTGGGCGCCTGCTACGGGGTGGGGACGCTGGGCCGCCACCAGGGCGCGGTCATCGACAGGACCTACGGCGAGCCGCTGGGCGCCGTGGAAATCGAGCTGACGGATGCCGGGCTGCAGGATCCCCTGCTGCAGGGCATGCCCCGGACCTTCACGGCCCTGACCGGCCATAAGGAAGCGGTCAGTTCCCTGCCACCGCACGCGGTGCTGCTGGCGCGCTCAGCCACCTGCCCCGTGCACATGTTCCGGGTCAAGACCAACCTTTATGCCACCCAGTTCCATCCCGAACTGGACACCGACGGGCTGGTGACCCGGATCGATATCTACCGGCACGCCGGCTACTTTCCGCCCGAATCCGCCGAGGAGCTGATGGCGGCCGCACGCCAATTCACGGTCACCGAGCCCATGGCCGTGCTGAAGAACTTCGTGGCGCGCTACGCACGGTGAGCATGAAAATGCCCGGCGGGCCGGATGGCCGCGCCGGGCATTTTCGGCACCCGAAGCGTCAGGCCACGTTGTTCTCGTAGTCCAGGTCGCGGGTTTCGCGGGTAAGGAACAGCGCAATCAGGGTGAGCACGGCCATGGCCGTCAGGTAGACACCCACCAGGACAGGGCTGCCCTTGGCCGCTTCCCACAGGGCCACGGCGATGAACGGTGCCACCGCAGCGCCCAGGATGCTGGAGAAGTTGTAGCTGATCGCCGAGCCGGTGTAGCGGACGTTCGTGGGGAACAGCTCCGGCAGCAGCGCTCCCATGGGCCCGAAGGTGAGGCCCATGAGAGAGAACCCGAGGATCAGCAGGCCCATGGTGCCCACAAAGCCACCGCTGAACAGCGGAACAAACAGCAGGCCGAACACGAAGATGCCCGCGGTGACGGCGAGGAGCATCTTGCGCCGGCCGTACTTTTCGGCCAGGGGTCCGGAGACCAGGGTGAAGATGCCGAAGAAGACGACGCCGGCAATCAGCATCCAGAGGAAGTCGTTGCGGGTGTAGCCGAGGCCTGGAACGAACGCGGCAGCAGCGGCGTCAGACATGGGCTTTCCGGCCTTTTCGGCCGCGGCCTTGGCACCTTCGAGGGTTGGCTTGGTGCCGTAGGTAAGGGTGAACGTGGTCATCAGGTAGAAGAGCACGTACGTGGCCAGCATGATGAAGGTGCCCAGGATCAGCTGGCGCCAGCTGGTCCTGAAGACGCGGCCAAGCGGCAGCTTGGCCACCTCCTTGGATTCCAGCACCTTGGTGAAGGCGGGGGTTTCGATCAGCTTGAGCCGTACGTACAGGCCCAGGATCACCATGACGGCGCTGAGCAGGAACGGGACGCGCCAGCCCCACGCCTGGAAAGCTTCCGGCGTCAGGGTGTAGCTCGCAACCAGGAAGATGACGTTGGCGATGATGAAGCCGATCGGGGCGCCCAGCTGCGGGAAGGTGCCGTAGATGGCCCGCTTGTTGGCAGGGGCGTTCTCGGTGGCCAGCAGCGCGGCCCCGCTCCACTCCCCGCCGAGCGCAAGGCCCTGGGCGAAGCGCATGACCACCAGCAGGGCCGGTGCCCAGAATTCCCAGCCCGGAACCAGCGCGGTGGGGAGGCAGCCGATGAGGAAGGTGGCAATACCCATGGTCAACAGCGACGCCACCAGCGTGCCCTTGCGGCCGAACTTGTCGCCGAAGTGCCCGAAGACGATGGAGCCGAGCGGCCGGGCGATGAATGCCACGCCAAATACGGCGAAGGAGCTCAGCAGCTGGGTGGTTTCGTTCGCGCCCGGGAAGAAGAGCTTCGGGAAAACGAGCACGGCGGCAGTGGCATAGACGTAGAAGTCGTAGAACTCCACTGTGGTGCCGATCAGGCTGGCCACGATGACGCGGCCGCGGGAGTTCACCGGCTGGTGCGAACCAGGCACCGTGGTGGTATCGGTGGATGACATAGGTAAACGCTTTCGTGAGACCGGCCGGGCACAGGCAGGGCTGCCTCCCGGCTCGAATAGTTAGAGTTCGATCTTACTTCGCCACGTCCAGTCAATGGACGAAACGTCCACCATTCGGACGTGTGTTGCATGTCTCACAATGCGGTCCGGCAGGCGGCCTCACGCCGCCGGGCCGGACCGGATAGGCAAAAGTCACAGCGCGTTAACAAACATCGACCGTCCGTGAAACGCGCCGTCCCTACCTTTGAGGAACAACATCCCCCTGAAGGAGGTAACCCGTGACTGTTGACCGCACCGTCGATGCCGGCGTACAGCCCGGCTCTACCCGCACCACAGACACCCCTGCCCTTGAATTCCGCCCCGGCCGCTGGATCGCCAACTGGGATGCCGAGAACAAGGAGCAGTGGGAAACCGCCGGCCGCGCCATCGCCCGCCGCAACCTGAACTGGTCCATCTTCGCCGAGTTCCTCGGCTTCGTTGTCTGGCAGCTGTGGTCCATTGTGGTGGTCCAGCTGCCGGCCGCCGGCTTCACATTCTCCACCTCGGAGATCTTCTGGCTCATCTCCATGCCCAGCCTCGTGGGCGCCACCCTCCGCATCCCGTACACCTTCATGGTTCCCCGGTTCGGCGGACGCAACTGGACCATCGTGTCCGCCCTGCTGCTCCTGATCCCCTCCACCGGCCTGGCGCTGTGTGTCTCCAACCCGGAGACGCCCTTCGGCGTCATGCTGCTCGTGGCCGCACTGGCCGGCTTCGGCGGCGGCAACTTCGCCAGCTCCATGGCGAACATCACTTTCTTCTACCCGGCCAGGGAAAAGGGCTGGGCGCTGGGCCTGAACGCCGCAGGCGGGAACCTGGGCGCCGCCGTCGCACAGCTTGCCGTTCCCATCGTGATCACCCTGCTGGCCGCCGGCACCGTCAACCTTCCCATGGCCGGCTGGATGTGGGTTCCCTTCATCCTTCTCGCAGCGTTCGGCGCCTTCAAGTACATGAACAACCTCACCAGCGCCAAGGGTGACGTGGCCGGCTCGGTCGCTGCGCTCAAGGAACCGCACCTGTGGATCATGGCGCTGCTGTACATCGGCACCTTTGGCTCATTCATCGGCTTCGCCGGCGTGTTCCCCAAGCTGATCAAGGACTACTTCCCCGCGTTCTCCTCCATCGGAGTAGGCACCGTGGCCCTGTCCCTTGCATTCCTGGGCCCCCTGGTGGGCTCGCTGGCCCGCCCGTACGGCGGACGCATGGCGGACCGCATGGGCGGGGCCCGGATGACCGTCACAGCCTTCGCTTCCATGGCCGTCATCACCCTCACCATGATCTGGACCCTGCCGCTGAAGAACTTCTGGCTCTTCCTGGTCCTCTTCCTGATGCTGTTCACCGCCAGCGGCTTTGGAAACGGCGCCACCTACCGGATGATCCCCGTTATCTTCGCCACCTCCAGCCGGGCCGCACGCAACGGCGCCAGCTCCGTGGCAACCCAGCGCCTGGCGTCCTCGGCACTCGGGCTGATCTCAGCGATCGGAGCCTACGGCGGCTTCGTCATCCCCCAGGTCCTGAACGCTTCCAGCACCGCCAGTGGCTCCTACACCCCGGCCTTCTACGGATTCGTTGCCGCCTACGTGGTGATGCTGCTGGTCTGCTGGACCTGCTACATCCGCAACGCCGGCCGGAACGCGATGGGACACGTCTAACATGACCAAAAGCGCCGACACGCACTGCCCCTACTGCGCCCTGCAGTGCGCCATGACGCTCACGTCCCCTGCGGGCCTGGCCCCGGCTGCCCAGCCGGGGCCAGGCCCCGTGCCTGCACCGAATCCCGCGCCCGCACTGGAGGTTGCAGGCCGGGACTTCCCCACCAACCGCGGCGGCCTCTGCCGCAAAGGGTGGACCTCCCCCACGCTCCTGAACCATGCGGGCCGGATCACCGAGCCGCTGCTGAAGGGACCCGACGGCGTCCACCGGCCCATCGGCTGGGACCAGGCCCTGGACCTTGCCGCCCAGGCAGTGAAGGACGCCCGCGCACGCCACGGCGCGGACGCCGTCGGCGTCTTCGGCGGCGGCGGACTCACCAATGAGAAGGCCTACCAGCTGGGCAAGTTCGCCCGGCTGGCCCTGGGCACCTCACGCATCGACTACAACGGCAGGTTCTGCATGTCATCCGCCGCGGCCGCCGGAATGCGGGCGTTTGGCGTGGACCGCGGCCTGCCCTTCCCGCTCGAAGCCCTGGACACCGCCAGCACCATCCTGATGCTGGGGTCAAACGTTGCCGAGACCATGCCCCCGTTCGTACAGCACCTGCGCGGAGCCCGCGACGCCGGCGGGCTGGTGGTGGTTGACCCCCGCCGCTCCGCCACGGCAGCCTTTACGGCCGACGGCGGCGGCCTGCACCTCCAGCCGCTGCCGGGCACCGACCTTACCCTGCTGCTGGGCCTCTCCCACGTGGTCATCCACGAGAACCTGGTGGACACCGCCTACATCGAAGAGCGCACCTCGGGCTACAGCGCCGTAGTCCGCAGCGTCAACGCCTTCTGGCCCGAACGCGTCCAGTCGTTGACCGGCGTCCCCGCGGAACTGATCCGGCAAACCGCCCGCATGCTCGCTGCCGGGGCGCGGGAAGGCGGAAGCTACATCCTCACCGGACGCGGCGTGGAACAGCACGTGGACGGCACCGACACCGCAACCGCGGCCATCAACCTCAGCCTCCTCCTGGGCCTGCCGGGCTCCGCCCGCAGCGGGTACGGGACCCTTACCGGCCAGGGCAATGGCCAGGGCGGCCGCGAGCACGGCCAGAAGGCGGACCAGCTCCCGGGCTACCGCAAGATCACCGACCCGGCTGCCCGCGCACACGTCGCGGCCGTCTGGGGCGTTCCGGAGGAGACCATCCCCGGACCCGGCCTGCCCGCCGTGCAGCTGCTGAAGTCACTGGGAAAGCCCGACGGCGTCCGGTGCCTTTTTGTGCATGCCTCCAACATCGCGGTGGCAGCTCCCGACGCCAACGCCGTCATCGAAGGGCTGCGGAGCCTGGACTTCCTGGTGGTCTGCGACTTCTTCATGTCCGAAACCGCCGCGGAGGCGGACCTTATCCTTCCCGTGCTGCAGTGGGCGGAGGAGGAGGGGACATTGACCAACCTGGAGGGGCGCGTCCTGCGCCGCCGCCGTGCCATCTCACCTCCGGCTGGTGCCCGGAGCGAGCTGTGGATCATGGCCCGCCTCGCCGAGCGGCTGGACGCCCCGTCCACCTACAGCGAGGATCCGGAGACGGTCTTCGAGGAACTGCGGCGTGCCTCCGCCGGGGGCCTGGCAGACTACTCGGGCATTGACTACGCCATGCTGGACCGCGGGGAGGCCGCCTACTGGCCCTACCCGGCCGGCAGCAGCGGAACGCCGCGGCTGTTCGCCAGCCGCTTCGCCCACCCCGACGGCAAGGCCGTGATGGTCCCGGTGGTGCCGCGCCGCCGTCGTACTTCTGCCGGCGATGGCGGGACCTTCGGAGACCCCGCCGGCAAAGCCATGACCCTCATCACCGGCCGGCTCCTGGAGCATTACCAGTCAGGGGCCCAGACGCGGCGGGTGGCCGAACTCGTCGCCGCACAGCCCGAGGCGAGGGTGCAGATCCACCCCTCGGCGGCAGCCGCCATGGGCATCGCCGCCGGATCGCTGGTCTCCGTGGCGAACGTGCGCGGCGAGGTGGTGTGCCATGCGGAGCTGAGCACAGCCATCCGCCCGGAGACAGTGTTCCTGCCCTTCCACTTCCCCGGCTCCGAAAGCGCCAACCGCCTCACCGAAGCCGCCACTGATCCCATCTCCGGGATGCCCGAATTCAAATTCAACACCGTATGGGTCCGGCCCGTGGCCGCACCCGATTCCGCCCGCATGCTGCAAACGACGGAGGCCTCATGAGCGAGCAGATTGTCATCGTGGGATTCGGCCCCGTGGCCGCCAGGCTGGTGGACGAGCTCCTGCCCGCCGTGCGCGCAGGGCAGGTCCAGGTCACCGTGCTCGGTGAGGAACCCGAGGCAGCCTACAACCGCGTCCTGGTGGCCGACCTCGGCGTCGGCCGGACCACCGCTGACGCACTGGCCCTTGCCGATGCCGCCGAGCTGGCCGCGGACGGCGTGGACGTCCGCCTGGGCGTGCGGGTCAAGCGCGTGGACAGGCCCCGGCAGCAGGTCCTGCTTGCTGAAGGAGCACCCGTGCACTACGACCGGCTGGTGTTCGCCACCGGATCCCGGCCCGTCATTCCCAACCTGACCGGCATCAACCCGGATCCTTCCTCCCCCGTGCTTCCCGCCGGCGTCACCGCGCTGCGGGACCTTCGCGACGCCGCTGTCCTGCGGCAGGCGGTGGACGGCGGCAAGCGCGTAGTGGTCCTGGGCGGCGGCGTCCTGGGCCTGGAAACGGCGCTGGCCGCAGCGGAGGAAGGCGCCACCGTCACGGTGGTCCACAACGGCCCGCACCCCCTGGGGCGCAGCATCGACCGTGCCGGCGGGGCCGTCCTCGCTGCAGGGCTGCGGCGCTGCGGGGTCCGGGTGGCAGGCAACGCCCGTTCCACCGGCGTTGAGCACAACGCGCCCGACGGCGGTTTCTCGGCTTTGCTGCTGGATGACGGGCAGGCGGTTGACGGGGACCTCCTGGTCATTTCATGCGGGGTGCGTCCCCGGACGGAGCTGGCCGACGGCTGCGGGCTGGCCACCGGCACCGGGATCCTGGTGGACCACCGGCTGCGGGCGCACCACGAACCGCATATCTTTGCCATCGGCGACTGCGCGGAGGTCCACTGCCCCGATCCGGGCTGCGCCGCATGCCGGAACGCCACGGGGCCCTCCGGCCTGGTGGGCCCTGGCTGGCGGCAGGCCGAGTGGCTGGCGGGCTACCTGACCCTGCTGTCCTCCGGTGGGGTGGAGGAGGCGGAACTGCTGTCCGCGCTCCCGCCGGAACAGCCCGGCGTCGTGGTGCTGAAGGCCCGCGGCCTGAACATGGCCGTGGCCGGGAACAACGACGCGGATCCGTGGGACGAGGAAGCGCTCACGGCGGGCGCGGCCAACGGCAGGGCCCGCCTGCAGGTGGCCCAGTGGGCTGATCCTGAGCACGGCCGGTACGTCAAGATGACCACCCGAGGCGGAGTGCTCGAAGGCCTGGTGGCGGTGGGCATGCCCCGCACGGCGGCCGAGCTGGTGGGACTCTTCGAACGCGGCGCAGAACTGCCTGCCGACCGGTCGCTCCTCCTCCGCCTGGACGGGCCGGACCAGCTGCCGGGCGCAGCCGCGGACCCGGCCGGGACCGTGTGCCGGTGCGCCGGAGTCAGCGGGTCCACCATCACGGGCGCCGTGGCCGACGGCTGCTCCACGGTGGCGGACGTTTCCAAGGCCACCCGGGCGGGCACAGGATGCGGTGGCTGCCATGAGGACATCAAGGGCCTCATTGAACGGCATTTCCGGGCGGTGCCGGCAGCCTGACCGGGGCTGCCCGCCCCTCGTTACATGTGGACGTGCAGGCGGCGGGCGGCTTCGGAGATGGATCCGGTCAGCGACGGGTACACCGTGAAGGTGCTGGCGACGTCGTCAACGTGCAGCTTCTGCTTGACCGCGATGGAGATCGGGAAGATCAGCTCCGAGGCGTTCGGCCCCACCACCACGCCACCGATCACCGTGCCGGAACCCTTCCGCGCAAAGATCTTGACGAACCCGTCCTTGGCGTTGCGCATCTTGGCGCGGGCGTTGCTGCGCAGGGAGAGCTTGACGACGTCGGCCTGGTACTTGCCGGACTCGATCTCGGCTTCGGATACGCCAACGTTGGCGATTTCGGGCGAGGTGAAGATGTTGGATGCCACCTGGTGGAGCTTGAGCGGGGTCACGCCGTCGCCCATGAAGTGCGCCACCGCGATGCGGCCCTGCATGGCGGCCACGGAGGCCAGCGGCAGGACGCCCGTGCAGTCACCGGCGGCGTAGATGTTCGGGGCCGTCGTGCGGGAGACGCCGTCCACCTTGATGTGGCCGCTCTCGCTGACGGCGACGCCGGCCTCCTCGAGGCCCAGGCCTGCCGTATTGGGGATGGACCCCAGGCAGAGCAGGCAGTGGCTGCCGGTCACCGTGGAGCCGTCGGAAAGGGTCACCACCACGCCGTTGTCGGTGCGTTCCACGGTCTGGGCACGGGAACGGGACAAAACCCGGACCCCGCGGCGTTCGAAGACTTCCTCCAGGACCACGGCGGCGTCAACGTCGGAGCCGGGCAGCACGCGGTCGCGGCTGGACACCAGGGTGACCTTGGAACCAAGGCCGTTGTAGGCGGAGGCAAACTCCGCGCCGGTAACACCGGACCCCACCACGATGAGCTCCTCGGGCAGCTCGTCCAGGTTGTAGATTTGCGTCCAGTTCAGGATCCGCTCACCGTCGGGGCGGGCGGTCTCCAGCTCGCGCGGGTGTGCGCCCACGGCCAGCAGGATGGTGTCCGCCTCTACAGTCTCGGTGCCGTCCACCGTCATGACCTCGATGGTGTGGGTGTCCAGCAGCCGGCCGGAACCCGCAATAATCCGCACGCCCAGCTTTTCCAGGCCGTCCCGGATGTCCTGGGACTGGTTGCGGGCAAGGTTGAGGAGGCGGTCGTTGATGTGCTTGAGGTCTGCTCGCATCACCGGCACGAAGTCGCCGCCGTCGACGTCGAACTTCACTCCCAGCTCGCCGGCCTCTGCCACGCGGGTCATCAGGTCGGCCGTGGCAATGAGGGTCTTGGAGGGAACCACATCGGTCAGCACGGCGGATCCACCCAGGCCCGCGCGTTCGATGATGGTGACCGTCGCCCCGAGCGAGGCGGCCACCATGGCGGCTTCGTATCCGCCGGGACCACCTCCCAGGATTGCGATCCGGGGGGAGCTGAAATCTGGATGCGTAGTCACAGTCATCCATTCTCGCCCATTTGCCGCTGACCACCAAGAAAACAGGGCGCTCTCCGGGCCGGCCGTGACGGGGGCAACACGGGCGGCACGATAACTTGTACTGGTGAGTACAACAGACTTCCTGAACACGGACCCGTTTGCCGCCGCACGCGCCGCAGCGGACTACATCGCCGAAGAGACAGGCGTGGACCGGCACGACACTGCCTTGGTCCTCGGCTCCGGGTGGGGCGAGGCCGCCGACCTCATCGGCGAGACCACCGCCACCCTGTCGGCCGAAGAAGTCCCCGGCTTCCATGCCCCCGCCGTGGAAGGCCACGTGGGCACCATCCGCTCCATACTGACGCCCTCGGGAAAGCGCGCCCTGGTCCTGGGCGCCCGCACGCACTACTACGAGGGCAAGGGCGTCAGGGCAGTGGTCCACGGAATCCGGACCGCGGCGGCCGCCGGGTGCAGCACCCTGGTCCTCACCAACGGCTGCGGCGGACTCAACGAGGACTGGGCCCCCGGCACCCCGGTGCTGATCAAGGACCACATCAACCTCACCGCGTCCTCACCGCTGGAAGGCGCCACCTTCGTGGACCTTACCGACCTGTACTCGCCGCGCATCCGCGGGCTGGCCCGCGAGGTGGACCCCACCCTGGACGAGGGCGTGTATGCACAGTTCCCCGGCCCGCACTACGAAACACCGGCCGAGGTGCAGTACGCCAAGCGGATCGGTGCCGACCTGATCGGCATGTCCACGGCGCTGGAAGCCATCGCCGGGCGGCACTCCGGGATGGAAGTGTTCGGAATTTCGCTGGTCACCAACCTCGCGGCCGGGAT
Source organism: Arthrobacter sp. Soil761 (assembly GCF_001428325.1). Classification (NCBI taxonomy): domain Bacteria; kingdom Bacillati; phylum Actinomycetota; class Actinomycetes; order Micrococcales; family Micrococcaceae; genus Arthrobacter; species Arthrobacter sp. Soil761. The sequence goes on along the minus strand of NZ_LMSF01000030.1, from coordinate 333,547 downwards.
CAGCCCCCAGCCGCTCAGCCACCAGGAAGTCATCGAATCCGGCCGGGCAGCCGGCCCGCGCATCTCCAGGCTGCTGGCCGATATCATCGCCCGGCTCTAACGGATCAGGCGCCCAGGGTGCGTCACGGGCACGGGCAATGACGATAGCGTTAGGCCCATGACGTCTTCCGATGCCGAACTTCGCCTGCTCACCGAAGCCCGCGAATGGGCTGCCCAAGACCCGGATCCCGCAACGAAGGCGCTGCTCCTTGAGCTTGTCCGCCTTGTTGAGGACGGCGATCCCGCGGCCCGGCAGGAACTGGAAGACAGCTTCCGCGGAACGCTCCAGTTCGGCACGGCAGGGCTGCGCGCCGCCCTGGGCCCGGGGCCGAACCGGATGAACCGGGTGGTGGTGCGCCGCGCCGCAGCGGGACTCGCGGCCTTCCTGGGGGACGCCGCAGCCAAGGCCGCCCCGGGCACCCGCCCGCGCGCCGTCGTCGGGTATGACGCCCGGCATAACTCGGATGTCTTCGCGGCCGAAACCGCGGCAATCTTCACCGCGGCCGGCATCGAAACCTTCCTGCTCCCGGCGCCCCTCCCCACTCCCCTGCTGGCGTACGCCGTCCGCGCCCTGGACTGCGACGGCGGCGTCATGGTCACCGCCAGCCACAACCCGCCCCAGGACAACGGGTACAAGGTGTACCTGGGACGGCATGCTGTGCCGGCAGACGGCGACGGCGCCCAGATCGTGGCGCCCTACGACGCGGAAATCGCTGGCCGGATCAGCGCCGTGGGGCCGCTGGAATCCATCACGCTGGCAGAGGGCGGCTGGACCGTCCTGGACGGTTCGCTGGCAGCCGGGTATGAGCGGGCGACGGCGGCACTGGCCATGGCGGACCGCTTCCCCGCCCGGGACCTGCGGATAGTCCTCACCCCGCTGCACGGCGTCGGCGGCGGGACTGCGCTGGACGTCCTGGAAGCGGCAGGTTTCAAAGATGTCACCGTGGTGGCTGAACAGGCCGAACCGGACCCTGATTTCCCCACCGTAAGTTTCCCCAACCCGGAGGAACCCGGCGCCCTGGACCTGGCCCTCGAGGCGGCCGCGCAGCTGGACGCCGACCTCGTGATCGCCAATGATCCCGACGCCGACAGGGCAGCCGTGGCGGCAAAGGACCCCGATACGGGCGCCTGGCGGATGCTCCGGGGCGACGAAGTGGGTTCCCTGCTGGGCGCCCACATGGTGGCCCGGCTCGCGGACGGCACCGCCGGCGCGGACGCTGACGGCCGGGGCGTCTTCGCCAATTCGATCGTTTCCTCACGGCTGCTGGCCCGCATCGCCGCCGCGGCCGGCTTCGCCCATGAGGAAACACTGACCGGGTTCAAGTGGATCTCCCGGGTTCCCGGGCTGGTCTACGGCTACGAGGAGGCGCTGGGGTACTGCGTTGCCCCGGAGCTGGTGAAGGACAAGGACGGCATTTCCGCCGCCGTCCTGATCGCCGAACTCGCGGCAGCGGCCAAGGCCGCAGGCAAGACGGTCTTCGACACCCTGGATGAGCTGTACCTGCAGCACGGCCTGCACGCCAGCGACCAGCTAAGCATCAGGGTTGCGGACCTGGGACTCCTGGACGCCATGATGAACCGCCTGCGGGTTTCGCCGCCGGAATCGTTCGGACAGTCCGCTGTGGAGGTCTTCACGGACCTGGCTGAAGGCAGCGCGCACCTGCCGCCCACCGAAGGGCTGCTCTACATCACCCGAAACCTGACCCGTGTCATCATCCGGCCCAGCGGCACCGAGCCCAAGCTCAAGTGCTACCTCGAGGTGATCCACCAGGTGGGGTCCGCCGCGGAACTGCCGGCAGCGCGCCAGGCCGCGCGTGCCTCGCTGGACGAGGTCCTGCACGACGTCAGCGAAGCGCTGGGCCTGTAGGAACTGCCGGTTAAACACCAAAGGGCGCCTGGGCCACTGAAGGCCCGGCGCCCCATAAGGGGTGCAGGTGTTACAGCTGCACCTCGACGATGCCGTCGGTGACCCGGGTGCTGAATGCTGCCAGGCGCAGGCCCGGTGTGGTGAAGCATTCGCCGGTCTCAAGGTCGTAGACCTCCTTGTGCAGGGGGGAGGCGATGGTGGGCCGCGTCCCCTTTGAGCCCAGGATGCCGCGCGCCATGACGTGGGCTCCGGTGGCCGGGTCCTCGTGTGCCACGGCGAAGACTTCACTGGGGCCGGTGCGGAACAGCGCCACCTGCCGGCCTGCCACCAGTGCGGCCTCGCCCCAGGCTGGTTCGAGGTCCTCCACCGCGCAGACACGGTGCCAGCCGGTGTGGAATCCAGCGATGTCAGATTCGGCGGCGAGCGCCCCAAGTTCCAGTGTTGCCGTCATGTCCGGCTCCTTTCCCTGTGCCTGTTGTCCTTGCACGGCTGCTTTTGCGGCCGTTTCCAACGCTAGGGTCCGGGTGTTTCAACGGGGTGCGGTGAATGTGTCCGGCGCGTAAAAGAGACCTAACCCGCCCGGAAATGCGCTCGTGATGCAGAAGTTAAGTTGGCGAAACAAATGGGAAACTGAAGCGAAACTGCGTCTCCCTAGTCTGGATGGACAGCTCGTCAGAGAAGGCTGCAGGAAAACTGCCTGCGGCCCATGCGAAAGGCCCATCAGTGACCGAACAGACTTCAAGCACAGAGACTCCGCGCCGCATCGTCGTCGCCGGCGGCGGCCCCGCGGCCCACCGTTTTGCGGACGCAATGCATGCCCGCGGCCTCGATGGCTGGCATGTCACGGTCCTCACCGAGGAAGTCCACCTCCCCTATGACCGGGTGGCGCTGTCCAAAGCCCTCACCGACAACGACGTCGACCTGACGCTCGGCACGGCGTCCATGTGGGACCACGCCGGCCTGGACCTGAAGACCGGCGAGCGCGTCGTAAAGATCAACGCCGAAGCGAAGACGGTGGAAACCGCCGCCGGCAACAGCTACCCCTACGACGAACTCGTAGTCGCCACCGGCTCGAATGCGGCCCGCCTGCCCATCCCCGGCGCGGAGCACACGCACGTCTACCGCACGCTTGAAGACGTCTGGGCCATCAACAAGGCCATCGCGGAGCTCACGGAGAAGCTCGGCCGCAAGGTCAACGCCGTCACTATCGGCGGCGGGCTCCTGGGCCTCGAGTCAGCTGCCGGCACCGAGCAGCTCGGCGCCAACCCGATCGTCATCGACGGTTCCCAGTGGCTGATGGCCACCCAGCTCGACGAGGGCGCGGGCCAGGCCATGGGCAGGCTCATCAAATCCAAGGGTTTCGAAGTCCACGGCGGCGTCTTTCCCTCGGAGGTACTTTCCGACGACGACGGCCAGGTCACCGGGGTGCTGATGGCCGACGGCCGCGTCATCGACGCCGACATCGTGATCGTCGCCATCGGCGTCCGTCCCCGCGATGAACTCTTCCGCGCCGCCGAGGGCGAGGAACAGGTATTCAGCCTGGGTCCCCGCGGCGGCGTGGTCATCAACGACTACTGCGAAACCGAAGTGCCCGGCATCTGGGCCATCGGTGAAGTGGCCAACTACGGCGGCATGTGCCTGGGCCTGGTGGCGCCCGCCAACACCATGGCGGAGATCGTGGCCGACCGGCTGCACGGCGGGGACGCCACCTTCCCGGGCTTCGACACCGCCACCAAGCTCAAGCTGTCCGGTGTGGACGTGGCCAGCTTCGGTGACGCGTTCGCCAAGACCGAGCACGCCCTGGAAATCGTCTATGCCGACCCGGCCCGCGGCGTCTACCAGAAGATCGTGACCACGGATGACGCCAAGACCCTCCTGGGCGGCATCTTCGTCGGCGATGCCTCCCCCTACATGAGCCTGCGCCCGCTCCTGGGCCGCGAGCTCCCGGCCGAACCGGGCGCCTTCCTGAGCGCGGCCGGCGGTGGCGAGGCGCCGGAGACCGAACTGCCGGATGACGCCACGCTGTGCTCCTGCAACAACGTCACGGCCGGAACCATCCGTGACACCATCAACGCCTGCGGCGCCTGCGAGGGCAACGCCCCGGTCCAGGAACTGGGCGAGTTGAAGGGCTGCACCCGGGCCGGCACCCAGTGCGGCTCCTGCGTCCCCATGCTGAAGAAGCTGCTGGAAACCGAGCTGACCAAGTCCGGCGTGGAGGTCTCCAAGGCCCTCTGCGAGCATATCGAACTGTCCCGCCAGGAACTGTTCGACGCCATCCGCGTCCTGGGGCTGACCTCCTTCGAAGAGATCATGGCCAAGTACGGCACCGGCGCCGGCTGCGACATCTGCAAGCCGACCATCGCCAACATCCTGGCCAGCCAGAACAGCGCCTACGTCCTGGACGCCGGCCGCGGCACCCTGCAGGACACCAACGACCGCGCCCTGGCCAACATGCAGAAGGACGGCACCTACTCGGTGGTCCCCCGCATCGCCGGCGGTGAGATCACCCCCAAGAAGCTGGGCGTCATTGCGGCCGTGGCCGAGAAGTACGGCCTGTACACCAAGATCACCGGCGGCCAGCGCATCGACATGTTCGGCGCCCGGCTGGAGCAGCTGCCGGAGATCTGGAAGGAACTCGTGGACGCCGGCTTCGAGTCCGGCCAGGCCTACGGCAAGAGCCTGCGGACCGTGAAGTCCTGCGTCGGTTCCACCTGGTGCCGCTTCGGCGTCCAGGATTCGGTGGCCATGGCCATCAAGCTGGAACTGCGCTACCGCGGCCTGCGCAGCCCGCACAAGCTCAAGATGGGTGTTTCCGGCTGTGCCCGCGAATGCGCGGAGGCCCGCGGCAAGGACGTGGGCGTGATCGCCACGGCCGACGGCTGGAACCTGTACGTGGGCGGCAACGGCGGAGCCACCCCGGCCCACGCCCAGCTCCTGGCCAAGGACCTGGACGACGAAACCCTGATCAAGTACATCGACCGCTACTTCATGTACTACATCCGCACCGCGGACCGCCTGCAGCGCACGGCCCGCTGGCAGGAGGAGCTCGACGGCGGCATCAAGCACGTTGAGGACGTGGTGGTGAAGGACACCCTGGGTATCGCCGAGGACCTTGAGGCCGCCATGGCCAAGCACGTGGACACGTACGTGGATGAGTGGGCAGACACCCTCAAGGACCCCGAACGCCTGCGCCGGTTCCGCTCCTTCGTCAATGCCCCCGACCAGAAGGACGACTCCATCACCTTCGTCCCGGACGAGCGCGGCCAGATGCGCCCCGCCACTCCGGAGGAAAAAGGCAAGGTCCTGATCGGGGCTTCCATCCCGGTCCGCGCCGCCACCACGGAAACCCCTGGAAACGAGGCATAGCCATGCAGCTCAGTATCGACCTCACCGGCCGGAACGTCCTGGTGGCCGGCGCCCCCGACGCCGCGCGGCAGGCGGTGCGGCGGTACCAAGCCGCGGGCGCCGTCGTGCACCGCCTTGGCAGCCCCGAAGAGGCGCGGCTCGTCCACCTGCCGGAGCGGCTGTTCCTGGTCGCCGCCGTCGAGGACGGACAGCCCGGCTGGGACGCCTTCCTGGACCGCTGCCGGAAGACCGGCATCCCGGTCGCGGCCGAGCCTGCTGCGGGACCCGCCGGACACGTCACCCTGGTGGGCGGCGGCCCCGGCACGAGCGACCTGCTCACCGTGGCGGCGGTCAAGGCACTCCGCGATGCCGACGTCGTGTTCTACGACCGACTGGCGCCGTACCAGGAACTGCCGCGGCTGACCTCCGCGGAACTCGTGGACGTCGGAAAGAAGCCTGGCCACCACAAGGTCAGCCAGTCTGACATCGAAAAGCTGATGGTGGAAAGTGCCCTTGCCGGCAACAACGTGGTCCGCCTCAAGGGCGGGGACCCCTACGTCTTTGGCCGCGGCGGCGAGGAAGTTGCCGCCTGCGTGGCAGCCGGCGTCAAAGTGCACGTCATCTCCGGCGTCACCAGCGCCATCTCGGTCCCGGCCGCAGCAGGCATCCCGGTGACCCACCGCGAAGTCAGCCACATGTTCACCGTGGTCTCCGGGCACGCGCCGCTGACGGAGAAGGAGCACCACCACCTGGCCGGTCTGGGCGGCACCATCGTGGTGCTCATGGGCATCGGCACCCTCCACCAGCTGGCGGCAGGCCTGCGCCGCGCCGGGATGCGCCCGGACATGCCCATGGCCGTGGTGGAGCGGGGCTACCGGCCCGGCCAGCGCACCACCATCGCTGACCTCGGCACCATCACCTCCGCCGCTGCCGGCTGCAGCAACCCGGCAGTGCTGGTCATCGGCGAGGTGGTGCGGGTGGCTGAAGCGAACCGTGACCACGCCGGTTCCGCCGCAGACCTGGACAGGCTGGCGGCCTCGCTGCTGGGATCATGAAAGGATTGACCCCCATGACTGCACTTGCACCGGCTGAACCGGCCCAGGCCGCACCGACGACGCAGGCCGAAGAAGCCACCGATGCCGCGGAGTCGCCCTTGGAAGGGTTCCGCATCGGCGTCACCTCGGACCGGCGGTCCCGCGACCTGATCGAGGCCCTGGAGCGCCGGGGTGCCGAAGTGCTGCATGCGCCGGCGCTGAAGATCGCCCCCGTCCAGGAGGACATGCGCCTCATCGAGGACACGCGGGCCATCATCGCCGCCAAGCCGGACCTGTGCATCGCCACCACCGCCTACGGAATGCGCCGGTGGTGCGAGGCCGCTGACTCCTTCGGAATCGGCGACGAACTGCTGGAAACGCTGGGAAACTGCCGCATGTTCGTCCGGGGGCCCAAAGCCCGCGGTGCCGTGCGCGCGGCCGGCCTTGCCGACGTCGGCATCAGCAGCGACGAAACCACCGCCACGCTGGTGGACATGCTGCTCACCGAAGGCGTCCGGGGCAAGACCGTCGCCATGCAGCTGCACGGCTACACCGACGTCCGCCAGATCGAACGCCTGCGGATGTCCGGCGCCACGGTCCTCACTGTCACGCCCTACCGGTGGGTCAAGCCCGACGGCGAGGACAGGCTGCCGCGCCTGATCGAGGCCGCCTGCAGCGGGAACCTGGACGTCCTGACCTTCACCAGCGCCCCAGCCGTGGACGCGATGTGGAGCACCGCCCACGAAATGGGCCTGTACAAGCAGCTGGTGGAAAGCCTGAAGCTGAACGTCACCACCGCGGTGGTGGGTCCCGTGACGGCACAGCCACTCCTGGACGCGGGCGTGACGCCGCTCATCCCGGAACGTTTCCGCATGGGGGCCCTCATCCGGCTGGTGTGCGAGCATCTGGCCCTGAACCATGTCCGGCGGCTGGACACCCGCTCCGGGAACATCGAGCTTCGCGGCCGCAGCCTGCGGATCGACGGCCAGGCGGTGGAACTGGCACCCGCTCCCCTGCTGCTCCTGCGCGCCCTGCTGGGTGCCGGCGGCGCTGTCCTGTCCCGTGAATCCCTCTCCGACCTGCTGGAACTCCGGGGTTCCGTGCACGCACTGGACATGACGGTCAGCAGGCTGCGTTCGTCACTGCCGGACGGAAAGCTCATTGAAACGGTAGTCAAGCGCGGGTACCGGATCCGCGTCTAAGGAACGCCTGTGCCGGCCACTTGTGCGCCGGGAATGGCGGATTGTGTCCGCCGGCCGGTGAATGAGAGGTGGGTCACGGGTTCTGTTACCGGCCGGTAAATACTGGCGAACACGGGCCCGGTAAACAGCAATGGGTGGGTAACACAACCGAAAAAGCAGGCCCCTACGCTGGGTTCCATCATGAAGTTCCGGCCGGTTCCCGGCCGCCAGCGAAAGGGCCAGCACATGTCCGCTCCGGCACCCTCAACGTCCACCTCCGCCGCAACCCGCATCGTCATCGCCGGCGCCGGCCCCGCCGCCCAGGCCCTGGTGGCCCAACTGGACCGGGCACGGTTCGCCGGCACCATCACCGTGCTGAGCAACCGCGATGACACCCCCGCGGAACTGCTGGAGCTGGCCATGCTCCCCCAGGTCTCCGTCCGCTTTGGCCAGCCGGCCAGCCACATCGATGCTGCCAAGCGCACCGTGGCAACCGCCGACGGCATGGAATTCGCCTACGACCAGCTGGTCATCGCCACCGGTTCGGCTCCCGTGGCCAACCCGGTGGACGGCGCCGCGCAGTGCCTGAGCTACTCCACCATCGATGACGCCCCGCGCATTGCGGACGGAGTGCAGGAAGTCACCCGCGAGCTGGGCCGCCGCCCCGTGGGGATCCTGGTGGGCACCGGGGCAGCGGCAGGGCAGGCCGAAGCGGTACTCCGGGCCAAGGGGGTGCGGCCAATCCGCACCACCGCCCGGCCCGCGGCCATCATCCCGGCCGTCGTTTCCGGAGGGGCCGGTTCCCCCCTCGCCGCCTCCGCCGTGGTCTTTGAAGACGGCAGCAGCATGACCGGCGACCTGGTGGTCCTGGCCGAGGAACGGGTATCCCGGGACGGCCTCGCCGCCAGCGCGGGCCTGCGGACGGCCGCCGGCGGCGGCATCGAGATCAGCAGGGACTTCCGGACGTCCGTGCCGGGGATCTGGGCGATCGGCGACGCAGCAGCGTTCGACGGCGTGCGGTTGGGGCTGCTGGTGGCCGCCGCGTCGGCGGCAGGTGCCTGTGCCACCCAGTTGCTGACTGCCGCGGCTGCAGCGCCGGTCCTTCAGGCTGCCGCCTGAGCGGCCGCCACCGGCGCCGTGCGCTGTGACAAGATGGTTCCCGAAACCGAGTCAACGCCGGGCCCAAAAGGCCCTTCGAGAGGACCATCATGAGCAACGAAGCCACCGTTCACGCAGGAACCGCTGATCCGGCCGGGACCGCGAACATCGCCTCCTGCATCGACCACACGCTGCTCAAGCCCGAAGCCTCGGAAGCTGACGTGCTGAAGGTCTGCGCGGAGGCAGCCGAGTACCGGTTCAAGTCGGTCTGCGTCAACCCCATCTGGGTCAAGACCGTCACCAAGGCGCTCAAGGGCTCCGGCGTCCTCACCTGTTCCGTGGTGGGCTTTCCGCTGGGGGCCACCCCTACAGACGTGAAGTCGTTCGAGGCCCGCGGCGCCGTGCTGGACGGCGCGGACGAGGTGGACATGGTGATCAACATTGCCGCCGCGAGGGCCGGTGACCAGGGCGCCTTGACCGAGGACATCGCCGCGGTGGCCGAGACGGTGCACGCCGGCGGCGCCATCCTGAAAGTCATCATCGAAACAGCCCTGCTCACGGATGAGCAGAAGGTGCTGGCATGCCGGGCGGCCGTTGAGGCCGGGGCGGACTTCGTGAAAACCTCCACGGGCTTCAACGGTGGCGGCGCCACCGTTGAAGACGTGGCCCTGATGCGCCGCGCGGTGGGCCCTGACCTGGGGGTCAAGGCCTCCGGCGGCGTACGGTCCCTGGCCGACGCGCAGGCTATGATTGCAGCAGGTGCAACACGAATTGGTGCCAGCTCCGGGATTGCCATCGTCAAGGGTGAACAGGGTTCAACCGCTTACTGACCGGACCCGGAAGCGGCCGCAGACCAAGCCCCGCGGGGCCGAGGAGGAACATATGTCCAGCCAGATCAACGCGTCCAGCCGGGACTCGGCGTCGAACCAGGACTCCGTCCGGACCCCGCAGAACGAGAACAACCTCGCCACCAGCGTCATCCTGTTCGCGGTCTGCTTCGTGCTGTTCCTGGGCGCCATCTACTCGCTGTCCTTCCTCAGCCTGGGCAACCCTTGGCCCATGGCCGCCTGCCTGGCCCTGTTTGCGCTGGCCTTCTGGATCCCGCAGACCATCCTGGGCCGGTCCGACTCTGCGGGCGAGCACTAACACCCACTCCATACAGCAAACAACGGACCGGCGGACTTTTCCGCCGGTCCGTTGCTGTTTCCCGCTGAAGGGTGTTGCCTGCTAGAACCAGAGCCTGATCCAGGCGCCCGCGGCAGCCGCCGCACGGCCCCAGTGCTGTTGGGCGATGGCCCAGCCGGCCATCGACATGCCCACCATGGCGTACGCGCTGACCGGGATCAGCACCAGCCACTCCCGCTTGGAACCGGCACGCCCCAGCAGGGGAAGGGACAGGGCGCCGTTGGCCCGCCAGACGTTCCGCAGCAGGGGCAGCCGGCGCAGTATTTTCGGCGGCCGGACCACCAGCGGCCACAGCAGCGGCACTCCTCCGGTGGTGATGAGGTCGCCCACGATGTGCACCACCACCCCGATCAGCATCGAGGTGGGCAGCCAGGTCCACTGCCCCGGCGCGTATACGGTGACCAGGCCCGCCATGACCAGCGCGAAGATCCAGTTGGAGATAAAGCCGCTTTTGGGAAAGAGCTTCAGCGCCTTCGCCGCAATGTTGATCAGGAACATGCACAGCAGCCCGGCCCCCACGGACAGGCGGCCCCAGCCGGTGTCCAGGTGCACCTGCGATGCCAGGCCGGCGAGGAAGACAAAAACCGCGGCACCAAGGATGGAGTGCGTTCCCTGCCGGTGGCCCCCGCTGGCGTTCTCGATGCCGCGCGCAATCACGTTGGACAGCGGCGGCAGCGAGTGGGCCACCGTGCTTGCCCGGTGGTCCCAGTCGCACACCAGTGCCGTGCCCGCGGTGGCCATGCCGCCGATGAGGATGCCCGTGGGATCCAGCGGGTACCAACCCAGGGTGTAGGGGCCGGTGGACGCAACAGCTACCCACGCCGCGGCTCCAGACGCGGCGTGGTGTCCTCCCATCACGTACTAGCCGCTGACTGCCGGGGCGGCGAGCGGGGCGTCGGAGAAGATATTCCGGATCACGCCGTTGGCCCATTCCAGGATCTCGGCGTCCTGCAGATCCCGTCCGCCGATCCGTGCCGTCTTGGGCTTGGGGATGAGGACGGCGTCGAGTGCGGGTTTGGACTGCGATCCGGGGTACATCCGGTTCAGGCGCATGATCTTGGATTCCGGGAGCGAGGCCGGGGAGAACTTGATGAAGTTGCCCTGCAGAGCGACGTCGGACAGGCCGGCTTCGCGCGCACCAACACGGAAGCGTGCCACCGCCACCAGGTTCTGGGCGGGCAGCGGAAGTTCACCGTAGCGGTCAACGAGCTCGGCCTGGACCTCGTCGATGGCCTCATTGGTGATGGCCGCCGCGAGCTTCCGGTAGGCCTCCAGGCGCAGCCGTTCGCCGGGGACATAGTCGTGCGGCAGGTGGGCGTTGACGGGCAGCTCGATCTTCATCTCCGCGGCCTTTTCTTCGGCCTCGCCCCGGTAGTCCGCCACGGCCTCGCCCACCAGCCGGATGTACAGGTCAAAGCCCACTCCCTGGATGTGGCCGGACTGTTCGCCGCCCAGCAGGTTGCCGGCACCGCGGATTTCCAGGTCCTTCATGGCCAACTGCATGCCGGCGCCCAGTTCGTTGTGCGCGGCCACGGCCTTGAGCCGTTCCAGCGCCACCTCGCCCAGCGGCTTCTCTGACGGATACAGGAAGTAGGCGTAGGCGCGTTCACGGCCACGGCCCACGCGGCCGCGGAGCTGGTGCAGCTGGGACAGGCCGTACTTGTCCGCGCCGTCCACGATCAACGTGTTGGCGTTGGAGATGTCCAGGCCGGTCTCGATGATGGTGGTGCACACCAGCACGTCGAAGCGCCGCTCCCAGAAGTCAACGATGATCTGCTCCAGGCGGCTCTCCGACATCTTGCCGTGCGCCACCTCGACCCGTGCCTCGGGCACCAGCTCGCGGATCCTGGCGGCCGTCCGCTCGATAGTGGACACCCGGTTGTGGACCAGGAACACCTGGCCTTCACGCATCAGCTCGCGGCGGATGGCGGCCGAGGTCTGCTTGTCCGTGTACGGGCCCACGTAGGTCAGCACGGGGTGCCGTTCCTCCGGCGGGGTGGCCAGGGTGGAGGTTTCCCGGATGCCGGTGAGGGACATCTCCAGGGTGCGGGGAATCGGGGTGGCACTCATGGCCAGGACGTCCACGTTGGTGCGCATCTTCTTCAGCGCTTCCTTGTGCTCCACGCCGAACCGCTGTTCCTCGTCCACGATCACCAGGCCCAGGTCCTTGAACTCAAAGTCCTTGGCCAACAACCGGTGCGTGCCGATCACCACGTCCACGGCACCGCTCTTCACACCCTCCGCCGTCTCCTTCGCTTCCTTGGCGCTCTGGAACCGGGACAACGGCTTCACCCGCAGCGGGAAGCCGGAGAAGCGTTCGGTGAAGGTCTCGTAGTGCTGCTGGGCCAGCAGGGTGGTGGGCACCAGCACCGCCACCTGTTTGCCGTCCTGCACCGCCTTGAAGGCAGCGCGCACCGCGATCTCGGTCTTGCCGTAGCCCACGTCGCCGGACACCAGCCGGTCCATGGGAATCTCCCGCTCCATGTCCGCCTTAACCTCGTTGATGGTGGTCAGCTGGTCCGGCGTCTCCACATACGGGAACGCCTCCTCCAGTTCCCGCTGCCAGGGCGTGTCGGGTCCAAACGCGTGGCCACGGGAGGCCATGCGGGCAGAGTACAGCCGGATCAGTTCGCCGGCGATCTCCTTGACGGCTTTGCGGGCCTTGGACTTGGTACTGGCCCAGTCCGCGCCGCCCATCTTGCTCAGCACGGGGGTGTCGCCGCCCACGTAGCGGGTCACCTGGTCCAGCTGGTCCGTGGGGACGAACAGCCGGTCGCCGGGTGCGCCGCGCTTGGCCGGCGCGTACTCCAGCACCAGGTATTCCCGGACGCCGTCGCCGCCGCCGGCCACCTTGCGCTGGATGAGTTCCACGAACCGGCCAATGCCGTGCTGTTCATGGACCACGTGGTCCCCCGCCACCAGTTGCAGGGGATCGACGGCGTTGCGCCGTTTGGAGGGCATCCTCCGCATGTCCTTGGTGGACCCGGCGGAGGTCCGTCCCAGCAGGTCGGCTTCGGTGAGCAGGCCCAGTTTGAGGCCGTCCAGGACAAAACCACGGCCGACGGCGGCAGTGGTCACCTCGATGATGCCCGGCTGGGGTTCGTGGTCCAGGCTGTCCACCCGGGCACAGGGAATGTCGTTCTCATGGAACAACTCGGCCAGGCGCTGGGCCGGCCCGGGCCCTTCCGTGGCCACCACGATCCGCCACTGGTCGCGGACGTGCGAACCGATGAACTCCATCATTTCCGCCACGTCGCCCTGGTAGCCCCGCGGCTCCCGGGCATGCAGGTTCAGCACGTCGATCTCGGGCAGCAGCTCCGCGTCCTGCGCCAGTGACGTAATCGACCACCAGGACACGCCGTGCTCCAGCGAGGAGGTGCGCGTTTCCGCCAGGGACCGGAAGCTGGCAGAGTGCAGCGCCGCACTCGCCTGCGAGCTGAGGTCCAAAGGTGCCGCACCGCCGTCGGACGCGGTGGACCATGCCGCTTCGAGGAACTCCTCGTTGGTGGCGGCAAGGTCGTGGGCGCGGGTGCGCACCTTCTCCGGCTCGATCAGCACGGCGATGGAGTCGGCAGGCAGCTGGTCAACGAACGGAACCATCGCATCCACCAGCACCGGCGCCAGGGATTCCATGCCCTCCACGGCGATTCCGCCGGCGATCTTCTCCAGCATGTCCGCGGCGGCCGGAAGCTGGGACTTCAGCGTGGCGGCGCGGGACATGACGGACGGGGTGATGAGGATTTCCCGGCACGGCGGGGCATGCAGTTCGGCGGGGTGGTGGACGCCCGGGGCGGACAGCGAGCGCTGGTCGGCCACGGCAAACCAGCGCATCTGGTCCACTTCGTCCCCGAAGAACTCCACCCTGATGGGGTGGTCCTCGGTGGGCGGGAAAACGTCGATGATGCCGCCGCGGACGGCGAACTCACCGCGGTGCGTCACCATGTCCACACGGGCGTACGCGGCGTCGGCAAGGCTCTTCACGACGTCGGAGAACGGCACCTCCTGGCCCACCTTCAGCGTGACGGGAACCAGGTCGCCCAGGCCCGCCACCACCGGCTGGACCACGGCGCGGACCGGCGCGACGACGACGCGGAGCCGGCCCGCCGTCGAGCTTTCCGGATGGGCTGGATTTTCCGGATGGGCCAGGCGGCGCAGCACGGACAAGCGGCGGCCTACGGTGTCCGAGCGCGGCGACAGCCGCTCGTGCGGGAGGGTCTCCCAGCTGGGGAACTCGGCCACCGAATCCGCGGGCAGGTACGCGCGCAGGGCCGCAGTGAGGTCCTCCGCCTCCCGGCCGGTGGCAGTGACGGCCAGCACCACGCCCGGCTCCATACCGCCCGCCTGTTCCGCCTTGGCCGCCAGCCCGTCAGCCATCTCCGCGAGCAGCACCGGACGAAGTCCCGGAGGAGCGCTGATCTGGTAGTCCTGTCCGCGGACGGCGAATCCCCGGGCAGCCTCGGCGCGGACCCGGGCGAACGTCTGGTCCGGCGCCAGGGCACGGCGCAGCCCGTCCAGCGACGGGGCGGCACTGGTCTTGGCGGGCCGGGCCGTGCCTGTCCTGGACGTGCCTGTGCTGGATGTACCTGTGCTGGATGTGCCGGCGGCGGACTGGCCGGGAAGACTCATGGCAGAAGCTCCTGTGGTGTTCATCGAGGGTCGCAGGCAACGCGAAAACCCGAAATTCGCTGCGAATCCCGGGTACTCCCAGCCTACAGCGCAGGAACGACATGGCAGCGCGGCGCCCACAGGCCTAGGCTGGCAGGGCCGGACAGTTGCCCGTTCGGAGCCCCTTAGTTCGGAGCCATTTTGTTAGGAGCCGTGTTGTTCGGAGCCGCGGCCCGTCCGGACGGGCCGCGGCTCCGAAGAACAAAGGACGAAGCCAGGCCGGCACGAACAGGGGCCAGGACCATACAGGAGCCAGCATGACTGCAATGAGCGCCCAGCCAGCACCAAAGACTGTCCTTGTCACCGGGGCCACCGGTTACATCGGCGGCCGCCTGGTGCCCCGGCTTTTGGAAGCAGGCCACACCGTCAAGGTGCTGGTCCGCTCGCCGGACAAGATCGCCGGCGTGCCCTGGCGGGACAAAGTGGACGTGGTGGAAAGCAGCCTGGACGACGGCGACGCCCTCCGCGACGCCCTGGCCGGCGTCGAGGTCTTCTACTACCTGGTGCATTCGATGGCCGCCGGCGCGGGATTCGAAGCCAAGGAAAAGGCCATGGCCAGGACGGCCGCGGATGCTGCAGCGGCCGCGGGGGTCCGCCGGATCGTCTACCTTGGCGGCCTGCACCCCCAGGGGGTGGAGCTGTCCACCCACATGCGGTCACGGGAGGCGGTGGGCAAGGTCTTCCTGGACAGCCCGGTGGACGCCGTAGTGTTCCAGGCAGGCGTGGTGATCGGCTCCGGCTCCGCCTCCTTCGAGATGATCCGGCACCTCTCCGAAACGCTGCCCCTGATGCCGGCGCCCAGCTGGGTGCGCAACAGGATCGAAGCCATCGCCGTGCGTGATGTCCTCTACTACCTGGTGTCCGCAGCGTCGCTGGAGGGCCCCATCAACCGCACCTTCGACATCGGCTGCCGGCAGGTGCTGACCTACGCGGGGATGATGCAGGAGTACGCCGCCGAAGCGGGCCTGCCCTACCGGGTGGTGCTGGCGCTGCCGGTACCGGCACCCAAGCTGGCAGGCATGTGGGTGGCCCTGACAACACCCATCCCGCTCTCCATGGCCGTGCCGCTGGTCCAGTCCCTGCAGCATGACGCGGTGGCCAACGAACACGACATCGACCAGTACATTCCCCAGCCCGACGGCGGCCTGACCCCCTACCGCACGGCGGTGGCCCTGGCGCTGGGAAAGGAGCGGGACGGCCAGGTGGAGACCACCTGGGCCAACGCCGGTGCCGACTCCGATCCGCTTCCCAGCGACCCCGATTGGTCGGGGCACAAGGTGTACATCGACGAGCGGACCTTCCACGGCGATGTGGACCCGGCCCACGTCTGGACGATCATCGAGGGCATCGGCGGGCGCAACGGCTGGTATTCCCTGCCCCTGGCCTGGCAGGTCCGCGGCTGGCTGGACAAACTGACCGGCGGCGCAGGCCTGCTGCGTGGCCGGCGGCACCCGCACACCCTGGCCATCGGCGAAGTGGTGGACTGGTGGCGGGTGGAGCAGATCGACCGGGGCAGGCTCCTGCGGCTGCGGGCCGAGATGCGGGCGCCGGGACGGGCCTGGCTGGAGCTTTCCGTGGAGCCCGACGGCGCGGGCAGCCGCTACCGGCAGCGCGCCATCTTCTTCCCCAAGGGATTGAGCGGACGGCTCTATTGGCTCGCCGTGCTTCCGTTCCACAGCCTGATCTTCCCGGCCATGGCCCGGAACATCACCGCTGCCGCCCAGAAACTTGCCGATGCGGAGCCCTCGCCGGTCACCCCGTAGGATGTTGGAGGCGTAAATCCTTTCCCCAAATCCCAGGAGGACCCATGGCGCTGAGCGCAACCACAACCCTTCCGCACTCCGTTGACAGCGTTGCTGCTGTGCTGGTGAACGAAGATTTCCAGCGCCACGTCAGCCAACTGGTAGGCGGCACCCTGGAGTCCTTCAGCGTGGACGGTGACATCGCAGGGGCCTTCAACGCCACCTCGGTGCGTACCCTCCCCACCACGCGCCTGCCCGAGATTGCCCGCAAGTTCGTGGGTGAGCACCTGAAGGTGACGCAGGTTGAAAACTGGGAGGCCCCGGCCGCCGACGGCTCCCGCCAGAGCAACATTTCGCTGAAGATCGCCGGCGCCCCGGTGGATGTCACGGCCGTCCAGCGCCTGGTGGCCGATGCCGGTGGAACCCGGGTGGAGCTCGAGGGCGCCGTTAAGTCCTCTGTTCCGTTCCTGGGCGGCAAGATCGCCGACGCCGCCGAACCCATGGTGGCCAAAGCCCTGAACCTGCAGGCCGCACAGGCTCAGGCCTGGCTGGAAAGCCACTAACCCATGCAGCTTCCCGTCCTCGCAGCGCTGGTCCTCATCGTCGCCGGCGTCTGGTCCCTGGTGGTCTGGCCGCAGTTCCTGCGCCGCGTGATGAAGGATCCCCGCGCCCGCGATGCGGCAGGAAAGGCCACCAAATTCCTGACCGTGCACGTGGTGCTGGTGAGCATCTCCATGGTGCTGGGACTCGCCACAGCGGTGATCGGTGTTCTCGGCCTGCTGGGCTGAACCAGCCGTTCCACGGCGCGAAAACAGCCCGGACCTTACTCCTGTTGGAGCAAGGTCCGGGCTGTTTCCGTCTGGCCTGGGTTGCCTGGCCTAGGCTGCCTGGTTAAGCGCGTCCTCCGCAGCAACCCAGGAGATCATGGCGCACTTGACCCGGGCTGCGTAGCGTGCCACTCCTTCGAACGCTGCCGCATCCCCAAGCAGCTCAGGATCAGCATGGACCTTCCCACGGGACCTCAGCACCTCCCGGAAGCTGTCGATAATTTCGTGCAGTTCAGCCACGGTCATGCCTTCGGCGAGGTCGCTGAGGACGGACGCCGAGGCCATGGAAATAGAGCAGCCGGCGCCGTCCCACGCCACCTGTGCCACTTTCCCGTCCTGGACGGCGAGCCGGAGTGTAACTTCGTCGCCGCACACGGGGTTGAGCTGGTGCGACTGCCCGGTGGAGGTGCCTTGGGGCGCTTCGGTCGCGGCGAGCCCGCTGCCGTGGCGGGCCTTCGAATGGTCCAGGATGATCTGCTGGTACAGCTGGTCAAGGCTCATGGTGTCACCTTTCGTCTTCTCCGCTATGCGCGGAAGTAGGCCCGGACGCCGGCAACGGCTTCAAGGAAGCGGTCCACGTCGTCCGTGGTGTTGTAGAGGTAGGCGCTGGCCCGGGTCGTGGCGGTCAGTCCAAGCCTGCGGTGCAGCGGCTGGGCGCAGTGGTGTCCCACGCGGACGGCGATTCCCCGGGAGTCCAGGAACTGTCCCACGTCATGGGCGTGGACGCCTTCGACGTCGAATGCGGCAAGGCCGATCCGTTCCTTTCCGGCTGCCGGGCCCAGGACCCGGACGCCGGGAATGGATTCCAGCCCCGCCACCATGCGCTGGCCCAGTGCGGCCTCCCACGCATGGATCCGGGCCAGCCCGGTTTCCGTCAGGTAGTTCGCTGCGGCCGCCATGGCTACCGCCTGGGAGATGCGCTGGGTGCCCGCTTCGAAGCGCTGGGGCGCCGGGAGGTACTCGGCCCGCTCCATGGTGACGGTAGTGATCATTGACCCGCCGGTCAGGAACGGCGGGAGGATGTCCAGCAGCTCCTGCCGCCCGTACAGCACGCCAATCCCCGTGGGGGCGAGCATCTTGTGGCCGGAGAAGACCGCGAAGTCCACGCCGAGTTCCTTGACGTTCAAGGGCAGGTGGGGAGCCGACTGGCAGGCGTCCAGGACAACCAAGGCGCCGGCCGCATGCCCGAGGGCCGTCAGTTCCGCTACCGGGTTGATGATTCCCAGGACGTTGGAAGCGTGGGTGAAGGCCAGGACTTTGGTACGCGGGCCGATAATCCCGGCGGCCTGGTCCATGCGAAGGCTGCCGTCATCTCCGATGGGGATGTACCGGAGGGTGGCTCCTGTGCGGAATGCCAGCTCCTGCCATGGAATCAGGTTGGCATGGTGTTCCATCTCGGTCACCACGATGTCGTCCCCGGGCCCCAGGGACAGCTCCCCGAGCCGCTGGTCGCCGCGGCCCTGGGCAGCCCACAGTCCGGCATTGGACAGCGCATAGGAGAGGAGGTTCAGTCCCTCCGTCGCGTTCGAGGTCCAGATGGTTTCCTCGTAGTCCGCACCGATGAAGTCGGCGATGGTTTGGCGGGCGTCCTCGAAGACTTCGGTGGCCTCAACCGCAAGATGGTGGGCGCCCCGGTGCACGGCAGCGTTGCGCTGCTCATAGAATTCCTGCTCGGCTTCGATGACGCTCACGGGGTTCTGGGATGTCGCCCCGGAGTCGAGGTAGACCAGCGGCTGTCCGTTCACCAGTTGGTTGAGGACCGGGAAGTCATTGCGGATGCGCAGCACCTCGGCGTTGTCCATGACAGGTACGGCACGTTCCAGTGTGGCTGGCGTTGATACTACGGCCAAAACGAACTCCTTGGGCTGCCCATGTCTGACAACCCAATTGTCCCACACACGGCTGTGGCGGCCGCCCGGGAGGGGCGGCCGCCACCGCTGCCCCGGGCTTCGGCCGAGGGAGTAAAGGGCCGGCGACGGCTGGGGGGAGAGTCTCGGTCTCAGAAGACTCTGACGTCGCCGGCCCCGTCTTGACCCGGTCCCTGGGGACCGGAAGTTGAGAGGGCCTCACTGTCCTGATTGGCTGCTCTGCGGCTTCCGGCCTGCCGCTTTGCTTTGCCTCCTTAAGTAAATCCCGTGGGGCCCTTACGTACACGAGTAGGGTGTACTCGAATCCAGGCGGGTGCACTACCGGGTTGGCGCTCCTGCGCACCCTCCGGGCGGGATGGTTGGCGGGCTTGGGTACGACGGCGGCCCGGCGGTGCTTCCCGGGTGGAAACACCGTGGGCAGCGGGTGGCCGGGGGCAGGGATTTCGACGTCGGGCGGTCAGCAGGGATTCCGATGCCCGACTGGCAGCACGGAGGCACGGCAGGGCCGGTTTGGGAGGCCAGACCTACTTTGGCAGGGCCGCTTCCAGCTCATCGCGGCTGCGGACGCCGAGCTTGACGTAGGTGCGGTAGAGGTGGCCCTCCACGGTCCGGACGGAGACCATGAGCCGCTGTGCGATCTCGCGGTCGGTCAGGCCCTGCACGGCCAGCTCCACGATGTCCTGTTCGCGCCTGGTGAGGCGAACGGTGGGCGCCGCGGCGATGAAGCGTCCTTCACGGAACCGCTCGCCCAGTTCGTGGTCGCACTTTTCGCGCTGGGCCACGGCCTGGCGTGAGCGCCGGCGTTCACCGGCCTGCTCCAGCACCGTGCTGGCACGGGCATAGGCTTCGCGGGCCAGGTTGACAAAGCCTGCCTCCTCCAGCGAGGCAGCTGTTGCCATGAGGGTGTCGCCGTCGGCATTTTCCCAGGCGGTGGCCAGCGTCAGAAGAGCTTCTGCCCACCGGCCTTCCACGTCCCGGGCCGCCGCCTGCACCATGGGCACCACCGAGGGGTCGCCCAGGTCCCAGCACATGGCCAGGACCTGGAGCAGGTTTCCCTTCCGTGCAGAGGCCTGGGTGGTGGTCATCAGCGTCTGCAGTGCGGCCAATCCCTTGCCGTCGCGGGCCAGGTATTCGGCGGCAGCGGCCATGTAGGCCTCTGCCAAAAGATCATGCGCCGGCCAGCCGGCGTCGGCGTCCTTGTGATCCTGTTCAAGGCGCTGTGCCTGTTCCGTGTCGCCCAGCCGGGCCGCGGCGTAGAAGCCGAGGGCCGTGCCGAACCGGTACAGCTGCAGCGGGTCGTTGAGCCTCAGCGCCTCAACAGCGGGCAGCAGGACCTGATAAGCGCGTTCCATCCTCCCCTGCCGCAGCAGCGAATACCCCCGCAGCAGCTGGAGGCTTCCGTTGAAGGTGGCCGCGCCAAGCGTGTGTCCGGCCGCGTAATGGTCGATCTCGCGCTCCGCCGGCTCCCATTCACCCATGGCCAGGTAGTCGGAGACGAGCCTTCCCAGCACGAACTCAGGGAAGAAGAACAGGCTGCCTTCGAGCGGGGGAAGTTCCGAGGCTGCCAGCAGTGCGGCCTCCAGCCCCTGCACGGGGCGTCCCGCCGAGCCGAGGGCGTGGGAGAGAAGGCCCTCAGCCAAGGCGCGGAGCGGTTCTCCGGCTTCTGCCGGGGGGCGCTTCCGCATCGTGTCCACTTCGTCGTTCAGCGCCGGGAAGTTCACCTCGGCACCGAGGTGGAGCAGGTGCAGGAGCCCTTCCTGCCAGCTCCTTTCGCCGTCGCTGGAGAGCGGGACGTTCTTTTCGACGTCGTCCGCGATCATCCCCAGGGGATGGCCGATGGCCAGGTGGGCCGAAACCCGGAGCAGCAGGACGGCCGGTCCCTGGGGATCATCGGCCAGCCGGAGCCAGCACTCGTCAAGGAGTGCCGCGGCCCCGGTATAGGCGCCCTCGTTATACAGGGCCCGCGCCTGGATGGCCTGGGCCAGCGGGACCATGGCGGGGTCGTGGATACGGGACGCAATGGACCGTGCACTGTCGTTGCGGAACCGCAGCAAGGCTTCCTTGGCCGCGGCCAGCATCTCGTCGTCGCTGACCCTGACGCCGCACTCCAGGGCCCACTCCACTGCCCGCAACCGGCCCTCCCCGCGCAATTGGGTGGGGTCCTGGTGGGCCCTGACCTTCTCCAGCAGCTGGAGGCTGCGGGAGACCGACACGGTGTTCCGGATGGCGCCGGCGAAGAGTCCGTTCCAGATGGAAAGCTCCGCCGGGATGCCGGGGGCTTCGACGATGATCTGCTGGTCCAGCAGGGACCGGACCACGGCTGCCCCGCTGATGTCTTCGATGACCTTCCTGCCCACCGGCCCGGCAAGGGCAATGAGCTTCAGTGCTTCCTGCTCTTCGGTCCGGCGCCGGAGATGGTCTTTGGCCACCACGCCTGCGAGGCGGTCCCCATCCGCGGGCAGCGGGCCCAGCAGCATCCAAATTCCGTTGCGCTTGGCGAGGACGCCGGCCTCGGCGGAGTCGTGCAGCAGGGCGTCGAGGATCCGGGGATTGCCGCTTGATGCGTTCCAGATGGAGTCCACCGTTGCAGCCGGCACGGTCCCGTCGAGGACGTGGTCCAGGACTTCTTCAATCTGTTCACGGTTGAGGGGCCGGAGGTCCACGCGTTCGGCCAGGCCGTCGTACCAGAGCTGGTCGAGCGGCTGTGGGAGACCCGGACGTGGCCGGGCGGCAGCAAGCACCGTTGCCCATCCGGCTGAAATCACCTCGGCCAGCACCCCCGCGGAAGCATCATCGAGGTGGTGGGCATCGTCCACCGCCAGCAGGACCGCTCCCCCGCTGCCGGCCTTGAGCTTCTCAAAGTAGGACCACATGGAACGCAGCACCGCGACCGGCGAGACGGACTCCTCGGCGCTGAGTTCCCCCGTATAGGGTGTCAGGACTCCGAATGGCACTCCGGCCAGGGCCGAACTGGCGTGGATGCGCAGGATTTTCATGTTTCCGGCCAGGCGCTCGGTCACGGCGTCAGTGACGGCCGACTTTCCGATGCCCGGGCCGGCCATGATGAAGACGGCCCGGTGGGTTCCGTTCCGGACCATGGTGCAGATGCGGTCCACCGGCTCGCGGCGGCCGGTCAGGAGCCGGTGTGCAGTCGCCGGCTTGTGGCCATTAGACGAGTCCAGTCAGATCACCCCTTGAAGTTACGCCAAGCTTGGTGAAGACCTGGTACAGGTGGCCTTCCACGGTGCGCACGGAAACACCCATCTCCATGGCGATGTCACGGTTCGAGACGCCGCGGCCGGCCATGCGGGCAATCTGCCGTTCCCGGCTGGTCAGCAGCGGGCTTCCGCTGCTGGGAACAATGGGAAGGTTGGCCACGGTGGCAGCCAGGATGTCCAGCCGGGCCTGCGCAGTCCTCGCCGAAAGGGCATCCCCGTCCTGCCGGGCAAAGTCCACTGCCAGCGCCATGCACCTGGCCTCGACCGCATCGAGTTCGAGCGTGGCTGCAATTTCACCGCCGGCAAGGAGGGTTTTGGCATCCTTTGTCCTGCTGCCGACTGCGATCAGCCGCGAGACATCGGCCAGCGGTCCCTGCCGGCGGCCTGCGATCTCCTCCAGGAGGCGGAAGTCGGCGTCGCTGCCGTTCACCGTTGCTGCCAGCAGGTAGATGCCGGCCACTGTGTGCCTGCCCGCCTCCAGGTTCCGGCGGGCCCCTTGTTTCAGCGCTGCCACTGCCTCGGAGTCGCCCAGCCAGCGCCCCGCCACGAGCGAACAAAAATCGATAATGCTCTCCGTGGCAAATCCTGCCTTGCCCGGCGCCCTTTGCAGTTTGGTGAGGTACTTGCGGGCGAACGCGGCGTTGCCGGTCTGGGCGTACGCCAAAGCCGTGGCTGCGTAGGCGGTACGCAGTGCGGCCTGGACAGGCTGCAACTCCAGCTGGGCGGCGGCTGAGATCAAAGGCTCCAGGGCGGTCTCGCCGCGCCCGGAAAAGACAAAGGCCACGCCGGCTGCGAGTTCGGTGGCGGCGCTGCGGTATGGAAGCCGGTGGGGCTGGCCCGTGCTGAATGGGCTGAGGAGGTCGATGCAGCGGCGCCACTGGCCAGCCATCAGTGCGACGAAGTAGGCCTCCCTGGCGTAGCGCTCGCGCAGGCCCACGACGTGCGAGGCGTCCGTGAGCTGGCCGCCGAGCTTTCGCATGAGGCCCAGCGCGTCCATCTCGCGCCCGGTCATGGCCAGCGCGCCCATCAGGATGATCGCGCACTGGAGCCGGAACCCGGTGTCCGGATTGCCTGCGGGATCGGCAGCCCGCTCGAGCGCCGGGATCATGGCGGCGTAATCGCCGGCATGGGCCTGGTATTCGAATTCACTCAACGAGATACGGTTTGCCGCCACCGCTGCCGCTGCCGGCCAGGAGGAGTTGTTGTCCGCTTTCCCGAGCCGTTCCCGCGCCGCGGCGAGCAGTTCCCGGACTTTGCCCGCACGCTCCGGAATGCAGAGCATGACCCGCGCTTTGGCGGCCACCACTTCGGCGTACTCCAGGGGATCCAAAGCCTCGAGTTCAGGCTGGGAGATGCCATCCAGGGCGGAAAGCGCCTGGACCGGCATGTCCAGCTGCAGGTACGCCGCAGCCTTTTGCCGCTGCGCCGATGCCCACCCGGCGTCGGTCCTCTGCACCATCTCCGCGTACGTCAGGGCAAAACGGGGGTCGAAGAGCTGGACTGCGGCCTGGGCGGCCGCGAGTGCCAACTGCGGGCTCAGCTCGGCCTCGCACTCATGGGTCCACGCGGCGAAAGACATCAATTCTTCCACCGTCATGGCTGCCGGGTCCGGCTCCTGGCCGCCCAGCAGGACGCTGCGCAGCTCCCGCCGGCGGGAAATGCTCAGCCAGGTCCGGACTACGTCACCGATGTACTTCTCCCGCAGCGACACCCAGCGGTGCTCGGAGTCGTCGATCTCCAGCAGGCCGCCGTCTTCCATGTCCGCAACCACGTCCGCGCCATAGATGGCGGTAAGGGCGGCCAGTTCCACCCGCCGGGCACAGGAAAGCATTTCGATGACGTCCCGGGTTTCGGGTGTCTCCCGCGACCAGCGGGACCGGACGATGTCGTCAAGGCTGGCGGCGCCGTCGAGCACCACTTTGTCCCGCAGCGTCCAGACCGAATCGGACAGGACCAGGTTTCCGGAGAGCTGCTGTTCGGTGACCAGCGCTTTGAGCAGCAAGGGATTTCCACCCACCATCTGGTGGTAGGTGGTCACCAGGGAAGAGGCGACGCGGTGGCCCAGCAGGGAAAGGAGCACCTGCCGGGTTTGGAGTTCGTTGAGGTTGTTGA
Source organism: Arthrobacter sp. Soil761 (assembly GCF_001428325.1). Classification (NCBI taxonomy): domain Bacteria; kingdom Bacillati; phylum Actinomycetota; class Actinomycetes; order Micrococcales; family Micrococcaceae; genus Arthrobacter; species Arthrobacter sp. Soil761. Next base: position 309,366 of record NZ_LMSF01000030.1, on the reverse strand, counting down.
GCCGCACTTCCGTGAGCTTCCGCTCCGTCAGCAGCCAGTGGAAGTCTGCCGGCAGGTCGCTGGCGTTGGGGGCCACAGCGATGATCTTTGCCGTGCCGGTCAGCAGGACATTCAACAGCACCCCCGCACTCATGTCGTCGATGCAGGCCGACGTGTCCAAAGTGATGACGCAGGGCCTGCCGGCGGCGTCGCTGCGGATCAGGGAGGTTATGCCACGGAGGATGGCGGTGGGCGAGCCCATGTAGGCCTGCGGGAGCCGGGCCAGCAGGAAGGAGAGGCAGCCGTACGGGGTGCTGGGACCGGAGGGGCCGCTCCGGAGTTGCAGCGACCAGACATCGGGACCCAGGTCCGCAACGGCAGCGCGCGCCAGGGAGGACTTGCCCACGCCTCTGGCTCCGGTGATGACAACGCCCAGGGAGTTTTCGCTGGTCAGTGCGGTGCGGACAGCATCCAGGTTGGCGCTTCGTGCAGGCATGGACCATTGCTGGCCCTCCGGCGCCGCGGAGGTTGGTGTGGGCAGCCTGTCACCCTGAGGTGTTGACCCACGTCCCCAGCTGAGTGGCTCGATTGACATGAACTTTTCCCCTACATCCTGCAATAGCGGGATGTAGCCCCATTGCTCCCCCGCATAGGAAGAAGAGTACCCCCTGCCACAGACAAGGAAACAGGGTCAAAAGGAACTTTTACGATTCCAGCTGTTGTGATCCCGATTTGGCCGGGTGGAACCTCTGCTGGGCAGCCGTCAATCCATCGCGCAACAGGGACTCCACGGCGTCGGCGGCATCGTCCAGCAGGAAGGGCAGTTCCTTGTGTTCCGCGGTGCCGAAATCACGCAGCACGTAATCGGCTGTGTCCATCCTGCCAGGCGGCCTTCCCACCCCCACGCGGACCCTGAGGTAGTCCTTGGTACCCAGGGCCTTGGAGATGTCCCGCAACCCGTTATGGCCGCCCTCGCCGCCGCCGAGCTTGAGCTTGACGGTGTTGAACGGAATATCGATCTCGTCATGGACAGCCACCACGTGGTCTGCGGGGATCCCGTAGAAATTGGCCAGGGCGGAGACCGGGCCGCCTGAAACATTCATGTAGCTCATCGGTTTCGCAAGGACCACGCGCGGGCCGCCGATCCCCAACCGGCCTTCAAGGACCTGCGCGCGGGCTTTGTGGGTCTTGAATCCGGCGCCGATGCGGCCGGCCAGTTCATCGAGCACCATCTGGCCTACGTTGTGCCTGTTGCCTTGGTACTGGGCGCCTGGGTTGCCGAGGCCAACGATCAGCCAGGTATCTGTCATGGAGTCAATCCTATTGGGGGCGGTTACGCGGAAATGGAACGGCGGTGTGCGGACATGACAGTGGCCGGACCCGTGGGGGTCCGGCCACTGTCGTGAATTGCGGAGAAATTACTCTGCTGCGGCTTCTTCTGCTGCGGGAGCTTCTGCTGCTTCGCCGGCAGCTTCGGTTTCTGCTTCCTCGGCGATTTCGATGGCTTCGGAGATGTTCACCACGAGGGCTTCGGGGTCGGTCAGCAGGGCGGAACCCTTGGGCAGGACCAGGTCGGAAGCGTGGATGTGCTCGCCGGCGTCGCGGCCTTCGATGCTGACGACGACGGACTCGGGCAGGTGGGTTGCCTCGGCCTCGAGGGACACAACCGTCAGTTCCAGGTTGTGGACGGTGCCGGGAGCGGTTTCGCCTTCAACGTGGACCGGAACGTCAACCGTGACCTTCTCGCCCTGGCGGACGGTCAGGAGGTCGATGTGCTCGATGATCTGCTTTACGGGATCGCGCTGGACGTCCTTGACCAGGGCCAGGTGGCCCTCGCCGTTGATGTCCAGGGACAGCAGGGCGTTGGCGGTGCGGACGGCCAGGGTGGTGGCCTTTGCCGGCAGGGTGACGTGGATGGGCTCTGCGCCGTGGCCGTAGATGACGGCGGGGATCAGGTTGTTCATCCGGGCGCGGCGGGCGTAGCCCTTGCCGAATTCGGTGCGCAGTTCTGCTGCGAGCTTCTGCTCAGACATGGATATCTCCTTGAAGACTAAACGGTGTTCAGCAAGGGCGGAGGTCTGGTGTGACCTTCAACGCCGGGCGCCGGAGGGCGGCCCTTCAAGAAGGCAGTCCTTCAACCGAAGGACTGATCAGACCCAGTCGATAACGGAGGCTATGCCCTCCCTCGCCAAGGTATCGCTGACCAGCTTACCAGCGCCGGGGCCGTTTCCTGAAAACGTCCCCGGCCTGGTGCGGGGCTATGCCTTGCCGTCGAAGAGGCTGGTGACCGAGCCGTCGTCGAACACTTCGCGGATGGCCCTGGCGATCAGCGGTGCGATGGAGAGCACTGTCAGCTGCGGGAAGCGCTGGGAGGACGTCAGCGGGAGGGTGTTGGTGACCACCACTTCGCGTGCGCCGGACTCGGAGAGACGGCGTGCGGCCGGATCCGAGAAGACGGCGTGCGTGGCGGCGATGATGACATCCTTGGCGCCGGCGTTCTTCAGGACCGTGACGGCGCCGGAGATGGTTCCGCCGGTGTCGATCATGTCGTCGATCAGGACGCAGGTGCGTCCCTCGATCTGGCCCACCACGGTCTTGGAGACAGCCTGGTTGGGGACGGTGAGGTCACGGCTCTTGTGGACAAAGGCCAGGGGCGCGCCACCCAGGCGCTCAGCCCACTGTTCCGCGACCCGGACCCGTCCGGTGTCCGGGGAGACAACGGTGATGTTGTCGGCAGCGACACGGGTGCGGATGTAGTCGGCCAGGAGCGGAATGGCCATCAGGTGGTCAACCGGCCCGTCGAAGAAGCCCTGGATCTGGGAAGTGTGCAGGTCCACGCTCATGATGCGGTCCGCGCCGGCGGTCTTGTAGAGGTCGGCAACGAGGCGGGCGGAGATGGGCTCGCGGCCACGGCCCTTCTTGTCCTGCCGGGCATAGGGGTAGAACGGCGAAACCACGGTGATCCGCTTGGCGGAGGCCCGCTTCAGCGAATCGATCATGATCAGCTGTTCCATGAGGTGGTTGTTCAGCGGTGCGGGGTGCGCCTGGATCACGAACGCGTCGGTGCCGCGTACGCTCTCGCCGGCCCGGACATAGATCTCGCCGTTGGCGAAATCGTAGGCATCAACGGGAAGGAGGTCAGTGCCGAGTTCCTTGGCGATCTCCCGGGCAAGCTCCGGATGGGCCCGCCCAGTGGCGAGCACCAGCTTCTTCTCGCCGTGCGCCGTAATTTCACTCATGGTTACTTGCCCTCTTCTGTAGATGCCGGGGTACTTGAGGAGTCATTGATGGCCGCCTGGGCCAGTTCAGCGGAGCGGGTTCCCGGGCGGTGCGCGGGGACCCAGCCTTCGGCGTTGCGCTGGGCGGCAACGCTGAGCGCCAGCGCGCCCGCCGGCACGTCCTTGCGGATCACCGCGCCGGCGCCGCTGTAGGCGCCGTCCCCCACGGTGACCGGGGCAACAAAGACGGTGTTGGAGCCTGTACGGACGCCCGAGCCGATGACCGTGCGGTGCTTCTTCTCGCCGTCGTAATTGGCCGTGATGTTTCCACAGCCGATGTTGGTGTCCTCGCCGATTTCGGCGTCGCCTGCATAGCCCAGGTGGGACAGCTTGGAGCCGCGGCCGATGGTGACGTTCTTGGTTTCGTAGAAGGCACCGATCTTGCCCTTTTCACCAAGCACGGTGCCGGGGCGAAGGTACGTGAAGGGGCCGACGGCGGCGCGCGGGCCGATCACGGAGCCGGAACCGTGGGTGCGGATCACCGTGGCGCCCTCGCCGACGGTGACGTCGGTCAGGGTGGTGTCAGGGCCGACGACGGCGTCCCGCGCCACGGAGGTGGCGCCGTGCAGCTGGGTGTTGGGCAGGAGGCGGACATCCTCGTCCAGGGTGACGGAGGAATCGATCCAGGTGGTGGCCGGGTCGACGACGGTGACGCCGGCCCGCATCCAGGCTTCCACCGTGCGCCGGTTCAGCTCGGCGCCGAGCGCGGCAAGCTGGACGCGGTCGTTGGCGCCCTCCACCTGCCACCGGTCCGCAGTCACGACGGCCGCGACCCGGCCGCCTGATTCGCGGGCCAGCCCCAGTACGTCGGTGAGGTATTTCTCCCCCTGCACGTTGTCAGTGGTGACCTTCCCCAGTGCCCCGCGGAGCACCGCGGCGTCAAAGGCGTAGATCCCGGAGTTGACCTCCCGGATCAGCCGCTCTGCCTCGGTGGCGTCCTTGTGTTCGCGGATGCCGGTAACGGAGCCGTCTTCGCCGCGGAGGATGCGGCCGTAGCCGGTGGCGTCGTCAAGGACTGCCGTGAGGACGGTGACGGCGTTGCCGTCGCGTTCGTGGGTGGCGACGAGTTCGGTGAGCAGTTCCCCGGACAGGAGGGGCACGTCACCGTAGGTGACCACGACGGTGCCTGACAGTTCCTGTTCGGCGTCCAGCGCCTGCAGCGCGGCCTCCACGGCGCGGCCGGTGCCGGGGATGTCGTCCTGGTCCACGATGACGGCCTGCGGATCCAGTGCTGCGACGTGTCCCGCCACCAGGTCCCGTTCGTGGCGCACCACAATGGCGAGCCGTTGCGGGTTGATGCTGCGGGCGGCGCGGAGGGCGTGGCCCACCATGGACAGTCCGCCGATCTCGTGGAGGATCTTCGGTGTACGCGACTTCATCCGGGTACCGGCGCCTGCTGCCAGGACGATTACAGCGGCCGGGCCGGTATTCTCGGGGATCACGTAACGGGTTCTCCTTGCTTGGTTGTGCTTGCGCTTTTCGGCAGCCGGCGGGCCAGCCCGCCGGGCACCGGGTGCCATCCTCATGATCGCTCCTTGCGCAGCAGTTCCGCCCATAGGATTCGAACCTATACTCCACGGCTCCAAAGGCCGGGGTGCTGCCGTTACACCAGAGCGGACCGTGCCGAAAGACTCGAGGCCCGGGCACAAGTCCCTATTTTGCCATGGGTTCAGGCCACCGCGCGACACGGGGCGTTGGGTCCCGCCGGTCCCGCGGAATCCCGTCCCCGGCGGTGAGGCATGATGGGAAGGTGAGCAACAACCTTCCGCGGACGCGGATGACTGGCCTGCAGCGCCGGAGCCAGCTGATCGACGTCGGGCGCGGCCTTTTCGCCGTCCGCGGCCTGGACGGGACCACCATCGAGGAAATCGCCGCCTGCGCAGGAGTGTCCAAGCCGGTCATCTACGAACACTTCGGGTCCAAGGAAGGCCTGTACACCGAGGTGGTGGACGGTGAATTCCACATTCTCCTGGACTCGATCAACGCGGCCCTCACCGAGGAAGCCAAACCCCGCGTCCTCGTCGAACGCGCCGCGCTGGCACTGCTCACCTACATCGAGGAGCGCACCGAAGGGTTCAGGATCCTCATGCGCGATGCTCCCCCGTCCCAGCCGGAGGGCGCCTTCTCCACCCTCCTCTCGCACGTGACCGCGCGCGTGGAACACATCCTCTCCGACGAATTCTCCCGCCGCGGCTTCAGCGGCGAGGACGGTGCCATGTACGCCCAGATGCTTGTGGGCATGGTGGCCATGACCGGCCAGTGGTGGCAGGACAGCCGCCAGCCGGACAAGCACACGGTCGCCGCGCACCTGGTCAACCTGGCCTGGAACGGTCTGACCGGCCTCAAGAAGGAGCCGGAACTGCAGTCTGAGCCGTAAGCCCAAGCCGCCTTCGCCGTGGTCACTGACACGGCGAAGGGGCCCTTCGCCGTCGCTTAGACACACCGCATAGGTGACGTTCCGGTCGCTGGGCGACCTCCACGCCACGATGCGCCGCGATGCGCGACTACACGAAGGCCCCCAGCTCCGCTCTTGGCCGCGTCGCCTTTGTCAGTCGCCGAGGAGTTCCGAGGCCTCGAGCCACTCCATTTCCAGGGCGTCTTTTTCGTCGGCCAGGTCCTTGAGCTGCTTGTTCTGTTCGGCCAGGGCGTCGAAATCGGACTTCTCCGTGCTTTTGACCATGTCGTCGTGAAGCTTCTTTTCCTGCTGGTCCAGCTTCTTGATCTGCCGCTCGATCCTGTTGAGGGCCTTGCGGGCGTCGCGCTTCTCGGCCTCGGACGGGCCGGTCCCGGTGGCCGGCGCCTGGCCCGCGCTGGTGACCGGGTTTCCACCGCCGGTGACGGTGGAACCGGCGAGGGCGGCTTCGCGCAACTCGAGGTACTGGTCCACGCCGCCGGGGAGGCCGCGGAGCTTGCCGTCGCCCAGCAGCGCCATCTGGTGGTCGGTGACGCGTTCGAGCAGGTAGCGGTCGTGGCTGACCACCACCAGCGTGCCGGGCCAGCCGTCAAGGACGTCCTCGACGGCGGCGAGGGTGTCGGTGTCAAGGTCGTTGGTGGGCTCATCGAGCATCAGCACGTTGGGTTCACCCACCAGCAGCCGGAGCAGCTGCAGGCGGCGCCGCTCACCGCCGGACAGGTCCCTGACCGGTGTCCACTGCTTCTCGTTGGTGAAGCCGAGCTGCTCCACGAGCTGCCCTGCGCTGAATTCCTTACCGCCGACGTTGAAGGAACGCTTCTCCCGCTCGATGACCTCGATCACGCGCAGGTCCGAGACGTCGTCGAGCTCCTTGACCTCCTGGGTGAGAACGGCGGTGACCACCGTTTTGCCCCGCTTCAGCTTGCCCGCATCGGGTGTGATCTCGCCGTTGAGCAGCTTCAGGAGGGTGGTTTTTCCGGCACCGTTGACGCCCACCAGGCCCAGGCGCTCCCCCGGAGCCAGGCGAAGGGTGATGTTGTCGAAAAGCTTCCGGCCGTCGTCGGCGCCCTGGAAGTTGAGGGACACGTTCTCCAGGTCCAGCACGTCCTTGCCTTGGCGCGCCGTGGCCATCTTGCTCAACGCCATGGAGTCGCGCGGCGCGGGAACGTCCTCAATGAGCGCGTTGGCGGCCTCGATCCGGAACTTGGGCTTGGCGGTGCGGGCCGGGGCGCCCCGGCGCAGCCAGGCGAGCTCTTTCTTGACCAGCTGCTGGCGTTTGCCCTCCACCACGGACGCCATGCGGTCGCGCTCCGCGCGGGCCAGGACGTAGGCCGCGTAGCCGCCTTCGAAGGGGTCCACGATCCCGTCGTGCACCTCCCAGGTCTTGGTGCAGACTTCGTCCAGGAACCAGCGGTCGTGGGTCACCACCAGGAAGGCGCCCTGGTTGGGCCGCCAGCGCGTCTTCAGGTGCCGGGAAAGCCAGGCCACGCCCTCGACGTCGAGGTGGTTGGTGGGCTCATCCAGCATGATGACGTCGTGGTCCTCGATGAGCAGTTTGGCGAGGGCCACCCGCCGTTTCTGGCCGCCGGAGAGGGCGTGGACGTTGGCATGCCAGTCGACGTCGGACACCAGGCCGCCCATGATCTCGCGGATCTGCGGGTTGCGGGCCCATTCGTAGTCGGCCTGGTCACCCACGATGGCGGCACCCACCGTCAGGTCGCCGTCGAGCACGTCGCTCTGGTCCAGGTACCCCACATTGACGTCGCCGCGTTTGGTGACGCGGCCGGAGTCCGGGGTGGAGCGCAGCGCCAGCAGACGCATGAGCGTGGACTTGCCATCACCGTTGCGGCCCACCATGCCGATCCGGTCCCCCTCCTCCAGTCCCAGGGTGATGCCGTCCAGGACGGTGCGGGTTGCGTAGGAAACCGTGAGGTTCTCGCCGCCAAGAAGGTGTGCCAAAGGGAACTGCTTTCTGCTGCCGGACTGGAAGTCTTAATTAAAGGAGGATGTCGGAGATGATGCGCGCGCCGGGGACCGGGCCGTGGACGGGAAGGGCTGTCAGGCCGTAGCGCCGCAGGTCCTCCGCCAGCGCCTCCGCAGCAACGGAATCATCAGCCAGCAAAGCCACGGTGGGGCCGGAACCCGAAACGATTCCGGCAATGGCCCCATGGGATTCGCCGATTCCCAGCGTATCGCGCAGCGCCGGCGACAACTCAATGGAAGCCCGTTGCAGATCGTTGACCAGCACCCGGCTCAAGGATTCGGCATCCCCGCCCCGCAGCGCCGTCAGGATTTGTGGATCCACTCCGGTGGGCTCACTGGCCTCCACCCCTTCGGCCTCACGCAGCCGGTCCAGCGTCCGGTACACCTCGGGGGTGGACAGGCCGTAGTCGGCCACCACCAGCACCCAGTGGGTCTGCGCCTTGGCCAGCGCCGGAGAGAGTTCATCGCCCAGGCCAAGGCCGACGGCGGTCCCGCCCAGGAGCGAGAAGGGGACGTCGGCGCCGAGTTCGGACGCCAGGTGCGCCAGTTCCTCCCGTGACAGCCCACTGTTCCAGAGTGCGTCACAGGCAAGGAGCGTGGCGGCGGCATCGGCGGATCCGCCGCCCATCCCGCCGGCCACCGGGACCCGCTTGGTGATCTCCAGGTGCACCCCCGTGGCGTGTTCGGAGACGTCAGCCATGATGGCAGCCGCCTTGTGGGCGAGGTTGTTGCTGTCCAGGGGAATATCGACCGCGTCGAGGTCCAGGGTGCTTTCGGGGCTGAGGCTGATGGTGATCCCGGGCTCGGCGGTGCTGGTCGCCGCCACTTCCTCGTAGAGGGACACCGCGAGGTAGACGCTGGCCACGGAATGGTAGCCGTCCGGCCGGAGCGGACCGACGGCCAGGGAGACATTGACTTTGCCGGGCGCCTTGACGCGGACCGTCCTGGCGGCGAACCGCCCCCTGCCTGCCTTGTCCAGTCCCGCGCTCACGGCCGGTTTTCCCGGGCTTCGGCGATCCTGGCGAACGCGGCGATGTCGATGACCTCGCCGCGTGCGGTGGGGTCGACGCCGGCTGCGAGCAGGCAGCGCTCGGCCTCCGGGGCTCCCCCGGCCCAGCCCGCCAGGGCGGCCCGGAGCGTCTTGCGGCGCTGCGCGAACGCGGCATCCACCACGGCAAACACCTGCTCGCGGGTGGCGGTGGTGGCGGGCGGTTCGCGGCGGGTAAAGGCCACCAGCCCGGAATGGATCTTCGGTGCCGGCCAGAAAACGTTCATGCCGATCACGCCGGCCTTGCGCATCTGGCTGTACCAGGCGGCCTTAACGGACGGCACCCCGTAGGTCTTGGATCCCGGGCCGGCTGCCAGCCGGTCAGCCACCTCGTCCTGCACCATCACCAGGCCGTGCCGCAGGCTTGGGAAATACTGCAGGAGGTGCAGCACCACCGGAACCGCCACGTTGTAGGGCAGGTTGGCCACCAGTGCTGTCGGCTCGACAGGCAGCTCGGTGACCTTCATGGCATCGGCATGCACCAGGTGGAAGGAGTTGGCGGCGGCCGGCCGCCATTCCTGCACGGTTTCGGGCAGCTTCGCGGCAAGGACAGGATCAATTTCGACGGCGACAACTGCCGCCGCGGCGTCGAGCAGGCCCAGCGTGAGGGACCCCAGCCCCGGGCCCACCTCAAGCACCGTTTCATCCGGTCCCACGCCCGCCGCGGCGACAATGCGCCGGATGGTGTTGCCATCGATGACAAAGTTCTGCCCCAGGGTCTTGGTGGGCCTGATCCCGATTTCCTCTGCCAGCCGGCGTATGTCGGAGGCACCGAACAACGGTGCGGGCACGGCGGGGATCGGTTCAGTCACCTAGGTATCCTATCCCGCGCGGCACATCCGCCCTGCCGGGTTAACGGCCGTGGCCGGGCCCGGGTACCCCGGGCCCGGCCACGGCCATTGACTCTGCGCTTATGTCCGGTGGATCAGCTGGTTGCTGCCCAGCCGCAGCCCCAGGGTGACAGGCCGCGCTGCGCGTAGACGCGGTTGGCGATGTCGATCTGCTGCGCCTTGGTGGCGAGGCTGGCGTTAGGGGCGTAGGCGCCGCCGCCGGCTCCGATCCAGGTGCGGATGTCGAACTGGAGGCCGCCGTAGTAGCCGTTGCCGCTGTTGATGCTCCAGTTTCCACTGGATTCGCACTGGGCAATCTTGTCCCACATGGCCTCGTTCATCATGGCCGGTGCAGCTGCGCCGGTGTTGGCGCCGGCAGCGGCCGCAGGTGCGGCCTGGGGTGCAGGCTTGGCCTTGGTGCCAACGGTGACTTTCTCGGTGACCGGCTGCACGGCCACCTTCTCGGACACCAGCGTGCGGGACGCTTCCCGTCCGTCCACGAGTACCAGCTTGAAAGTGCGTTCCAGCTTTCCGGCGGCGCCCGCCTGGGTCACTTCCTTTTCGCCCTTGAGCATGTCTGCGCTTTCGGCGGTAACGGTCTCGAAGGGCACGTCTTCACTGGTGACCGTGGTCTGGCTGGTGTCCACCCGGGACACCTTGATGACCATGTTGTTCACCACGTTGGCGTTGGCCGGCTGCGAGGTGCGGTCGTTGGCGGCGAGGGTCACGCCGGAATCCTCCAGCACCTTGCCAACGGTGGGGGCCGTGGTGGTGGCGGTGTTCACTTTGCCGTCAGCCACAATGCTGACGGTCTTGGGCGTGGAGATCGAGACGTAGGAACCTGCCAGCGAAAGGGTGGCATCCTTGGGCGCTGAAACGGACGAGGCACTGGCGACGCCGAGTTCTGTCACCAGGTCTTCGACGTCCTGGGCGGTGGTGTTCACCGTCTTTTCAGCCCCGTCAAGGCTGACTTTGACTTCCTTGGCCTGGTTGATGTTGATGACGGTGCCGTTCTGGACCGTCGCGTCGAGGGAAGGCGACACGCGGTCGCCGGGCTTCAGTTCCAGGTTGGCACTCTTGACCACCTGTTCCACTGTTCCGCCAAAGGACTGCACGGACGACGCTTTGCCGTCCACGTTGAGCGTGACTGTTTTGTTATTGCCCACGAAGGCTACGAGGCCTGCGACCAGGCCGCAAAGCACCAGCAGCTGGGCGCCAACTTTGATATAGCTGAACTTGCCGTCCGATGTGAAGAACTTGATCACGATTGCCCGTAACTCTCGGTCCATCCGGGCACGGGGAAACGCGCAATAAAATGCCCGGAGCAACCTTGAAAAGGACAGTCCGGGCACCGGTGCGCCGCCACACTCCGCGCAGCGGCATGGCCGGATACTGGACAAGCCGGGCCGGCTGCGAATGAAGTGAAATTACCCGTTGGCCTTCCCCGACCCCGGCTAATAGTTTCCCACTGTAACCGTAGCGTTATAAAGTGGCCAACATTTTTGCATACCAGATATGCATTTGGCAGCCGGCAGGGGAAGGAGTGTCAGGCCCAGGATCCGTATGCCCGTACGGTATTTTCGCTGATTGCGCTGCACAGGCCGGCCAGGTCGGAGCCTGTCAATTCTGCCATGGCCCGCACGGTGTACGGGACCGTGTAGCTCGCGTTGGGACGCCCCCTGTGCGGGTGCGGGGTCAGGAATGGAGCGTCCGTTTCCACCATGATGAGCTGCCGGTCCGCGACGGCGAGCGCGGCGCGCAGATTCGTGGCGTTCCTGAACGTCAGCGTGCCGGCAAAGGACATCCACCAGCCCTGGTCGTTACAGGTTTTGGCCAGGTCCTCGCCACCGGAGAAGCAATGGAACACCACCCTGTCCGGCGCGCCCTCTTCCTGAAGGACGCGCACCACGTCGCTGTGCGCGTCCCGGTCATGGATCTGGAGGGTGAGGTCCAGGCGTTTGGCAATGTCGATATGCCGCCGGAACGAGTACTCCTGGTGCCGCAGCCCCTCTCCGTCGGTGCGGTAGAAGTCCAGTCCGGTTTCGCCGATGGCCCGGATCCGGGGATGCCCCGCCAGGCGTTCGATTTCGGCAAGGGCCGCTTCCAGTTCACCGCGGGCAGCATAATGCGGCGCGTCGTTGGGGTGCAGGGCCACGGCGCCCAGGAGCCGTTCGTCCCGGTCCACCGCCTCCACCGTGAACCGTGAGGATTCGAGGTCGCAGCCCACCTGCACGGCGCCCTGGACTCCCACGGCCGCCGCTGCATCCAGCGCAGCCTTGATCCCCACCGGCCCCTTTCCGTCCGGGAAGTCCAGGTGGGTGTGGTTGTCCATGACTGGTACTGGCAGGGGCTCCGGCGCGGGCGGAAAATCCTTCCGGCGGCCGGCGGCCTGGTCCGGAGTCTCCTCGTCTGCAGGTACCCGGTAAGCGGCGGGAATTGACGAATTGCACATCCACCCAGACTATCGGCCGAAAGGTACCCCCATATTTGCCGGAACTCTCTGTCAGGCACGGCAGTTGTGTTAGTAGTCTGGAACGAACACACGCGCACGCCCACCAAGGGGCGAAGGCAGGCTTGCTGTCCCGTCCAGGTGAAACCCGGGCTGAAAGGTTGCCGATGGAACCCCACCGACGCACTGCCAACAATGGAAGCGCACCGAACCTTAACCTGGCCGGCGTCGCTGATTCCGTCAGCCACTTGAACGGGCACCGGCCTGCGGCCATGGACCCGGTGTCCTTCCACGCCGCGGCGCAGCGCATCCTCACCACGGTCAATACCGTCATCGACGGCAAGTCCGATGCCGCCAAGCTGGCGCTCACCGTACTCCTCGCACAAGGCCACCTGCTGCTCGAGGATGTGCCCGGCGTCGGGAAAACCCTGCTCGCAAAGACCCTCGCCCGAACCATCGACTGCACGGTCAACCGCATCCAGTTCACCCCGGACCTGCTGCCCTCGGATGTCACCGGGGTGTCCATCTACAACCAGGCCTCAAGGCTGTTCGAGTTCCGGCCGGGTGCGGTCTTCGCCAACATCGTCATCGGTGATGAAATCAACCGCGCATCCGCCAAGACGCAGTCCGCCCTGCTGGAGTGCATGGAGGAGCATCAGGTCACCGTGGACGGCACGTCCTACAAGCTCGATGAGCCGTTCATGGTGGTCGCAACCCAGAACCCCATTGAAATGGAAGGCACCTATCCGCTGCCGGAGGCCCAGCGGGACCGGTTCATGGCCCGGATTTCCATGGGCTACCCGGACAAGGCCGCAGAGATCGAGATGCTCGAAACCCACCAGGCGGTCTCGCCGCTGGCCAATGTCTCCCCCGTGGTCACCGCGTCCGACGTCGCGGCCATGACCGCCACTGTCCAGCAGGTCTATGTCTCAGACGCCGTGAAGGAATATACGGTGGCAGTGGGCAGGGCCACCAGGGAAAGCCCGCTGCTGCGGCTCGGCGCCAGTCCCCGTTCCATGCTGCAGCTGCTGCGTGCCGCCAAGGCCACAGCCGCCCTGGAGGGCCGCGACTTCGTCCTGCCGGACGACGTGCGGGACGTGGCCGAGGCCGTCCTGGCGCACCGCATCATCCTGGACCGGAAGGCGGCGGGCGCAGGCGAGACACCCCACAGCGTCCTGCGGGGCATCCTGTCCAGGCTGCCCGTGCCACAGGCCCAGCCGGGGCAGCCCAACCGGGCCGCGGCCGCCGCCGGCAGCAGGAACCGCTAGGCACGGACCATGGCCCTGCTGGATAAGCTTCCGCGGCACCTGTTCACCAGGCGCGGCTGGGGCATGCTCGCAGCCGGGGCCTTCACGCTGGCCGCGGCCCAGGTCATGGGGCGCCGGGACCTCCTGACACTTGCCATCTTGCTGCTGGTCCTGCCGCTCGTCTCCCTTGCCGGCGTCAGGCTGGTCAAGCCGCGCTTCCGCGTCTACCGCGAATTCAATCCCTCCCCTGTGGAAACCTCCGCCCCGGCGACGGTCCACCTTGCCGTGGCCAGGACGGGCCCGGGCAGCGGACGGGTTGCCATGGAGGAGCGGCTGCCGGCGCACTTCGGCCACGCGCCGTCCTTCCGGTTCCCGTCCCGTTCGGCCACCGGCGGCACAAGCCGCTACGAATACCACCTCACGTCCAGGTACCGGGGGCAGTTCAGGATCGGCCCGGTCACGGCCGAGTTCACCGACCCTTTCGGCCTCTCCCTGCACCGGCAGGCGATTGACGACGGCGACATCCTCACCGTGACGCCGGCAGCCGTCGTCCTGCCTGCCGCCGGGCTGGCGGGAGCGCGGGGGAACGACGGCGTCACCGCCACCCGTGTCCGGGCAAACCCGAGCGACGACGACATCATGACCCGGGAATACCGCCACGGTGACCCGATGCGACGGGTCCATTGGCCTGCCACGGCACGGCATGGGTCCTTGATGGTCAGGCAGGAGGAGTCCGTGACCACGCCGGAAGCCACCATCATCCTGGACCATCGGGCCAGTGCGTTCGGCGGGGGCTCCGGCACGTCGATGCCGGGCCTGCCCGTGCCGGAGGGGCATGCGCCGGCCACCAGCGACACCTTCGAGTGGGCTGTTGTTGCCACCATGTCCGTCAGCGCACACCTTGCCGAGCGCAACTACAGCCTTCGGGCGCTGGACACGGGCGGGGAACCGGCGTTCCTCCACTCCCCCTCGTCCCCGGAACCGGCGGTGGAAGAATTCAGCGGATCATCCGGCCTGCAGTCCATTGCCGAAAGCCTTGCCGCCATCCACCTGTCCGGGGCGCCCCACCCCCGCCGGGAAAGCACTCACCGGGACAGCACTCGCCGGGACGATGCGCAGCGGGGTGTCATGCAGCTGGGTGTCATGGCCAGGAACGCGCCGCGCCCCGGTGCCCCGAAAGTGCGGACACAGGGAAGCCCGGAGCAGGGACTGCCGGCCTTTGACGACCACTTGATGGACAAGCTGTCCGCCCATCGGATGCGCGGGCCACTGATCGCTGTCCTGGGTCGCATCACCAGGGAGGAAGCCGCAGCACTGGCCCCTGCCGCTTCGTACGGCACCAACGCGTTCGCCATCCTGGCCGTGGAACGTCCCATGGAGTCCCAGGATGTCCTGGAAGTGCTGCGGCAGGGCGGCTGGCGGGCGGTGGCCGTGGCGCCCGCGACGCAGCTTGCCGCCGCGTGGCGCCAGTTCGACCAGGACCCGGCCCTGCCGGTGGTTACGGCGGCAGAGGTCCGGCGGGGAGCAGGGGTGGCCACATGACCATGGCGCCGGCCCGGCCAACGGGTGCGGGCCACGAGGCACAGGCACAGCATGAAATGCCTGCGGGACGCCTGCGCGCCGGCGCCTACCCGTGGGCCATGGGGGGATCCATCACCGTGGCCGTCTGCGGCGCTGCCCTGTCCTTGAACGGTGTCCTGCGGGGCTGGAACTGGTACTGGCCGGTGATGACCACCGTGCTGGTGGTGGCATTCACGCTTGCCGCGCTGCGTTCCGTCCGGGCCCAGCCCCTGCTGGTCACCGCAGGCGGATTCGTGGCACTGGGCGCCGTCCTGACGTTGACGTTCTTCCGCGGCTCCAGTTTCCTGTGGGTTGTCCCCACAGGTGCCACGCTCCCGGACCTGGACCGGCTGATCCGGCGGGCCAGCGAGACTGTCCTGGCAGAGACTGCCCCAGTGGCGCCCAACGCCGGGATCGTCATGGTGGTCTGTGCCGTGCTTGGCCTGGCGGTCATCCTGGTCGATGCACTCGCGGTTCCGCTCGGGATGCCGGCCGCCTCCGGCACAGGCCTGCTTGCGCTGCTGGTGGTTCCGGCCATGATCAAACCGCAGAGCGTGGGGGTATGGAGTTTCGTTGCCACCGTAGCGGGCTACCTGCTGATCCTCGCCTGCAGCCAATGGTTTGCCCCGGACGGGAGGTTGCAGGGCGGCTCGGCCCGAAGCCCGGGCCTGGTGCGCAGGGCCGTGCTGACGGGCTCCGTGGCGCTGGCAGCCACCCTGGTGCTGCCCCTGGCGATTCCCGGCTTCGACACAGGCACGTTCCCGCAGGGTTCACGGCTCAATCCGTGGGGTGCCGCCACAGGCCTGAATCCGATGATCACCCTGGGCAACAGCCTTCGCACACCGGACGGAAGCGGCAGGATCACCTACGCCACCACGTCACCCAACCCCCTCTACCTGCGATCGGTCACCGTGGACAATTTCGACGGCGATTCGTGGGGACCGGACGACCGCACCGCCTCCAGGGTGCCCCTTGACGGCCGGATCGACCCCGGGTATCCGGTCCTGACCGATGAGCAGGTGCGGCTGGTGACAGCCATCGACACCGGGTCCTTCACCAGTCCCTACCTGCCGGCGCCCTATGCGCCCGAGACCGTCCGCGGACTGGGCGGACAGTGGACCTGGGATCCGGCCACGCTGAGCATCAAGGGCACTGACACCACCACCCGGCGGCAGGAGTACGTGGTGACCTCCGCGGTGCCCAAGCTTTCAGCGGCGCTCCTGGCCCAGTCCTCAGGGCCCGCACGGGGCATCCCCGACATTTTCACCCGCATCCCGGGCAACGTCCCGGACATCGTCAAAACCACGGCACAGACCGTTGCCGGGGGTGCGGGGACGCCGTACCAGAAGGCCCTGGCCATCCAGAAGTACCTGCGCTCGTCCGAGTTCACATATTCACTGCAGTCCCCGGTGCAGGGCGGCTATGACGGTAACGGCCTTTCCGTCCTTGCTGACTTCCTGCAGCAGAAGAGCGGTTACTGCATCCATTACGCATCGGCGATGGCGGTGATGGCCCGCCTGGACGGAATCCCCAGCAGGATCGCCGTGGGCTATGCCCCCGGCAGGCTGACCGGGGCGACGGTCTCCGTGTCCGGCCAAGGCGCCCTCCCGGAGTATGAGGCAGATGCGCGCGACGCCCACGCCTGGCCGGAATTGTACTTCCAGGGCCTGGGCTGGGTACCGTTCGAGCCGACGCCGTCGCGGGGGGTGGTCCCGGACTACGCAACCGAGGCCTCAGCGCCTTCGGTCGCGGATTCCCTGGGCAACAACGACGGCCTCATCCCCGACACGGCCCCGGTTCCCGCCCCATCCCCCAGCACCACTGCCCAGGCCGTCCCCGGCGCCGGCAGCAGCACAGGCGACTCCGCGCAATTGACCCCCTGGTTCCTTGGTGCAGCCGCATTGGTGGGCTTGCTTCTCCTGGTGGCCGCCCCCCACCTGGTTCGGAGGGGTATCAGGTCACGGCGGCTGCGTCCAAGGCGACCGGACCTGGCCGTACCGTCGGCATGGAATGAGATCAAGGATCTTGGCGCCGACTACGGCCTGCCCCCCGCGGACAGCGAGACGCCCAGGGCATATTCATCCCGGTTCCGGGCTGAACTGCTGGGTGAGCCCGGAGGCATGGACCAGGAGGCGCACGGGGCAGTGTCGTGCTTTACCTCGGCGTTCGAACATTACCGGTACGGCCGCCCGGGCGGCACTGGTTCCCCAGGCTCCGGCCCCGACCCGACCGAAGGCGACATTGCAGCCGGGGTTGCGGCCGTGGAAGCGTCCCTTCGGGCAAACGCCACCCTGCCCAGGCGTTTGACGGCGGCATGGCTTCCGCCGTCGGTCACCCGCCGGCTGGGCCAGCTGCTCAGGATGCCGTTCATTGCGGCCGGCAGGATCATCCGCACAGCACTTCACGCTGCAGCGCGCCTACGCCCCGGGGCGCCCGGGCATCCGTCGGCAGGACGGCGTTCCAAGGCGGGGGCGGCCGACGGCGGCCGCGGGGCCGGGCAGGGCTGAACGGCAGGTGCCGGCCGGGGAAACCCCGGCCGGCACTTGTACGCTGCGAAACTTCCGGAACTAGCCAGCGTAGGGGTCGGCGATGCCGATGTACTGGGTGTAAAGGTATTCCTCGATGCCTTCGAGGCCGCCTTCGCGTCCCAGGCCCGACTGCTTCACGCCGCCGAAGGGCGCCGCGGCGTTGGAGATGACGCCGGCGTTCAGGCCGAGCATGCCGGTTTCGAGTTTCTCGCCCATCCGGATGCCGCGGTTGAGATCCTTGGTGAAGACGTAGGCCACCAGCCCATATTCGGTGTCGTTGGCCAGGCGGACGGCTTCGTCCTCGGTGGAGAAGGTGATGATCGGAGCGACGGGGCCAAAGATTTCCTCGGAGAGGATCCGGGTGCCTTCGGTGACGCCGGAGAGGATGGTGGGCTGGTAGAAGTAGCCAGGTCCCTCTACCGGTGCGCCGCCCAGGACGGCCTTCGCGCCGGAGGCGACGGCGTCGGAGACCAGTTCGTGGACTTTGTCCCGGCTCTTGGCGTCGATCAGCGGCCCCACCTTGGACTCGGGCTCGGTGCCGCGGGCGGTGGTCATGTCCTTCATCTTCGCGGCGAACTTCTCCGCGAACTCCCCGGCTACGGACTCGTGCACGATGAAGCGGTTGGCTGCGGTGCACGCCTCGCCCATGTTCCGCAGCTTGGCCAGCATGGCGCCGGTAACGGCCGCGTCCAGGTCAGCGTCCTCAAAGACCAGGAACGGGGCGTTGCCGCCCAGTTCCATGGAGGTCCGCAGCACGGTTTCGGACGCATCGGCCAGCAGCCGGCGTCCCACCTCGGTGGAACCGGTGAACGACAGCTTGCGCAGGCGCGAATCCTTGATCAGCGGCCCGGTGGTGGCACCGGCCGTTGAGGTGGGGATGACGTTCAGGACACCGGCAGGCAGCCCGGCCTCCTGCATCACGGCAGCGAACAGCTGGGAGGTCAGGGGCGTCAGGTTGGCCGACTTCAATACCATGGTGCAGCCGGCGGCGACGGCCGGGGCGATCTTGCGGGTGGCCATGGCCAGCGGGAAGTTCCACGGGGTGATCAGCAGGCAGGGGCCCACCGGCTTCTTGGTGACCAGGAGGCGGGACTTGCCGTCCGGCGAGACCGAGTACCGGCCGAAAGCCCGGACTGCTTCCTCGGAAAACCAGCGCAGGAACTCGGCGCCATAGGTTACTTCGCCGCGGGCCTCGGCCAGCGGCTTGCCCATTTCCAGGGTCATCAGGAGGGCGAAGTCTTCTGCACGTTCGGTGACCAGGTCGAAGGCCCGGCGCAGGATCTCCCCGCGTTCGCGCGGCGGCACCTTTGCCCAGGATTCCTGGGCAGCCGCGGCAGCATCGAGGGCTGCCGCACCATCCTCGGGTCCGGCGTCGGCAATGCTCAGCAGCACCTTCCCGGTGGCGGGATCCTCGACGTCGAACGTCTTGCCTGAGGCGGCGTCGCGCCACTCACCATTGATGAGCAGCCCGGTGGGAACGGAGGCCAAAAGCCGGGTTTCGCGCTCGGCGGAAACGGCCGGCTGTGCAGTGACAGTCACGATGACTCCCTCGTCAGTAGGGTTGTGGCAGCCCATCGCCGCGGCCGGAGTGACCGGGATCATGGGGCTGATTAACAGCCAGACTACTGCGGGGCATGGCTATGGTCTACGCCGATGCGCACTGCGGAATCGCGGCTTCGCTGTGCACCTGCACAGGCGCCGAAAGCGGACCGTGGCCCGGCTAGCGGGCCGCCAGGACGGCCGAGTAGAGCTCCCTCTTGCTGACCCGGACGTCTTCGGCGACGGCGGCGACGGCCTCCTTGAGCCGGATGCCCTGGGACACCAGCTCATTGACGGCAGCCACATGGTCCTCCGGGGTGCCGGCCGCCTGCTCAGGAGCCCCGCCGAGCACCACGGCGATCTCGCCGCGGACCTCCGTGTCCTCGGCCCACTGGAGCAGTTCGCCAACAGTGCCGCGGATGACTTCCTCGTACGTTTTCGTCAGTTCCCGGCAGACTGCGATGGGCCGGTCCGGCCCGAACCTCTCGCGCAGCGCACGCAGCATGGCTTCGAGCCGGTGCGGCGCCTCGAAGAACACCATGGTGCGCCGCTCCCCGGCAAGGTCCGCCAGGCGGGAGGCCCGTTCGCCGGCCTTGCGGGGAAGGAATCCCTCAAAACAGAACCGGTCCGTGGGCAGGCCCGACAACGCAAGGGCCGTGAGGACCGCGGACGGTCCGGGAACCGCGGTGACGGGAAGTCCCGCCGCAATGGCGCCTTCCACCAGCCGGAAGCCGGGGTCGGATACCGACGGCATCCCGGCGTCAGTGACCATCAGGAGCGTGCTGCCGGAGCGCACGTGGTCAAGGAGCTCAGCGGTCCTGGTGGCCTCATTGTGCTCGTGGTAGCTGATGACGCGGCCCGCCACGTCAATGCCCAGGCTTTGGACCAGACGGTGGAGGCGCCGCGTGTCCTCAGCGGCCACAATGTCTGCAGTGCCCAGCAGTTCCACGAGGCGGGCCGAGGCGTCTCCTGTGTTCCCGATGGGAGTGGCGGCAAGGACGATCCGTCCCGCGGTCGCAGGGCCGGGTTCAGAAAGGGGGCTGGGGTTCGGGTCCACCCACCAAGCCTACTGCCGCCGGGTCTCCGCAGCCGCAAAAGGTAGCATGGGGCTCGTGACGCAGACCTCGACGCGGCCCACGGGGCCCGGGAAACCCAACGCCGCGGGATCCCCGGCCGAAGCCGGGGCAACCGGGACGGCACCCGGCGGCAAGGCCGCCCGCCCCTGGATCAGCCGGCCTGATGAGGCGTTCACGGTGGAGGCACTGCGGGCAAGGCTCATTGGTACCGGCATGTCCTGGCGGGATTATCCGCCGTCGCTCCGGCTGTGGTTCGTCCTGGTCCCGGTCCTGACGGCGGTGGCCGGCGGCCTCCTCCGGTTCATCCGCCTGGAAGTGCCGCACAAGCTGGTGTTCGACGAGACGTACTACGTCAAGGACGCCTACTCCTACCTCATGAGCGGCTATGAGCGCAGTTGGCCGGACATGGCAAATGATTCCTTTAATGCCGGCAATCCGGACGTCCTGCTGAACACTCCCGAATACGTCGTCCATCCACCGGTGGGCAAGTGGATGATCGCGGCCGGGATGTGGCTGTTCGGGCCGGAGAATCCCTTTGGCTGGCGCTTCGCCGCAGCCCTCACCGGCACCCTCACGGTGCTGCTGGTGTCCTTGATCGCCCTGAAACTGTTCCGCTCGCTTCCGCTCGCGGGTGCCGCGGGGCTGCTCCTCGCCGTCGACGGCCACCACCTGGTGATGTCCAGGACGTCCTTGCTGGACATTTTCCTCACGTTCTGGATCCTTGCCGCGTTCGGCGCCCTGCTGATGGACCGCGACGACGGGCGCCGTCGCCTGGCGGCCCGGCTTGCCCATGCCGCCGCCACGAACGGCGGACAGCCCCCGGCCCGGGCGCTGCTGGCCGGACCGTGGCTGGGCGTGCGCTGGTGGCGGGTGGCCGCGGGGGTCTGCCTGGGCCTGGCCGTGGGCACCAAGTGGTCCGGCCTGTTCTTCCTGGCGGGCTTTGGCCTCCTGACCGTGCTGTGGGACCTCAACGCCCGGCGGGTGGCGGGCATCCGCGGCTGGATCAGCGGCGGCGTGATCCGGGACGGAATTCCCGCCTTCGCGGCCACCGTGCCCGTCGCAGCCATTGTCTACTCGGCTACCTGGACCGGCTGGTTCCTTTCGGCCAATGCCTACTACCGTCACTGGGCGGAGAGCAACCCGTCAGCGGAATGGGGCTGGCTGCCCGACTCCGTCCGGTCCCTTGTCCACTACCACCTGGAAGCGTACAAGTTCCACCAGGGCCTGAGCTCCGAGCACCCCTACCAGGCCAGCGCCTGGAGCTGGCTGGTGATGGGACGGCCGACGTCGTTCTTCTATGAATCCCCGCCCCAGGGCACCCCGGGCTGTGACGTGGAAAAGTGCACCTCCGCCATCCTGTCCGTCGGTAACCCGCTGATCTGGTGGGCAGCAGCCATCTCGCTGGTGGTCCTGCTGTTCTGGTGGGTGGGACGCCGGGACTGGCGCGCCGGGGCAGTGCTGGCCGGGGTGGGCGGGGGCTACCTGCCATGGTTCATGTATCCGGAGCGGACCATGTTCTACTTCTACGCGGTGTCCTTTGAGCCGTTCCTGGTCCTGGCCCTGGTGTACTGTCTGGGGCTGGTCCTGGGCCGGGCCACGGATCCGCCGTGGCGCCGTCGCTCCGGCATGTATCTGGTGGTCCTGTTCCTGGCGGCGGCGCTCCTGCTGTCGGCGTTTTTCTACCCGATCTGGACCGGCGAGGTCATCCCGTACGTCGACTGGAAGGTCCGGATGTGGATGCCATCCTGGATCTAGGGCAGGATGGCAACAGAGACCTGAAGGAGCCGCTGCCGCGGCATGGCAGCGGAAACGGAGACCTGCTGTGAGAGAAGCGAGCACGGAACTGCTGGTTGAGCTTGAGGCCAACAGCAACGTGACTGACCTGCTGCTGGAGCAGCACGCCGCCAACCCGGCCCACGCCCTGTACCGGCGGAAGGGCCCCAACGGCTGGGTGGATATCCCCGCGCAAAAATTCCTCCAGGACGTCAGCGCCCTGGCCAAGGGGCTCATCGCCGGGGGCCTGGAGCCCGGCGACACGGTGGCCGTGATGTCGCCCACCTCGTACGAATGGACCCTGGTGGACTTCGCCATCTGGTTCGCCGGCGGTGTGACGGTGCCCATCTACGAAACGTCCTCGGCCAGCCAGGTGGAGTGGATCATCCAGGACGCAGGGGTCCGCCGCGTCTTCGCCGGTGACCGGGCCACGGTGCAGCTGGTCAGCGGAGTGGTGGCCGGTTGCGCCGAGCTCAGCGACCGCCTGGTCAACGTGGTGCGGATGGATTACGACGGCGAGGCCCCGGACCTTGCCAGCCTCGCCGCTGCGGGCACCGGAGTCAGTGATGCTGAACTGGAGCGGCACCGCAGCCGCGCGGGGTTGGCCGACCTCGCCTCCCTGGTGTACACATCGGGCACCACGGGCAAGCCCAAAGGGTGCGAGATCACGCACGGGAATTTTGCCCTGGTGGCCAAGAACATCGTTGCGTTCCTGCCCGAGATCCTGCAGGAGGACCAGGCCCGCACCCTGATGTTCCTGCCGCTGGCCCACGTGCTGGCCCGCGCCGTCCAGGTGGTATGCCTTGCCGCAGGGGCAACGCTGGGGCATACCCCCGGGGCCGCCCAGCTCCTCGAAGACCTCGGCACGTTCCGCCCCACCTTCCTGTTGGTGGTGCCGCGCATCTTCGAAAAGGTCAGGGCCACGGCCGCCCACAAGGCCGCTGTGGCAGGCAAGGGCAGGCTCTTCGACGCCGCAGCGGCCGCCGCCATCGAGTACTCACGCGAACAGGACCGGCACAGCCGCGGCGAGGGGCCTGGTCCGGGCCGGTTGAGCCGGATCAGGCACGGGATCTATGACCGGCTGGTCTACCCGCGGCTGCGCCAGGCGATGGGTGGCGAGGTGGGATACACCGTGTCCGGGGCCAGTCCCCTGGCTTCCGAGGATGCCCATTTCTTCCGTGGCGTAGGCATTCCCGTCCTGGAGGGGTATGGGCTGACCGAGACCACGGCGCCATGCACCGCGAATACGCCTTCCCGCACCAAAGTGGGAACGGTGGGCATTCCCATCCCGGGCACCACCATCCGGGTGGCCGAAGACGGCGAAATCCTGGTCAAGGGAATCGGCGTTTTCCGGGGCTACCATTCCAATCCGGAGGCTAACGCCGAGGCGTTCGTGGACGGATTCTTCCGTACCGGAGACCTCGGTGAACTCGACAAGGACGGTTTCCTTACCGTCACGGGACGCAAAAAGGACCTCCTGGTCACGGCCGGCGGCAAGAACGTGGCGCCCGGGCCGCTGGAGGAGAAGATCCGCAGCCACCAACTGGTGGCCCACGCCGTGGTGGTGGGCGACGGCAAACCGTTCGTGTCAGCCCTGCTGACCCTGGACCCGGAGGGCGTTGCCAACTGGCGGTCCGAACGGGGCCTTCCTCCCCTCCCCCTCAGCGAAGCCGCGAACGATCCCGCCGTCCTGGCTGCGGTGCAGGAGGCAGTGGACCTGGCCAACCGGATGGTGTCCAAAGCCGAATCGGTACGCACGTTCAGGCTTCTGGACGCCGAGTTCAGCGTCGAGTCCGGGCACCTCACACCGTCCCTGAAGCTGAAGCGTTCCGTAGTGGTCCAGGAGTTTCAGGCGGAGATTGCCGGAATCTACGGCTGATCCTCCGTGGCCGGCCCCGCCTTTTCCCGGTCCGCCTTGTCCCGGTCCGCCGTGGCCGGCTTTGCCTGCTGCGCAATGCCGCGGCGGCGTCGCGTGGGCCAGGTGAGGACCATCGTCACAATGGATGCCAGGAGCACCAGGCCCGCGATGGCGATGCCGGCGTCGATCCAGAACTGGCTGGGGAACAGCCGGATCAGGGTGTCATCCAGGCTGAAGGTCCAGGATCCGGCGGCGAAGAAGACCCGGTGGAATTCGGTGAAGAACTGCTGCCAGCCCAGGGCCGCCAGCGTGCCGAGGCCCAGGATCAGTGCCAGCGTGATGATGGAACCGGCGAAGAGGCCGCGCCGGATCCCGCCGGTGCTGCGTTTGCGCAGGTACAGGATCGCGGTCAGCGCCAGGAGGAGCAGCAGTGCACCGGCACCAAAGGTGGACAGGATGACAACCTTGACGTCGGCCATGTGGCTGACTTCGCCGTCCTTGAAGAGCTTCTCGCCGCCGCGGTGCACCAGATCGCCCAGGTACCTGGGGCCCGCCCAGTTGCTCAGGTAGTCCACCGCATAGGAGCCGTACGTCATTCTGTCGTCGGTGTTGAAGCCGTATCCGTCACCGGGGAACCCGGGACGGTTGTACTCCACCCAGAGAAAAAGCGGGCTGGTCACGGCCCGGACGGCCAGGATCAGCAGGATTACCGGGTAGATGATGGCCAGCAAAACCTGCATGACACGCGGTGCCACGGGTTTGGCGTTCGCAGCGCTTTCGCGCTGGGCGTTGCGGCGCTCCACTTCCTCCTCGGGGGGACGGACGTGCAGTGCTGACGTGGGAAGGGGTTCCTTGAAGACCGGCGAACCGGTGCCGGGCCCGGCCGCGGCGGAGCCCGCAGTGGAAGTGTGCTCCGCGGGCCTGCGGGAGGCGGCAGCTGCGGCGGCTGGGGCTCCGGCGGTGGAGGAGCCGTTGGCGGAGGATCCGACGGCGGCTTCCGCGGCCTTGCGGTCGGCCCGGCTTCCTGGCTGGGCGGCCTTGCTTCCTGCCGCTGCCTGGTTCCGGCCGGCGTGTCCGCCGGGCTCGTCGGGGCCGGTCCTATTGATGCCGGGCTTGTCGCCGGCTGGCTTTTCTCCGCCTGGCTTGCCAGCGGCAGGTTTGCCCCCGGCCGGTTCGTTCCCGGCCGGTTTGTCCCCGGCAGCGGGCGTCAGCCAGGAAAATGCGGGCTCGTCGGAGTCCCCGGACGTGTCCAGGAACGGCTCCGGCTGCGGCGTGGCGCTTTTGGCGCGGGCCGGTGTCTCGTCATTCACAGCAGCGTCACTTCCGTTGGGTTCCGCACCGGTCCCAGTCAGCCGGTGCGATTCATTCTGCAGTCGAGCCTACCGTCCGGAAGTTCCGCCGGGCGAGGAACCACCCCGGCAGGATTACAACGATTCAGGCAGCGATTTCCGTGTAGCCGGCATCCTCGCGGCGGAGGTCGCCGCGCTCCCCTGCAAGGCAGGCGCGCCTGCCCCACACCAGGACGTAGATCCAATACGCGCTGAGAACCGCCGCCCCGATTCCGATCCTGGCCCAGGCCGGCAGCGGGCTGGGGGTGACGAACCCTTCCACCAGGCCTGAGACGAACAGCACCACCACGAGCCCCAGAGCCACCGTAATCAGTGACCTGCCCTCTTCCGCGACGGCGCGGCCCCTGGTCCGTGGTCCGGGTGCGACCGTTGCCCAGAAGACCCGAAGGCCCGCTGCGGAGGCAACAAAGACGGCGGTGAGCTCCATGAGCCCGTGCGGCAGGATGTAACTGAAGAAGACGTCGGACTTGCCGGCAGACGCGAAGATGCCCGCTGCAATGCCCACTCCCTGGGCATTGCTGAACAGGATCATTGGCACCCACACACCGGTGATCCCCAGGGCCACGGCCTGTGCGCTGATCCAGGCATTGTTGGTCCAGACGGCACCGGCAAAGGACGCTGCCGGGTTCTCCGAGTAGTAATTGACGAAGTCCTCGTTCACGTACTGGGCGGCAGCGGCTTCCGAGGCCACGGCCCGGAGGGCTTCGGGGGACGTCCCGATCCAGATGGCGTACGCGGCAGCGATGAGCACGAAAGCGGTGCCGCAGGCCAGGGTCAGCCAGGTCAGCCGGTACAGGGCCGCCGGCAGGGCCACGACGAAGAACCGTGCAAGGTCAGCCAAGGCATTCGAGCGGGCGCCGGTGAAGCGGGTCCGTGCCTGGGCCAGCGTGGCCGAGAGGGACGCGGAGAGTCCGCTTTCCGGCGCCATGGAACGGACCAGCGACAGGTGGCCGGACGTGGACTGGTACAGCGCCAGCAATTCGTCGGCTTCGGCTCCGGTGAGCCTGCCCTTGCCGGCAAGCTTACGCAGGCGCGCCCACTTGTCCGCATTGACGGCGGCGAAGGCATCCATGTCCACGGCTACAGCCTAGCGCCCGGCATTAGAATTTGACCGTCTGCACCATGTGATCGTTCGAACCACCAGATGCGAAGGGCAGGGATGCAGTGTGAGCCCGATAATCACCGGCGAGGCAGTGGTGCTGGAGCTCCGGCCGGCGAGCTTCGCCGCCCGGGCCCTGGGCCTGTTTATCGACGCAATCGTCCACGTAGTCCTGCTGGTGCTGGTCATGATTGGCCTGTCGGCCGCAGGCGCGGACCTCGACGGGGCAGCCGCGCGGGCCCTGGGCCTGGCCGCCGTCGTGTTCTGCCTGGTGGTGGTGCCCGTGGCCGTCGAGACCCTGAGCCGGGGCCGATCGCTGGGTAAGCTGGCCACGGGCCTGCGGGTGGTCCGTGAGGACGGCGGCGCCATCCGGTTCCGGCATGCGGTGATCCGCGGCCTGACCGGGTTCCTTGAGATCTATCTGACGTTCGGCGGCCTTGCCCTCGCCGTGGCGCTCTTCAACGACAAGTCCAGGCGGCTCGGCGACCTGCTCGCAGGCACCTATGCTGTCCGCAGCCGGGTACCTGCGGACCAGGCCCTCCGGGTCTTTGTTCCACCCCATCTGCAGTCGTGGGCTGCAGCGGCGGATATTGGCCGTATTCCGGATGCCACAGCCCGCAGGGCCGCCCAGTTCATCCGCCAGGCAGGCCGGATGGCACCGCTGTCCCGGGCGGGCATGGCGCAGGCCATCGCCGCTGAACTGTCCGCACACGTCGCTCCGCCCCCGCCTCCGGGCACGGGCGCCGATGACTATCTGGCCGCCGTCGTGGCTGAACGGCGGCAGAGGGAGTTCACCAGGCTGTCGCTGTCACACCGGCGGAACACGGAGATCGGGGAACGGCTGCAGCGTCTGCCGTTCTCCACCTGACCTAGTTGTCGTATTCGCTCCACGGGATATTCCAGTCGCCGAACCCGTCGGTATTTGCCGCGTAGTCACCCTCGGTGTTGATGATCTGGACCACGTCGCCGGTTCCCATGTTGTCGAACACCCACGCCGCCCCGTCGGGCAGGAAGCCGATGCACCCATGGGACACGTTGGCGTTCCCGATGTATGGAAAGGCCGATTCAAGGGCCTGGTGGATGTAGGCGCCGCTCAGGGTGAGACGGATGGTGTATTCGACGTCGGCCTCACCGTAGTAGGCAGGATCGTCGGGCTTCAGCCCGATGCTTGCCGCCCTGAAGTGGTCAAAGCGGTTCTTCTCCATAAGCACTGCGTATCCCTTTGCCGAGGGGAAGCGCTTATCCCCCATGCTGACGGGCAGGGTCTTGACGGGCTGGTCGTTGACGCTGAGCGTGAAGGTATGCGCGGTGGCATCGGCGACGGCCACCTTCTTGTCTCCGATCGAGACATTCACCTTTTTGTTGAAGTTCGCGATTTGGCCGTTGCCCAGGTCAACCCCGAAGAGCTGCATGTCCATGGTGACGGTGGAGTTCGCTGCCCAGAAGTTCTCCGCGCGGTACCGGACCATGGTGTCGCTGTACCAATGGAATGCTCCGGCCTGTCCCGCCGTCGTGGTGATCTTGATGGCCTTTTCCACGGCGGCGCGGTTGGTCACGGGTTCGCTGAAGATGATCTGCAGGGGCTGCCCCACGCCCACCTTCATCCCGTTCAGCGGGTAGACGGCGGCGTCGGCCTCGTGGGAGCTTGTCACCGTGTTGAAGGACTGCGTGGTGCTGGTCTCGCGTCCGGCGGCGTCCTTGACCACGTAGGTGTAGCTGTACTCGGTGTTGAATTCCAGGGGCCCGGTGGCGGACCACGCCGTCCCACTGGCATCGATGCTGCCATCAATGGTCTTCCCCGCCGTACTGGCGAGCGTGACGCGCTGGATGGTCCCGTTGCCCACTTTCAGGGACACCGGGGCCGCAGGGTTCACCTGCTTTGCACCGTTGGCCGGCGCCGCGTCGAAAGTCACGGGCGGAACAACGGGGGAAGCGATGCCCGGCGATGTCCGCAGTGCGGAGCCTGCTTCGGATTCAAGCGGGCCGCCGGCAAGGCCCGGGGCGACGGCGGCGAAAACCCCGCCCAGGGCAGCCAGGACACACACGGCTGCCACGGCAAGGATTTTCTTGGCAGTCCCCCGCCGGCGGGGCTTTACATCAGGCTCCATGTTTCGATCCTAGGTGCAGAAAATAACGGCCCGGGCGCTCGATGGCGCCCGGGCCCTTACGTCTCAGTAACGATAGTGCTCGGGCTTGTACGGACCGGCGACGTCGATGTCCAGGTATTCCGCCTGGTCCTTAGTCAGTTCCGTAAGTTCAACGCCCAGGGCGTCCAGGTGCAGCCGGGCCACCTTTTCGTCCAGGACCTTGGGCAGCACGTAGACCTTGTTCTCATACTCGTGCTGGTCCCGCTTGGTCCACAGCTCGATCTGCGCAATGGTTTGGTTTGCGAACGAGTTGCTCATCACGAAAGACGGATGGCCGGTTGCGTTGCCAAGGTTGAGCAGGCGGCCCTCGGACAGGACGATAATGGAGCGCTCCGCCGCCGTGCCTTCCTCAAAGACCCATTCGTGGACCTGGGGCTTGATTTCGACCTTTTTGACGCCGGGGATGCGGGCCAGGCCAGCGATGTCGATTTCGTTGTCGAAGTGGCCGATGTTGCCCACAATGGCCTTGTTCTTCATGCCGGTCATGTGCTCGGCCATGATGACGTCTTTGTTGCCCGTGGTGGTGATGAAGATGTCGCCCTGGGCCAGGACGGATTCCAGCTTGGCCACCTGGTAGCCGTCCATGGCCGCCTGCAGCGCGCAGATGGGGTCGATCTCGGTGACAATGACGCGTGAACCCTGGCCGCGCAGCGCCTCGGCCGCGCCCTTGCCCACGTCGCCGTAACCGCAGACGACAGCGACCTTTCCGCCCATGAGCACATCCGTGGCCCGGTTGATGCCGTCGGGCAGCGAATGGCGGATGCCGTACTTGTTGTCGAACTTGCTCTTGGTGACGGAGTCGTTGACGTTGATGGCCGGGAAGAGCAGCTTGCCCTGGTCAGCCAGTTGGTAGAGGCGGTGGACACCGGTAGTGGTCTCCTCGCTGACGCCCCTGATCGTGGCTGCCGTCCGGGTCCACTTCTGCGGGTCCGCGGCAAGCGAGCGGCGCAGCACGTCCAGGAAGATGCCGTATTCCTCGGAATCCTCGGCATCGGCGGACGGCACGTTGCCGATGGCCTCGAACTCGACACCCTTGTGGACCAGCATGGTGGCGTCGCCGCCGTCGTCCAGGATCATGTTCGGACCCAGCTCGGGGTTGGAGTCGGCGCCGGGCCAGGTGAGGATCTGCTCGGCGGTCCACCAGTATTCCTCAAGGGTCTCGCCCTTCCAGGCGAACACGGGTACTCCCTTGGGGTCCTCAACGGTACCCTTGCCCACCACCACGGCCGCGGCGGCCTCGTCCTGGGTGGAGAAGATGTTGCAGGAGGCCCAGCGGACCTCGGCGCCCAGCGCGGTAAGGGTCTCGATCAGCACCGCGGTCTGCACCGTCATGTGCAGGGAACCGGCGATCCGGGCACCCTTGAGCGGCTGGGTGGGGCCGAACTCCTCGCGGAGGGACATCAGGCCGGGCATTTCGTGCTCCGCCAGGCGGATCTGGTGGCGGCCGGCTTCCGCCAGGGAGATGTCGGCAACTTTGTAGTCAAAAGTCATGGGTGGTCCTTTGCTTGGTCCGGGTCCTGGTCCAGTCCCCGTTCTGCTGTTTCTGTGCGGGCGGATACAGGTGAACTAGAGCCCTGCCGCGGCGTGATCGTGCTGGTCCGAACCTGCCGATGCTGCTGCAGCCAGCAGTTCCGGAGGCAGCAGCAGCGGGATCCCGTCTTCGATGGCGTACCGGTTCCTGATCCCCGTATCCCCGGCGGCAGTGGCCACCAGTTCTTCGCCCTCCTGGACCAGCGGCGAGCCGGTCACGGGGCAACGCAGGACGGACAACAGCTCGGGACTGATCTTAGGCATTTGTTCATGCTCCCTGGCGGGCGCGCTCGCGCCGGTAGCGGAAAGATGTGCAGCTTCCAGCGTACCGCCAGATGGAGGTCAGGAAGGTTCCCGGAGGACCCGCAGGTGCCCCCGGCGTACCCCTTCGGCGCCCGCAGGAGCTTCAAGGGCGGAATGGTGGCCGCGCTGGGCGCTTGGCTGGGCTTCCGGGGGGAGGGCAGCGGCGTCCCGTACGGCGTTGGCGAGCGCCAAAAGGTCATCCGGCCCTGGCTGCTGGGGGGTCGACGGCATGGCCAGGCGCAGCACTTCCCAGCCGCGGGGAACGGTCAACGAGTCAGCGTGTTGCTCGCAGAGGTCGTAGCAGTGCGGCTCCGCATACGTGGCCAGCGGACCCAGGACTGCGGTGGAGTCTGCATACACGTACGTCAGGGTGGCTACCGCCGACTGGCGGCAGGCTGACCTTGAACACTGACGGATAGCTCCCACGACATCACAGACTACCCCTTGGCTGCGCAAAAACCGCGCATTGGCGCACGGGCCGACGCGTCTCCGCAGCCACAGGGATGTATCGCGTAAATCCTCCCCCGGGTTTAGAGTCGATGTATGCAGTCATCGAACCATGAATCAGGCTTTTCGGTCCGGTTGGCTGACCCGGATGCCAGCACGGCAACGGGCGTGGAGACTGCCGGCAGGAGCTTCTTCAGGCGGCGCCGGAACCGCCACGGGCGTGGCCTTCGCGGTGAGGTGATGCTGCCCACGCACCCCGGATACCGGACGCGTGCCGACCGCTTTGACGACATGGTGCTGGATTCAGCCCAGCGGCTGCACGATATTTGGGGCAAAACACTGGACGGCGTGCGCTTTGGTGTGGACGAGATCCCGCCGGACCTTGAGCAGCTGGCCGCCCATGCCACCACGCCGCCGATGGGTTCCTACACACCCGCTTCCGGTGATGACGGGCCCATGATTACGGTGTACCGGCGGGTTGTGGAGCAGGCCTGCTCCAGCGTGGAAGAGCTCCAGGACCTGGTCCACGATGTGGTGGTGGAACACACGGCCGAGATGCTCGGCGTGGCTCCGGAAACCTTGGATCCCGTGTACCGCCGCCGCTATTGATAACGGCAGCCGGGAACCTTTAGTAGCCCAGCGTGACCGGGACTGTTTCCCGCCCGGCCGCAGCAGCCAGGAAAGCCAGGGAGGAAACATCGTTCCGGCCGTCCTGTCCCACGAGCACCGCTCCATAGGCTGCGCCGCCTGACGCGGACACGACATAGCCCACGACGTCGGCCCCGTCGGCCTGTGCCGGAATGCTGATGGAGGCGGTTGTCCCCCCGGCGATGTCCGCGGTGGCCGCCGGCCGCACCTTTCCATCAGCCGTGATGGGTGCGTAAGTGATGGTGGCCCGGGCGTCCAGGGCGCCGAAAACCAGCTGGCGAAGTCCTCCCTTGGGAACGGGAACCACGTGCTGGCTGCCGAGCCGCACGGCGGACGCCGCCCATGCCACGTCCAGGGGCTGACCCGCCTGGAGGCCGCGGCCCATGCGTGCTGCCGCAACGAAGGACACGTCGGATGAGGCCGCGACGGTGTACTGGCCGGCAGGAACCCCGGCCAGGGATACTTCCGTGGTTGACCCGGCTTTCGCGGTGATAACACCGCCGGAGGGAAGCGCATGCTGGCCGTCCCGACCGTACAGCTTGATCTCCACCACGGCGTCGGAGGCGCCGGGAACGGTCAGCTCCAGGGCGGGGCCCGCGTCCCGGTACCCCGGCTGCCCGGTCAGTGCAGCGACACCGGCCGGATCCTGGATGTCCACCCCCGTCATTACCTGGCGGACTGCGGGCGCAGCCCCCGGGCTAATGAAATCCACGCCGCCCGGGGTAAGGCCGCGCAGGACACTTTGCTGGATTGACGCGGCAACCGGGCCACCGGCGCTGCGGACATGCACGCTGAGCTGGGACTCGTTGGGCGCCAGCCCTGCGAGGACTACGCTGCGCGTGGTGCCGGGGGCAACCAGCAGTCCGCGGCTGCCCGGAGCCTGGATCTGACCGCCCGCCCCGAACAGCTCCAGGCTCACGGTGGCAGGAGTGCTGGAGGCATTGGTCAGCGCCAGCACGGAGGTGCGGCCAAGCGTGGTGGCGGCACCTGCAAGCCACTGGTCGTTGGAGGGTTGCGCGCACGTCGCCGCGGCACTGCCCTGGAGGTCGCCGTCGCTGGCGGTGTACTTCATGGCACCCGCAGCCGATGCGTTCTGGTTTGCCAGGGCGTTGGCACTGAGGACATTGACCTGGTCCACCGCGCGGTCGGCAACTACTCCGGCAAGGAGCTCCTGGGGGGTGCCGGCAGTGGGCGCCGCGCCGGGGTCCTTGGCGATTTCGACGGCGGCCGTTCCGTCCAGTCCTGACAGCCGGCTCCCCGGCAGCACGCCGCCCGCGCCAAGCACAGCGGCGCTGACCCTGGTTGCGGCCGTGGCTGACTCGGGCCGGAACTGGGCGTCAGTGCCCGCGTCGGTGCCTTCCAGCAGCCGCGCAGGCCCGGGGCAGACTCCGACGCTGGCTCCTGCGGGAACAGCGGCTTCCGCGGCCGGCACAGTCCGGCTGGTTTCCGGATGCGGCGTCAATGACCCCGCGGCCACCACGGCACCGGTGCCGGCAAGGATGAGGACGCCTGCCGCCACTCCGGCCGCGGATGCTGCGCGGCCCTTGGCGCCGGGCAGCCGGGTAGCGCCGCGGCCGGATGCCTTCCTGTCTGTCCCGGTCCCGGTCCGCTCCGGGGCCGGCTGCTTGGTTGCGGGCTGCGTTCCGGCATCGGACTGCGCCGTGGCCGGTGGGGTGTGGTCATGCATGTTGGTGTTCCTTACGCAAGGAGCCCTCGTCACGGGAGAGGCCGGTCCGCGGCCGTCGGGCCGGCATGGGGATGGCAAGGATGACTGTCAGTCCGATCACCGTGATCTGGGCGGCGGCAGTCCAGAAGGACCACGGGTTTTCGTACCGGACGGTAAGCCGGCCTCCCGATGCCGGAAGGGTAAACGCCTGGGACCAGCCTGAGGTGGTGGAGGTCAGCTTCCGCCCATCGAGCCAGGCAGTCCACCCGGGATCAGCGCGTTCGGCAAGCACCACCAAACGGCCTTCGGCACCTGGCGGGACTGCGGCGTCGACCTCATCAGTTCCGGATGCCACCAGCGCCGTGACCGCGCCGCGGGGATCGACAATGCGGACACGGTGGGCAACATCGGCGGCCTGGATGACCGGCTGGTTCAGCGGGCTGATGCGCCACAGCCAGCCAACGTCGGTCTGTCCCACGGCCACCAGGCCGGGAACTGCATCCATCCGGCTGGCGGTCAGCTGGGCTGCGGTGTCCGCGGAGCGGAGCACCACGAATCCGACACCGAGTTGTTCCAGGTCCGTCCGCGGGTCCACGCCCTGCCCGGCAACCAGGGTGGCTGCAACGCGTCGAAGCGCAGCGGTGACGTCGTCGTCGCCACGTACCTCTTCCGCGCCGGGAGCGCCAATGATGTTCCGTGCGGAGGCGATGGCAGACAAGCTGTCCAGGGTGGTGCCGCTCCCTCGCATGAGGGATGCGTTGAAGGTACCGTCGTCGCCGGTACGGAGCAGGAGGGTTCGTGTCTGCTCGGGTCCGATCCCCCTGTCAATGGCGGTGGCGGGAAGGGACCGTCCGGCAGTGGCTTCCACCAGCCGCGGCGCGCCCAGGGCTCCCCCGGCCCCGGAAGGGGCTGGGCTGGTGGCATCTCCCAGCGTGGCCACTGAAGGCGCGGCCGTTGCTCCGGCCGGGCGCAGCAGGTTTTGCGCGGACCAGGCGGCCATTCCGGCCAACGGTCCTGCCAGCAGTACCACCAGGCCCAGTGCCAGGCCGGCGCGTGCCGCAGTCCGGGTCTTGGCCCCGGTACCGGAAGCCCGTGCCGCAGCGGACAGCAACTTCTCGGCTCCGAGGAGGGCTGCCGCGAGGAGGGCAAAGGACGCGGCAGACACTGCCGGTCCGGTGAAGGGCGTTACTAGGACGTCCTCGTTCAGGCCCGTGGCAACGTGGCTGGCCAGCCATCCACCGGCAAGGAAGATCACCGCGGCAACCCAGAACCATCTGGCAGTCCCGGCACGCCGCCCGGGGCCCAGGAGACCCACCACGGCAAGGACCAGCACGGGCACGGCGACCAGCAGTGCCAGCAGCAGGGCCCACGGCATCGGTCCGCCCGCGAAGGCCGCCAGCCCCTGTATGCCGCCAGCAGGGTCGAATGACAGGGGCTGGCCCAGGATCTGCTGCCAGAGTGGGGCGGCGTCGAATCCCAGCGGGAGTCCGGGGTCGGCCAGGAGTGCCCTCGGCCGGTCAAGCGTCGACAACGCGAAGGGGACAAACAAGGCTGCACTGGGCAACAGCGCCCACCACACTGTCCGCCCGCGCCGTCCCAGCAGGACCCCGCAGAGCACGATGACCGCGGCCGCAGGGACAAGCAAAGAGGGCGCCGACGCCGTTGTGACCGCCAGCGCAAGGCCGGCAGCTGCGGCGGCCGTCCATGATGGCACCCCGTTGATGCCCGCCTTGGCCGGCGGCAGTTCGGCCGGCCGGTCGTCAAGGGCTGACGCGGGGTTGAAACGGCCGTGGCCTACCGCCGAGCCCGTAGCGCGCAGCAGGCCCAGGACCACCAGCGGCAGCATGATGTGCGCGATCAACGCACCGGCGCGACCCTGGTTCAGTGCCACCTGGAGTGCTGGAGCAGCAGCCCAAAAAATCGCCGCCACGAACCTGAGCCGGCGGCGCACTGTGACCCCGCCCGCGGCGAACCACGCGGTGAGTCCGGACAGCGGGGCCCCGAGCAGGAGCAGCCACGCCATGGCGGGGTTGGCGTCACCTCCGCCGAGGACGCCGATGATCCAGAGCACGTAGTCAAAGGGATCGCCGTGCCCCGGGAGTCCCGCCCCCAGGCTGATCCACCAGCTCGAGGCATGGTGCCAGATATCGCCCAATTGGGCGGAGACAGGAATCAGGGCGCCCCCGGTTACGGCCCCCGCGCGGAACAGCCCCGCCAGGGCCAGGAGCGAGGCGACCGCCGCAATAATGACGGCAGCCAGGGCGCCGTTACCCACCCATCCGCGTTTGCTGGTGGCCAGGGCGGCGAAATCGTCCGCGGCATCGCCGGTGGGCTGGTGCGCGAGCGGGTCCTGCACGAGGTGGTCTGCGCCAGACCCGTCGGATCCCAGGGCCTCCATCAACGACCTGCGGTGGCTCCAGACCTCGCGTCGGGGCGTTTGGAGCTTGCGGATCACGGACCGGCGGATGCGCCGGGTGCGTTTGGCTGTCCGCCGGGCCCTCGCCACGGCCCCGGGCCGGCCAAGGGCAGCGCAAGTGGCAAGGAGTTGGGAAATGCCGTGGCCGGGATCCTTGACCACAACGCTCAGGACAAGTTTGAAGAGGCTGCCCAGCAGTGCACCGATGCCGTGGAGGGGCACCATCCAGAGCGGGCTGTGCTTCAGGCGCAGGTGGACCTGCGCCTTCCGGGCTGCGGACGGGTTTCCAAGGGCGTGCGGGCGGTGCGCCACATGGAACATACGGGCTGCGGGGACCACCACGACGCGGTGGCCTGCCAGCCGGTTACGCCAGCAGAAGTCGACGTCATCGCCGCTGCCGGGCAGGGCGGGGTCGAAACCGCCCAGGTGTTCCCAGATGTCCCGCCGGACAAGCATGCCTGCGGAGTTGACGGCGAAGGTATCAGTGCGGCCGTCGTACTGGCCCTGGTCCATTTCGTCAGCGTCGATCAGGGTAAGCCGCTCCGCCCACCGGCTGGTGGACAAACCCACATCCATCAACTTCCGCGGCGAATGCCAGTCCAGCTGTTTGCAGCCGGCAACAGTCACTGAAGGCGCACGCTCCACGGCGCCCAGGAGTTCAGCCAAGGCCTCAGGGGCGGGCGCGGCGTCGTCGTGCAACAGCCAGACCCACTCCGTACCCGGACCGTCGACAGTTGCCTCGAAGGGCGCCAGCGCGCCAAGCGCGGCGGAGACGGCGGCGCCCATACCGCCCTTGCCCCGGGGGTGGCTGACAGTGGCGGCCTCCCCCAAGGCTTCCTGAAGGAGGCTGTGCGAGTCGTCGCGGGATCCGGTGTCCACGCCAATGGCGCGGTCCACGGGCCTGGTTTGGGCCGCCAGGGCCGAAAGGGTTCTGGGCAGATAGGCACTGCCGTTGTGGGCGACCACAACGGCAGTGACATGGACATCCTGAAGAATTAGATTGCTCGCTTCCTTAGCCGCCGGCGCTCACGCTCGGAAAGGCCTCCCCAGATGCCGAACCGTTCGTCATTGGCCAGCGCATACTCCAGGCACTGGGACCTGACGTTGCAGGCACCACAGACCTTCTTGGCATCGCGGGTGGAGCCGCCCTTTTCCGGGAAGAATGCTTCCGGATCCGTCTGGGCGCACAATGCGTCCGTCTGCCAGCCAAGTTCGCCCTCGTCGTCGAAGTCCTGCTGGAGCGGAAGTCCAATCCATACCGGCTGGGCGGTACCGGGCGCTGCCAGCTCCATGGGCGGATCCAGGTCGTCTTCCGGCTCGGCGCCGCCGTCAAGGAGGGCCTCGTGTGCCGCAAGGAACGCGGTGGCCTGGTCCTCGAGGATGCTGCCGGAATTCCTGTTGTACCGCTCTGCGGCATCAGGATCGGCGGGGTCAACATACCAATCACTCGGCACCCCCCGCGCACGGTATTTTGCCGTTGCCTGACCGGCCACGACGGCATCTTCCTGGATACGCTCTGCTTGCCCCACGGCGACCCTCCTGATGTTTCAGCCACTGCCTGGATACGTGGACACTCGGTTGTGTGCCGGTATTTACGCAATTGCTTTAGTTACCTAATTACACGTGTGTAACTAGGGCGAGTCAAGCCGTTGCCGGGATAATAGACAGTCCAACCTGGGAAGTTTGCGCACGCCACGCCCGGGATTTCCATTCACCCGGGCGTGGCGGATGCCGCGGGGTGCCGACAAGGGCCAAACAGACCGCAAATTCTCCGGATCCGCGGGGAAAATACCCGGTCCCCGCCGAAATAGCAAGCACGCTTAGCAGTGTGTGTGATTATTATCACCCTGGGAGCCGGCAGGAAACTGCCGCCAGGAAATGGGCACCGCCGGGAGACCCGGGAAGGTGGCAGGATGAAGCCATGACGACAATCCCCGCCATAGACCTGATGGGCACCCTTCGCTCCGGAAATTCCACGGCACCCCGCCTGACCTGGTACGGGCCCGACTCGGAACGGGTGGAACTGTCGGGACGGGTCCTGGACAACTGGGTGGCCAAGACCAGCAACCTGTTGCAGGACGAGCTGGATGCGGAGCCGGGCATGCGCCTGCGGCTCGCGCTGCCGGCCCATTGGAAGGCTTTGGTCTGGGCCCTGGCCGGGTGGCAGCTTGGACTGGAAACCGTGCTCGACGGCGGCCCGGCAGATTTCCTGGCCACGGACGATCCCGCCGGCGCCGGGGAACAGGACGACGCCGTTATTGCAGTTGCGCTGCCCGCCCTGGCCATGCGCTGGACCGGGGAGCTTCCCGCCGGCTGCCTTGACTACGCCGCGGAGGTGCGGTCCCACGGGGATGTGTTCATGCCGCACGCCGACCCGGATCCTTCAGCCTGCGCGCTCCGGACTCACGATGGGCGAACCATCCTGCACAGCGAACTGACCAGCAGTTTCGCCCTGCCGCACTCGGAAGGAGCCAGGGTGCATGTTGCTGCAGACCAGGGACTGGAATCCGCGTTGGCCAACGCGCTGGGGGCCTGGCGGCAGGGCGGCTCCGTGGTGCTGACCCATCCTGACGTGGCGCTTACCGACAAACTGCTCGCAGACGAACGGATCCACGGCAGTTAATCAGGTTGCACAGCCTAGGCCTGCGGACCGCCGTCGGCCGGGGTGGGAGCCGGGCGTTCAGCGGCATGTGCGTGCTCCCTGTGCCGGTGGGCTTCGATGATCTCGTGGTCATGGGAGAACTCCGGCTCCTGGTCCAGTTCCTCGTTGAACACCAGGAAGCGGTACGCGAAGAAGCGGACCACCGTGGCGACCAGGATGCCGGCCACACCCGCCAGGAACAGCAGGTTCTTGTCGTCGATGCCCATCCAGTATTTGGCCAGTGCCGTGAATCCGGTGGAGATACCGATGCCAATGCCATTGATGATGGCGAACATGACAAATTCGCGGAGGATGTTGGCCTGGCGGCGGTGACGGAACGTCCAGAAACGGTTCGCCACCCATGAGAAGACGGTAGCGACAGTGGCACCCACAAAGCGGGCCTTCGCCTCGCTGTCCGACATGGGACCGTGCATCAGGTAATACGTCAGCCCGTTGTCGATGACGAACGCCACACCGCCCACCGCACCAAATTTGGCCACCTCGCGCCAGAAGAGTGAGGCGAGTCCCCGGATACGATCTGAAAGTGCGCTAAACATGACCCTCCATGGCCGTCCGAACTGTGGGCCACACGGCCAAATGCCCATTTTAGCCCCCAAAGCTTTGAGCATGTGTTGCCGGCCAGCAGACCGGGTAGCCCAGCGGCGTAAAATCTGCGTCCCCCGCCGGGCGGGAAAAGCGGGATCGGGCCCCTCTTCGGTAGGCTGGCAGATGTGACTTTCCCAGTGATAGGCGTGGTTGGCGGCGGCCAGCTCGCGCGAATGATGGCCCCTGCCGCTACCGCACTCGGCTTTGAACTCCGCGTCCTGGCCGAGGGCGACGACGTTTCCGCAGTGTCGGCCGTACCGGCCACGCCGGTGGGCGATTACAAGGACCTGCAGACGCTCCTGGAATTTTCCAAGGGCCTGGACGTGATGACGTTCGACCACGAGCACGTGCCGACGGACCACCTTCGAGCCCTCCTGGAGGCCGGAGTCAACGTCCAGCCCGGACCGGACGCCCTGGTCCATGCCCAGGACAAACTGGTCATGCGTGCCGCCATCGACCGGCTGGAACTGCCCAACCCGGCCTGGGCGTCGGTCGCGGACGTGGACGCGCTGGTCCGCTTCGGCGACGAAACCGGTTGGCCTGTCGTGTTGAAGACCCCACGGGGCGGCTACGACGGCAAGGGGGTCCGGATCGTGGGCTCAGCAGACGAGGCCGCTGAAGCCGGGGACTGGTTTGCCGCCATGAGTCCCCTGCTGGCAGAGGCGAAAGTCGAGTTCACCCGCGAGCTCTCCGCCCTCGTGGCACGCACGCCCGACGGCGAGGCACGGGCCTGGCCGGTGGTCCACACCATCCAGGTGGACGGTGTCTGCGACGAGGTGATTGCTCCCGCGCTGGACATTCCGCTGGAGGTTGCTGCCGCCGCGGAGGACGCCGCCCTGCGCATCGCCGCCGAGTTGGATGTGACCGGCGTCCTTGCCGTGGAACTCTTCGAAACACCGGGCAGCGGTGCCGGATTCCTTATCAACGAACTGGCAATGCGTCCGCACAACACCGGCCACTGGACCCAGGACGGTTCAATTACCAGCCAGTTCGAACAACATCTTCGCGCCGTCCTGAACCTGCCCCTGGGCGCCACCGATGCGCTGGCGCCCGTCGCGGTCATGAAGAACTTCCTGGGCGGGGACAACCAGGACCTGTACTCCGCCTACCCCATGGCTCTCGCCGCCGAGCCGGCCGCCAAAATCCACTGCTACGGCAAATCAGTGCGGCCCGGACGTAAGATCGGCCACGTCAACCTGCTGGGATCGTCAACCGCGGAAGTCGACGCGGTGCGCCGGCGGGCCACGGCCGTGGCAGGCATCATCCGTGATGGACGGGTTGGCACCGAAGAACCTTCCGCAATATTCGAGGAGAATGCATGAGCGCCGAAGCAACCACAGCCGCCGGTTCCGGCGCCGGTCCCCTGGTGGGGCTGGTCATGGGCTCCGACTCGGACTGGCCCGTCATGGAGGCTGCGGCCGACGCCCTGGCCGAGTTCGGCATCCCCTTTGAAGCGGACGTCGTATCGGCCCACCGGATGCCCACCGAGATGATCCGGTACGGCCAGACCGCCCACGAACGCGGCCTGCGGGTCATCATTGCCGGCGCAGGCGGCGCCGCCCACCTGCCGGGCATGCTCGCCAGCGTCACGCCGCTGCCCGTGATCGGCGTTCCCGTTCCCCTGAAGACCCTTGACGGAATGGACTCCCTGCTGTCCATCGTCCAGATGCCGGCCGGCGTGCCGGTTGCCACGGTATCCATCGCAGGGGCGCGGAACGCCGGGCTCCTGGCCGTACGGATGCTGGCCTCCGGCACAGATGAGCTTGCCTCTTCATTGCGGGCGGACCTCCTGGATTTTGCCGCCGACCTCAACGCCGTCGCCTCCCGCAAGGGGGCCAGCCTGCGGCAAAAAGTCAGCGAAGTCTTCCCCGGCGGCTCAAGCGCTCTCCGGGGCAGCCGTTAGGGCGGCGGGCATGGCCAGCAGCAGCAGCGTGCTCAACACCGGCTCCGGCGCCTCCATGACGGACCCGGTACGCTATCCGGTCAGTGCTTCCCCCGCGGTCCGTACCAAGCGTGCGTTCGTGCTGGTCCTGTTGACGCTCCTGGTACCGGGCAGCGCGCAACTCGTCGCCGGGGACCGGAAGCTGGGGCGGACTGCCCTGCGCGTAACGCTCTGCGTGTGGGCGCTCCTGGTACTGACAGTGGCCATGCTGCTGCTCAACCGGAGCCTGGTCATCAATATCCTCACCAACCCGATCACGTCGATGGTGCTGGTGGTCCTGCTGGCGGCGCTGGCGCTCGGCTGGGCTTTCCTCTTCCTGAACACCCTCCGGCTCATCCGGCCTGTCCTGCTGGCTCCGCGGGCGCGTCCCGCCGTCGGCATCGCCCTGGTGCTCGCGCTGGTGGTGGGAAGCGGCTCCCTGGGCTACGCCGCCTACCTGCTGAACGTGGGCCGCAACGCGATCGGCAACATCTTTTCCTCCGGCCCGGCCATGGAGCCCGTGGACGGACGCTACAACTTCCTCATGATGGGCGGCGACGCCGGCGACGACCGCACCGGACGCCGGCCGGACAGCCTCTCCATCCTGAGCGTGGACGCCCAGACGGGGCAGACCGCCATCATTTCGGTCCCCCGGAATTTCCAGAATGCACAGTTCAGCGCCGGCTCCCCCATGCGCGCCCTCTACCCTGACGGGTACAACTGCGGTGACGAATGCCTGATCAACGCCATCAATACCGAGGTCACCAACGAACACGCCGACCTCTACCCCGGCGTGGCAGACCCCGGCGCCCAGGCGACCATGGAGGCCGTTTCCGGCACCCTGGGCATGCAGATCCAGGCCTACGTCCTGGTTGACATGGAGGGCTTCTCGACGCTCATCGACGCCATGGGGGGTATCCGGATCAAAGCCGGGGGCTGGGTTCCCATGAGCGGCTATTTCGACGAGGCCACCAAGACCCACGGCATGCCGCTGGGATGGATCCCCGCCGGAGACCAGACGCTCAACGGCGCCCAGGCACTCTGGTACGGGCGCTCCCGCGAGTACGTGGACGACTATTCCCGCATCCAGCGCCAGCAGTGCGTACAGCAGGCCATGTTGAAGCAGCTGGATCCGGCCACCCTGCTGTCCAAGTTCGAGGACATCGCCCGGGCCGGAACAAAGGTGGTGGAGTCCAACATCTCCTCCGCCCAGCTGGGCAGTTTCCTGGACCTCGCCATCAAGGCGAAGGGCAAGGACGTCAAGCGGCTCACCATCGGACCGCCCGACTTCGACCCCTCGTTCTCCACCAACCCTGACTTCGACCAGATCCATGAGCGCGTGGACCAGCTGCTGGCATCAGCATCCGCCAAGGGTGCCCAGTCGGCCGGAATTCCCGACGACGGGATCACGGTTCCCCAGGCCGGCGCCGGCCACGTCCAGGCTGGCGGGGCCGTCCCCGCCAGTCTGCCCGCCGCGGGCAATGCCGCCCAGCAGCCCTCGCCGTCGGACTTCACCCCCGTGACCACGACGCCCGACGGGGAGCCGATCACCGAGGAGATGCTGACCCAGCTCAAGCTCGCGGGCGACGAAGAGGCCATCCGCCAACTCGTGGCGACCAACGGACAGTGCGCCCCGCTGTAACCTTCAGCCCCATCGGGCCAAACACCCAGTGCCCAGCCATCAGGGCCACACATCTGCCCACCCATAAGGAACGGAACGGTTTTGTACGAGATTGAGAACGTCCTCCGGGACTACGCCTGGGGTTCGACGACGGCCATCGCCTCGCTGCTGGGCCGTCCCGAGTCAGGGCGCCCGGAGGCCGAGCTGTGGATCGGGGCACACCCTGACTCTCCCTCGGTGGCCCACCTGCCCGAGGACGGGTCCCGGAGCCCGCTCGATGCCCTCATCTCCTCTGACCCTGAGCATTTCCTGGGCGCTGAATCCGTCTCCGCGTTCGGCCCCCGGCTGCCGTTCCTGGCCAAGATCCTCGCGGCAGCCCAGCCCCTCTCGCTCCAGGTCCACCCGAGCCTGGAACAGGCGCGGGAGGGGTTTGCGCGCGAAAATGAGGCCGGGATCGATCCCCATGCCGCCCACCGGAACTACAAGGATGACAACCACAAGCCGGAGATGATCCTGGCACTCACACCTTTCGAGGCGCTGTGCGGGTTCCGGCCGGCTGCGGAGACCCGGAAGATTTTGCAGCACGTTGCGGCTGCCTTCCATGGCGGCGGACAGGCGCCGGAGCTGCTCCGGGCCCTTCTTGGCGACCTCGACGGTCCGGATGAGGGTGCGGCGCTCCGCCGAGCCTTCGAACGGCTGATCACGGGCGGCACGGACGTGGCAGAGGAAACGGCCCTGGTGGTGGCAGCCCTGGTGTCCGGGGCTCCGCTTGAGCCATACCAGGCAGAGCTGGGTACCGCCATCAGCCTCAACGAAAAGTACCCCGGCGATCCCGGCGTCCTGATTTCGCTGCTGCTGAACAGGATCTCACTGAAGCCGGGCCAGGCGGTCTACCTTCCTGCCGGGAACGTGCACGCGTACCTGCACGGGCTGGGCGTGGAGGTCATGGCTTCCTCGGACAACGTCCTGCGCGGCGGCCTGACGCCCAAGCACGTGGATGTGCCCGAACTCCTGCGCACCATCGACTTCCATCCCGTGGCCGTGCCGATGCTGGACGCCGAAAAGACGGTGCTGGACCAGGACATCTTCCGCCCGCCGTTCCGGGAATTCCAGCTGCAGCGCATCGAACTGGGCCCTGACGCCGGTCCCGTTCCACTGGCCCAGGCCGGACCGGCCGTGATCATCGTGGTGGCAGGTGACGTGTACCTCGACTCCCCCAAGGGGGACCTGCAGCTGTCGCGCGGCGGCAGCGCATTCATCGCCGCTGCGGAAGCTCCGGTCAACGTCCACC
Organism: Arthrobacter sp. Soil761; assembly: GCF_001428325.1. Classification (NCBI taxonomy): domain Bacteria; kingdom Bacillati; phylum Actinomycetota; class Actinomycetes; order Micrococcales; family Micrococcaceae; genus Arthrobacter; species Arthrobacter sp. Soil761. The sequence continues at coordinate 266,120 of NZ_LMSF01000030.1, read as the reverse complement.
GGGCGGCAGGCAGCGACGGCACGGCGCTGGCATTCGCGGTGACCACCGGTCTTTAGCAGGGCCGCGCCGGCAACAACAAAGGGCGACGGCGGCACCCACCCGGGTGCCGCCGTCGCCCTCCTGTCATAGTGCGGTCAGCTAGCCGGCCGCAGCTTCCGGACCAGGGGCACGACACGGCCAGCTGCGGTCTTCACCAGCCGGCGCCCCTGCTGGAGGCCCTTGCGGGCCAGCGGCATGGCTGTGGCGTATGCGGGGTAGAACGGCGACAGCGGCCTGTCCCAGGTGCCCAGCAGCATGTTTTCGTGTTTGGCGAACTGCTTCTTGAAGTCGGAAATGCCGTCGTTGAGCAGGCCGTTGAAGTCGTACCGGCTGCAGCCGTCCTCGCGCATGGACTGCAGGGCCGCCCACTTCACGCCGTAGTTCACGCGCTGCTTCTGCCCCTCGGCAGAGACCCCGCCGTAGAGCTCGAACGCGGTGGCACCGCTGCGGGACAACCACGTGAAGGCAAGCATCTGCTCGCCGGCGAACGCGGCGATGATCGGTGAGGCGTCGCCGAGGTTGCGGAAGATGTCGCGGTAGTACTGGTCTTCGTGGATCCCGAAGCCCGCCCGTGCCGCAGTGTCGTGGTAAATGGCCAGCACCTGTTCCAGCTCGGAGTCGTTCTTGACCTTGCGGAATTCCACGTCGCTTCGCATGGCCTTGCGGATGTTCGCACGTGTGGACTTGGACATCTCCGCCATCAGTTCGTCGTCGGAACGGGTGAGGTCCAGGATGAGCGTGCGCGGGATGAGCACGGTGTTGGCGGACTCGCGGAAGCCGGCGGCCGCGACGGCGCCGGCAAAACCTGAGTCGCGGTCCCAGTCGGGTTCGATGCTGAGGGCCACGCCGCGGTGGCGGAGGGCAGCGTGCTCGGCCAGCCGGTTCAGGACCACCTGGGCGTTCTCCACGGAGCACATGGGGCCGCGCGGAATGTAGACCAGCGCCCGGAAGGGGACGGGAAGCCTGCGGACCAGCAACTGGGCGCAGCCAATGATTTCCTCGCCGGCCTTGACCAGGACCCTGTCCACGGACCAGCCGTGCGTTGCCTTGGTCTCGCCCCAGCCCCACAGCTGTTGCGGATGCCCCTGGAACCGGTCGACGTATTCGTCCCAAAGGGCGCGGTCAGTACAGGGCACAACAGCAGGAATCATGGCTTAAACCCTATACCAAGGCATTAACGGCAAAGCCCCGGTGCGCACGCGGCGCCCCGGGGCCCTGACATCCTGCAGTGGCTGCGGATCAGCTCTTGCGGGCGTAGCCTTCCCACTTGTCGGCGCGGTGCTCGCCATCGACGAAACGGATGGTGCCGGACTTGGAACGCATGACGATGGACTGGGTGAGGACCTTGTCCTTGGAGTAGCGGACGCCCTTCAGAAGGTCACCGTCGGTAATGCCGGTGGCGGCGAAGTAGCAGTTGTCGCTGGAGACCAGGTCGTTGGTGGAAAGCACGCGGTCGAGGTCGTGGCCGGCGTCGATTGCCTTCTGCTTTTCCTCGTCGCTGGTGGGCCACAGCCGGCCCTGGATGACGCCGCCCAGGGACTTGATGGCGCAGGCAGCCACGATGCCTTCCGGGGTGCCGCCGATGCCCATCAGCGCATCCACGCCGGTGCCGGAGCGGGCCGCGGCAATGGCGCCGGCGACGTCGCCGTCCATGATGAACTTGGTGCGTGCACCGGCCTCGCGGATTTCCTCCACCAGCGGCTTGTGGCGGTCGCGGTCAAGGATCATCACGTTGAGCTGGTTAACCTTCACGCCCTTGGCCTTGGCGATCAGGTGCAGGTTCTGCTTGACCGGCAGGCGCAGGTCCACCATGTCCGCGGCCTCGGGACCGGTGACGAGCTTTTCCATGTAGAACACGGCAGAGGGATCGAACATGGAGCCACGCTCGGCTACGGCCAGGACGGCCAGGGCGTTGTTGATGCCCAGTGCAGTCAGCCGCGTTCCGTCGATGGGATCAACGGCCACGTCGCATTCGGGGCCGGTGCCGTCGCCGACGCGTTCACCGTTGAACAGCATGGGGGCTTCGTCTTTTTCGCCCTCGCCGATCACCACAACACCGTTGAAGTGGACGGTCTGCAGGAAGGAACGCATGGCGTCGACGGCTGCGCCGTCGGCGGTGTTCTTATCGCCGAAACCCACCCAGTGGCCGCCGGCAATGGCCGCGGCCTCGGTGACGCGGACAAGCTCAAGGGCGAGGTTGCGGTCCGGCTCGTCGTGGCCCACCGCAAGGGACGATGAAATCGTGGAGTACTTCTGGGTCATGGACGCTGGTGACACGTGAACCTCTTCTTCGAGTGGCGATCATTGAACCCGCCCGCCGGTGCAGCAGGACGGTGATTCCTCTGCTATCGATCATAGTCGCGGCACCGCGCCGAGGGCGGCCCATGACGCAACCGCGCAATGTGCACCGCAGCCCCCCTCGCGCCCCGGGACATGGCCGAATGGAAGTCCGGCTCCGGGATGGGCGACTATAGAGGGGTGAATGACATGCAGGAAGCCACCAGTCCCAGCTCCGGCCAGGCACAGCCCGAGGGCCGTTCCGGCCCCGCCGGCAGCAGTGCGGACACCCCGGTTAAGCCCGTCATTCCGGCGGCGGCCGCCAAGCGCGCCAACGCCTCCGTGATCGGCATGATCATTGCCCTGGTGCTCAGCATCGCGGCGTTCCTGCCCGTTGTCCTCATGAATCCCCAGCCCAAGGGCGATGGCTACCGGCCGGACATCGATGTTGCCTCGGTGGCACGCAACGCGGCGGATGTGGCGGGATTCACACCCATTGCCCCTGATACCGGCAATGCCTTCCGCCCCAACTACGCCCGGTGGGAAGCCGGCACGGGCAGCGGCGTGCCCACCTGGGAGGTTGGCTATGTGACCCCCAAGACGTCCTTCATCAGTTTGGTGCAGACCAGGAGCGCCAACCCCACCTGGCTCCTCCAGCAGACCAAAAACGCCCCCGTCACCGGCTCGCGGAACGCCGGCGGCAAGGAGTGGGAACTGCGCGACACCGGCAAGGGTGAAAAGTCGATGGTGCTCAACTACAGGGGCAGTACCATCGTCCTCTCCGGCGCCGCGCAACTGGACGAATTCGCAACGCTCGCCGCCGCCGTCGTCAACTCCCTTGAAGGCAGCCCCGCCGTCACAGTTTCACCGTCGGGTGCGCCTACGCCGTAAGGTGGGGCCGTGACGACTAACCTGACTCCTGCACTGGCCTGGCGCCGCCTGCGCGAAGGCAACGAACGTTTCGTACAAGGCCAGTCCTCCCATCCGAACCAGAATGCCTCCCACCGCTCATCGTTGGTGGAGACACAAAACCCCTTCGCGGTGATCTTCGGCTGCTCCGATTCACGGCTCGCCGCAGAGATCATTTTCGACGTCGGCCTCGGCGACGTTTTCGTGGTCCGCACCGCCGGCCAAGTGATCGACGACGCCGTCCTGGGCTCCCTGGAGTACAGCGTCGGCGTGCTGGGTGTACCGCTGATCGTGGTGCTTGGGCACGACAGCTGCGGTGCCGTGACGGCCACCAAGGATGCCGTTGAGACCGGCGACATGCCTGCGGGGTTCATCCGCGACCTCGTGGAGCGCATCACACCCTCGGTCCTGACGTCCCTGCGGAATGACCAGCCTGAGGTCAACGACATGGTGGTGGAGCACGTCAAGCAGACATCGCAGCGGCTGGCGGACAGCTCGCGTGTGATTTCCGACGCAATCGAGGGCGGCCGCACCGCGGTCATCGGGCTCTCCTACCGGTTGGCAGAGGGCCGCGCCGACCTTGTTTCCGGAATCGGCGAGCTCTAGGACCCACGTGCCGGCGGTCCACTGGACCGCCGGCAAAGCTCCCTTAACGGTTTTCGATGGGGCGCCGGATCGCCATAAGCTAGCCCCATGACTTCCACTGAAGAGTTCCGCATTGAACATGACACGATGGGCGAAGTCCGCGTCCCCGTGAACGCACTGTACCGCGCGCAGACGCAGCGGGCAGTGGAGAACTTCCCCATTTCCGGCAAGACCCTTGAGCGTACCCACATCGAGGCGCTGGCGCGGGTCAAGAAGGCTGCCGCCCAGGCCAACGCAGAACTGGGCGTGCTCGACGGCGAGCTGGCCAAGGCGATTGCAGACGCTGCCGATGAGGTGGCCGCCGGCAAGTACGACGGCGACTTCCCCATCGACGTTTTCCAGACCGGCTCCGGCACCTCCTCGAACATGAACACCAACGAGGTACTGGCCGAACTGGCTACCCGCGCCCTGAAGGCCGCCGGCAGCGACAAGGTGGTCCACCCGAACGACCACGTCAACGCCTCGCAGTCCTCAAACGACGTGTTCCCCACCTCGGTCCACGTAGCTGCCACCTCGGCCCTGATCAACGACCTCATTCCCGCCCTGGGCTACCTTGCCGAGTCGCTGGAGCGCAAGGCTGTTGAGTTCAAGGACGTCGTCAAGTCCGGCCGCACCCACCTCATGGACGCCACCCCGGTGACCCTGGGCCAGGAGTTCGGCGGCTACGCCGCGCAGGTCCGCTACGGCATCGAGCGCATCAACGCTTCGCTCCCCCGTGTTGCCGAGGTTCCGCTGGGCGGGACCGCCGTGGGCACCGGCATCAACACCCCTGCCGGTTTCCCTGAGCGCGTCATCGAGCTGCTGGCAACGGACACCGGCCTGCCGCTGACCGAAGCCCGCGACCACTTTGAGGCGCAGGCCAACCGCGACGGCCTGATCGAGGCGTCCAGCCAGCTGCGCAACATCGCCATCTCGTTCATGAAGATCAACAACGATCTCCGCTGGATGGGTTCCGGCCCCAACACCGGCCTTGGCGAAATTGCCATCCCCGACCTCCAGCCGGGCTCGTCCATCATGCCCGGCAAGGTCAACCCGGTCATCTGCGAAGCGTCCATCATGGTCGCTGCCCAGGTCATCGGCAACGACACCGCCATCGCCTGGTCCGGCACCAACGGCGCCTTCGAGCTCAACGTGGGCATCCCGGTCATGGCCGCGAACCTGCTGGAGTCCATCCGCCTGCTGGCCAACACCAGCCGGGTCATGGCCGACAAGATGATCGACGGCATCACGGCCAATGTGGAGCGCGCCCGCTTCCTGGCCGAGGCCTCCCCGTCCATCGTCACCCCGCTGAACAAGTACATCGGGTACGAGAACGCCGCCAAGATCGCCAAGACCGCCGTCAAGGAGGGCCTGACCATCCGCCAGGCCACCGAGAAGCTCGGCTTCGTCGGCGACGGCGACGGCAAGGTTTCCGAGGCCGACCTCGAGAAGGCACTGGACGTCACCACCATGACGTCCCCCGCCCACAAGGCCTGACGAACCACCGCCCAAAAGTACGACGACGGCCGGTACCTTTCCTGCGAAAGGTGCCGGCCGTCGTCGTACTGCTTTTAAGGCCTCTTTCATAAGTTGCACGAATAACTGAATAGTGCAAAACTTTACTCCATGAGTTTGAGTGCAAGTTCGGAGACGGGCCTCAGGGAGCGGAAGCGCGCAGCCACCCGCAGCGCCATCACGTCAACCGCCCGCGCCATGACCGCCGAGCGGGGCCTCAACGGCTACACCGTGGAGGAAGTATGCGACGCCGCCGGAATATCGCGCCGCACCTTCTTCAACTACTTCCCCACAAAGGAAGACGCCATCATCGGGCACGCCGAAGACGACATCCCGGCCGAAGCAATCGACGAGTTCGTTGCCGGCGGAGCAGACTCTCCCGCCGGCGAAATCTCCCCCACACTCTTTCGCGACCTCATCCGGCTCTCGCTCCGCCTGGCCGAGGGCATGTCAGCCTCCGAAGAGGAAACCCGGCAGCTGATTGGCGTCGTCCACAAGGAGCCCCAGCTCATCCTCCGCATCATTGGCGTCACGGAGCAGCGCGAAGCCCAGTTCGCCAGGGACGTGGCCCGCCGCGAAGGAGTGGCCCCCGACCACCCCGTGGTGCAGATGGCCGTAGTGCTGCTCAGTACCATCGCCCGCAAGAGCAGCATGGCCTACTTCTCCGACGGCAACACCCGCAGTTACCCGGACCTGCTGCTGGAGAACATCTCCGCAGCCAGCGTCCTGTTTTCCCAACCCTTCGATATCCCGGACACTGCCGCAAAAGGACAACCATGAGCACCGCCACCACCAAGGCACCGGCAGGACCCCTGCTGCTGACGCAAAAACGCATCTGGATTATCTTCTCCGCACTGATCGCGGGCATGCTCCTCTCCAGCCTGGACCAGACCATCGTTTCCACCGCCATGCCCACCATCGTGGGCAAGCTGGGCGGGGTGGAGCACCAGGCGTGGATCACCACCGCCTACCTGCTGGCCACCACCATCGTGATGCCCATCTACGGCAAGTTCGGCGACATCCTGGGCCGGCGCAACCTCTTCCTGGTGGCCATCGCGCTCTTCACCCTGGCATCTGTTGGATGCGCACTGGCCACCGACTTCTGGGGCTTCGTCATCTTCCGCGCCATCCAGGGCCTGGGCGGCGGCGGCCTCATGATCCTGTCCCAGGCGATCATCGCCGACATCGTTCCCGCCAAGGAGCGCGGCAAATACATGGGCCCGCTCGGCGCCATCTTCGGGCTCTCCGCCGTAGCCGGACCGCTGCTGGGCGGCTTCTTCGTGGACCACCTCACCTGGGAATGGGCCTTCTATATCAACATCCCGGTGGGCGTTGCGGCCTTCGCCATTGCCTGGTTCGCCCTGACCCTTCCCAACAAGAAGGCAGAAAAGCGGATTGACGTGCTGGGCGTTGTGCTGCTGTCCGCGGCCACCACCTGCCTGATCTTCTTCACCGACTTTGGCGGCAAGAAGGACGAGGGCTGGGATTCACCCCTCACCTGGGCCTTTGGTGCCGGACTGCTGGTTTCCGCCGCCGCTTTCGTGATGGTGGAGCGGCGGGCTGAGGACCCCATCATTCCGCTGAGCCTGTTCCGGAACCGGATCTTCATCAATGCCACGGCCATTGGCTTCACCCTTGGCCTGGGCATGTTCTCCGCCATCGCGTTCGTCCCCACCTTCCTGCAGATGTCGTCCGGCACGTCGGCAGCCGAATCCGGTTTGCTGATGCTGCCGATGATGGCAGGCTTGATGGGCACGTCCATCTACTCCGGTATCCGGATCTCCAGGACCGGAAGGTACAGGATGTTCCCCATCCTCGGTGCCGTGCTCACCATGGCCGCCATGCTGTGGATGACCACGCTTGCCGCCAGCACCCCCATCTGGGTGATCTGCGTCCAGCTGTTCCTGTTCGGGGCCGGCCTCGGCCTGATCATGCAGGTGGTGGTCCTGGTGGTCCAGAACTCCGTTCCGGCCGACCAGATCGGCACCGCCACCAGCACCAACAACTACTTCCGCGAGGTGGGCGCAGCCATGGGCGTGGCGGTGTTCGGCTCGATCTTCACCACCCGCCTTTCGGAGGCCTTGACCAACGCTTTCACGGGGGCAGGTGCTACCGCTGAGCAGGCCGGGCAGTCCACCCGGACCCTGGACCCGCAGGCACTGAACCAGCTCCCGGAGCAACTGCGTGACGCTATCGTAAATGCCTACGCCGACTCGCTGGCACCGGTGTTCTGGTACCTGCTCCCCTTCATCGCCGCGGCACTGCTCCTGGCCCTCACGCTGAAGCAAATTCCGCTCTCGGACACGGCCGGGATGGTGGCCCGCGGCGAGGCAGTGGGCGGCGAAGAAGCCGAGCGGCTCGCCGCCGGCCTCGCCGGAGCTCCCGCAGGCGCCGCCGGCACTAAGGCGGACACTGGACGGGACACTGATTATGACGCAGGTGGGCGCGGGGACCACGTGAAGGACGACGACGGCGAGCTGGTTTCGCCGGGCCGCTGACCGCCGTCGGATACCCGGTTTTTCAGGGCTCGAAGTGGACGGCTCCGGAGGGCGCCAGTGCCTGGCGGATGCTGGTGAGGTGGCCGGGCATGAGTTCGGGAAGGTCGTCCATGCTGAACCAGCCAACAGCCAGGGATTCGTCGTCATTGACCCTGGCTTCGCCGGAGACGTAACGGCACAGGAACACCACGTCCAGGAACTCGCAGATGTCACCGTTGGGATAGGTAACCGGCCCCACCGCGCCCACGGACACCACACGTTCCGCTTCGGCCACCACAGCTGTTTCCTCGAAGATCTCCCGGATGAGCCCCCGTGCAGGCTGCTCCCCCGGGTCCAGCATGCCGCTCACCAGCGCCCACTGCCCGTTGTCTGCCCGCTGGGCCAGCAGGATACGGCCCGCATCATCCACCACGACACCCCGCACCCCGGGGACCCAGATGGGATCGTTGCCGATCTTCTCGCGCAGCTTCAGGACGTATTCAGGTGCAGGCATACCGCCAGCCTATCGAACAGCCCGGGCAACATCGCAGGCAGCTCACGCGGGCAGCAGCATCGCGGCGGCGGCGCCGGCGAGCATGAACGGGCCGAACGGGATGGCGGACTTCAGGGTGCCCCGCCGGGCCGCCAGCAGGGCCAGTGACCACAACCCGCCCAGCAGGAACGCCAGGAACGTGCCCGCGAACAGATGGCCCCAGCTGAGGTAGCCAAGGTACATTCCCAGCACTCCCGCCAGCTTGACGTCGCCAAACCCCATCCCCGGCGGATAGATGAACCGGAGGACAAAATAGAACAGCCACAGGATCGCGGCGCCGGCCACAACGCGGAGGGCAGGGATGGCCAGGATCCCGCCGGTGTTCCCTGCAGTCGGCATGGGACCGGCCCAGGCAACCGCGGCCGCCGCCAGGAGGAGCGCACCGGCCACCGCATAGGACGGGAAGACGATCCTGTTGGGCAGGAGGTGGTGCCGGACGTCGATAATGGTGAGCCGGACCGCCATCACCGCGAAGTAAAGGCAGGCCGCCAGTACCAGCCAGAAGGCCAGCGGGGTGTGCTGCCAGAGTTCGCCGAGTCGTCCGATCACCCCTCGGATGCTACTGGATCCACCATTCCGCCCGTAGCACCCCCGCGTAAAATGTGGATATGTCGACCTGGGACTCCCGGCGCCGGGCGGTTCCGGGCCCTCCTTCCATCCCCGCGGATCTGGCCGCGATGTTCCGGAACCTTTGCCGGTCTTCCCCCTGGAAGTGGCAGGCGCTGCGTTTTGAGTACTGGGACCAGGCCTTTGCGTCAGCTCCCACGCCCGGTGCACCCTTCGTCCGTGCGTGGCTCCGCCGGCCGGGGGCGCTCCGCCTTGAAAGCCCTGAGGGCCTGGTCCTTCACAGCACCACAGGCATCAATGACTCCCGCGACGGCATCTACGTCAGCGCCACCCGTAAGTCCTGGCTGCTCCCTCCGCACCTGGTCACACCCGTGTACGACGACGCCGGACTGGTCCGCCGCCGGCCGGAAGCCGCCTACGGCGAGCCCGGGTTCGGAAATGGACGCTTTTCAGCCGCCCTGGACCCCGTGGAATTGGCCGGGAACGCCCCCGTGCCCATCGAGTTCCCGGGCAGCAACGCCCTGGACATCCGGGACACCCGCTTCGCCGAGCACGAAGGCCGGCCGGTTTTGGAGGCGGTGGTGGCCCCCAGCGCCGCCTACCGCCCGGGCGATCCTGCCGCCCCCCTCTGCCTTCCCGGAAGTTCACTCCTGCGGGTGGACATGGGTACCGGCGTCTGCGTATCCAGCCAGTCACTGGAGCAGGAAACCGGGGAGTATGGCCACTGGATCCGGATCCTCGCCGTGGATGAGTACATGCTCGATGACCTCTTCCTGGCACAGTCCATGAATCTCACCGACGTCCGCCGGCACATCAGCTGGGACATCGCCGCCAAGGCATGACAACCCCGCATGCCACCGATCGGCTAGGCTTCGCGGATGACTACCCTGGGCTCCATCTGGCCGCTGTTCGACCTCACGCTGTCCACGCCGCGGCTGGAGCTGCGCCCCATCACCGACCAGGACATCCCCGCGGCCGTGGCGGCGGCCCGGGGCGGAATCCATGACGCCGGCAGGAACCCCTTCAGCACTCCCTGGACCGAGCTGCCCGACGAGGAGCTGGGCCCCAACATGGCCCGCTGGTACTGGCGCTGCCGGGCCGAATGCACGCCCGAAAGCTGGACGCTGCTCCTCGGCATCTGGCACGAAGGCCAGTTCGCCGGCTGCCAGGACGTTGGAGCCAAGGACTTCGCGGCCCTCAGGACAGTCACCACCGGATCCTGGCTCAAGCAGTCCGTTCAAGGCCGCGGCCTGGGCAAGGAGATGCGTGCCGCCGTCGTCCTTTGGGCCTTTGACTGGCTGGGGGCAGAAGTCGCCGAATCCGAGGCAGCCATCTGGAACAGCGCCTCCCTTGGCGTGTCCCGCTCCCTCGGCTACGAACTCAACGGCACCACCCGCAAAGCCTGGGGCCCCAAAATCGAAACACTCCAGCACGTCCGCGTCACCCCGGAGACCTTCAAGCGCCCCGACTGGGAGCTGAAAGTAGAAGGCCACGAGGCTGTGGCCAAGTTCCTCAAGGTCACCTGATTGCCTTACCGTGGCAGGATTCGTCCGCCCCGAGTCCTTCGCCGTCGCTTAGACACCTCCCGACGCATTGCTCCGGTCGCTGAGCGACCTGCGCAACGCTTTGGTCGGCGATGCGCTCCTCCACGAAGGACTCGAACCGGACGTGTGCCAGGGCGCGCCTTCTGAACACTTCCGGTAGGGATCCCGCTCGAGCGGGGCTGCGGTCCTTCTCGTAGGAGCGCATCGCGACGCATCGGCCGCCGGAGGTCGCCCAGCGACCGGAGACGGCCCTATGCGTTGTGTCTAAGCGACGGAGAAGGGCCGTGGCCCGGCGAACCGGCCACGGCCACGCACGAAAAGGGCCGTGGCGGGACGAACCCGGCCACGGCCCTCAGCGAGGTGTCGCTAACCTTCCAGAAGTTCGGTGACCAGGGCGGCGATGGGCGAGCGTTCGGAGCGGGTCAGGGTGACGTGGCCGAAGAGGGGGTGTCCTTTCAGGGTTTCGACGACGGCGGCGATTCCGTCGTGGCGGCCGACCCGCAGGTTGTCCCGCTGGGCGACGTCGTGGGTGAGGACGATCTTGGAGTTCTGGCCGATGCGGCTCATGACCGTCAGGAGCACGTTCTTTTCGAGGGACTGTGCTTCGTCGACGATCACGAAGGCGTCATGCAGGGAACGTCCGCGGATGTGGGTGAGGGGCATGACCTCGAGCATGCCGCGGTCCATGACCTCCTCCACTACTTCCTGGCTGACCAAGGCCCCGAGGGTGTCGAACACGGCCTGCGCCCAGGGGTTCATTTTCTCGGACTCCGAACCTGGCAGGTAGCCCAGTTCCTGTCCGCCAACCGCGTAAAGGGGCCGGAAGACGATCACTTTGCGGTGTTCGCGGCGTTCCAGCACCGCCTCGAGGCCGGCGCATAGGGCAAGGGCAGACTTGCCGGTGCCGGCGCGGCCACCAATGGAAACGATGCCGACGGCGGGATCCATCAGCATGTCGATGGCCAGCCTCTGCTCGGCGGACCGGCCGTGGAGGCCGAACACGTCGCGGTCGCCCTTGACCAGGCGCACCTGCTTGTCGGCGCCCACCCGGCCGAGCGCGGAGCCGCGGTTGGACAGCAGGACCAGCCCGGTGTTGACGGGCAGCTCGGCGGCCGCGGGGATGAAGACGGGCTCGTGGCCGTACAGGGTGGAAATCTCCTGTTCGTCCGCTTCGATTTCGGCAACACCCGTCCAACCGGAGTCCTTGACCAGTTCGTTGCGGTACTCGTCGGCGGTGAGTCCCATGGCGGACGCCTTGACCCGCATGGGCAGGTCTTTGGACACGACGGTAACGTTGCGTCCTTCGTTGGCAAGGTTTTTGGCGACGGCGAGGATGCGGCTGTCGTTGTCCCCGCTGCGGAAGCCCAACGGCAGCACCTCGGACGAGATGTGGTTGAGTTCCACCATCAGGGTCCCGCCCTCGTCGCCGATGGGAAGGGGCTGGTTCAGGCCGCCGTGCTTGACCCGGAGGTCGTCCAGGAGCCGCAGGGCTTTCCGTGCGAAGTAGCCGAGTTCGGGGTCATGCCGTTTGGCCTCGAGTTCGGTGATGACCACGACGGGAACCACTACCTCATGCTCGGCAAACCGCAGGAGTGCGCGCGGATCCGAGAGGAGGACGGAGGTGTCGATGACGAAGGTGTGGATGTCGGCTTCCCTTCCGGAGACAGCAAAACCGGCCGCAGCATCAGTTGCTGCGCCGGTTTCAGAGGTAGCTCGCTCGGCGCGAGAGGTAGCTTTTCCACCCAGTCCAAACAGGACCTCGGGCAGTTGTTCAGAAGTAGCCACATCGACTCCAGCCCCGGGCGCCAGCCCGGAATTGTTATTGGTGAGGCGGCTCGGCCAAGAGGCCGGGTCCGGCCTCCCATACAACCGGTGCGATGTTTCGCTCCATGTACTGGCCTCCCCGATCAGCCGGCGGTTTTGCCTGCTGATGGATATAACGTAAATCCACCCGGGGTAATTTCCGCAACCATTACGCGGCGATTTCTCTTGCAGGTGTGTGAACTTGTTATGAACCGGGGGTTTCAGGTGCCAAAGCGCCGCTGGCGGCCGGCGTAGTCGCGCAGGGCGCGCAGGAAATCCACCTTGCGGAAAGCAGGCCAGAGGGCCTCGCAAAAGTAGAACTCGCTGTAGGCGCTCTGCCACATGAGGAAGCCGGATAGCCGCTGCTCCCCCGACGTCCTGATCACCAGGTCCGGATCCGGCTGTCCGCGCGTGTACAGGAAGCGTGAGATGTCATCAACGCACAGGTCATCGGCAAGCTTGGAGATGTCCATGCCCTTGGCGACGGCGTCGTGCAGGAGTTCCCTGACGGCGTCGACGATTTCACGCCGGCCCCCGTAGCCCACCGCCACGTTGACATGGATTTTTTCCCGGACGGGTGTCCTGGCGGTGAGCTTGTTAAGGCGCTCGGCCAGGTAGTCCGGGAGCAGTTCAGGTGCGCCCATGGCGTGTACCGAGATGTTGGCGTCCTCGTCCAGCCGGTCCAGGGTGTTGGCGATAATGCCCATCAGGAGGTCCAGTTCCTCGCTGGAGCGGTTCATGTTGTCCGTGGACAGCATGTAGAGCGTCACCACTTTTACGCCGAGTTCCTGGCACCAGCCGAGGAATTCGTGGATTTTGTCCGCCCCGGCCTGGTGGCCCTGGCTGGTGGGTGCGTTGAACTGCTTGGCCCAGCGGCGGTTGCCGTCCACCATGACGCCGATATGGCGGGGGATCCGGTCGCGGGGAAGGTCCCTAAGCAGCCGGCGTTCGTAATAGCCATAGAGGAACCCGGGCAACTCCACGCGTCCACTCACCTGACTTTCCTGCCGTACGTACATCCACATCCTAGGCTACCGCCCGTGGCCGGCTGGCACGGCCAGTACCCCGGGAACATCAAAGCAGGGATGTTACCCGCGGGTAACTTACCGGCCCGTAAGTTATTCTGGTGGCATGAACAGCGACTCTCCGCACGCCTCCCGGGACCCCCAGCCGGAGGAGCGGAACACCGCCGCGGAACCAGGGCCCAGCGCCATGGATGACGCCGCCGTCCGCCTCGCGGAACTACTGATGATCAAGCCCAAGTGGCGGGGGTGGATCCACACGGTCACGGCCCCGCTCGCCCTTGCCGCCGGGATTATCCTGGTTGTCATTGCCCCCACCACGGACCGCCGAATCACGTCCGCCATCTACGCCGCCACAGGTGTTTTGCTCTTCGGCGTCAGCGCCGTCTACCACCGCGGCAACTGGTCCCCGCGCGTCAAGCTCGTTTTGAAGCGGCTGGACCACACCAACATCATGCTGGTGATCGCCGGCACCTATACGCCGCTGGCATGGACTCTCCTGGAACGCCAGCAGGCGGTGATCCTCCTGTGGGTCATCTGGTCCGGAGCCATCCTCGGCGTGCTGTTCCGGTTGCTGTGGACTGAAGCCCCCCGCTGGCTCTACGTGCCCATCTACATCGCACTGGGCTGCGGCGCGCTGTTCTACCTGCCGCAGTTCTTCCAGGCAAGCACCCCGGCGGCCGTGCTGATCTGCGTGGGCGGCGTCCTCTACATTGCGGGCGCAATTTTCTACGCGCTGAAGAAGCCAAATTTCAGCTACCACCACTTCGGCTTCCACGAACTATTCCATGCGTTCACCGTGCTCGCCTTTGCGGCACACTTCGCGGCGATCGCCATGGCAGTCCTCGACTAGAACCCCTTCACTCCGGAGCCGGCCCGGCCGAAGGGACAGCCCTATTCGCGCGGCTGCGGATGTCCCCCGGCACTGCCGTTTCCGTTGGCATCGGTAGCTTCCGGAGGCGTCCCGCCGTCGCGCCCGTCCTGGACGTCCGCGGCGTCAACATCTGCGGCAGCTGCAGCGGCCAGGCGCTCTTCCTCCACCTGGGCCCGGTAGCGCACCCTGCGGATCCGACGCACCATATCCACAATGAGCAGGGCAGTCGCCACGACGAAGAACGCCGTCATGATGAACCCCAGCAGGCCCGGCGTCACCTGGTCCTCGGAAATCCCCTCCCGCAGTGTCGGAGTAGGCAGCGGGGTCGGCGTAGTGGCGAGGCTGAGGAGCAGAGATTGCACGGTTAATACCTTCTGGTGGAGCGGATGCAGCAGGAAGCGGACGGGACCGGCCGTCGCCGCGCCTGTCTTCTACGCAAGATAGAAATAGCCTGCCGTGTCTATCTTAGCCCGGCGAACAGGTCCTTCTCGGGGAGCTCGGAGGGCACCCTGGAATGGATCAGCGAATAGTCCTCCCACGGCCAAACCCGGCGCTGCATGTCGGGCGAAACGGCGAAGAAGAACCCCAGCGGGTCCACCTGCGTCCGGTGCGCGCGCAGCGCATCGTCGCGGACTTCGAAAAAGTCCCCGCAGTCAATCTGGGTGGTGGTGGGGTGCGCGGCCGGCGGCGGGGTGTGCCCCTCGGCGTCGGACTCCAGCCAGGCGGCCAGGCGCTCGGCGTACGGTGACTGCAGCCCTGCCTCCTCCAGCGCAAAGTGCAGCGCCCGGAACCGCTCAGGGCTGAAGGCGCGGTCGTAATAGAGCTTGCCTGGCTCCCATGGCTCCCCCGCCTCCGGATAGCGTTCGGGATCGCCTGCGGCCTCGAAGGCTTCCACGGCCACCCTGTGCGCCATGATGTGGTCCGGGTGCGGGTAGCCGCCGTTCTCGTCATAGCTGAGGATGACGTGCGGCTTGAAGGAACGCACCAGCCGCACCAGGGGCGCCGCGGCCTGGTGCAGGGGCAGGGTGGCGAACGATCCGGTGGGGAGCGGCGGCAGCGGGTCGCCTTCGGGAAGGCCGGAGTCCACAAATCCAAGCCACCGCTGGCGGATCCCGAGGATGGCGGCAGCCTGCTGCATCTCCAGCCTCCGGGCACCGGCCATATCCCGCTTGGGGTGGGGTTCGTCTTCCACCGCAGGGTTTTGGATGTCGCCGCGGGAACCGTCGGTGCAGGTTGCCACCAGCACGTCCACACCGGCAGCCGCATACATGGCCATGGTCGCAGCACCCTTGCTTGATTCGTCATCCGGGTGTGCGTGGACCGCGAGCAGCCGCAGCGGCACCTGGGAGTTGCTGGACGCTGTCATGGAGGGGACGGCTCCTAATTCTTCTTTTGCGGCTCGTGGCAGCTTTCGGATGGTGTCGCGGGTGCGCTGCCTCGCCGGCAGCTGCAGCCACCGCAAAGCGCCGGCGGAAAGGGAACTAAACTGGTCTGGTGACTTCCCCGGACCAGCCGGCCCGCCCCGCGCCCGCAGACACTAGCCTAGCCAATCGGTATGGTGCTAAAAAGCGCCGGCTCTCCCCTAAGGCCACCCGGGCCGCGATCGGCCTGGCGCTTGCCGCGGGAATCGGGTTCCTGGCGTGGGTGACCACATCGAATTCGCTCTCCGGCGTGACGTTCAAGGACGTGGGTTACAGCACCACCGATGCCACGCTCGCCGAGGTGGACTTCCAGGTGACGCGGGAACCGGGCAAGCCCGTGAAATGTGCCGTGAAGGCACTGGATTCCAAGTTCGCTGTGGTGGGCTGGAAAGTGGTGGACATCCCGCCTTCGGTGGCGGATAGAACGGCCGACGGCGGCAGGACGGTGGCCCAGCGCGTCACGTTGCGCACGGAGTCGGAGTCGGTATCGGGCGTGGTGGACAGCTGCTGGATTCCAGCCGGGGCGTCCTGAGCAGTGTGACGTGGAACGCTTCCCTGTTGGGTTATCTCCAGAGGATTGACTACAATGGGGAGATACCTTTACCCCGCTGAGCTGGTTGCTGTTCCACAAGTGGCCACCGTGGCGGGGTCTTTTGCATTGTAGGACCACTAGAGGAGAAGTCCGTGTCTACCACCAACAGCGCATCTGCAGCCTGGCTCACCCAGGAAGCTTTTGACCGCCTGAAGGCAGAGCTGGACCACCTTTCCGGCGCTGGCCGGGCGGAGATCGTCCAGAAGATTGAAGCAGCGCGGCAAGAGGGGGACCTCAAGGAAAACGGGGGCTACCACGCGGCCAAGGAGGAGCAGGGCAAGATTGAGGCCCGCATCCGCCAGCTGACGGCACTGCTCCGGGATGCCCATGTGGGTGAATCGCCTGCCGATGACGGCATCGTGGAGCCCGGCATGATCGTGGTGGCCAGGATCGCGGGCGACGAGGAGACCTTCCTGCTGGGCTCACGTGAGATCGCGGGCGACTCAGACCTGGATGTCTTCAGTGAAAAGTCGCCGCTTGGCGCTGCCATCCTGGGCCACAAGGAGGGCGAGACCCTCAGCTACGTGGCGCCCAACGGCAAGGACATCAAGGTGGAGATCCTCTCCGCCAAGCCCTACGCCGGCTAGCTCCGCGCATAGCTTGTACGCGCAGTGCTCCGTAACAGGACAGTGCGAAACCGGGAAGCGGTGGCCGTCCCCCCAGGGGACGGCCACCGCTTTCCGTTAAGGCCTTATGGCGGGCCTACTTCAGGCCGGCTGCTATGACTTCGCCGGCATCCCAGGCGCGCGCGGACGAAGCAGCAGCGCCGCCACCACGCCGCCGGCGGCCCCGCCAAGGTGCGCCTGCCAGCTCACGTATCCGGACACGAACGGCAGGGCGCCCAGGAGGATGCTGCCGTAGCCCATGAAAAGGACCACTGCAAGCAGGACCTGGCGCCAACTGCGGTTGAAGAACCCCCTGACCAGCAGGAACGCAAAGAGCCCGAACACCAGGCCTGAAGCGCCCACGGTGATGCCGTTCCCGATCAGCCACACCGTCAGCCCGCTGCCGAGCCAGCTGAAGGCAAGGGCGGTGAGGAACACGCGCAAACCGGAGAGGAACACCAGGAAGCCGAAGACGACCAGGGGCAGGCTGTTGGAAAGCAGATGGTTCAGGTTGGCATGCAGGAGCGGGAAGGTGAAGATGTCCAGCAGCCCGTCGGCACTCCTGGGCCGCAGGCCGAAGGTCCGGGTGAGGGCCCCCATCATCAGTGTGTTGACCACTTCAATGGCGAACAGCACAGCCACAAAGCCGCCCAGCACCACCAACCCGCCCTTCGCGCGCGACGCGATGGCCTGCCGCCCGGGGAGGCGTCCGTTGCCCGTCAGTCCTGCCAAGGCCCGTTCCTAGTGCACGACGATCGGCTGGAAACCCTCGGCACGGAGTGCGCTGAGGACCTGCTCACCGTGCTGGTGGCCCTTGGTTTCCAGGTTCACGGTGATGGAGACGTCGCCCATGCTGATGGAGCCTCCCACCCGCGTGTGGTCCAGGCCGGTGACGTTGGCATCGTTTTCGGCAATGATGCGGGCAATGGTTGCCAGTGAGCCGGGGCGGTCATCAAGCATCATCCGCACCGTCATGTAGCGGCCTGCGGCGGAGAGGCCGCGCTGGATCACCTTGAGCATCAGCATGGGGTCGATGTTTCCGCCGGAGAGCACGGCCACGGTGGTTCCCGGGTTCTCGATCTTGCCGTCCATGAGGGCTGCAACGCCCACCGCCCCTGCAGGTTCAACCACCATCTTGGCCCGTTCCAGCAGGAAGATCAGGGCGCGGGCCAGGGAGTCTTCACTGACGGTGACCACATCATCCACCAGCTCGCGGATGATGCTGAAGGGCAGCTGCCCCGGACGCCCCACGGCGATGCCGTCCGCCATGGTGGAAACCTTCTTCAGCGGCACCAGCGCGTCGGCGGCCAGCGAGGGCGGGTAGGCGGCGGCGTTTTCCGCCTGGACGCCAATGATACGGATCTCCCGGCCCAGTTCCCTGGCGCGGGCCTTGATGGCGACGGCGACCCCTGCCAGGAGCCCACCGCCGCCCACACCCATGAGGATTGTGTCAACGTTGGGGACCTGCTCGAGGATTTCCAGGCCCACGGTGCCCTGGCCGGCCACCACGTCCACATTGTCAAACGGGTGGACGAAGACCATGCCCGTTTCGTTGCTGTAGCGCTGGGCTTCGGCGAGCGCCTCGTCCACGTTGTGCCCGTGCAGGACCACTTCGGCGCCATGGCTGCGGGTGGCGGCGAGCTTGGGCAGTGCCACGCCCAGCGGCATGTAGATCCGGGCCTTGATGCCCAGGCTCTTGGCGGCGACGGCAACGCCCTGGGCGTGGTTGCCGGCGGAGGCTGCCACCACTCCCCGCTTTTTCTCGTCCGGGGAGAGCCGCGCCATCCGGACGTAGGCCCCGCGGACCTTGAACGAGCCGGCGCGCTGCAGGTTTTCGCATTTGAAATAGACGTCGCCGCCTACCATGGTCCCCAGCGCCCGCGACGATTCCACGGGAGTGCGCGCGATAATCCCGTCAAGCAGCTTCTGCGCCTCAAGGACATCGTCCAGTGTGACGGGAAGGGTTTCAAGGATCTTCACGGACTACTCTCCTCTGGGTTCTGCCCCGGTGCCTTCCGGGGAGGAATCACGGGCATCGCGGTGTTCGGCTGGAGTGCCGGACGCCGTGTCCTTCCCCGCGCCAGGTACAGACGGCGGTTCAACGTCCTTGATGGTGTTGTCCCCGCCTGCTCCGGCCGTGATGGGCTTCCCGGCAATTACCGGCACCTGTTCATGTTCCCACGTTCTTGCGGCGATGTAGCGAACAGCCGAATTTGCTACGGCCAGGATGGGTACCGAGAACAGCGCTCCGGGGATGCCGGCAAGGTAGGAACCGGCCGCAACGCTGAGGATCACAGCCACCGGGTGCAGCGAGACTGCCTTGCCCATGACCAGGGGCTGCAGGATGTGGCCCTCAAGCTGCTGGACCAGCAGGACGATGGCCAGCATGATCAGGGCGTTGATGGGGCCGTTGGCCACCAGCGCCAGCAGGATGGCCACGATACCGGTCAACAGGGCGCCCACCACCGGAATGAAGGAGCCGAGGAAGACAAGCACGCCCAGTGGAAGCGCAAGCGGGACTCCGATAATGGCGGCGCCCACGCCAATGCCGAGCGCGTCCACTGCTGCGACGAACATCTGGATGCGCGCGTAGCTGACCATGGACGCCCAGCCCCTGCGGCCGGCGCCGAAGGTGGCGGCCCGGGCTTTGCGCGGAAGCATCTTAACCAGGAACGCCCAGATCCGGTCACCTTCCAGGAGGAAGAAGATCAGGATGAACAGCGACAGCAGCATGCCGGCAGCGAAGTGCCCCGCGGTGCTGCCGAAGGACAGGGCGCCGCTGAGGATGCTGCTGCTGTTGTTCTGCAGCGCGTCGGTGGCTTCCCTGATGTACTGGTCGATCTGGGCGGCCGTGAGGTGCAGGGGGCCGGCAGAGAGCCAGTCCTGGACCTGCCGGACGCCTTCAAGGGCCTGGGAGTAGAGCTCGCCGAATCCCACCGCCAATTGCCTGCCCACCAGGGCCAGGGCACCGACAATGACACCGATGAACCCGAGGACCGTCACGGCTACGGCAAGCCCCGCAGGCAGCCCGTGCCGCTTCAGCCACACCGTGACCGGGCTCAGGAGACCGGCGAGGAGGGCGGCCACCATAATCGGGATGATCAGGAGGGTGATGTGGCTGAGCAGCCAGACCAGCGTCCCCACCATCAGGAGAATCAGGCCCAGCCGCCACGACCAGGACGCCGCTATGCGGATGCCGTAGGGTATGTCCTTGTCCAGCTCACGGTCCGTCAGGACCCGCAGCGGCGCAGCGGAGGCGGGCGCCGGCGCTGAAACCGGGCGGGCCAGGGTAACGTCGTCCTCGTTAGGCGTCATATGCCAATACTTCCCCAGCTCCGGCCCGATGGGAAACTACTCCCCCGCCGCGCCGGGCTTGTAGTCGATGCCCCATTGCATGCTGAAGGACTCCCCCGGAGCCAGCCACCGGAGACCGTCGCCGGAGTTGAACGCGTTGGCCGGTCCCGTCATCGGCTCCACCGCCACTGCACGGCTACGGCCCGGGTACACCGTGCTCACGAAGATGTGGACGTAGCGGCAGGCCTCGTCCTGCCACAGCGACACCTCCCCGCCGTCGGACGCCGCGAGGGTGTGCCGCGCCCTGCCCCCTTCGAAGCTGAGGTCCGTCAGGGCCACGTCCACCGCCAGGTCCGCGATGTGCCGCCCGGACCGAAAATCCACATCCCCGGCTACAGGGGCCGAACTGCGGGGAATCAATCGCTCATCGGTCACCAGTTGGGTGCCGGCGGCAACGGTCAGCTGCAGTTCCTCAACCGGGGTGTCACCAAGCCGCAGGTAGGGGTGGGCGCCCAGAACGAATGGGGCGGCCGCCCCCGAGTCGTTCGTGAGGGTCTGCCTGACCTGCAGCCCCAGGTCTTCCGAAAGCCGGTACTCCACCCTGTGGCGCACCAGGAACGGATAGCCGTGCTGCGGGAACACTGTGGCCTCCAGTGCCACGGCGTCCTGCGACTCCGCAACCGCCGCGTAGCCGGTATTCCGAAGCAGGCCATGGCTGGCGTTGTTGCGGGACACTTCGGTGATGTCCAGCTGCTGCTTCCGGCCGTCGAGGAACCAGACCCCGTCCTCCACCCTGTTGGCCCAGGGCGCCAGGGTGATGCCTGCCCCACCGGGGGCGATCTGGTCATCGCCGTAGGTTTCGGTCAGCAGGACCCCGCCCCGGCTGAAGGAGCGGAGCCCGGCAGCGAGCTCCGTGACCACGGCGACGGCGTCGCCCCGGCGAAGCTCGTATTGCCGGCCGGTGGCGCAGGACAGGGCGGATGAGCGGGTGGAGGTTCCGTGTTCGGAAGAGGCTGTCATGGGCATTACCGTACATGGCACGAATGGCCCTTCCACCCCCCCCTTGTTACTTTTTGTTCTTAACTATTCATTCTTGATCGTTTGTGCAAGACTTTTTGTATGACAGGGATTACCAGTACCAGACTCTCCGATGGGCGGGAGCTGATCTACTTCGACGATGACAGCACCAGCACGTCACGCGCCGGGCACCTCACCACCGACCACCGCGGCCTGCCCCCTCGCGGGGAGCCGGGCGAGGTGCGCTTCGATGCCCTTACGGACGAATGGGTGGCCGTCGCCGCGCACCGCCAGGCCCGCACCCACCTGCCGCCGGCAGACCAGTGCCCCATCTGCCCCACCACGCCCGCCAACGCTTCCGAGATCCCTTCCCCGGATTACGACGTTGTGGTCTTCGAAAACCGGTTCCCCTCGCTGGGACCGGCCCTGGGGCCCGTGCCTGACAACGCCGCATGGGGAACGAAAGGCCCGGCGTACGGCCGCTGCGAAGTAGTGTCGTTCACCCCCGACCACACCGGGTCCTTCAGCGGCCTCAGCGGGGAGCGGTCCCGCACGGTGATCGAGGCCTGGGCGCAGCGTACCGCTGCCTTGAGCGCCATGGCCGGCGTCAAGCAGGTGTTCCCGTTCGAAAACCGCGGTGCGGACATCGGCGTGACACTGCATCACCCACACGGGCAGATCTACGCCTACCCCTACATCACCCCGCGGGCCGGCACCCTGGGGGCGGCCGCCCGGAAGTACTACGACGCGCAGGACGGCAGGGACACCCTGACCGGTTCCCTGCTGCGGGCCGAACGGGAAGACGGCAGCAGAATGGTCCTCGAAGGCACGCATTTCAGCGCCTATGTGCCCTTCGCGGCCCGTTGGCCGCTGGAGATCCACCTCGTCCCCCACCGCCGGGTGCCGGACCTGGCTGCACTGGGCGGAGAGGAAAAGGACGAGCTGGCACACGTCTACCTCGACCTGCTCAAGCGGGTGGATGCCCTGTACCCCACGCCCACTCCCTACATCTCCGCCTGGCACCAGGCGCCGCTGGATGACTTCCTCCGGCCGGCGGGCTACCTCCATCTTCAGCTCACCTCCCCGCGCAGGGCGGCCGATAAGCTGAAGTACCTGGCCGGCTCCGAAGCGGCCATGGGCGCTTTCATCAACGACACCACCCCCGAAATTGTGGCGGAACGGCTGCGCCGTGTTGCGGTCCCGCCGTCGTCCGTGCCTGCCGCCGCCAGGGCGGCCACCCCGGAAGGAGCTTCCGCGTGAGCACCCAGGATCCGGCCAAGGCCGCGCCCGCATCCGCACCCGCCGCCCAAAGTCTCGGCGCCCGCTTTGAACTCGAGTTCGGAGGCGCTCCCGACGGCATCTGGCAGGCACCGGGCCGGGTTAACCTCATCGGTGAACATACCGACTACAACGAGGGCTTCGTCCTCCCCTTCGCCATCGACCGCACCGCCCGGGTGGCCATCGCGGCCCGCCCGGATTCAACCGTGCGGCTCCTGTCCACGTACGGCGACCAGGGCGTGGTCACCACCACCCTCGGCACCCTGCGGCCGGGAACAGCGAAGGGCTGGACCAAGTACCCCCTCGGCGTCATGTGGGCCCTCCGGGAGCGGGGCATCACCGTTCCCGGGCTGGACCTGCTCCTGGACTCGAACGTCCCGCTCGGTGCCGGCCTGTCGTCGTCACACGCCATCGAATGCGCAGTCGTCACGGCGCTCAACGACCTCACGGGTGCCGGGCTGTCGGCCCAGGACATGGTGCTGGCAACCCAGCGTGCGGAGAACGACTTCGTGGGTGCGCCCACCGGGATCATGGACCAGTCAGCGTCCCTTCGCGGCTCGAAGGGCCACGCCGTCTTCCTGGACTGCCGGGACCAGAAGGCAAGCCTGGTTCCTTTCGAGACCGAACCCGCAGGCCTGGTGCTCCTGGTGATTGACACCAAGGTGTCGCACTCCCACGCCGACGGGGGCTATGCGTCACGCCGGGAATCCTGCGAGCTTGGGGCGGAAGTGCTGGGGGTTAAGGCACTGCGGGACGTCGAGGTGGCTGACCTTGAGGAGGCAAGCGGCCTGCTGGATGAGGTGACGTTCCGCCGGGTGCGGCACGTTGTCACCGAAAATGACCGCGTGCTCCAGGCCGTGGAGCTTCTGGGCGGCCCCGGTCCCAGCGCCATCGGTCCCCTGCTGGACGCCAGCCATGCCTCCATGCGCGATGATTTTGAAATTTCCTGCCCGGAATTGGACTTGGCCGTGGACACCTCGCGGGCCCATGGGGCCATTGGTGCCCGCATGACCGGGGGCGGCTTTGGCGGAGCTGCGATTGCGCTGACCCCGGTGGACGCCGAGCAGAAGGTGCGCGCCGCCGTCACCCAGGCTTTTGCCGACGCCGGCTTCAAGGCGCCGGACATCTTTACCGTTTCCCCTGCCGCCGGCGCCCTGCGCATTGCCTAGGGACGCCGCGGCAGCCTGATGCCGTCAGCCCTTAACGGCCGTGGGCCCCACCAGTCTGGTGGAGCCCACGGTTTTTGGTTTACGACGGCGGAAGCTGGCCGGGTGCCTAGTCGTCGCCGCGCAGGATGGCCAGCAGGCGGATGATCTCCACATACAGCCAGACGAGGGTGACGGTCAGCCCGAAGGCAGCCGTCCAGGAGAAGCGCTGCGGGGCTCCGCTGCGGACCCCTTCCTCGATGCTGGTGAAGTCCATGATCAGCGAGAAGGCGGCGAGGCCGATGGCGAGCAGGCCGATGAAGACGCCCAGCGGGATCCCGAAGATCTCGACGCTGCGCAGGCCGAAGGGCTGCTGCAGGGCGCCGGTCCACATCAGCACCATGTTGACCAGGGCAAACACGGCGTAGCCGATGATGGCGATCATGAAGAACCGCATGGCCTTGGGGGTGGCCCGGACCTTGCCGCTCTTGAAGAGCACCAGGGTCACGGCGAATACGGACAGGGTACCGATGACCGCCTGCAGCCCCACACCGGGGAATTGGGTGTCAAGGATCCTGGTGAGTCCGCCGAGGAAGAGGCCCTCCAGCGCCGCGTACGCAAGGATCAGTGCCGGCGAAGGCTGCTTCTTGAAGGTGTTGACCAGGGCCAGCACGAACCCGCCCAGGGCGCCGACAATCATCAGCATTGACGCCAGCGGCAGGCCCACCGTGAGGGTGATGGCTGCGCCCACCAGCACGGCGCCGAGGCAGGCCGCGGTCTTCATGATGACGTCGTCGAACGTCATCCTGCCGGTGTCTGCGGGGCCGGCCGAGGGCTGGCTGTACATCTGCCGCAGCTGCTCGTCGGTCATGCTCTGGGGTTGCGTGCCCCAGCCCTGCTGGCCGTAGGGCTGGCGGCCGTACGGTGCCTGGCCGCCATAGGGCTGCTGGCCGTAGGGAGCGCCGTAGGGAGCCTGCGGGACAGGCGGTGCCTGGGTGGCTCCACGGAAATTCTTTCCGTTGAAGATCGGGTTGCCGCCAAGTGCCATTGCGGGATTCCTCCATGTGGATGTGGGTGATGAGCTTTTTGTTACGCTACCAATTCCCACGCGGAGGCAGCAGGGAAAGTTCCCTTGGGGCCCGGTTGCAACCGAACCGTGACCGTTGCACCTTTCCAGGCACCGGGCCCCGTGCGACGAACTACCCCACCCCCAGGTAGGCCTCCTTGATGGACGGGTCGTCCAGCAACTGCTTTCCTGTTCCGCTGTGGGTGATCTCCCCGGTCTCCAGCACGAAGGCGCGGTGTGCCCCGGCCAGGGCCTGGTTGGCGTTCTGTTCCACCATCAGGACGGTGGTGCCCTGGTTGTTGATTTCCTTTATGATCTTGAAAATCTGGCGGATGAACTGTGGTGCCAGGCCCATGGAGGGCTCGTCCAGGAGCAGCAGCTTCGGGTTGGACATCAGGGCCCGCCCAATGGCCAGCATCTGCTGCTCGCCGCCGGACATGGTGCCCCCGTACTGCTTTTCCCGCTCCTTCAGGCGGGGAAACAGGTCGAACACGCGGTCCAGGTCCTTCCCCACCCCGCTTCTGTCCTTGCGTCCGAAAGTGCCCATATCGAGGTTTTCCATGACGGTCATGCCCGGGAAGATACCGCGGCCTTCGGGGGCCTGGGAGATTCCGTGGACCACCCGGATATGGGCCTTCATCTTGGTGATGTCCTGGCCGGCGAACATGATCCGGCCTTCCGAGCAGTTCAGCAACCCGGAGATTGTCCGCATCGTGGTGGTTTTGCCGGCACCGTTGGCGCCGATCAACGCCACGACTTCACCTTCATCCACGGTGAAGGAGATGTTCCGCAGGGCCTGGATGCGGCCGTAGTGCACGGAAACGTCCTTAAGTTCAAGCAACGTCATCTTCGGGCTCTCCTAGGTAGGCGGCAATAACGCGCGGGTCCTCGCGGATCTCGCGCGGCAGTCCATCCGCAATCTTCTTCCCGAATTCGAGCACGACGATCCGGTCCGTGACGCCCATCACGAGCTTCATGTCGTGCTCGATCAGCAGCACGGTGTAGCCCTCATCCCTGATGGTGCGGATGAGCGCCATCAGTTCTTCCTTTTCGGCAGGATTGAATCCGGCCGCAGGCTCGTCGAGGCACAGGACCTTGGGATCGGTTGCCAGGGCACGGGCAATCTCCAAGCGGCGCTGGTAGCCGTACGGCAGTTGCCGGGACAGGACATGCGCGTGGCTGCCGATGCCAACGAAGTCCAGCAGGGCCATGCCCCGTTCGATGGCGGACTTCTCCTCCCTGATGTGGGTGGGCAGGCGCAGCAGCGCCCCGCCGACGCTGGTCCGGTGCCGGGCGTCCAGGCCCACCACCACGTTTTCGAGGGCGGTCATCTCACCGAACAGGCGGATGTTCTGGAAGGTGCGGGACAGGCCCAGGCGGGTGATCTTGTGCTGCTTGATGCCGTTCAGGACCTGGCCTTCCAGCACCACCTTCCCGCTGGTGGGCTTGTAAACGCCCGTCATCGCGTTGAAGCAGGTGGTCTTGCCGGCGCCGTTGGGCCCGATGAGGCCCAGGATCTCGCCCCGCTTGATGTTGAAGCTGATGTTGTCCAGCGCCACGAGGCCGCCGAACTTGATGGTCAGGTTCTGGACTTCCACGATGTTGTCGCCCACCTTGACCGCGATGTCGCGGTCCGGGGCCACCTTCTCGGCAAGTTCCGGGTCCACGCCGGCCTCTGCCAGGGCTTCGATGTCGATCTCGGGCGCAACAGCCGCGGAGCCATCACTTGCCGGCTGTTCCTCCACGCTGCTGGAGCCGCCGTGCCTTTCCTCGGAGCTCATGCCTCCGCTCCTCTCTGTCCGGCCGCCCGGGTGTCGGGACCGGCTGGTGGATTGTCCGTGTCCTTGGGCTGGGTGACCTCGCGGGTGACCACCTTGTTCAGAGCAGTCCGTCCGTAGGCGAGCAACCGCTGCCGTGCCGGGAGCAGTCCCTGGGAGCGGAAGATCATGATCAGCACCAGGGCAATGCCGAAGATCAGGTACTTGTATTCGGCAATGGCCGTGAACCTCAGCGGGATGTAGCTGACCAGGGCGCCGCCAAGGATGGCACCAACCTTGTTGCCCGCTCCGCCAAGCACGACGGCGGCGAGGAACAGGATGGACGTGGTGACGTCGAATTTCTGATTGTTGACGAACCCCACCTGCCCGGCGAAGAGGGCGCCGGATAGTCCGCCGATCGCTGCGCCGATGGCGAAGGCCCACACCTTGTATTTGAAGGTGGGAACGCCCATGATTTCGGCGGCGTCCTCGTCTTCACGGATGGCGATCCAGGCGCGGCCAACCCGGCTGCGTTCCAGGTTGCCTACCAGGAGGGTGACGATGATGATGATGGTCAAAGTCAGCCAGTACCAGGGCACGCCGTTCGAGTTGGAGAAGATGGGCGTTCCGTCAGCCTCGGTACCCGGCGGGTGGCCAACGTTCTGGAAGCCCACCTGGCCCTTCATTGCCGGGATGATCGTGGCCAGGATGCGGACGATTTCGCCGAATCCGAGCGTCACGATGGCCAGGTAGTCGCCTCGAAGGCGCAGGGTGGGCACGCCCAGCACTACGCCGAAGAACATGGTGACGGCCATGGCGATCGGAATGGTCCACAGGTATGGGATATGCAGGAAGGGCGAGTCCGGACTGGTCAGCATTGCTGCGCAGTAGGAGCCCACGGCAAAGAAGGCGACGTATCCCAGGTCCAGGAGGCCGGCGTATCCCACCACCACGTTGAGGCCGACGGCGATCAGTGCGAACCGGGCCATGTCGAAGCAGGCCAGGGCGAAGTTGTTGCCGGGCTCGGTGGTGATGATGGGCGGGTTCATCAGCGGGAGCAGGTAGGCCAGGACGACGACGATAATCAGGAACGCCCACTGCTGTTGCCGGGACAGTGCGTGCCACCGGTCGGAGAAGTACCCGGACTTGCGTCTGCCCCGCTGGCGGAGGTCGCTCTTTCCTGCGGCCTTCGAGGAAGCTTCGCGGTCCTCTGCTGCCTGTTGGGCCGCCGCTGTCTGCAGCGGTGTGGGGCCGTCCGTCATGCTCATGCTTTGCTCCTTCCAAGGGAGGTTCCCAGGATGCCTTCGGGCCGCAGCAGCAGCACGAGCACCAGCACCACGAAGGCCACGACGTCGGTCCACTGCGAGTTGCCCAGCAGGATCTGGCCGTAGTTGCCGATCAGGCCGAGCAGCAGGCCGCCCAGCAGGGCGCCGCGGACGTTGCCGATGCCGCCGAGCACAGCGGCCGCGAAGGCCTTGATGCCCAGGACGAAACCGCCGCTGTATTGGACACCGGACGGGATTTTCATGACATAGAACAAGGCGGCGGCTCCTGCGAGCAGGCCTCCGATGACGAAGGTGGTAATAATGATGCGCTCTTTGTTGACGCCCATCAATGTTGCGGTATCAGGATCCTGGGCAACGGCCCGGATGCCGCGGCCGGTGCGGGACTTGCTGATGAACCTGTCGATGCCCACCATCATGATCACCGCGGCGATGATGATCACCAGCTGCTGGGAATCGATGATGGTGCCGAAGACGTCGAAGATGGGGGTGGGCCGGAACATGGTCAGGGCAAGCTCGGGGCTGGGACCACGCCACAGGTAGATCAGGTACTGGATGGTGAAGGAAGCACCAATGGCCGTGATCAGGAAGACCAGGCGGGGGGCGTTGCGTCGCCGAAGGGGTTTGTATGCGATGCGTTCCAGCAGGAAGGCTGTGACGGCCGAGGCAACCATGGCCAAAACCAGCGCCAGCAACAGGTTCAGGATGATCGCCCAGATGTCGAGCCGGGGAACCGAGGGGCCGAAGCCCAGGCTGCTGAGGGTGAAGAAGACTGCGTAGCAGCCGACGATGAACACTTCCGAGTGGGCGAAGTTGATCAGGTTCAGCACGCCGTAGACCAGGGTGTAGCCCAGCGCTACGAGCGCGTAGATGGCCCCGAATGTGAGGCCGTCAAAGGTGGCACTCCAGAAGTTCTGGGCCAGGGACGGTATGTCGAAGGTGATCCAGTCGTTTTCAGTCGGGAGTAGTGGGACAAGAGAGGGAAGCATGGGAACATCCTGATCCAGTTGCACGCGGCCTTGTGGGCCCGGCCGTGGGACTTGTGTCTATTGACGTAGTTTGGTCCTGGGCTGCTGCCAAGCGAAGAAAAGGCTGTGGGGGCCTGCTGATGCTGGCCCCCACAGCCATTGTCTTGCGCCGGGCTGCTACTCCCCGATGGGGCCGATGGGAACGATCTTCCCGTTTTCCACCTTGTAGCCGTACACGGTCGGGGCCTGGAGCTCGCCCTTCGCATCCCACTTGTAGTGCTTGCTCAGGCCGTCCTTGTCGTAGGCCTTGACCCAGGCAAGCAGGTCGGCGCGGTTCTGCTTGCCGGCGTCGATCCCGGAGAGGAGCACGGTTGCGGCGTCGTAGCCCTCGATGGAGTACGTACCGGGTTCTGCACCCTTGGCGATGTCCTTGTAAGCGGATGCAAAATCAGGAATCAGCTCACCGGGGATGCAGGGGCAGGTGAAGTAGGCGTTGTTGGAAGCATCGCCTGCCTGCTTGATGAACTGGTCATCCTTGACGCCATCCGGTGCCACGAACGTCCCTGTGAACCCCTTGCCGACCAGCTGCTGGTCGAACGGGGCGCCCTCTGCGTAGTAGCCGGCGTAGAAGACGGCGTCCGCCTTGGCGTTCATGATCTTGGAAATGACTGCCGAGAAGTCCTTCTGCCCGGTGGTCACCTTTTCCGTCCCGGCCAGTGCGCTGCCCAGGCCGGCAGAGGTGGAGGTTCCCAGGCCGATGCCGTAGTCGGAATCATCCTGGACCAGGTAGACCTTCTTGGCGCCAAGCTTCCCGGTGAGGAACTTGGCGGCCGCCGGACCCTGGACGGCGTCATTGCCGAGGCCCCGGAAGAAGGTGGTCCAGCCGTTGTTGGTCAGGCCCGGGTTGGTGGCCGACGGCGTGATGTGCACCAGGCCCTTCTGCTCGAAGATGTTGCCCGTGGCTTTGGACTCACCCGAGAACGGGAGGCCGACCACACCCAGGATGTCCGGCTCGCTCACCAGCTGGGTGACGGGGCCGGTGGCCTTGTTGGGGTCGCCTTCGGTATCGAACTTCTTGAACTGCACCTGGCAGCCCGGGTTGGCCTTGTTGTGCTGGTCGATGGCCAGCTGGATGCCGTTGAAAATGTTGACGCCGAGCTGCGCGTTGGGGCCGGTCTGGGCGCCGGCGTAGGCCAGCGTGGTGGTGGACGGGCAGGTCGCCTTGCCGTCGCCGGCGGGCTTGACCGCGCCGGAGGGAACGTCCACTTTCGAAATGGCGGGGATGTTCACTTTGTTGGACGAGCCGGAGCTCTCGGTGTTGCTGGGGCCTGCTTGGTTGGCGCAGGCCGACAGCAGCATGCTGAACGTGGCTGCCGCTGCCAACGAAGTGAGGACTTTCTTTCGGTACATTAATCTGCCTTCCGAAACAGGACCGTGCGATGCGGGTGCGGAACGGGCGCTGTGGCGCCCGGAGCGGGACCAGGTATTCCTGATTTAGCTTCAAGCTAGTGCATAGACGCCAGCGAACCTAAGTGACTGAGGTCACAGCCTTATAACAGTAGTTTCCTGTGGGGCATTAAACGCCGAAAGCCGCCTGCTGGGCAGGCGGCTTTCGGAACGCCGGGACGGCAGCGCCGTGCCGGGACAGTCTGTACCCCAGGTGGGACTCGAACCCACAACACGCGGATTTTAAGTCCGCTGCCTCTGCCAATTGGGCTACTGGGGCGCCGGGGTCAATGGTACCTGTGAATGGCACGTTGGCTGGAAACGCCGACGGCGGCCGGCCCCGCAAAGGGGACGGCCGCCGTCGGACGCTGTAAAGCGGGAGCAGACGCACTACTTGGCGTTGGCCGCCACCGTTTCCTTGGCAGCGGTGGTGGCGGTTGAACCAGAGCCGCCGGCCGGAACTGCCACTGGTGCGGCTGCCGGCTTCGGGGCGGGGGTAGCTGCCGCGACGAAGGCGCCGCGGGGGTTGTCCAGGTCCATGAGCTGGGTGGTGTCCCGGCCGGCGAAGAAGCCGATGATCCAGTTGAAGATCACGCGGAACTTGCGCTCGAACGTGGGCATGGCCATGCCGTGGTAGCCGCGGTGGGCCAGCCACGCCAGCGGGCCCTTGAGGCCGATCCGGCCCAGGAGGTTGATGTTGGCAACGCCCTTCCATTCGCCGAAGCCGGCCACCGCACCAAGGTTCTTGTGCTTGTAGTCAGCCAGCGGCTTGTCCCAGCGCGAAGCCCACAGGTTCTTGGCAAGGCGCTTGGCCTGGCGCAGGGCGTGCTGGGCGTTGGGGACGCAGGTGCCGTCAGGCAGGCCCTTGCCGGTGAGGTCCGGAACGGCGGCGATGTCGCCTGCGGCCCACGCGTTCTCCACGATGCCTTCGTCCCCGGCAATGCGCAGGTCCGGCAGGACGCGGACGCGGCCGCGGGGCTCGAGCGGGAAGTCGGTGGAGCGGACCATCGGGTTGGCCTGCACGCCGGCCGTCCACACCAGGGTGTCGGCTTCGAATTCCTGGGCGGGGGTTTTGTCCGGAAGGTTGATGAGCTTCAGGGTGCCTTCGGCGCTGTCCAGCGAGGTGTTCAGGAGGACCTCGATGCCGCGGCTGCGCAGGTGTTCCACAACCCACTCGGCCTGCTTGGCGGTGACCTCGGGCATGATGCGGCCCATGGCTTCGACCAGGACGAAGCGGACTTCCTCCTGCTTGATGCGGGGGTTGTTGCGCACGGCTGCGCGGGCGAGGTCTTCCATCTCGGTGATGCACTCGATGCCGGCAAAGCCGCCGCCGACCACCACGAAGGTGAGGGCGCGGGCGCGTGCGGCGGGGTCCGTCATGGTGGAGGCAACCTCGATGCGCTCCAGCAGCTTGTTGCGCAGCGCAACGGCTTCCTCGATGGTCTTCAGGCCAATGCCCTTGTCCGCCAGGCCCTTGATGGGGAACGTGCGGGTGATGGCGCCGGCTGCGAGCACGACGTCGAAGTACGGAATTTCAAAGTTTTCGCCGCCGTCGGCGGGAGCCACCACAGCTGTGCGGTTTTCGTGGTCGATCGAGGTAACGCGGCCCTGGATCAGTTCCGTCTGCTTGAGGTGCTGGCGGTGGGACACCACCGCGTGGCGGGCCTCGATGTTGCCGCCGGCCACCTCGGGGAGGAACGGCTGGTAGGTCATGTAGGGCAGCGGATCGACGACGGTGACGATGCCACCGGCATTCGCGATCTTCTTCTGCAGTTTCAGTGCTACGTACAGGCCGACGTACCCGCCGCCGACGACGAGTACCCTGGGACGGTCCTGGAGCTGTGGGGTGGTTGCCATAGTTTAAGGATAGCGCAGTTTGTGAAAATCTTCACTAACTTGCCCCCCGGTCCGTAACGTGCGGATTACTGCGCGATTGCACCTGTTCCACTACCCCTGTCTCCGGCTCCTCCCGGGCAAGGGCCGGGTTCCGGGCAGCCCTCCGGAGCGAGATGCCGGCAGCAGCGATGATCGCCACGAACAGGACGGCAAAACCGATCACGACGGCGGCGCCGATGGCAGTGTCGCGCTGAGAGGGTGCCTTGGCGGCCGGGACGGTGGCGTCCGGCAGCGTGGGTGCCGCGATGGGCGCTGAGGTGGCGGTGGGCTGGGGAGTTGCAGGCGCGGCGTTGCCGCGCCGGTGCACGCGGATCCATTCGGCTACGGTGCCCAACGGGTTCACCGACACCTGGGGGACGTCGGCCTTGAGCGCGGCCTCGGCGTTCAGGATGCCATAGCCGTACAGCGGGTCCTTGCCCGGAGGGCCGGCATCCTTTGCCGTGGAGACGATCCTGTTGATCACCTGTTCGGCGCTCATGTCCGGCCACTTGGACCGGATCAGGGCGGCGACGCCGGAAACGATGGGCGTGGACCCGGAGGTCCCGGCCCACTCCGCGTAGCTCCCGCCGGGGAGGCCGCCCAGGAGGTTCTCTGCGGGGGCAGCCACCCCAATGCTGATCCCCTGCGATGAGGCGTCCACGCTGGCCACGTTCTTCCGGTCCAGGCCCGCCACGGTGAGTACGCCGGGGATGGTGGCCGGGGCGCCCACCTGGGTGTTGCCGCCCACGCGGTTGCCCGCGGCGGCAACGATGACCACGTCCTTTTGTTCTGCGTACAGGAACGCGGCGTCCCAGCTTTGCGGCCACTGCGGGGTGGTGCTGCCCAGCGAAATGTTGATCACCTTGGCGCCGTTGTCCACGGCCCAGCGGACGGCCTCGGGAATCTGGTCCTGGTCGCTTTTGCCCGAGGGGTTGGCCGAGCCCAGCCAGGTGGAAACGGACAGAAGCTGTGCCTCCGGCGCCACGCCCATGATCCCGTCCGGCGGAGTGCCGGGCTGCCCGGGACCCGGGCTGGGGCTTGCACTGGCCGGCTGGTGTCCGCGGCCGGCCAGCATGGTGGCCACCAAGGTGCCGTGTTCGGGTTTGGAGCCGACGCTTTTCTGGCCGTCGGGCTGGCCGGAGCCCGAGGCGTCGTAACCGCCGACGACCGCGCCTTTGAGGTCCGGGTGCTGGGCGTCGATGCCGCTGTCAATGACGGCCACCTTGACGCCGGCACCTTTTGACACCTCCCAGGCCTTGGTAATGCCGGAGTCTGCCAGCCAGTATTCCTTGTCGCGCCATTCGTCGGCGTTTGCGGCGGGTGCAGTGAAGAGGCCGGCGCACAGGCAGGACGCTGCCAGGAGGACGGCTACGGCGGCGGCCGCCGCACGGGGCAGGAACGGGATGGAAGCTGGGGTGGAGTCCATGGCCTACCCGATGCTCAGCGCGATGCCGTCGAGGATGTCGTGCTCGCTTGCGGTGGCCGCGGTGATGCGCCCCCCGGTCAACTCCCCCATCCGTTCCAGGATGCGGCGCCATACCAGTCCCCCGGCGCCGATGACGTCCACGCGTCCCGGGTGCATGTACGGCAGTGCCGCGCGGCGCGCCCGGGTCATGCCCAGCAGGTCGGTGGCGGCGGCGCGGACTTCCCCGATGGGGAGTTCGGCGCCGTGGATTGCGGCGGGGGAATACCCGGGCAGGCGGAGCGCGTGCGCGGTGATGGTAGTGACAGACCCGGCAACACCGACGACGGCGGTGGCGCGTTCCAGCGGTACGTCGCGCCCGGCGCGGGCCATGGCAGCGTCCACGTCGGCTTCCGCGGCAGCGATCTGTTCGGCGGTGGGAGGATCGTTGCGCAGGTGCCGTTCGGTGAGCCGGACACAGCCGATGTCCACGGACTTTGCCGCGGTTACCCCGGCTGCAGTGCCGAGGACGAATTCGGTGCTTCCGCCGCCGAGGTCCACCACCAGCACCTGGTGGCCGTCGAGGATGGGCAGGACGCTGCTGGCGCCGGCGAATGACAGTGCCGCTTCCTCGTCCCCGGAGATCACCTCAGGTTCCACTCCCAGCAGGTCCCTGATGCCGTCCACGAAGACGTCCCGGTTGCGCGCATCGCGGCTTGCGGAGGTGGCCACAAAGCGGATCCGCTCCGCGCCGCGCTCCTTGATCAGCCGGGCGTAGTCAGCCGCTGCGGCAAAGGTCCGGTCCAGCGCCTCCGGGGCCAGTTCGCCGGTAGCATCCACGCCCTGGCCCAGCCGGACCACGCGCATCTCCCGGACGACGTCGGTGAGGTTCGCGGCGCCGCTGCTGCGGTCGATGTCCGCAATCAGCAGCCGGATGGAGTTGGTGCCGCAGTCTATGGCGGCCACGCGGGTCATTCGGCGGCCTCTGCGGCGCCGGCGGACTTCCGCACGGGGGCAGGGCGCCCCACGATGTCCGGCAGGCCCTGCGGTCCGTGGCGGCTGAGGTCCCTGGACGGTGCCTCGCCTGTGGTGTCCCAGGCACCGTCGCAGTAACACCTGTCCGCCGTCCACCATTCGCTGATCATGTCAAGCGCCTGGTCGCCTAAGGGATTGACGCCGCTGCCTGCCGCCAGGGAGTGGCCCACCAGGACGTGCAGGCATTTGACGCGCGTGGGCATCCCGCCGGCGGAGACGCCGTCGATTTCAGGCACAGCGCCGATGCCCGAACGCTCCCCGATGGCCGCGCGGGCAGCGAGGTACTCCTCGTGTGCTGAGCGGTAGGCAGCCGCGAGCCCGGCATCGCCTGCCAGTTGTTCATTCATGCTGTTCATGACGCCGGCCGCTTCAAGCCTGGAAACCGCGGATGTGATCACCGGGTGCGTCAGGTAGAAGGTGGTGGGAAAGGGGGTGCCGTTGCTGAGGCGCGGGGCGGTGGCAGCCACCAGGGGGTTTCCACAGACGCAGCGCGCCGGAATCTCCACGACGTCGCGGACGGGGCGTCCCAGCTGCCTGCTCAGTACTTCAAGGTCGTGTGCTGTCGGTTGGCGGGATTCGTCCCGGGCGGCTGCCGTGTTGTGTTCCATGTTCGCGGGCCGTCCTTCCTGTGCGGTTCAGTCTGTGGCCGCGCGCCTGATGGACTCCCACAGGGAATCCACCCACGGCAGATCGGCGGGGTCTTGTGCTGCTGCGCCGGCGGGGCTACTGCTTTCTCCGGCCGGCTCATCGCTGCCAAAAACCCAGTAGCCGGTTTCGCCCGGCATAACCATGTTAATGCGGTCGCGGGCCTGCTGTTTGACGTAGTTGGGGTCCTGCCACCGCGAAACCTGCTGCCGGAGGGCATCGCCTTCCGCCTGGCGTGCGGCGATATCGGCGTTCAGCGCGTCGATTTCGGCCTTTTTGTCGAAGAAGATCTTCACCGTGGGCGCCAGCATGATGGTGATGGCAATCATCACCACGGCCAGCGCCAGCATGCGGCCGGAGAACGCCTTGGCGGGGACAGGGTGCTGATCCTCATCGCCGTCCCGGACGCTCTTGCCGTCAACGGAACTGCTGCCCTTGCGTGCGGCGGAAGGCCCGGACTTGGCTGCCTGCCCTGCCTTCGCCGCGGCCTTGCCCGCAGTTCCACGCCCCGGGTTATCGCCCGCCGGTGCTTTGTCCGTCGTAGCGGCGCCCTTGCCCGGCCGGAAATCCGCCCGGATGACCTCGGCACCGCCGGCGGATCCGTCGTCGGCCGTTTCCTTGGCTGGACGGGCGGGGGCGACCTTGGGAACTTTGGGGCGGCGGGTAGCCATGACACTCCTGAAACGCAGCCTGCCTGGGCAGCCACTATCTGTGCTGGACAAACACTGCTGAAACAAATGCTGCTGGAAACAACAGCGGTGGCTATGGTCTTTCAACCATAGCCACCGCGGATGGGTTTAGGCGGTTACTAGCCCTTGAAACGCGGGAACGCGCTGCGTCCGGCGTAGCGTGCGGCGTCGTCGAGTTCCTCTTCGATGCGCAGCAGCTGGTTGTACTTGGCGACGCGCTCGGAGCGGGCCGGGGCGCCGGTCTTGATCTGGCCGGCGTTGGTGGCCACCGAGATGTCGGCGATGGTGGTGTCCTCGGTTTCGCCGGAGCGGTGCGAGGTGATGGTGGTGTAGCCGGCGCGCTGGGCCAGGCTGACGGCGTCCAGGGTCTCGGTCAGGGAACCGATCTGGTTGACCTTGACCAGCAGGGAGTTGGCGGTCTTGGTGTCGATGCCGCGCTGCAGGATGGAGGGGTTGGTGACGAACAGGTCGTCGCCCACCAGCTGGACCTTGTCGCCGATGGTGTCGGTGAGGGTCTTCCAGCCTTCCCAGTCGTTCTCGTCCAGCGGGTCTTCGATGGAGACCAGCGGGTAGTCGGCCACGAGTTCGGCGTAGTAAGCGCTCATCTCGGTGGCGGAGAGCGCTTTGCCTTCGAACTGGTAGGCGCCGTCCTTGAAGAATTCAGAGGAGGCAACGTCCAGGGCCAGGGCGATGTCCTTGCCCGGGGTGTAGCCGGCGTTCTTGATGGCTTCCTGGATCAGGTCCAGTGCTGCACGGTTGGACGGCAGGTTCGGGGCGAAGCCGCCTTCGTCGCCGAGGCCGGTGGACAGGCCCTTTTCCTTGAGCACGGACTTGAGGTTGTGGTACACCTCGACGCCCCAGCGCAGGCCCTCGGAGAAGGTCTCGGCGCCGATCGGGGCGATCATGAATTCCTGGATGTCGACGTCGGAATCGGCGTGGGATCCACCGTTGAGGATGTTCATCAGCGGCACGGGCAGGACATGCGCGTTGGGGCCGCCCAGGTACTTGTAGAGCGGCAGGTCGGCAGAGGCCGCGGCTGCGTTGGCGACCGCCAGGGAGACGCCCAGGATGGCGTTGGCGCCCAGCTTGCCCTTGTTGGGGGTGCCGTCCAGGTCCAGCATGGCCTGGTCGATGCTGCGCTGGTCGGTGGCGTCGAAGCCGGTCAGGGCGGGGGCAATCTGGTCGATCACGGCGTCGACGGCCTTCTGCACGCCCTTGCCGAGGTAGCGGCCCTTGTCGCCGTCGCGCAGTTCGACGGCCTCGTGCTCGCCGGTGGAAGCGCCGGAGGGAACGGCCGCGCGGCCGATCTGGCCGTCGGAAAGCAGGACTTCAACTTCTACGGTGGGGTTGCCACGGGAATCGAGGATCTCGCGGGCGTGGATGGCATCGATAAGCGCCATGAATTTGCTCCTTATGGGCGATTAACGGGGGGAATCAGGCAAAAAACTCGACGTACTCGTCAGGGACTAGCGTAGTCGAGAGTGGTCCGGGTTACTCAAACCGGCCGGGGCCGTGACGTCATGATGGCGCGTGGCCGCCTTGGTAACGGCGGACCGCGGCACGGAGGGCACGCTCAGCGTCCATGCCGTTGTCACGGGCGGAACGCACGACGGCGAGCAGCACGTTTCCGAGTTCCTCCTCGCTTTGAGGGACGGCAGCGCCGTCGGGAAGCCCGAGGCCCGCGCGGGCGGCACGGTCCAGCGACTTTTGGGCCTTGGCCAGCGCCGGGAGGGCCTCCGGGATGCCCTCAAAGGCGCTGGGCCGCTCCGGGCGTTCGGCCCGCTTGACCTCGTCCCACTTCTGCTCGATCTCCTCAACGGTGGCCGGGAAGCTCTCCTGCAGGGAACCGTCAGGTTGGAACACGTGCGGGTTCCGGCGGATCATTTTGGCAGCCAGGCCGCGCGCCACGTCGTCGAACTTGAACGCACCGCGTTCCTCGGCCAGCCGGGCGTGCAGCACCACCTGGAGCAGGACGTCGCCCAGCTCGCCCTGGAGTTCGGCGTCGGGGTGGCCCTCCTCGATGGTTTCGGCCACCTCGTACGCCTCCTCCAGGAGGTACTCCACCAGCGAGGCGTGTGTCAGGGCGCCCATCCAGGGACAGTGCTCACGCAGCTGCCCTATGACAGTGACGAGCCTCCCGACGGGCGCCTGGTCAGCCAAGGTTGGCGTAGGCGTCGTTGATGTATTCCACCAGCGCTTCCTTTTCCTCCAGGGGCAGGAAGGACGCTTCGGCGGCATTGAGGGTCAGCTCCAGCAGGTCGTCGAGGTCGTAGTCGAAGGTTTCCACCAGCAGGTTGAACTCGTCGGTCAGGGTGACGCCGCTCATCAGGCGGTTGTCCGTGTTGATGGTGACGTTGAAGCCCAGCTGGTAGAGCATGTCCAGCGGGTGGCTCTCGATGCCCTCACCGAATTCTGCAATCGCGCCGGTCTGGAGGTTTGAGGACGGGCAGATTTCCAGGGCGATGCCGCGGTCGCGGATCCAGCTGGAGAGGTCCCCGAGGGTGACCAGGCCAACAGTGTCCCCGGCTTCCCCGTCGTCGTCGAATTCCACCATGATGTCCTCGGCGATCCGGACGCCGTGGCCCAGGCGGAGGGCGCGGCCGTCCACCAGCGCGGACTGGATGCTCTCCAGCCCGGCCGCCTCGCCGGCGTGAACCGTGGCAGGGAAATTGTGCTGGGCCAGGTAGGTGAAGGCGTCCCTGAAGCGGCTGGGCAGGAAGCCGTCCTCGGCCCCGGCGATGTCAAAACCCACTGCGCCCTTGTTGCGGTGGCGGACGGCCAGTTCGGCGATCTCCTGGCCACGGTCGGCGTGCCGCATGGCGGTGATCAGCTGGCCCACCTGGATTTCGCGGCCACTTTCGGACACGGCTTCGACGCCGGCCTCCAGGCCATCCTGAACCGCTTCCACGGCTTCATCAAGGCTCAGGCCCTTCTGGAGGTGCTGCTCGGGGGCCCAACGCACTTCGCCGTACACCACGCCGTCGTCGGCGAGGTCCTCAACGAACTCCTTCGCGACGCGGAACAGACCGTCGTAGGTCTGCATCACGGCAACGGTGTGGTCGAACGTCTCCAGGTAGCGGACCAGGGATCCGGAATCCGCTGACTCCCGGAACCACTGCCCCAGGGCCACCGGGTCGGTCGAGGGGAGCGTGTGGCCTACGGCCTCCGCCAGTTCGATGATGGTGGCCGGACGGAGTCCTCCGTCCAGGTGGTCGTGAAGGGAAACCTTGGGCAGGCTCTTCAGGTCAAAATCGATGGCAGGGGCAGCGTCAACAATAGGCTCAGTCACGTTCCCACCTTAGGGTGGGCCAGAGTTCAAAGCCAGCCGTTCAAAGCCCGGCGCTATTTGGCCGCGGGACCGGCCTCTGCCGACGGCATTACAAGGGCCTGGGTGCCGGGTCGTCCCTCGTGGCCGGAGCCGGAGGTTTCATCGCTCCACCCGTCCGCGTCAGGTGCGTCGTTCCGGCCCAGCCGTTTGTGCCACCAGCGCAGCAGGTGGTCAATGACGATGCCCAGGACAATCGCGAACACGACGGCGATACCCGCGCTCAGCAGTGGGTTGTGGTGCAACCAGGGGAACGAGCTGGCCAGCACGCCGATACCAAGGGAGTAGCCCACCCAGGTGACGCAGGCGAAGGCGTCGAAGACGAAGAACCTGCGGTGCGAGAAGCCGGTGCTGCCGGCGACGTAGTTGACCGCCACCCGGCCCCAGGGGATGTAGCGGGCGGTGAAGATCAGTACGGCACCCCGCTTTTCAAGCTCATACCGCGCCCAGGCGAAGACCTTCCGGACTTTGGGCCGGCGCATCCACCCCCACCGGTCCAGGCCAATCTTCCGGCCGAGCATATAGGCCATGTTGTCGCCGCAGATGGCGCCGACCAGGGCCGTCAAGCCCAGGATCCAAAGATTGGGCTCGCCGCTGTGACGGGAAAAAGCCGCCAGCGCAACGATCAGCGTCTCACTGGGGACCACCATGGCGAAGCCGTCCACGAAGAAGAACACCAACAGGACGGGGTAAATCCACCATTGGCCCGCTGCATGGAGCACGGCCTCATTAATAAACTCCACGCGGTGTTGCTCCTGTATAAAAAATGACACAGCCAAAGTGCCGCAGCCAAAGCGGAAATCGTTCCTAAGTGTCCCATGCGGGAGCCGCAATGCGCTACGCCCCGAAGCCCGGAATTACAGGTTAAACGCGCCGGTCAGGCACCGGGTTCCCGGATCCGCTCCACGACGTTGGGTTTGCCCCGGAATTTGTTGATTACCAGGTCCACCACAATGCCCAGGGCCACGGCGCACACGATGGCGATTGCCGCGCCCAGGAGGTGGTTGTCCTCGAACCACTGGCCGAAGAAAAGCCCGATCGCCACCGAGTAGCCGGCCCAGAGGCTGGCCGACAGGATGGTCAGGCCCACGAACCGAAGATGCGGGTAGTGGGTGACGCCGGCGGTCAGGTTGACCGCCACCCGCCCGATAGGGACAAAGCGGGCCACCAGGATCAGCGAGGCGGGACGCTTCCGCAGTTCGCGGCCCGCCCAGCGGAACGCGCTTTGCATCCGCGGGCCGCGCATCCAGGCCCAGCGCCCGGTGCCCACCCGCCGGCCCAGGAGGTAGGCGATGTTGTCACCGGAGAAGGCACCGGCGGCCGCCACCAGGGCCAGGAGCAGCGGGTTGGGCACATCGGCGGTGGCGGCGACGGCTGCAAGGCCCACCACCACGGATTCGCTGGGGACGGGCGGGAAGAAGCCGTCAATGATGCAGCAGGCCAGCACCAGTACCAGCACCCAGGGCTGCCCGGCTGCGGCGAGGATGAAGTCATTGATGGCCTGCATTGGTGCCTATGCTATGCGGTCGATGATGAGCTGCTGGGCAGGCCGCGAACCTTCCGGAGCGATGACCACGGCATGTTCAAGGGCTTCCCTGGCCCGCGCGAACCGCTCAGGGGTGTCCGTGAGCAGGGTCATCAGGGGTTCCCCGGCGCGCACTGTGGCGCCGGGCTTTGCGTGCATGCGCACTCCCGCCCCCGCCTGGACCGCGTCCTCCTTGCGGGCACGTCCGGCGCCCAACCGCCAGGCCGCCACCCCTACGGCGAGTGCATCCAGTTCCACCAGCACACCGTCCGCCGGAGCGTAAACGACGTCGGATTCCCTGGCCACCGGCAGCGCGGCCCGGGGGTCGCCTCCCTGGGCGGCGATCATCCGGTTCCAGATGTCCATGGCCCGGCCGTCCTTGAGGGCAGCAGCGGGGTCGGCGTCATGCACTCCTGCGCAGGCGAGCATTTCCTCGGCGAGCCGGACGGTCAGTTCCACAACGTCATCGGGACCGCCGCCCGCCAGCACCTCCACTGATTCCTCCACCTCGATGGCGTTGCCGGCGGTGAGCCCCAGCGGGGTGTTCATGTTGGTCAGCAGCGCCACCGTGTTGACCCCCGCATCCTTGCCCAGCGCCACCATGGTCCCGGCGAGTTCGCGGGCTTTGGCCTCGTCTTTCATGAACGCGCCGCTGCCCACCTTAACGTCCAGGACCAGCGAGCCGGTGCCCTCGGCGATCTTCTTGCTCATGATGGACGACGCGATCAGCGGGATGGCCTCCACGGTGCCGGTCACGTCGCGCAGGGCGTAGAGCTTCTTGTCCGCCGGCGCCAGGCCCGCTCCGGCGGCGCAGATCACAGCCCCCACGTCCTGGAGCTGGGCCAGGATCTCGTCATTGGAGAGGTTGGCCCGCCACCCGGGAATGGATTCCAGCTTGTCCAGGGTTCCGCCGGTGTGCCCCAGCCCACGGCCTGACAGCTGCGGAACGGCCACGCCGAACACTGCGACGAGCGGGGCCAGCGGCAGGGTGATCTTGTCCCCCACACCGCCCGTTGAATGCTTGTCCGTGGTGTACTTCAGGCCGCCATCGGGGCGCCGGAGGCTGGAGAAATCCATCCGTTCGCCGGAGGCAATCATTGCGGCGGTCCACCGGGCAATTTCGGCGCGGTCCATGCCGTTGAGCAGGATGGCCATGTTCAGGGCTGCCATCTGTTCATCCGCGATCGCTCCGCGGGTGTAGGCATCGATGGTCCAGTCGATCTGTTCGGGGCTCAGCGTTCCCTTGTCCCGCTTGGTGCGGATGATGTCAACGGCGTCGAACGCCTCAGTCCTGCTCTCGTTCACCGGGTCTCCTCCAGGTGTTCGGGACCAAAGGCGTCGGGCAGCACCTGGTCCATGGTTTTGATGCCCTGGGCAGTCATGAGCTGCATATCCGGGGCGCGGAATTCGTACAACAGCTGCCGGCACCGGCCGCAGGGCATGAGGATGTTCCCCGCCCCGTCAACGCAGTAGAACGCTCGGAGCAGGCCTCCGCCGGTCATGTGCAGGTTTCCCACCAGGGCGCATTCCGCGCAGAGCGTCAGCCCGTAGCTGGCGTTCTCCACGTTGCAGCCGCTGACAATCCGGCCATCCCCGGTCAGGGCCGCGGCTCCCACCGGGAACTTCGAGTACGGGGCGTAGGCGTTCTTCATGGCGGCGACTGCGGCCGCCTCCAGGGCGGCCCAGTCCACCGGCTGCGTGCCGGCCATGGCCGTCATCCCTTGACGTAGGGGATGCCGCTGGCGGCCGGGCCCCTGGATTTGCCTACCAGGCCGGCGACGGCGAGGACGGTCACCAGGTAGGGCAGCATGGCCATGAACTGGCTGGGCACCGGGGTGCCGATGATGGTCACGATGCTCTGCAGGTTGTCGGCGAAACCGAACAGGAGTGCCGCGAAGAAGGCGCCCACCGGGTTCCAGCGGCCAAAGATGAGGGCGGCCAGCGCGATGAAGCCGCGGCCGCCGGAAATCTCCTTGGTGAAGCTGTCGATCGCTACCAGGGTGAAGAAGGAGCCGCCAATTCCGGCGACGGCACCGCCCAGGGTCACGTTCCAGAACCGCGTGGCGTTGACGTTGATGCCAAGGGTATCTGCGGCCTGGGGGTGCTCCCCCACTGCCCGGACGCGCAGGCCCCACCTGGTCTTGAACAGGCCTACCCAAACCACCGCGACGGCCACATACATGAGGTAGCCCACCAGCGACTGCCGGAACAGGATGGGGCCGATGATGGGGATGCTGGAGAGGATGGGGATGTCGATGACGTCCAGCCCCGGCGGTGAGTTGAACTGGGCTTTGTTGGCCTGCATCACGGTGCTGAAGAGGAAGCCCGTCACCCCTGAGACCAGGACGTTGAGGACGACGCCAACGATGATCTGGTTCACCAGGTACTTGATGCTGAACAGCGCCAGCACCATGGACACGACCGCCCCGGCAATGGCCGCGGCCAGCAGCCCGATGAAGGCGTTCTTCGTCATGCTGGCAACGATGGCTGCGGTGAATGCACCGCCCAGGAGCTGTCCTTCAATGGCGATGTTGACCACGCCCACCCGCTCGCACAGGACACCGGACAATGAACCGAACACGAGCGGAACCGCAAGCGTGACGGACCCGGCGATGAGCCCCGCCAGCGAGATGGCGGGGGTGCGGGCCCCGCCCACCACCCAAATAAGGAAGGCCGCCACGAAGATCACGATGAACGTGACCGCCAACCAGCCCGGAGCCGGCTGGTTCTTGGTCTTCAGGTAGACGGCGTATCCTGCCAGCGCCATGAGCACTACTGACAGTACGATGCCGCCGGCAAACGCATTGATCTCCAATGCAGGCAGCTGGAAGAAGTCGCCGCCGGTGGAGATGCCAAAGCTGGCCGTCTGGCTGGGCGCCAGGAATCCGAAGAACACCAGGGAGACCAGGGCGAAGACAGCGAGCAGGACGGGAGTCTTCCAGCTGACGGGTTTGCCGGCCGGCGCTGCGGAAGGGGCGTCCGCCTTGGGCCCTCCGGGCTGGGGTTTGCCCGGCCTGGACGATGAAACTGTTGTGCTCATGCGGCACCTCCGGTAGTGGCTGCCTGCCCGGACTTGGCTGCGCGCGCGGGCTTCCTGCGCCGCGGGTTCAGTCCAAAGACGGCCCGCACCAGCGGCGGCGCGGCAATGAAAAGGACAATCAGGGACTGGACCACCAGGACGATGTCGATGGGGGTGCCGGTCTGGATCTGCATCTGGACCGCCCCGGCGCGGAAGGCGCCGAACAGCAGGCCGGCAGCGAAGGTGCCCCACGGCGTCGAACGTCCCAGCAAGGCGACCGTGATGGCGTCAAAGCCGTACGTGGCGGCGACTCCGTCCGTGAGCACCTTCTCCGTGCCCGCGACCTGGGCCACGCCTGACATGCCTGCGAGCCCGCCGGCGATGGCCATGACCAGGATGGTGGAGCGGGAGACGTTGATGCCGGCGGTCTGGGCTGCCTTGGGGTTGGCGCCCACGGCACGGAACTCGAAGCCCACCGTGGACCGGTTGAGGAGCCACCACACCAGGACTGTGGCCGCGATGGCCAGAATGAAGCCCAGGTGCAGACGGTACTGGCTGCCCAGGATCTGGGGGTAGACAGCGCTGGGATCCAGGATGGGCGAAATGGGGTTCGACTCCCCCGGCCGCTGGAACGCCGGGGTATTCAGCAGGTAGCGCAGGAAGTACAGCGCGATGTAGTTGAACATAATGGTCAGGATGACTTCGTGGGCTCCGGTGCGGGCCTTCAGCAGGCCGGCGAGGCCGCCCCAGAGGGCGCCGCCAATGATGCCGGCCACCAGCACCAGCAGCAGGTGCAGGCCGAACGGCAGGTGCAGGGCGAAGCCCACCCAGGCCGCCAGGATGCCGGCCACGATGATCTGCCCCTGGGCGCCGATGTTGAAGAGCCCGGCCCGGAACGCCAGCGCCACGCCCAGGCCGGCCGTGATGAGCGGCGTGGCGATGGTGAGGGTCTCCATGAAGGGTGCGAACTGTGCGGCCAGCCCATTGCCGCGGGGGTTGAACACCGAGCCTTGGAACAGCGCTATGTAGGAGCGCGTGGCAGCATTCC
This sequence comes from Arthrobacter sp. Soil761, assembly GCF_001428325.1. Classification (NCBI taxonomy): domain Bacteria; kingdom Bacillati; phylum Actinomycetota; class Actinomycetes; order Micrococcales; family Micrococcaceae; genus Arthrobacter; species Arthrobacter sp. Soil761. Next base: position 221,481 of record NZ_LMSF01000030.1, on the reverse strand, counting down.
ATACGGCCGTCAGCATGTCGGTGGGCCGGGCGAAGAAGTAGCCGGCGGTGGTGGCCACCTGCTTGTCGGTGCTCGCGATGAGCAGGCCGCCAATGATCAGCGCCAGCAGCACTGCCAGCACGGACACCATGCCGCTTCCGGTGAAGATCCTGCGCAGGACGGTGTCGGAGCCGCCGGGAAGCAGTCCGCTTTGGGCCGTGGCTGGAACAGCCGAGGGCTGCATCGCCCCGCCGGCGGTGTCGACGGCCACTACTGCGGCCGTTTCCTCCGCAGCATCCTGGCCGGCGGCAGACCCGGCGCCGGGCTGTTCGTTGTCGACGTGCCGGCTTTCGTCTGCGTGTTTGGGGGAAGGCTGGTCAGGCATGGTCGGCTCCCTCGGCGTTGGAGGTGGCGGCCGGGGTGCCGGCCTGCGGGGTGTGTGCGTGTTCTTCCGGCGGGATGCCAGCCATCATGAGGCCAAGGACGTCCCGGCTGGTTCCGGCGGGGACAGTGCCCACCAGCTTGCCTTTGTAGAGCACCGCAATGCGGTCCGCCAGTTCCATGACTTCGTCCAGTTCGGTGGAAATGATCATCACCGGGGTCCCTTGGTCACGCTCCGCGACAATCCGCCGGTGCAGGAACTCGATGGAACCCACGTCCACGCCGCGGGTGGGCTGGGAGGCGATGAACAGGCGCAGTGGACGGGAAAGTTCGCGGGCCATCACAAGTTTTTGCTGGTTGCCGCCGGACAGGGTCCCGGCGGCGGCTGCGGCGGAGGGTGTGCGGACATCGAATTCGCCGATGCGCGCCTTGGCATTCTCCATGATTTTCGCAGGGCTCATGCTGATCCCCTTGGCGAAGGGCGGCTTGTCATAAAGATCAAGGATCAGGTTCTCCGCCACGGAGAAGGTGCCCACCAGCCCGTCCACCTTGCGGTCTTCGGGAACGAACCCGACGCCGGCCTGCAGGACTTCCTTGACGGACCGGCCCACGAGCTCCTTGCCGTCCAGGACAATGGAACCGGTGACCCGCTCCTGCAGGCCCAGGATCGCTTCGGTGAGTTCGGTTTGCCCGTTGCCCTGGACGCCGGCAACGGCCAGGATCTCGCCGCGCTTGATGTGGAAGCTGAGATGGTCCACGACGTGCTGGCCGTTGGGCGCGATGACGGTGAGGTCGCGGACTTCGAAGGTGGTGTCCTTGGGCTGGGCCGGAGCCTTGTCCAGGGTCAGGCTTACGGCACGGCCCACCATCATCGAGGCAAGTTCGGTGGTGGAGGCGGCGGGATCGGCCGTGCCCACTACCTTGCCCCGCCGGATCACGGTGATGGTGTCCGAGACTTCCTTGACCTCGCGCAGCTTGTGCGAAATGAAGACGATGGAGGTTCCGCGCGACTTCAGCTGGCGCATGATATCCAGGAGCTCGTCGGTCTCCTGCGGAGTCAGCACGGCGGTGGGCTCATCCAGGATCAGCACCTTGGCGTTGCGGACCAGTGCCTTGATGATCTCCACCCGTTGCTGCACGCCCACCGGCAGGTCCTCCACCAGGGCGTCCGGGTCCACATCGAAGCCGTATTGGTCCGAGATTTCCTTGATGCGCTGCCGGGTCTGGTCCAGGTTGAGGAACCCGGCCGCCTTGGTGGGTTCGGCGCCCAGCGCTACGTTCTCGGCCACGGTGAAGACCGGCACCAGCATGAAGTGCTGGTGCACCATGCCGATCCCTGCCGCCATTGCATCGCCCGGGCCCCGGAACGTGACGGGCTTGTCATCGATGAGGATTTCGCCTTCGGACGGCTCATACAGCCCGTAGAGCACATTCATCAGGGTGGATTTCCCCGCCCCGTTTTCACCAAGGAGGCAGTGGATCTGTCCCGGCTCAACCACCACGTCTATGTGGTCGTTGGCCAGGAGCGTGCCAAAACGTTTGGTGATCCCTCTGAGTTCAAGTTTCAAAACTCTGACCAATCTCGAAGCGTCCGGTGATCGACCGGACGGGATATATGGCTGCAGCACCAGCCTAGTGGCTGCAGTCCCGGGAGGAGCCGGCCGGGCGCTGTAAACGTTCGGCCAGCAAAAAGCGCCACCGGCCGGCCAGTGGGTGACGGACCGGCGGTGGCGCTTCCTGTGGTGGATCAGGCCTTGGGGCTGGCTGCGGACTCGACCTTCAGCTTGCCGTCGACGATGTCCTTCTTGATCTTCTCGAGGTCGGACTTCACGTCGGCGGGGACCTGGGAGTCGAGGTCGTGGAAGGGTGCCAGCTGCACGCCGTCGTTGGCAAGGGTGCCAACGTACGGGGTGTTGTTGAACTTGCCGTCCTTGTCCTCAGTGACAACGGTCTCCACGGCCTCGCCCATCTGCTTCATGACAGAGGAGAGCATGATGCCCTTGTAGTCCGGGGCGGTGAGGTAGCCGTCCGAGTCAACCCAGATCAGCTTGACGTCCTTGCCGGCAGCCTTGGCCTCGTTAAGCGCGGCTCCTGCGCCCTTGCCCACGGGACCGGCCACGGGCATGACGATGTCCGCACCCTGGTCCAGGAAGTTCTTGGTCAGCTGCTTGCCCACGTCCTGCTTTTCGAAGTCGCCGGTGAAGCTGCCGTCCTGGGCATCCTTGTTCCAGCCGAGCAGCTTGACGTTCTTGCCCTTCTGCTGGTTGTAGTACTTCACGCCGTCGGCGTAGCCGTCCATGAAGATGGTCACGGTGGGGATCTTGATGCCGCCGAAGGTGGCCACGGTGCCGGTCTTGGTGGTTCCTGCAGCCAGGTAGCCGGCGAGGAAGGCCGCCTGCGCGGTGTCGTAGATGATCGGCTTGACGTTGCTGATGGGCTTGTCGTAGCCAAAGTCGATGATGGCGAAGTGCTTGTCCGGGTTGGCGGTGGCCTGGGCCTTGGTGGCGTCGCCGAGCAGGAAGCCCACCGTGATGGTCAGGTTGCAGCCGGCCGTGACCATGGCCCGCAGGTTGGGTTCGAAGTCGTTATTGGTCTTCGACTCGATCTGGTTGACCTTGATGCCAAGGTCCTTCTCGGTCTTCTTCAGGCCCTCGTAGGAGGACTGGTTGAAGGACTGGTCGTCGAATCCACCGGAGTCCGACACGATGCAGCCCGTGTAGTCGCTGGCACCTGCGGATGAGGTGCTTCCGGCTTCGGGGGCTGCACCGCAGGCGGTGAGCACAAGCGCGGACGCACCGAGGGTGGCCACTCCGGCCATTGAACCGCGCTTGAAGCTGGCACGCAGTGATTTCTTCAATTTTCCTCCAGGGATGATGCGAGTGGCGCTACGGGCTGGAATTCAATGAGTGTCCGTTTCGGCGCTGAAATTCTGTTTTCACTGAAGGCACGCAGCACTGCGCCGGAGCGCACTGATGGCACTTACTTTAGTGGCCTGCGCCACGTCCCCATAGCACGCCAGGAGCCCAGCCGGGAGATTGTTTACAAGTTGTTACCAAGCAGTAGGGACACCGCGGATGCGGTGTCCCTACTGCTTGTGCGTGATGGTGGCGGCTACAGCCGGACGAGCATTTTCCCGGTGTTTGCGCCGTCCAGGAGGTCCATGAAGGCCTGCGGCGCGTTCTCCAGTCCGTCAACGATGGTCTCGTCGTAGCGCACGGTCCCGTCCGCCAGCCAGCCGGCCATTTTCTCCGCAAACTCCGCCGCGTGCTGGCGCTGCCCGCCCACCAGGAAGCCCCGGAGGGTGAGCTGCTTCCCGATAGCCTGCATCAGGTTGTGGGGTGCAGGAGTGGGTTCGGTTGAGTTGTACTGCGCGATGGCGCCGCACATTGCCACCCGGCCGCCCACGTTGAGGACCGACAGGGCTGCCTCGAGGTGCTCGCCGCCCACGTTGTCGAAGTAGACGTCAATGCCGGCCGGGCCGGCCGCCTTTTCCAGTTGCCCGACAACGGGACCGTCATGGTAGTCGAACGCGGCGTCGAAACCGAGCTCCAGGAGCCGGGCCACCTTGGCGGGCGAGCCAGCCGAGCCGATGACCCGGGAGGCGCCCATGGCTTTGGCGATCTGTCCCACCAGCGAGCCCACGGCACCCGCCGCGCCCGAAACGAACACGGCGTCGCCCGGCTTGAATTCGGCAACCTTCAACAGACCGGTGTAGGCCGTCAGCCCGGTCATGCCCAGGGCACCCAGGAAAGCGGACGCCGGGGCCAGGTCAGTGCGGGCGGGGGTGGCAGAAGCGCCGTCGACCACCGCATACTCGCGCCAGCCAAGCGGATGCACGACGACGTCGCCCTCCTGGTGTGCGGACGACCGGGACGCCATCACCTCGCCCACCGCCCCGCCGTCGAGCGCCTTGCCCACGGCGAAGGGCGCGGAGTAGGACTTGACGTCATTCATCCTGCCCCGCATGTACGGGTCTACGGACATGAAGAGGTTCCGCACCAGGATCTGGCCGTCTTCGAGTGCGGGCAGCGGAGACTCGGCAAGTTCGAAGTTCTCATTGGACGGGCGTCCCTCGGGGCGCGAAGCCAACCGGATTTCGCGGGTGGTGGTTGCAAGGGCTGTGCTCATGCTGCGTACTCCAGGATCTTGAGGTCGACGTTGATGTTGCCGCGGGTGGCGTTGGAATAGGGGCAGACCTGGTGCGCCTTGGCCACAAGGTCTTCCGCCGTGGCGAGGTCCAGGGCGGGCAGGGCGATTTCCAGTTCGGCGGCCAGCCCGAAGCCGGCTCCGCTCTCCAGCTGCCCCAGGTGGATTTTCGCTGCCACTGCCGAGTCCGTCAGGTCAGCGCCTGCCTTGCGGCCGACCAGGCGCAGTGCGGAATGGAAGCAGGCGGCATACCCGGCGGCGAAAAGCTGTTCGGGGTTGGTGCCGTGGCCGCTGCCGCCGAGTTCGACCGGGCTGGCGAGATCCACTGCGAGCCTGCCGTCGTTGCTGCGTGCAGCGCCGTCGCGCCCTTCGCCCGAGGCCAGCGCCTCGGCGGTGTAGAGAGTCTTCACGAAAAAATCCGTCCTGTAGATGGGATGGTGCAGTATTCGGGTTCACAGCGATTCATGCAGGGCAGCCGTGAGCTTGCCCAGGGTGGTCCGCAGCTGTTCGAGTTCGTCCAGCGAAAGTCCTGCGGCATCGGCCAGCCGCTGCGGAATGGCGCTGGCCGCGCCGCTGAGGTTCCGCCCGGCATCCGTCAGGTGGATGGCGACGCGGCGTTCGTCCTCGCCGGACCGCCGCCGTTCCACCAGCCCCAGGGCTTCCAGGCGCTTAAGGAGCGGCGACAGGGTGCCGGAGTCGAGGCCAAGTTCCCCGCCGAGTTCCTTCACGCCCCGGGGTTCGCTTTCCCACAGGACCAGCATCACCAGGTACTGCGGGTAGGTGAGCCCCAGTTGGTCCAGCACGGGCCGGTAGACGGCGGTGGCGGCACGGGAAGCTGAGTACAGGGCAAAACAGACTTGCCGGTCCAGGCGGGGTGCTTCGGTCATACAGAAACGATAGCCCACAATTAAGTTGTGCACAACTTACTGCAGGTGGGGCAGCCCCTGTTGCGCCGCCGTCGGCATGCGAACGACGGCGGCAGGGCATCTTTCCGGCCGGGCTCTGCCAGGCGCGCCCCCAGGCCAAAGAGGTTACGGAAGCGGTGCCTGCTCGAGGTCCCGGATGGTCCGCAGCGCCGCTGCGGTGAGGACCCGGATGCCCAGGCCAAGGGCGCGCTCGTCCAGGATGTAATCGCCGCGGTGGAGGTCGTAGTCCTCACCGCCCGGCGTCTTGGTGCCCAGCCGCATCATGGCTCCCGGAAGTTCCGCCAGGAACCAGGCAAAATCCTCGCCGCCCATGGACTGCGGCGTCAGCACCACGGCGCTCTCGCCGATTTCGGCCCGGGCGGCAGCTTCGATGATGGCTGTCTCGTGTTCCGAGTTCACCACCGGCGGCACCCCCCTGGTGTGCTCCAGGTGGACGTCCACGCCGTACGGTGCGGCCACCTGGTGGACCACTTCGTCAAGGAGTTCGCCGGCAGCGTGCCAAGCGTCGCGGTCCAGGCAGCGCATGGTCCCGGCCATGTAGCCGCTGCCGGGAATCGCATTGGGTGCCGAGCCCGCGGTGATCTGGCCCCACACCACGGAGACGCCGCTGCGGACGTCCACCCGGCGGGACAGCACGGCCGGTACGTTCACGGCGATCTGGGCCAGCGCGAACACCAGATCCTCGGTGAGGTGCGGGCGCGACGTGTGGCCGCCACGGCCGGAGAGTTCGATCCGGATGGTGTCCGAAGCCGAGGTAATGGCACCAATCCGCGTTCCCACCTTGCCCACCTCAATCCGGGGGTCGCAATGCAGGGCCAGGATCCGGGGGACGCCCTCCAGGACGCCCTGTTCGATGCAGGCGTGCGCGCCGCCGGGCATCGTTTCCTCGGCAGGCTGGAAGATGATCCGGACGGTGGCCCCAAGGGGTGCCTCCTGGTGCATCCGGTTCAATACCAGGGCGATGCCCAGCATGGTGGTGGTGTGCACGTCATGGCCACAGGCGTGCGTGACGCCGTGATGCTTCGACGCGAACGGCAGGCCCGTCTCCTCGATGATGGGCAGGGCGTCAATGTCGCCGCGCAGCGCCGTGGCGATGGGACCTTCGCCCACGTCCACGGTCAGCCCGGTGCCTTCCAGGCGGCGGGGACTTAGGCCGGCGGCTTCGAGCCGCTCGGCAAGCTTGTCCGTGGTGCGGAACTCCTTGAAGGACAGCTCCGGGTGCGCATGCAGGTCCCGCCGGAATTCGATCAGTTCCGGCAAAAGCGGTTCGAGCCAGGGAGCCACCAGGGCGGTGGGCTCGGCTTCAGTAGTGTAGTTGCGCACTGTTTCACTCTAGCGAGGGTGCCGGCTTTAGTGCCCATTCACTGACGCCTCATTACATTCCGGAACCTGCCGGCACCGGTGGCGCCGGCAGGTTCCGGGTCAGAGGACGTCCGTGTCGCCGCTTGCCTTAAGTGCGTCGACGGCAGCCTTGACGCGCTGGGAATTGGCCATGGTGGTCACCAGCAAAGCGTCCGGGGTATCCACGATGACCACGTCCTGGATGCCGATCAGGGCGATCACGCGCTTGGTGTCGGTAACCACAACGCCGCTTGAGTTCTCGGTGAACACGCGGGCACCTTCGCCGAGGACGGTGACGTCGTCCACTTCCTTGGCACTGTTGAGGCGGCCAACGGAGGCGAAGTCGCCAACATCGTCCCAGCGGAAAGTTCCGGGAACGACGGCGACGTCCCCGGCTTCGGCGGCGGGCTCGGCCACCGCGTAGTCGATGGCGATCTTCGGCAGGGTGGGCCAGATGCGTGCCGTGACCTCGTCGCGCTGGGGGGTGTCCCACGCCCGGGCGATTTCCTGCAGCCCCTGGAACAGTTCGGGCTGGTTCGCCTCAAGGTGCTTGAGCATCAACGCCACCGGTGCCACGAACATGCCGGCGTTCCACACGTAGTCGCCACTGTCCACGTACTGCTGGGCCACCATTTCGTCCGGCTTTTCGACGAACTCCACCACGTCGTGGGCGCTGGGCGCGCCTTCAATGTGCAGGGCCTTGCCGGAGCGGATGTAGCCGAAGCCGGTGGACGGGTGCGTGGGCTTGATGCCGATGGTGACGATCTTGCCGGTGGCAGCGGTGTGGATGGCTTCGCGGACGGCCTGCTGGAACAGATCATCCGGGCTGATCACCTGGTCGGCTGCGAAGGAACCCATGATGGTGTCGGGATCGCGCTCGTGCAGGATCGCCGCCGCAAGGCCGATGGCGGCAGCGGAGTCCTTTGGCTCTGACTCGAGGACAAGGTCGGCGTCCTGCACCTCGGGCAGCTGGCGGCATACGGCGTCGCGGTGCGCCCGGCCGGTCACCACCAGCATTCGGTTGCCCGCCAAAGGGTGCAGCCGGTCATAGGTGGCGCGCAGCAACGTGCTGCCCGATCCCGTGAGATCGTGAAGGAACTTGGGAGCTGCTGCACGTGACAGGGGCCAGAGGCGGGTCCCCACTCCGCCTGCCGGAATCACCGCGATGAAGCGGTCAAGGGGTGAAGCCGGGCTTGTCACTTTGTCTGTACTCATCACGGCTACTTTAGCGGAACGGCCCCAACCGGCTCCTTTGGCGACACATCAGACCTGCGTTTTGCGGCGCCGTCGTACCCAAAAGCCTGCAGGGATGTGGCGTTCGTCTCATTTCCCCGGAAAATCCGCTCCAGTACTGGGCACCAAGAATCTCCGAAATTGAATAAGCTGTTAGCGGAGCCTAGATTTAGGCCTGAGCTACGAGTGCTCTCGCAGCAGGCGTTCCCCCCGCATGGATCTCATGCCAGCGCCGCTGTGTTGCAGGGAGGTTTATCAGTGCCGACAAAACCAGCTGGCACCTTGTACCGCGGCCGTGAAGGCATGTGGTCCTGGGTAGGACACCGCATTACCGGTGTAGTGATCTTTTTCTTCTTGTTGGTCCACGTCCTGGACACCTCCTTGGTGCGTGTGTCACCGGAGGCCTACACCGCTGTGATCGGCGCCTACAAGAACCCCCTGATGGCGCTGGGCGAGACCGGCCTTGTTGCCGCGATCGTGTTCCACGCCTTCAACGGCCTGCGGATCATTGCGGTCGACTTCTGGAAGAAGGGCGCAAAGTACCAGCGGCAGATGCTGTGGGCAGTCCTGGCCCTTTGGGTCGTGACCATGGTCGCCTTCTCCATCCGCCACCTGTCCCTCGCCCTCGGAGGTCACTAAGCCATGACTGCAACGATCGAGAGCCCCCGCAGCGGGCGGATCGCCCCCCAGTACCGCCGCAGCAGCGGCTCACGGGGCAACTTCGAGATGATCGCCTGGCTGTTCATGCGTCTCTCCGGCGTAGTGCTGGTGGTCCTCATCTTCGGCCACCTGTTCGTGAACCTCATGGTAGGCGAAGGCATCCACGCCATTGACTTCGGCTTCGTGGCCGGCAAGTGGGCAGACCCGTTCTGGCAGTTCTGGGACCTGGCCATGCTCTGGCTGGCAATGCTGCACGGCACCAACGGCGTCCGGACCATCATCAACGACTACGCAGAGAAGACGTCCACCCGCCGCTGGCTGAAGACCGTCCTCTACGCGGCCGCCGTCGTCATCATCCTCCTCGGCACGCTGGTCATCTTCACCTTCAACCCGTGCCCCGTGGTGAACGGCGTTGCCCTTCCGGGTGGATTCTGCCCTGCCTAGAACTGGCACAACCCCGGGCCCGCGGGCTTTTCCGCGGGCCCTGTTTTGCGGAGCAGGCAAAGCCGCCCCGTTGTTTTATAGCGAATTTTGAGAGAAAGAGCGTCTGGTATGCAGGTCCATAAGTACGACGTCGTCATCGTCGGTGCCGGTGGCGCTGGCATGCGCGCCGCGATCGAGTCCGGTCAGCGCGCGCGCACAGCAGTACTGACCAAGCTCTACCCCACCCGCTCGCACACAGGTGCGGCCCAGGGTGGCATGTGCGCAGCCCTTGCCAATGTCGAGGAAGACAACTGGGAATGGCACACGTTCGACACCGTCAAGGGCGGCGACTACCTGGTTGACCAGGACGCCGCGGAGGTCATGGCCAAGGAAGCCATCGACGCCGTGCTGGACCTGGAAAAGATGGGCCTGCCCTTCAACCGCACCCCCGAGGGCCGCATCGACCAGCGGCGCTTCGGTGGCCACACCCGCGACCACGGCAAGGCTCCGGTCCGCCGTGCGTGCTACGCCGCGGACCGCACCGGCCACATGATCCTGCAGACCCTGTACCAAAACTGCGTCAAGCACAACGTTGAGTTCTACAACGAGTACTACGTCCTGGACCTGCTGACGGTCGAAGAGGATGCTGTCCGCGAAGACGGGACGCCCTACAAGCAGAAGCGCGTGGCCGGCGTCGTCTCCTACGACCTCGCCTCCGGTGAACTGCACGTGTTCCAGGCCAAGTCCGTGGTGTTCGCCTCCGGTGGCGCCGGCAAGGTCTTCAAGACCACGTCCAACGCCCACACCCTGACCGGTGACGGCATGGGCATCGCCTTCCGCCGCGGCATCCCCCTGGAGGACATGGAGTTCTTCCAGTTCCACCCCACCGGCCTGGCCGGGCTGGGCATCCTGCTGTCCGAGGCCGCCCGCGGTGAAGGTGCCATCCTCCGCAACTCGGAGGGTGAGCGCTTCATGGAGCGCTACGCCCCCACCATCAAGGACCTGGCACCGCGCGACATCGTGGCCCGCTCCATGGCCAACGAAGTCCGCGAAGGCCGCGGCTGCGGCCCGAACAAGGACTACGTCCTCCTGGACCTGACCCACCTGGAGCCGGCGCACATCGATGCGAAGCTGCCGGACATCACCGAGTTCGCCCGCACCTACCTGGGCGTGGAACCATACACCGAGCCGGTGCCCGTGTTCCCCACCGCGCACTACGCGATGGGCGGCATCCCCACGAACATCGAAACCGAAGTGCTCCAGGACAACGACACCGTGGTCCCCGGGCTCTACGCCGCCGGCGAGGTGGCCTGCGTGTCCGTCCACGGTTCCAACCGTCTTGGCACCAACTCGCTCCTGGACATCAACGTGTTCGGCAAGCGTGCCGGCATCGCTGCCGCGGAATACGCCAAGACCGCCCAGTTCGTGGAACTGCCGGAGAACCCGCTGGCCTACACCACCGAACTGCTGGACATTGCCCGCAACGGCACCGGCGACGAAAAGGTGGCGCAGATCCGCAAGGAACTGCAGGACACGATGGACGCCAACATGCAGGTATTCCGTACGGCGGACACCCTGAACCAGGTGCTGCGCGACATCGCATCCTTCGAGGAGCGGTACAAGCGCATCAACGTCCAGGACAAGGGCAAGCGCTTCAACCTGGACCTGCTCGAGGCCGTTGAGCTCGGCTTCCTGCTGGAACTGGCCAAGGTCATGACCGTGGCCGCCCTGCACCGTGAGGAATCCCGCGGCGGACACTTCCGCGAGGACTTCCCCGAGCGTGACGACGAGAAATTCATGAAGCACTCCATGGCGTACAAGGATGACCATGCGCCGGCTGACGGATCGGCGGAGTCAATCGCCGGTATCCGCCTCGCCACCAAGCCGGTTGTCTTTACCCGCTACGAGCCGATGGTGAGGAAGTACTAAGATGACCGCTGAAATCGCTGAGCCAGCCTCAAAGGTTGAACTTCCTGCCGGCGTTGGCGGGGCCGGGGAAATCCCCACGTTCGACGTCCACATGCGGGTCCGCAGGTACAACCCGGAGGTTTCCGAGGAAGCCACCTGGGATGATTTCCACCTGACCATGTACGGCACGGACCGTGTCCTGGATGCCCTGCACAAGGTGAAGTGGGAGATGGACGGCACCCTGTCCTTCCGCCGCTCCTGCGCCCACGGTGTGTGCGGCTCTGACGCCATGCGCATCAACGGCCGCAACCGCCTTGCCTGCAAAACGCTGCTGAAGGACCTGGACACGTCCAAGCCCATCACCGTGGAGCCCATCAAGGGTCTGCCGGTGGAGAAGGACCTGATCGTGGACATGGAGCCCTTCTTCCAGTCGTACCGCGAAGTCATGCCCTTCCTGATCAACAAGGGCCACGAGCCCACCCGGGAACGCCTCCAGTCCGCGGAGGACCGGGAGCGCTTTGACGACACCACCAAGTGCATCCTCTGCGCCGCGTGCACGTCCTCCTGCCCCGTGTTCTGGACGGATGGGCAGTACTTCGGCCCCGCCGCGATCGTCAACGCACACCGCTTCATCTTCGATTCCCGTGATGATGCCGGCGACATGCGCCTGGAGATCCTCAACGACAAGGAAGGCGTGTGGCGCTGCCGCACCACCTTCAACTGCTCCGAGGCATGCCCCCGCGGCATCCAGGTCACGCAGGCCATTGCGGAAGTCAAGCAGGCCATCCTGGCCCGCAAGATCTAGGCTCGTTCACCAACAGATATAACGGCCGACGGCGTCGCTCACCACACGTGGTGGGGGCGCCGTCGTCGTTTCAGCAGAAAGGGGTCCTCCTTGTCCCGCTCCGAAAAAGTGTCCTTTGCCGGTTCCACCGGCGAGATGCTGTCCGGCATCATTGACGTCCCGGAGGGCCCCGTCAAGGGCTGGGGTGTCTTCTCGCACGGTTTCACGCTGGGCAAGGACAGCCCCTCCGCAGCGCGGATGTGCAAGGCGCTGGCGGACAGCGGCATCGGCATGCTTCGTTTCGACAACCTGGGCCTGGGCGGCTCCGCCGGGGAATGGTCCGCGGGCTCCTTCAGTCACAAGGTGGCAGACACGGTGAAGGCCGCGGAGTTCATGCGCAGTCAGGGCAAGGAGATCTCCCTGCTGGTGGGCCACTCGTTCGGCGGCGCCGCGGTTCTTGCCGCAGCGCGGGAGATTCCGGAGCTCGACGCCGTTGCCACCGTGGGAGCGCCCTTTTCCCCCAAGCATGTGGCCCACGTTTTCGATGCCGCGCTGGACAGGATCCTGAGCGAGGGCAGCGCCGAAGTTGACCTCGGAGGCAAGCGGGTGGAGATCCGCCGGCACTTCGTGGAGGACCTGGAGAACGCGGACCTGACGGACTGCATCAAGCAGCTGCACAAGCCCCTGATGGTGCTGCACTCCCCCACCGACAACACCGTGGGAATCGAGAATGCCAGCACCATCTTCCAGACGGCCAGGCATCCGAGGAACTTCGTGTCCCTTGAGGGCAGCGACCACCTGCTCACCGGCAAGGGCCAGGCCGCACGGGCGGCCAGGATCATCGCCGCCTGGGCGGACCAGTACCTCGACGCCGCACCTGCCTGACCCTCCCCGGCCAGTTTGGCCGGCCCTACTTGCCGATAGCCGCCTTGCTCTCGCTGATCCACTGTTCGGCTGCCTTGTCCGGCGTGACCCGCTTGAAAAGGACGTCCGTGTTGATCCGGGCGGTGATCTCCGAGACGGCGGTTGACCCGGTGGGGCCGATGTACGTTGGGGCGAAATCCATCTTGCCGATCTGGTTGATGTACTCCGCCTCCACCTTGCCCTGAGGGGTGAGCATGTCCTGGATGGCGGCGCGCATGTCGGAGTTGCCAGGGATGCCCCGGTCGCTCTGGATGATCCTGGCCGCGGCCGGGTTGTTGACCAGGAAGTTCACGAGCTTGGCGGCAGCGTCCGTGTGCTTGCTGCGTGCGGAGATGGTGTAGAACTGCGAGGACTGCAGCCAGATCCCCGGGGTGGGCTTCTCCCCCGGTAGCTTGAGCAGTTTCAGGTCTGCGCCGGAGGCTTTGCTGAGGGCGGTCAGTGAATTGCTCCACGTGAGCATCATTGCGGCCTTGCCCATGCCCATGAGGGTCTGCTCAGTGCTGACATTGAGCTTCTCCACCGTCTCCGAAGCACTCGGAGCGGCACCGGATTCACTAAGCTTCAGCGAGTAGTGGAAGTAGTCCTGCACCGTTTGCTTGCCCAGTCCCAGCTGTCCGTCCTGGGTGTACAGGGATTCGCCGCGCTGGCGGGCGAAGGCGTCCAGGGAGTCATGGGTGAGCACGGTTGCAGTTCCGTAGGTGCCCCGGGGGCTCTTGTCGGTGATGTCACCGGCAATCCTGGCGAAGTCGTCCCAGCTCCAGCTGCTGTCATCTGGCAGCGGAACCCCTGCCGCCGCGAAGACGGCGGGATTGGCCACAATGGCCAGTGCGTTGGCGCCGGTGGAAACGCCGTACTGTTTGCCCTTGACCTGTCCGTTTTCCAGGGCGCCCTGGTCGATCCTTGACAGGTCCAGTGAGCCCTGCACCGTGGTCAGGTCCAGCAACGCGCCGCGGTTTGCGTATTCGGCGGGGTAGGCGCCCCCCATGGTGATGACATCCGGCGCGTCGTTGGCGGCCATCTGGGTTGCGAGCTTGTCGAAGTAGCCGCTGATGTCGCCATATTCCGGCTTGACCTTGATGTTGGGGTTGGCGGCCTCAAACTCGGCAATGGCCTTGTTGGTCAGCTCGGCCCGGCCGGCATTGCCCCACCAGGAAAAGCGGATCTCCACGGGCCCGTCCCCGGCCTTGTTGGACGACGGGCTGGAACAGCCGGCCGTCACGGCCAGAAGGGCTGCGGCCGAGAGGACGGCAAGGGATTTACGGATTGTTCCGGTAGCAGGGCGCGTCATTGGGCAAGCTTCTTCCTTGGTGAGAAGGGTGGGTGAGCGAGAGAAAGCGGTTTCGTGAAACGTATCAACGGCGGGCAAAGCCCGTCAATAGGATCCCGTCATGGTTTCCGTACCGGTTATCGACCTGGAGTTCTCGGCGCACGATTTCACATGGCGGCCCCTTGACAGCGCTGTGGAACCCGCCAAGGATGGAATCGCCAGAAACCGCTTTCTCCCCGGTGCCGCGTTCCGGGGAGGCGCGCTGGCCATGCCCGGACATTTCGCGGCATCAGTCACCACACACCTGTAAGGAGGGCGTGCACCGTGCACAGCCACGCCAGCACCGTACGGCCGGAGGCCACGACCACGTCCCACCGGCGGCACAAGCAGATTGACAGGAAGGCGCTGGTCCGGCGGCACAACGTTCGTCAGCAAAGTCTTGATCCGCGAAGCCCTGTCTCAGTGGGCAACGGGGAGTTTGCCTTCACCATGGACCTCACGGGCCTTCAATGCCTGCCAGCCGAGTACCCCGTGGGGCCCCGTGAGGACTCGCTTCCCCCGGGAACGCTGCTGGGCACCCAATCCACCTGGGGCTGGCACTCCATGCCTGGCGGCGATCGTTACAGCCTGGCAGGTTCCACGGTCCTCTACGACTCCCCACGTGGTCCGGTGCCGTACGTGGACATGGTGGGGGACATCGTCAATGACCGTGAGACAGGCACCTCAACGGCCGAAGCATGGCTGCGGGCAAACCCGCACCGCCTGGATCTGGGACGCATCGGTTTCCAGCTGCTGCAGGACGGGACCAGCCGGCCCATCAGCAGCAGCGAGCTTTCCCACGCCAGCCAGATTCTTGATCTTTGGACGGGCATCGTCACCAGCACCTTCGCCATCGCCGGCCACCAGGCCACGGTCACCACAGCCTGCCATCCGGACCGCGACGAACTAGGCATTCGGGTGGAGTCACCCGCGCTGGGTGACGGCCTGGTGATCGGCATCGACTTCCCGTACGGCTCCGAGGCGTGGCACAACGGCGCCGGGTGGGATCTGCCGGGCGCCCACACCACCATCCTCAACGGACCGCAACCTGCAGTATCCCATGCAGGGGCCAGCAGCTGGACGGTGGACCGCGAACTGGACAACGCGCGCTACCGCGTGGTGATCACCGGCCAAGGCCTGGTCGTGGAGCAGACCGGGGCGCACCACCTGCGCATACGGCCGGATGTCCACTCGAGCACCGAGGCGCTGGACCTGTCCATTGAGTTCATATCCGCCGCGGACGGGGACTGTATCCCCCGGGGCGGTGCGGGCCTTTCCAGAGTGGCAGGCAAGGCGGGCGTTGGCCGCCATGCGGGTCCCGCCGTCGGGCCTTCCCCTTCGGCGCCGTCGGTTCCCAGCGCAAACCAGCCCGGCAGCAACGTTGCAGCCGCCTCCATGGACCGTTGGCCCAGGTTCTGGTCGTCCGGAGGTGCCATCGAGCTGGCTGCCACGCCGGACCCACGGGCCAGGGAGCTCGAACGCCGGATTGTCCTCTCCCAGTACCTGACGGCCGTCAACTGCTCCGGATCGCTGCCGCCGCAGGAAACAGGCCTGGTGTGCAGCTCGTGGCGCGGCCGCTTCCACCTGGAGATGCATTGGTGGCACGCCGCCCATTTTGCGCACTGGAACCGGACGGAGCTCCTCCTCCCCTCCCTGCGCTGGTACTCAACGGTGCTGGAAACGTCGCGGGAAACCGCCCGGGCGCAGGGCTTCGACGGCGCCCGCTGGCCCAAGCAGGTAGGCCCGGACGGCAGGGAGAGCCCCAGCCCGATCGGGACGTTCCTGATTTGGCAGCAGCCGCATCCCATCCATTTGGCCGAGCTGCTATACCGGGCCAATCCGGGCCCTGACGTGCTGGAGGAGTTCGCTGACATCGTGTTCGAAACCGCCGCGTTCATGGCGGGCTTCGCCCATCGCACCCCGAGGGGTTTCGAACTTGGGCCGCCGCTCATACCCGCACAGGAGAGCTATGGGTCCATGCGGGCGAAGATCAAAAACCCGACGTTCGAACTCGCTTACTGGCAGTGGGGCCTCAGGACTGCCGCCGCCTGGCGGGAACGGTTGGGCCTCGAGCCCGTTGCATGCTGGCAGGAGGTTGCTGACGGGCTGGTGCGCCCGCGCGTAGTCGACGGCGTCTATGCGGCAATGGACGTGGAGCCCTTCACCATCAGGACGGACCATCCCTCGATGCTCTGCGCACTGGGCGTCCTGCCGCTGACAGACCTGATCGATGAGGCAGTCATGCGGGCCACCCTTGAGGATGTCCTGGCCGACTGGGACTGGACCACCACATGGGGGTGGGACTACCCGGTGATGGCGATGACCGCTGCCCGGCTCGGGGACCCGGAGTACGCCGTCGACGCGCTCCTGCAGGAGGCCGGTAAGAACACAGTCCTGACGAACGGTCACAACCGGCAGACGGACTCCTTGCCGTTGTACCTTCCAGGCAACGGGGGGCTCCTTGCCGCGGCCGCGCTGATGGCTGCCGGCTGGGACCACGGCCCGGACCGCCACGCTCCGGGCTTTCCGCCCGGCTGGACCGTTGCGTGGGAAGGTCTGGTGCCGGCCCCCTGACGTCGCTGTGCTGGAGGGCCGGACAATTCTACGGCCGGGCGCGCGTCAGGTTTGGGGCGTGGTTCGGCGTGCGCCGAGGATCGTCTTGCGCGGAGGAGCGTCCGACTCCAGGTCCGCTTCACGGACGGCCGCCCATCCTGCCGAGACAAGGTAGACCTGGCTGACGAGGTTGAACCAGATGAGCAGGCCGATGATGATGGCAAACGGCGCCAGGATGGGATTGCGGCTGGCCCCGCCAAGAAGTTCAGTGCTGAAGATCTGCAGTATGGTGGTGCCCACGGCGGCCAGGACGGTGCCTTCGACCAGTGCCTGGCGGGACAGCTTGAGCCCCGCGGCCAACCGGAACATGATCAGCGCCGTGACCCAGTTCAGGACCAGCGGGACGACGATTTTGACGGAGGTGGTCAGCGGGCCGGCCAAGGCGTCGCTGAGGTGCAGGAAGTCCGCTACCCAACCCGCCAGTGTGCCGAACACCAGCGATGCACCGCCGCTGATCACCAGGGCCACGCCCAGCAGCAGCAGGGTTCCGGCGTCGCGCAGCTTCATCACGATGGGATTGACGATCAGCGGCGGCAGCTGCAGGACGCCGCGCAGGCCGTCCCGGAGGCCGTTGATCCAACCGAGTGATGTGACCACCGTTACCAGCGCACCGATGACCGCGGTCCAGCCGAGGCCGTTGGGATCCAGCATGTCCTTGGGGTCCACCAGCCCCGGTCCGCCGTTGACTTTCAGTAGGCCCGGTGCGCTGGCGGCCACGCTGCCGATAACGGTGTCCAGCAGCGCCGGCTGGCCACTGAGGACCAGCCCGGCGATGGAGAAGCCGGTGGCCAGCAGGCCTGTGACGGAGAAAACCATGTTGAAGCCGATGCCGGCGCTCATCAGCGGCCCGTAGTGGAGGGTGTAGTGCCGGAAGGCGCGCATGGGGCGCAGGACGTTCAGGCGGGCGGTGAGCCACTGAACCAAGGCCATCAGGGCACCGAATTTTTTGCCGGACCTGCGCGCCCGGTTCCATTCCATCCGCTTTTGGATGACCTCCAGCTTCAGCCTGGCCTGCTCGGTGGGCAGCGGCTGCTGGTTACCCTGCGTCGGTTGGGGTGTCCGCGGCAGCGTCCGTGAACCGGGTGCCGGCGTTGTTGTCAGTTTCGGTCCCAAAGTCCAGCTCTTCCCGTAGCTGCCAGATGCCGTCGGCATCGTGCTCGTAGAGTCCCATGCTAACCACAGGGAAGGTGGCCTTGTAGTTCTTCAGCACCGTTTCGGCCTCGTCAAGGCTTTCCGGGGCGACGTCGTGGGCGATGGTGACGTGCGGATGGTAGGCAAAGGGCAGTTCACGGTGGAGTGGGCCCTGCTGGAGCCTGCGGTGCAGGTCCACGCAGTGCTCGAACCCGTCCTCCACATTGATGAAGACTACGGGGGAAACGGGCCGGAAAGTTCCGGTCCCGGCGATGGTCACCATGAACGGGCTCTGGCAGCGGGCCACTTCGCGGACATGCCGGAGGGTCGCTTCCCAGTCCTGGGTGGGGGTGGTGGTGACCAGCGTAATGTGGGCCGGTACCACGTCCGCCAGCGGGTCACCGAACGACGCCCGCCAGCGCTGCAGCTCTTCGGCGATGTCTGCTGGAAAGCCCAGGATGACGCCCACGCTGACCTCTTCGCTGCGGGCCACCTCATGGTTCGCCGCCGCATTCCGGCCTGGCTGGTCTCCCAAGCGGTCAGCCAGGGTCTGCTCCACCTGGCCGGCAGAGCAGGCACCTCCCCTGGCGGTGACTTTTCCCGAAGACATGGCGCTAGCGGACTCCCGCGAGGCTGAGGGACGGCAGGAAGCCCATGCGCTCGTAGACCTGGGCAAGGGTGACGGAGGCGATCTCGCGGGCCCGCTCAGCGCCAAGGGCCAGCAGCCGGTCAAGCTCGGCGGGATCTGCCATCAGCTCATTGGTCCGGTTGCGCAGCGGGGTGATGAAGTCCACCACAACTTCGGCGAGGTCAACCTTGAGGTGGCCGTACATCTTGCCCTGGTACTCGGCTTCAAGCTCCGCCACGGACTTGCCCGTCAGCGAGGAGTAGATGGTCAGCAGGTTGGACACGCCGGGCTTTTCCTCAGGGTCGAAGCGGATGTCCGTGCCGGCGTCGGTCACTGCCGACTTGATGCGCTTGGCTGCGATCTTGGGATCCTCCAGCAGCTGGATGGCACCGTTGGGCGACTCCCCCGTCTTGGACATCTTGGCGCTGGGATTCTGGAGGTCGTAGATCTTGGCGCTTTCCTTGACGATCGTGGCCTCCGGAACCGTGAAGGTGTGGCCGAACCGGGTATTGAAACGCTGCGCCAGGTTCCGCGTCAGTTCCAGGTGCTGCCGCTGGTCCTCGCCGACGGGCACGAGGTCGCTCTGGTACAGGAGAATGTCCGCGGCCATCAGGGTGGGGTAGGCGAACAGGCCCAGTGTTGCGGAGTCCGCGCCGGACTTCTGGGTTTTGTCCTTGAACTGGGTCATCCGGGAAGCCTCGCCAAACCCGGTAATGCAGTTCAGCGCCCACGCAAGCTGCGCATGCTCGGGAACATGGGACTGGACGAAGAAGATGCTCTTGTCCGGGTCGATGCCGGCCGCGATGTACTGGGCAGCCACAATGCGGGTCCGCTTGGCCAGCTCGGCGGGGTCGAAGTCCACTGTGATGGCGTGCAGGTCCGGGATGAAAAAGACGGCGTCGTACTCCGCCTGCATGTCCACCCAGTTGCGCACGGCACCGATGTAGTTGCCCAGGTGCAGGGAGTCGGCGGTGGGCTTGGCGCCGGAAAGGATGCGCTTCTTGGCAGTGGAGGAAGTCTGGCTGGTCATGGAAAACTTTCGGGCTTAGAGCTGGTAATCCACTACCAGCGGGGCGTGATCGGAGAAGCGGGTGTCCCAGGAGGCTGCACGGTCCACGACAGCCGAAATGGCGGAGGCCGCCAGTTCGGGGGTGGCCATGTGGTAGTCGATGCGCCAGCCGGTGTCGTTGTCGAATGCCTTGCCGCGCCAGGACCACCATGTGTAGGGCCCGTCGACATCCCCGGCCAGGGTCCGGTGGACGTCATGCCAGCCGATCTCCTCACCGAAGAACCGGTCGAAGTAGGCACGTTCCTCCGGCAGGTGCCCGGCCTTCTTGAGGTTGCCCTTGGAGTTCCTGATGTCACGGGGGGTGTGCGCCACGTTGAGGTCGCCCACCACCAGGGCGTGGTCGCTGTGCTTGGTCAGTTCCGGCAGGCGGGTGCTCATGACGTCCAGGAAGCGGAACTTGTCATCCTGCTTGGGCGTCCCCACTTCACCGGAATGCACATAGGCGCTGGCAACCGTGAGCTGCACGGGGTTCCCTGCGGCGTCGGGGACGCGGAAGTCGGCTTCAACCCAGCGCCCGGCGGTGGCGAAGTAGTCGTCCCCGATGCCGTTCCTGGTGGCCAGGGGCTCCTGGCGGGAGGCAATGGCGACGCCGGCACGGCCTTTTGCTTCCGCTTCCGCGTGCAGGATATGCCAGTCCTCCCCCAACAGTTGCCGGACGACGGCGTCAGGGGCTCGGACCTCCTGCAGGCAGAGGATGTCCACTTCCCGCGGCTCAAGCCAGGCCGCCATACCGTTCTTGTAGGCAGCCCGGAGGCCGTTTACGTTGACGGATGCGATGCGATGGTGGTCCTTGTTCAATGCCGAGCTCACCCGCTCCACTCTAGTCGATGATGGTTCCGGTCACCGGCTCCCCGCTGCCGCCGGAGGACTTGATCATGTCCCGGGCGTTGGTGGCTGTGATCTCGATGGTTTCAAGGGCGCGGTTGATCGTGTCCTGGTTGGCGGCGGCGCCCTTGGCCCGCTCCTCCTCCACCACGCGGACCTGCACCTGGACGATCTTGAAGGAATGGTCCAGCTTCAGGTCGCGCACCTCGTCTGCCTCGGAACGTTCGTGGACCACCCGGGTGCCGCCGTGGTCGGCGGAGGTGCGGGCCGGTACGCGGCCGGTGGCGGTGTTGAAGGCGCTCTGGGCTTCGGACAGCTTTGCGCCCGCTTTCCTGGCGGCCCGCTGGATGCTGAAGACCACGAACGCAGCCAGTGCCAGCCAGAAGGCGGCGATGATGGCGACAACCCAGCCCACCACGTCGTTCTGGTTTGCGGCGAAGATCACGGCCACAATGAACGCCGTCACCAGGACCATCAGGCCCGGCCCGCTGATCCGGAACATGGAAAAACCGCCCCGGGCGGGTTTGGAAGATGACGAGGAGCTGCCCAAAGTTCGCATGCAGCCATTGTCTCAAACGGCGGACTGTGCTCCCGCCGCCTTCCACCCCCGGCGAACAGGGCAGCTCGCCGGGCAGGCTATTTCAGGAACAAACTCCGCAGGCGCAATGTGGTCAGCAGCATCCCCACGGCGGTCATCACCAGGTAGTAGCCAACATGCAGTGGCGTGGCAGCCGTAAAAGTGCCCACACTGATCTGCCGCAGCAGTTCCACCCCGTGCCAGAGCGGCATGGCCTGGATGAACCACTGGATGGGCTGTGGGTAGACGCTGAGCGGGTAGAACGTGGCGCTGAACAGGAACATGGGCAGCAGGATGAAGTTGATCCAGTCCATCTGCTGGAAGGTCTTGAGGAAGCTGGTGATGCCCATGCCCAGGCTGGCGAACCCAAAGGCGATCAGCACCGAGGCTGGGATCATCAGCAGTGCCCAGGGCGTGGTGATCAGTCCCATGATGCCCATGACCGCAGTGAAGCCGGTGGCGTAGAGCATCCCCCGCAGCAGGGCCAGGAAGATCTCGCCAAGCGCCACGTCCAGCGGGCCCAGGGACGTATACAGCATGCCCTGGTAGAGCTTGGCGAAGTTCATCTTGAAGAAGACGTTCCAGGTGGAGTCATAGACGGCGCCGTTCATCGCGGAGACGGCCAGCAGTGCCGGTGCGATGTAGGCCGCATAGCTGATGGTGGTTCCGTTGGGTCCCTGGACGCTGCCAACGATGGCGCCCAGTCCCACCCCAATGGAAAGGAGGAACAGCACCGGCTCAAAGAACCCGGACAGCATCACCAGCCAGTTGGTGCTCCGTGTGGCCATCAGCCCACGGGCAATGACTGCCCTGGCATTGCCTGAATACAGGGGCCCGAAAGTGCGGCTGCGGGCTTGCTCCGCGGCGCTCCGGGAGGCGCCGGCGGTACCGGAAAATGCGCTCACTGGCCCATCCTCAGGGCAAACCGGCGCCGCGTCAGGACCCAGCCGGTGACTGCCAACCCCGCCAGGACGGCCGCATGGAGCACGCTGAGGACCGCCGGTTCGCGGTATCCGAAGCTGAGCACCCGGCCCAGTTCGGTGCCATGCCAGATGGGCGAAATCCAGCCCACCCAGCGGACCGCCAACGGCAGGTTGTCCAGCGGGAAGAACGTCCCGGAGAACAGGAAGAGCGGCATCACGATGAACCGCATCACCAGTGCGAACTGCCCCTTGTCTTCGGTGATCGATGCGGAATATGCCATCAGCGGCAGCCCGAAGGCCAGCCCTGTCAGGGTGGCCACCAGTATCCCGGCCCAGCCCCAGCCCGACGGCGAGGCACCGAACAGCGCCACGGCCGCGAAGTAGATGGCCGACTGCAGCACCAGGCGCAGCGTCACGGCCATGACCTGCCCGGCGGCGATCTGCTGCGGCGTCAGCGGCGACGCGTGCGGGCCATAGTAGACCCGGCGCCATTTGAAACCTGCCATAACGGGAAAAGTGAACTCGTTGGCTGCCGTCATCACGGCGGCGGCCACCAGCAGCGCCGGGGCGATAAAGGCGAGGTAGGACACGCCGCCAAAGGCCGCGTTGCCGGTATCCACCAGGGTGGCCAGTCCCACCCCCATGGCGAAGAGGTACGCCACCGGTTGGCCCACGCTGTACATCAGGATGGACCAGCTGTAACCCTTCATCACCCGGAGCACCTGCTCGGCATAGTAGAAGGAGCCCCAGCGCCGCGCCCTTGCCGCCGAAACCGCCGGCGCATGCGCGCGCAGGCCGCCCGGCTGCGCGGCCCCTGCCTGCCCTCCGGTCGGCTGCCGCCCGGACGCCTGCCTATCAGTCAATGAGGCTCCTGCCGGTGAGCCGAAGGAACACATCCTCCAGCGACGACCGCCGGACCAGCGATGTCAGCGGCCTCAGGCCGCGGGCCGACACCTGCTCAAGGGCTGACTCGCCGTCGTGCGCGTACATCAGCACCCGGTCCGGCAGCACCTCAAGCCGTTCCCCGATGCCTTCCAGCCGGGACGCGATTGCGGCGTTCCGCTCGGAACCAAACCGCAGTTCCACCACCTCCCGGGTGGAATGCCCGCGGATCAGCTGCGCGGGCGAGCCCTCGGCCATGATCCGGCCCTTGTCCACCACGATCAGCCGGTCGCAGAGCTGCTCGGCCTCATCCATGTAATGGGTGGTGAGGATCAGCGTGACGCCCTGCTCCTTGAGCCGGAACAGGCGGTCCCACAGGATGTGCCGGGCCTGCGGATCCAGGCCCGTGGTGGGCTCGTCCAGCAGCAGGATCTGCGGCTCGTTGATCAGTGAACGGGCGATGGTCAGGCGGCGTTTCATGCCGCCGGAGAGCGCGTCCACCTTGGACCTCGCTTTGTCCGTCAGCTGTGCGAACTCCAGCAGTTCATCGGCCTTGGGCCTGAGGTAGCTCATGGGCAGGCCGAAGTAGCGGCCGTAGACCAGGAGGTTGTCGCGGACGCGGAGTTCCTCGTCCAGGTTGTCCTGCTGCGGAACCACGCCCAGGTGGGCGCGTACCTCGGGTCCGTGCGTGTCCGGGTCCAGGCCCATGATGGTGAGCCGGCCGGCGGACCGGCGGGTCACGCCGCCGATCATCTTCATGGTGGTGGATTTGCCCGCCCCATTGGGCCCCAGGAGGCCGAAGGACTCCCCCGCTTGCACGGTGAACGAGATGCCGTCCACGGCGGCCACGTCGCCGTAGGTCTTGGTCAGGTTTTCGGCGGAGATGACGGTGCCGGACGGCGGGCCCCCGGTTATCGTGCCGGAGGGGGTAAGGGCGTGGTTGTGCACCTGTGCAGACTAGTGGAGGCGCGGCGCAGGTGGAAGTGTGCTTGCAGTTACGTTGAAACGGACGACGGCGGCACGGCGCCTTCCCTGCGGAAGGTACCGTGCCGCCGTCGTGCACTTAGTGCCGGGGACTAGTGCGCGTTGGCTGCCGCGCGTTCGGCGGCCTCCACCACGTTGGTCATCAGCAGCGCCACGGTCATGGGACCGACGCCCCCGGGGTTCGGCGAAATCCAGCCGGCCACATCGGCGGCGGCGGGATCGATGTCGCCGTAGACGCGGCTCTTGCCGGTGTCCGGATCGGTCTCGCGGGTAACGCCGACATCCAGCACCGCTGCGCCCGGCTTTACGTCCGCGGCCTTGACGATGTGCTTCACACCGGCCGCGCCCACGATGACGTCCGCCTGCCGGAGCAGTTCTGACAGGTTCCTGGTCCCGGTATGGGTCAGGGTCACGGTGGCGTTCACCTCGCGCCGCGTGAGCAGCAGGCCGATGGAGCGGCCGATCGTGACGCCGCGCCCCACCACCACAACGTGCTTGCCTGCCAGGCTGTATCCGTTGCGCTCCAGGAGCTCGATGACCCCGCGGGGGGTGCACGGCAGCGGCGTGGTGATCTTGTTGTTGACGTTCAGCACAAGCCGGCCAAGGTTGGTGGGGTGCAGGCCGTCGGCATCCTTGGCGGGATCGATGCGCTCCAGGATGGCGTCCGTGTCCAGGTGCTTGGGCAGCGGCAACTGCACAATGTAGCCGTGGCAGGCCGGGTCCGCATTGAGTTCGTCAATGAGGGCCTCCACCTGTTCCTGCGTGGCATCGGCCGGAAGCTCACGCTGGATGGAGTTCATCCCGATCTGCTCGGACTGCTTGTGCTTCATGGACACGTACAGCTGCGAGGCGGGGTCCGCTCCCACCAGCACAGTGGCGATGCCGGGCGTGACGCCCTTGGCCTTGAGTGCGGCCACGCGTTCGGTCAGCTCGGCCTTGATGGCGGCGGCGGTAGCCTTGCCGTCAAGGATCTGTGCGGTTGTGGTTTCAGCCATCGGTTACCACTGCTCGTGCTGCGGGTAGAGCGGGAAGTCGGCTGCCAGCTTGTCCACGCGGGCCTGCAGGGCCTCGACGTCGGCGCTGGTGCCTGCCTTGAGGGCGGTGGCGATGATCTCGGCCACCTCGGTGAATTCGGCGGCACCGAAGCCGCGGGTGGCCAGGGCCGGGGTGCCGATGCGCAGGCCGGAGGTGACCATCGGCGGGCGGGGGTCGAACGGCACGGCGTTGCGGTTGACGGTGATGCCCACCGAGTGCAGCAGGTCTTCTGCCTGCTGGCCGTCCAGCTGCGAGTTGCGAAGGTCCACGAGCACCAGGTGGACGTCCGTGCCGCCGGTGAGGACGGAGACGCCGGCCTCTGACACGTCGGCCTGGTTCAGGCGGTCGGCGATGATCCGGGCGCCTTCCAGGACGCGCTCCTGGCGCTCCTTGAATTCCTGCGTGCCGGCAATCTTGAAGGCCACGGCCTTGGCGGCGATGACGTGCATCAGCGGGCCGCCCTGCTGGCCCGGGAAGACGCTGGAGTTCAGCTTCTTGGCCCACTGCTCCTTGGCGAGGATCACGCCCGAGCGCGGACCGGCCAGGGTCTTGTGCACGGTGGAGGTGACGACGTCGGAGTGCGGCACCGGGCTCGGGTGCAGTCCGGCGGCAACCAGTCCGGCGAAGTGCGCCATGTCGGTCCAGAGCAGCGCGCCAACCTCATCGGCGATGGAGCGGAAGGCAGCGAAGTCCAAGTGGCGCGGGTAGGCGGACCAGCCGGCGATGATGACCTGCGGCTTTTCGGCGATGGCCTGCTCGCGGAGCTTGTCCATGTCGATGCGGAAGGTGTCTTCCTCAACCTGGTAGGCGGCCACCTGGTACAGCTTGCCGGAGAAGTTCAGCTTCATGCCGTGGGTCAGGTGCCCGCCGTGGGCCAGGGAAAGGCCCAGGATCTTGTCGCCCGGGGTGATCATGGCGGAGAGGGCGGCGGCGTTGGCCTGCGCGCCGGAGTGCGGCTGGACGTTGGCGTATTCGGCGCCGAACAGTGCCTTGACCCTGTCGATGGCCAGCTGCTCTGCGATGTCGACGTATTCACAGCCGCCGTAGTAGCGGCGGCCCGGGTAGCCCTCGGCGTACTTGTTGGTGAGGACGGAGCCCTGGGCTTCCATCACGGCGCGGGGCGCAAAGTTTTCGGAGGCAATCATCTCCAGGGTGCCGCGCTGGCGGCCGAGCTCCTGGTCCAGCACTGCTGCAATTTCGGGATCGAGCTCAGCCAACGGCTGGTTGCTCACGGCTGTGGTTGAGGTGGCTGTAGTAGTCACGGAGAACTCCTGGCTAGGGATATGGGCACTGCTTAGGTCAGGCTACCGGGTGGCGCACTTTCGCACCGCGTTGATGACAGGGCGTGAAAGCTCGGCATGGCACTGCTGCGCTGACGCGGGTGCAGCCCCATTTCCGGCAAAACATGACCCTCGGCCCAGGCGTACGATCCGTGGTCTTCGTGATTGCCGCTCCCTGGTGGTTAGCCACCCAACGCCAGTTGCGACCATTCCAGCCTACCAAAACCGGCGCCCCCGGCGCGGGTAGGCTATTACGCGTGAATGAAGAGCAGCTGAACCAAGCGTACGTTGTAACCCTGTCCTGCCCGGACCGTCCCGGAATCGTCCACGCGGTGGCCGGAGCGCTGCTGGTGGCGGGGTGCAACATCACGGATTCGCAGCAGTACGGCAGCCCTTCAACCGGGAACTTCTTCATGCGCGTTGAGGTGACCACGGCAGCCCCCAAGTCGGAGCTCCGTGCCGCGCTGGAGCCAGTGGCGGAGGCCTTCTCCATGCAGTGGAACCTCAATGCTGTTGGCGACAAGGTGCGCACCCTGGTGATGGCCAGCACTTCTGCCCACTGCCTCAACGACCTGCTGTTCCAGCAGCGCTCGGGCACCCTGCCCATTGAGATTCCCGCCATTGTGTCCAACCACCAGGATCTCGCCGGGCTGGCCGAGTTCTACGGCATCCCCTTCCACTACATCCCGGTGACCAGGGACACCAAGGTGCAGGCGGAGGACAAACTTCGCGCCATCATCGCGGAGCACGATATCGAGTTGACCGTGCTGGCCCGCTACATGCAGATCCTCTCCGATGAACTCTGCACCGAGCTGACCGGCAAGGCCATCAACATCCACCACTCGTTCCTGCCGTCCTTCAAGGGCGCCAAGCCGTACCACCAGGCTCATGCCCGCGGCGTGAAGCTGATCGGTGCCACGGCGCACTATGTGACGGCCGCCCTGGATGAGGGGCCCATCATCGAACAGGAAGTCATCCGGGTGGACCACGCCCGCACCCCTGAGCAGTTCGTGCAGATCGGCCGCGACGTGGAGGGGCGCACGCTGGTCCAGGCCGTGCAGTGGCACGCCGAGCACCGCGTGCTCCTGGACGGCAACCGGACGGTGGTCTTCAACTGACGCGGTCTTCAACTGACGGTGGTCTTCAACTAGGTAGCAGTAGATGCCGTTTTGGGGCCTCAAAACGGCATCTACTGCGAGTCAGTTGGGTGCAGGGGTGGCTTATGGTGAAGCCATGGCTCCTCTGTACCCTTTCGCCGGAAATTCCCCGGCTGTCCATGACTCAGCGTTCGTAGCCCCGTCGGCCTCGATCATCGGCAACGCCAGCCTGGGACCGGATTCCAGTGCCTTCTACGGCGTCTCCGTCCGCGCCGACACCGCGGCCATCACCGTGGGTGCCGGCAGCAACCTGCAGGACAACGTGGTGCTGCACGCCGACCCCGGCTTCCCCTGCACGGTGGGCGAACGGGTCAGCGTGGGGCACGCCGCCGTCGTCCATGGCTGCACGGTGGAGGACGACTGCCTGATCGGCATGGGCGCCACCGTCCTCAACGGCGCCGTGATCGGCGCCGGCTCGCTGGTGGCGGCCGGCGCCGTCGTGCTTGAAGGAACGGTGGTTCCGCCCCGGTCGCTGGTGGCGGGCGTGCCCGCCAAGGTGCGCCGCGAACTCACGGATGAAGAGTTCGACGGCGTCCGCGCCAATGCGGCGCGCTACGTGGAACTCGCGGCGAAACACCGCGAGCTCCACGCCTGACCCAGTCCGGCCTGCATCAGTCCAGGCTGATGGGCCCGAACTCGTCCAGCAGGTCGCCCGGGCCGGGGTTGCCCGGCGCGGAGGACCCGCCCAGGTGCTTCACCACGCCCCACACCGCGTTCAGCCCCGTGGTGACGGCGCCTTCCGCCCAGCCGGCGGTGAAGGAGACGTCGTCGCCGGCCAGGAAGATGCCGCGCTGGGACTCCGGCAGTTTGTCCTGCTTGAAGTGGGTGAACAACCTCTGCTGGTAGCGGTAGTGGCCGGGGAGGTTGGCTTTGAAGGCACCCATGAAGTTGGGGTCCGCCTCCCAGGACACGGTGATGGGCTGGCCCACGATGTGCCCTGCGATGTCCACTCCGGGGTAGATCTGTTCGAGCGAGTGCAGCATCAGTTCCACGCGTTCGTCGGCGTCCAGGGCCAGCCACTTCAGCGCGTCGTCGTTCCAGGTGTAGGAGAGCAGGATGACGGCGGGCTGGTCAGGGCCGTTGTCCAGCAGGTAGGTGGCGCGGTTCAGCCTGTCGGTCAGCGTCATGGACAGGACCTCGTTGCCGGTGTCCGGGTCGATGTCCTTCCAGAACGGCCGGTCCACCATGACGAACGTCTTGGAGGACTGCATGTAGTGCGAGCGCTCCATCGCGGTCCACAGCTCGGCCGGGAACAAGGCCTCCTCCGTGTGGATCCGGGTGGACAGCAGCCAGGACTGGCAGGTGGTCACCACCGCCGGGTAGCTGGCCTCGCGGCCCCAGCGTTCACGGATCCGCAGGTTCCCGTCCGGGTCGCGGCTGATCCTTCCCACGGCACCGCGGGGCGATCCGGAGTGCAGCGAGGAAAGGGAGGTGCCGGCGGGCCAGTGCACCATGTCCGACGGCGCGTGCTGCCAGAGTGCCTCGGGCAGGCGCTGTGCTCCCCCGCGGATCAGCCGGTGCTGGTCGTCCGCGTCGGTGTAGACCACGCGAAGGATTTCCAGGATGGAGTTGGGGAAGTCGGTGTCCCAGCCGCCGGTGCCGAACCCCACCTGGCCAAAGGCCTCCCGGTGGGCGAAGCCTGCCTTCTTGAAGGACTCGCTGGCTGCGATGAAGCCGTAGAAGGTCTGCTCGTCCATGAGCGGCAGCAGTTCGTTCCAGAGGTCCTTGATGCGGGCCATGTCCCGGGCCCGGATGGCGTCCTGCATTTCGACGAACTTGGCGCCGTCATTGACCGCGGCCTTCCAGGCGTCGGCCACCTCGCGGAAGAACGGCGGAAGGTCGCCCGGCTTCTCCGCATAGTGCTTCTTGCCGGCCAGCTCGATCACGGTGCTGGACGTGGCCTCGGCGAGGGGGTTTGGGAACTCCTGGGTCTCCAGGCCCAGCAGGTCCACGTAATGGTAGAAGGCCTTGCCCGATACCGGGAAGCGCATCCCGCCCAGGTCCGCCACCACTCCGGGCGCTGCGGGGAAGGCGGCGGTGCGGAGCCGCCCGCCGATCTGGTCCGCTTCATAGACCACGGGCCGCAGTCCCAGTTTCATCAGTTCATAGGCGGTCACCAGGCCGGAGAGGCCGGCGCCGATGACGGCGACTTCCGTGCCGTAAAGCTCCGGCGGGACGGAACCCAGGCCATCGGGGTGGGCCAGGTAGTGGTCGTAGCTGAACGGAAAGTCGGGGTTCAGCATGGTGATGGGGGCCGCGTTTCCGGCGATGCCCCGTCCGGCGGCGCCTGCGGGAGCCGCGGAGGTGCTGGAGGGGTCGAAGGCCGGCAGTTCGGTGGCGGTTGTCATGATAGTTCTGCTTTCACAGGTTCCTGGCGTGGGGCCTTGGCGGTCAGTTCACGGTAGTCGAGCTCACTGAGAGCCGCTACCTTCGAGTTCCGGCGTCCATAGCCGAAGTAGATGGCGATCCCCACCAGCATCCAGGCACCAAAGACAACCCAGGTATCGGCTCCAAGGTTGGCCATCAGGTAGGCGCACATCAGCGTGCCCAGCACGGGAGTCAGGGGATACAGCGGCACCCGGAAGCTTCGCTTGAGGTCCGGCCGGTTGCGCCGCAGGTAGATGACGGCGACATTGACCAGCGCGAAGGCGAACAGGGTTCCGATGCTGGTGGCATCGGCGAGGGCGCCGAGCGGGACCAGGCCCGCGGTGAGTGCGACGGCGGTGCCGACAATCAGGGTTCCTGCGGCCGGGGTGCCGGTCCGGGCGGAGACGCGTCCAAAGACCTCGGGCACCAGGCCGTCCCGGGACATCGAGAGCAGGATGCGGGTTTGGCCATACAGGACCGTGAGCACGATGCTGGCGATCGCAAGGACAGCGCCGACCGAAAAGACCAAGGCGATCCACGGCTGGTTGGTGGTCTCCTCCAGGATCTGGACCAGGGCGGCTTCGGTGCCGTCGAACCAGCCCCAGGGCCGGGCACCGATGGCGGCGACGGCCACGAGGACGTAGATGCTGGTGACGATCACCATGGACAGCAGGATGGCGCGGGGAAGATCGCGTTTGGGGTTCCTGGCCTCTTCGCCCGCAGTGGATGCCGCGTCGAAACCGATGTAGGAAAAGAACACCCGGGAAGCGGCCGCGGACACACCTGCGGCACCCATGGGAAGGAGCGGTTCGAAGTTGCCGGCGTTGAAGGCGGTAAAGGCAACAGCGCAGAAGAACAGCAGGATGCCGATCTTGATGATGACGACGGCGGTGTTGATCCAGGCGCTTTCACGGGCGCCGCGGACCAGCAGGACCATGGCCAGCACCACGATGGCCACCGCTGGGATGTTCACCAGTCCGCCGTCCCCGGGCGGCTGCGACATGGCATCGGGCAGCACCTGGCCGAACGCTGCCAGCGCCTCGTTGACGTACTGCCCTGCCCCCACAGCTACGGCAGCGACGGAGACGGCGTATTCAAGGACAAGGCACCACCCGCAGATCCAGGCCATCCCCTCGCCCATGGTGGCGTAGGAGTAGGAGTAGCTGGAGCCCGCGACGGGGACCAGGCCTGCCATTTCGGCGTAGGACACCGCTGAGAGCAGCGCGGCCAGGCCGGCGATGACGAACGAGATCCAGATGGCCGGGCCAGCCAACGGAACCGACTCGCCAAGGATCACCAGGATGCCGGTCCCCAGGGTGGCGCCCACGCTGATCATGGTCAGGTGGAGGACGCCGAAACTGCGAACCAGTCCAGTGCCGTCCTGGCCTGTTCCGGCCTCACTGACCATCTGGCCGATCGGTTTACGGCGCAGCAGCTGTGTCCGGAGGCTGGGCCGCACGCCGCTTGGCACAAGAGTTTTTTCGGTGGTCACAGGCACAGTCACCGTTGACGTCCCTTCAGAGTAGTTGTCGGTTTCCCCTTCCCAAGGTTGGCATGTGAGCCAACTCTCAGCGCGGTGCAAAATGACTTATAGTGATCCACCATGAGACTTAATGCACATGATGTCCGCTGAGCCGGCCACGTCAGGACGGCTGAGCTTCGTCACCCTCCAGCAGTTCCTCGACCAGCTGCCGCCGCTGTTGACAATGCTTCACGACGGCGGCAGCGGCGGCCGGCTGCTGCGGTGGGTTGAGCCCAGTGAGCTGGAGGACCCCACGCCCTACCTTCCGGAGGGGGAATTCCTGCTCACCGCCGGCCTCCCCTTCCTTGGTGACGGGGGATCACCCGCCAGCGTGGACGCCTATGTCCGCCGGCTGGTGGAGGCCAAGGTGGCGGCCCTGGGCTTCGGGATCAGGCCGTACTTCGACGCCGTCCCGGAGGTGGTCCTCGACGCGTGCCGGCGGCACAACCTCACCTTGTTCGAGGTGCCCGAGTCGCTTCCCTTCGCGGCGATCGGCCTGCAGTTTTCCCAGCTCCTGGAAACCGACAACGCCAGGGTCTTCCGGCAGCTGGCAGAGACCAACCGGCAGCTCATGCGCGCCGTCCTCTCCCCCAAACCGGAGCACGAACTACTGGCTGCGCTGGTCCAGCGCGTGCCCGTGTGGGCCGTGATGGTGGGAGCGGACGGCCGGGTCCGGGCCCGGGGCACCAGCGCCGGCGGCAGCACCGCCGTCGAACTTTCCCTGCTGGAACCCATGCTGGAACGGCTGCTGTCCGGCCGTGGCCCCCGGGTGGAAATGGACGGCTTTGACCAACCCGGCTCGGCGCTGGTGGTGGGCCATCCGCTGCGGAGCACCAGGGACGCCAACCTCGGTGCCCTGATCCTGGGCTCGGACGATCCGCTGACCCCCGCCCAGAACAACGTGGTCCAGTCCGCCGTCGGACTGCTGGAGCTGCTGGTCCGGCAGCGAACCAGTGGCTCGCTCGCCCCCAGCCAGCTGGCCACCGCCGTCCTGCTGCACCCCGAGAGCCTCACCACCGGCGGGAGCAAGCACGTCAACGGGCTCAAGGACCTGCTGGCGCAGAGCCTGTCTTCCACCCGGTCCGCGCCCATCCGCGTGCTTCAAGGCGTCAAGGTGGATGCCCCGGAGTGGCCGGCGGGAGACAGCCCCGTCAGGGAACTGCTGCAGTGGCGGCGCATGTTCGACACCAAGCTGGTGGAGATCACCGACTACGGGTTCGCCGCGCTGACCCGGCTCAAGGTGGACGACGCGCTGCTTGCCGACGTCGAGAGGCTCGGCTGGCGCCTGGTGATCGGCGAACCCACCGAGCTGACCAGCCTTCCCGCCGCGTACCAACGGGCCACGTCCCTGCGCAGCCGGGTCCAGCGAAGTGGACAGAGCCTGCGGGCCGACGAGGTGTCCTGGTCGGTCACGGGCCTGCTGGGCCGTGAGGCCGGAACCTTGCTGGCCGAGCGGCTCCTGCATCCTGTCCTGGCGCTCGAACCGGACCGGCGCGATCCGCTGCTGGCCGTCCTGCGTGGCTGGCTTGGCGAAAACGGCAGCTGGGATGGTTCCGCCAAGCTGCTGGGGCTGCACCGCAACAGCGTGCGGCGGCAGATCGGCGTCATTGCCGACATGCTGGGGATGGACCTGAACCAGGCGCAGGTGCGGGCTGAGCTCTGGATTGCGCTGCAGTACACCGAAGGGCTGACCGGCGGGGCGGCGGGAAACGGCGCCTGAAGGCGGTTATCCGCCCTGCTGGCCTGCTTCCCGCGCCAGGCCGGCCTCCCACTCCCGGTAAAGCTCCGGCCGGCGTTCCCGCAGGTACGGCACCTCGTCCCTGGCTGCGCGCACCGCATCAGGGCCTATCTCCGCGAAAAGCACTGCAGGGGTGTCCGCTGCTTCGGCGAGGAGCCTGCCGTCGGGTCCCGCCACCACGCTTCCGCCGCCGAAAGTGTAGGCGTCCTCGACCCCACAGTGGTTGGCATAGGCAACATAAAGTTGGCTTTCCAGCGCCCGCGCCCGGATGAGTACCTGGGGCACGGCCTCGTAACCGGCCGACAGGGCAGTGGGGACCAGGAGCAGTTCCGCGCCGCGGGCCGCCGCTGCCCGGGCGGCCTCGGGGAACTCGATGTCGTAGCAGATCAGCAGGGAGGTGCGGACACCCTCGAAATCCACGACGGCGGGAGGTTGCGCGGCTGCCACGAACGCCTTGCGTTCCTCATTGCCGAACAGATGCACCTTGGCATACCTGAGGAGTTCGGTGCCCGTGGCATCAACCAGGGTCGCTGTAATGTGCCACGCGGGGCTGCCGGCGACCCCAGCGCCGGCACCGTCCCCAGCCGCTTCGGCGGGCAGGCTGTAGACAAGGGCAATCCTGTTACGGCGGGCGATATCAGCCAGCCGTTCGCGGACAGCGGGAAAGGTTGCCGGGTCCAGGTCGCCGCGCACCCGCAGCGGGGCGTAGCCCACGGGGAAAAGCTCCGGCGTCAGGAGCAGGTGGGCACCGGCACGGGCAGCCCGGGTGGCGGCGTCGTCGATGGTCCGAAGGTTGGCCTCGACGTCCAGGACCACGGCGTTCGCCTGCAGGACGGACAGCAGCATCGTTACCACCTTCTGTATCCCCGTCCATCTGAAATGGCTGGGCCCGACTGATCTCTCGTTCCAGCCTAACCAGCCGCCAGCGGAGGATTGTGGGTCGTTTGGACCCGGGCGCCCGCGCGCCGGGACGGAATGCACAGATGCCGCGGAGGGTACTCATGACGGCCGATTTCCTGCATGCCCGTACAGGCCATGCGTTAACTTCTTGACTACAAGAGCAGCGATAGGGCAATCTTCTTAGCATGTCCGCAACCACGCGCTCAACGAGGAGCAAGCCCAAGAATCCGGGGTCCCAGTCCGCCCTGCGGCAACTGAACCAGCAGCGGATTATTGAGGCACTCATGGGCGGCCCGTCCACGCAGGCGGAGCTCGCCCGGCAGACGGGGCTCTCCACCGCCACCGTCTCGAACATCGTCAAAATCATGCTTGACTCCGGCCTGGCATCCACAGAGCCGATAACCAGTTCAGGGCGCCGGGCGCTGAATGTGCGACTGAACAGCAACGGCGCCGTGGCGGTCGGCATCGACTTCGGCCGGCGGCACCTGCGGGTGGTCCTGGCCTCGCTCAGCTACCACGTCATCGCTGAAGAATCAGTGCTGCTCCCGCTGGGCCACCAGGCGGATGAGGGCATCCATGCAGCGGTGGAACTACTGGAGAAACTACTCCGGGAAAGCGGGGTGGAACGCACCTCCGTGGTGGGCGCCGGCGTCGGTATTCCGGGCCCCATTGACCGGCGGACCGGGACCGTGGCCCAAGGGGCCATCCTTCCCGAATGGGTGGGCATCAACATCCTTCAGCACCTGGAGGAAACGTTGAGAATCCCCGTGTTCGTTGACAACGACGCCAATCTGGGCGCATGGTCCGAGGTGACCTGGGGGCAGCACTCCGGCGTCAGCAACCTGATGTTCCTGAAGATCGGTTCCGGCATCGGCGCCGGCTTGATCCTCAACGGTTCGCCGTACTACGGCAACGTTGGAATCACCGGCGAAATAGGCCATGCCACCATCCACGAACAGGGCCTGGTGTGCCGCTGCGGCAACCGTGGATGCCTCGAAACCATAGCATCCACCACCACCATGATTGAGCTCCTCAGCCGGGGCGAGGACCGGCCATTGACGCCGGCGGATATTGTCCGCAAGGCCCTGAACAGGGACTCCGCCACCCTGCGCGTGGTGGACGACGCAGGACTGGCGGTGGGCCGGGCGCTGGGCAATGTTGCGAACCTGATCAACCCCGAGGTGATCGTGGTGGGCGGGCCGCTGGCAGGCCTGGGGGACATCCTTCTGGACCCAATCCGGAGGGGGCTGATCCGGCATGCGGTGCCGGTCATCGGGGAGACCACCACCCTCACCATGTCCTCCCTGGGCGACCGGGCAGAGGCCCTCGGCGCGGCCGCCCTGGTCTTCCAGCACGCCGGAATCCGCAAGCCGTAGACCACATCGTTACCCAGCAATTGCGTTAAAGACTTGACGACAACAGCTGTGATCCAGTTTACTTTTGGTTCAGACGGCCCTGCGCTTTGCCGGCCGGACAAAGAAGTCATTGCATTGGAGGGTTAGGGTTCATGACGTCCCAGACCACGCATACGGATCCGATCATTCTCGAGATGCGGTCCATCACCAAGGAATTCCCCGGCGTTAAAGCGTTGGATAACGTAAGCCTTCGGGTCAAAGCCGGTGAGATCCACGCCATTTGCGGCGAGAACGGCGCCGGCAAATCCACCCTGATGAAAGTCCTCTCCGGCGTTTACCCTTACGGCAGCTACGACGGCGACATCGTCTACCAGGGGCAGGTCCAGCAGTTCAGGGATATCCGGGCCAGCGAACACGCCGGCATCGTGATCATCCACCAGGAACTGGCGTTGATCCCGGAGCTGTCCATCATGGAGAACATCTTCCTTGGCAACGAACCCACAAAGCGGGGCGTGATCGACTGGGCCGAAGCCAGGCTGCGGTCACTGGACCTGCTGGCGAGGGTGGGCCTGCGGGATGATCCGGACACGCCCATCAAGGAGATCGGCGTAGGCAAGCAGCAGCTGGTGGAGATCGCCAAAGCGCTGAACAAGTCCGTGAAGATCCTGATCCTGGACGAGCCCACTGCCGCCCTCAACGAGTCCGACTCCCAGCACCTGCTGGACCTGATGCTCGGGCTGAAGGCCAAGGGCATCACGTCCATCATCATTTCCCACAAACTAAACGAAATTGAGCAGATCGCCGACTCCATCACCATCATCCGTGACGGCAAATCCATCGAAACCCTTGACGTGAAGGCCGACGGCGTGGACGAGGACCGTATTATCAAGGGCATGGTGGGGCGGACCCTCGAGTCCCGCTTCCCGGACCACACCCCCAAGATCGGCGAAGTGTTCTTCGAGGTGAAGAACTGGACCGTCGCCCATCCTCAGATCCAGGACCGGCTGGTATGTAAGAATTCCAGCTTCTTTGTACGCCGCGGCGAGATCGTCGGCTTCGCCGGGCTGATGGGCGCGGGCCGCACCGAACTGGCCCGTTCCGTCTTCGGCCGGTCGTACGGCCATTTCGTCTCCGGCCAGATCTATATCAACGGCAAGGAAGTCACACTCAAAAGCGTCCACCAAGCTATCGACGCCGGACTGGGCTACGTTACCGAAGACCGGAAATCCCTCGGACTGAATTTGCTTGACGACATCAAGACCACAACGGTCTCCGCCAACCTCGAAAAGATCAGCAAACGCAGTGTGGTGGACACCAACCAGGAATTCGCTGTGGCGGAGCAGTATCGTCGGTCGCTGCGGACCAAGGCCCCTTCAGTACAGGAAGGGGTGGCCAAGCTGTCCGGCGGCAACCAGCAAAAGGTGGTCCTGGCCAAATGGATGTTTACGGACCCCGACCTGCTGATCCTGGACGAACCCACCCGCGGCATCGACGTCGGGGCCAAGTACGAGATCTACGGCATCATCCAGGAGCTTGCCAACCAGGGCAAGGGCGTCATCGTGATTTCCTCTGAGCTGCCGGAACTTCTGGGTCTCTCGGACCGCATCTACACGATCTTCGAGGGTGCCATCACCGGGGTGCTCAACAAAGAGGAAGCCAGCCAGGAAAGCCTGATGAAGCTCATGACCTCCACCACTCGAAAAGCTGCCTAACCCTCTGGAGCTTTCCAGAACCTTCCAGAAACAAGGACCAAAACAATGAACGCGCTCAAGAAACTCTTCGGTGGTGACACCCGCCAGTTCGGGATGATCTTTGCCTTGGTGGCTCTGATAGTTCTCTTCCAGTGGCTCACCGGCGGCATCACGCTTACCCCGGGTAACGTCATCAACCTCTTCAATGGCAACTCCTATATCCTCATCCTCGCCATCGGCATGGTGCTGGTGATCATCGCCGGCCACATCGACTTGTCGGTAGGCTCGGTGGCGGCGTTCGTCGGGATGATGGTGGCCATCACGATGCGGGACTGGAACCTCCCTTGGTACCTGGCTATCCTCCTGGGCCTCGGCCTGGGGGCCGCTATCGGAGCCTGGCAAGGGTGGTGGACGGCCTATGTCGGCATCCCCGCATTCATCGTCACCTTGGCGGGCATGCTGATCTTCCGCGGGGCGCAGCAGTTTGTTGGCCAGTCCAACTCCATTCCTGTCCCAAGGGAGTTCCAGTACATCGGAGCAGGCTACCTGCCTGAAGTCGGGCCAGACACTGGGTTCAACAACCTCACGCTCCTCCTTGGACTTGCAGCAGTCGCGTTCGTGGTCTTTAGTGAAATACGGCGCCGGCGCATGGCCAAAGCCCTCGGCGCTGAGGTTTCGGAGACCTGGGTGAGCGTCCTCAGGCTGGTCCTGATTTGCGGCGCAATTCTGTACGCGACCTACCTGTTCGCCACTGGCCGTCCGGGCACCTCCTTCCCAATCCCCGGCCTCATTCTCGCTGTGCTGGTCTTGATTTATGGCTTCATTTCCTCGAAAACGGTCGTTGGACGGCACGTATATGCGGTGGGTGGCAACCGCCACGCGGCAGAACTCTCCGGCGTGAAGTCAAAGAAGATCAACTTCCTGGTCATGATGAACATGTCCATCATCGCCGGACTGGCCGGAATGATCTTCGTTGCCCGTTCCACCTCGGCGGGACCTTCTGACGGCACAGGCTGGGAACTTGATGCCATCGCCGCAGTGTTCATCGGCGGTGCGGCGGTGACTGGCGGCGTCGGTACGGTCATCGGCTCCATCGTCGGTGGTCTGGTGATGGCCGTGTTGAACAACGGTCTGCAGTTGCTCAGCGTCGGCGCTGACTGGCAGTCCATGATCAAAGGCCTGGTGCTGCTGGTGGCAGTTGCCATCGATGTGTACAACAAGTCACAGGGACGGGCGTCAATTATCGGATTGATGATGAAGAACTTCAACCGTCCATCCAGCGGACCCGGCACCCCTCTTCAGCCGGACGAGGTCACCTCTACACGAGAAACCATCTCCAGGGAAGCCTGAGCAGGACTTCCTGACCCCAACACCCCCAAAAGAAAGTGGACAAGAAATGCGAATGTTTGGCAAAGCAGGGAAGGCAGCAGCGGTAGCTGCCATCGCAGCATTGGCGCTGACGGGCTGCGGACGTTCCGAACCCAGTAACTCTGGCGGTGGCGCCAGTGGGGGAGCCGGAGGCTTCCCGCAGGACTCGGCGATCGGTGTGGCACTTCCGAAGAAGACCAGCGAGAACTGGGTCCTGGCGGAGAAGCTGTTCAACGACGGTCTTTCCAGTGCCGGTTTCAAACCCACGGTCCAGTTCGCCAACAATGGTGTGGCCGAACAGCAGAACCAGATCAGTGCCATGATCGCCAAGGGCGCCAAGGTGGTTATCGTGGGTGCATTGGACGGGTCCCAGCTGGGTACCCAGCTCAAGCAGGCCAAGGACGCCGGAGCCACGGTCATCGCTTACGACCGCCTGCTGCTGAACACCGAGAATGTGGACTACTACGTGGCTTACGACAACTTCAAGGTCGGCCAGCTGCAAGGACAGGCGCTGTTGGACGGGATGAAGGCCAAGAAGCCCTCCGGCCCGTACAACGTTGAGCTTCTCGCTGGCTCGCCGGACGATGCCAATGCAAAGGTGTTTTTCGACGGTGCCATGAGCGTCCTGAAAGCTAAGATCGACGACGGCACGCTGAAGGTTCTCTCCGGCCAAACCACGTTTGAGAAGGCTGTGACCCAGGACTGGAAAGCTGAGAACGCCCAGCGCCGCATGGATACCATCCTGACCGGATCGTACGGAACCGAGTCGTTGGACGGCGTCCTCTCCCCCAACGACACTCTGGCCCGTGCCGTCCTGACTTCAGTCAAGGCCGCCGGCAAGCCGCTTCCCGTCGTCACCGGGCAGGACTCCGAGGTTGAGTCCGTCAAGTCGATCCTTGCGGGCGAGCAGTACTCCACCATCAATAAGGACACCCGCAAGCTCGTTGAGCACGCCATCACCATGGTCAAGGACCTCCAGGCGGGCAAGAAGCCTGAGGTCAACGACGACAAGTCCTACAACAATGGCAACAAGGTGGTTCCCGCCTACCTGCTGGAGCCGGTCATCGTGACGGCCGCCAATGTGAAGACTGCTTACAAAGGTGACCCGGTCCTCGAACCGATCATCAAGTAACAGCTTCTAGAACCAGCCGGTACACCCGGAGGCCGGGAAGCCCGGCCCCACCCTGAACTGCTCCCCGTAAGTTGGACTGAAGATTCAGTTCCGACTTACGGGGAGCAGTTTCGTTTTTTAAGGGCAGTCCGCTGTCCGGGGAGCAGCCCGAAGCCGCGGCGCCGGCAGATCCGGTCAGACCAGCCAGCGCCACCAGCGTGGCTGCTCCTGTTCCGGCGTCGGTTCCGGCTCCGGCTCCTCGCCCAAGGCCAGTGCGGCCCCGACGATGTCGTCCGCGGTGAGCGTCATGACGGCCTCACGATCGAGCGCGTCAAGACTTTGTTCCTCGTCGAGCGACAGCCGCAGCGCCTGACGGTTGAGCGCCTGCTCGAACAATGTGCGGGCGAACCGCGCGTTGCCGGAGTCCTCGCCCGCGTGCAGCCCGGTGAAAATGCGGCGCAGCATCTGGTCCGCACCCGGCTCCAGCCTGTACTCGTGCTGGGCCAGCATCCGGTGGAAGATCGTCTGGAGTGCGTCGACGGAGTAGTCGGGGAACGTGATTTCACGGGCGAACCGGGAGCGCAGTCCGGGGTTCGAGAGCAGGAAGGACTCCATCAGCCGCGGGTACCCGGCCACAATCACCACCAGGCGGTGGCGGTGGTCCTCCATCCGCTTGAGCAGGACCTCGATCGCCTCGGGGCCGAAATCCATCCGGCCGTCCTCCGGGGCCAGCGCGTAGGCCTCGTCAATGAACAGGACGCCGTCCAGCGCGCGCCGGATCACCCGGTCTGTCTTGATGGCGGTGGTGCCGACGTACTGCCCTACCAGGCCCGAACGGTCGACCTCGACCAGATGGCCTTTCTGCAGCAGGCCGACCGCGCGGTACATCTCGGCCAGGAGCCGCGCCACGGTGGTCTTGCCCGTGCCCGGGTTTCCGAGGAATACCAGATGCTGTGATGTGGCCACCTCCGGCAGGCCGTGCGCCTTACGGCGGGCCTGGACCTGGAGCAGTGCGACGAGCGCCCGCACCTGTTCCTTCACTGTCTCCAGTCCGACCAGGGCGTCGAGCTCGGCCTGCAGCTCGGACAGCGGCCGCGCCGGCCCGGGCCTCGCAGCCATGAGATCGCCCACCAGGTCGTCGACGCGCTCCGAACCGGGCAGCTTGAGCTGATCGGCCAGACGGCCGATGGTTTCGCGCAGGTCGTCAAGCGGATTGCGGCTGGCAGCCATGCATCCACTGTAGTACCAGCACTCGATTCCCGGCCCTGCCCTTCACAGCCCAGACACAGGTGGGGCCGGATTGCTGCACAGGATGCCCAGCGAGGGTTGATGCGAAGCCGGCCCTCCGCGCCGGCACCTGAGTCATAGGAGTAACGTGAGCGTCCTTGCCCGAAGCGTAGGCAATGCCTTCAGAAACAAGGTCCGCACCGCAGCTGTTGTCGCGGTGCTGGCCGTCGCCATTGGCCTTGCCCTGGCCATGCTGGTAGCCAACCAGGCGGTCGGGGCGAAAGTGCAGGAGCTCAATGCGTCCGTCGGCACCGTCCTGACCGTCAACCCCGCCGGCGGGCAAGGTTTCGAAGGCGGCGGTGAGCCGCTCACCACCAGCCAGGCAGCCACGGCCGCCGGCGTGCCCAACGTCAGTGCCGTCGTCGGGACATCCTCCCTGCGGCTTCGCAATGCCACCGAAGCGGCCGCACAGGCCGCGGCCGGGCAAACGGGACAGACCGGGCAGGCAGGGCCCGGAGGCCAGAACGGGCAGGGAGGCCCCGGCGGCCAGGCGGCAGCCACACTGACCACCAGCCTCACGGCGGCGGTGGACGCAGGCACCCTTGGCAACCGCAACCAGCAGGCCAACGGAAGCACGGGCTCCACCGGAACCACGCAGCAGCCCGTCCGGTCCCTGCCGATCACCGCCACCGGCATTGGCGCCGAAGTCGACACCACCGGCAAGGCACTGAACATCACGCAGGGCTCCGGGCTCGGCGACTACTCGGCAGCATCCACCAGTGCCCTGCTGGGCACCACCCTGGCAGGGAAGAACAACCTCACGGTTGGCTCCACCTTCACCATCAACGACCAGACCTACACGGTCTCGGGATTGTTCGACGCCGGCACCACCTTTGGCAACAACGCTGTGTATGTCACCCTCCCCACCGCCCAGACCCTGGCAGGCACACCGGGTGAACTGTCCAGCATGATCGTCACGGTCAACTCCATGGACAACGTGGCCAGCACCAAGACGGCCCTGCAGACGGCTCTCGGCACGGACAAGGCCGATGTCACCCAGGGCCAGAACCTGCAGACCGCGGTCAGTTCGCTGGACAGCGTCAAGAACATTTCCTTCATCGCCTTCATCGCCGCCCTGGGCACCGCAGGGCTCATCATCCTGCTCATCATGGTGATGCTGGTCCGCGAGCGCCGCAGGGAAATCGGCGTGCTGAAGGCGATCGGCGCGCCCAACCGCACCGTCGGCCTGCAGTTCGTCCTCGAGGCACTGGTCCTGGCAGCCCTGGGCAGCGCCGTCGGTGCCGCCATTGCATCGTTCGCCAGCGGCGGCATCGCCTCGGCACTGATCAGCAGCAACACCACCAGAACCACCGCCGCCACGGGCCGCGGTGTCCCGGGCGGGGCCGGTGGTGGCGCGGGCTTCCCGGGCGGCCAGGGCGGACCCTTCGGCGGCGCTTCCCAACTGTTGAACTCCGTGACCGCCAGCGCCTCACCAGGGGTGATCGCCGGTGGCATCGCTGCTGTGTTCGGTGTCGCCATCATCGGCGCCCTGGTTCCCGCGCTGCTCACCGCGCGCATCCGTCCCATCGAAGTCCTGCGAGGAGAATAGCCATGATTGAAGTCAAGAACCTGGTCCGCACCTTCAACTCCGGTGACCACACCATCAAACCGGTCAACGACGTCAGCTTCGCCCTGGACCAGGGCACCCTGGCCTCGATCGTGGGCAAGAGCGGCAGCGGCAAGAGCACCCTGTTGTCCCTCCTTGGGGCACTGGACAAGCCCACCAGCGGAGACGTCGTCGTGGACGGCGTCAGCCTGGCGAGCCTGCCGGACAGCAAGCTGACGGAATACCGCCGCCGGGACATCGGATTCGTGTTCCAGCAGTTCAACCTGATCCCCAACCTGTCCGCCGTGGACAACGTCATGCTCCCCATGGAATTTGCCGGGGTGCGCAAGGCCGCCCGGCTGGAGCGCGCCAGGGAATTGCTGGAGCAGGTCCAGCTGGATCCGTCCAAGCACGAACGGCGCATCAACCGGCTTTCCGGCGGCGAACAGCAAAGGGTGGCCATTGCGCGGGCCCTGGCCAACGAACCGAAGCTCATCCTCGCCGATGAGCCCACCGGCAACCTTGACGAACAGACCGGCGACCACATCATCGAACTCCTCAGCTCGCTGAGCCGCGACCACGACACCACCATCCTGGTGGTCACCCACGACCGGGCCCTGGCGAACAAGACGGACCGCCGCTTCCGCCTCCAGCAGGGCAAGCTGACGGAGGAACCGGTCCGCGGCCGGACCGCCGTCGCCGCTTCCGCCTGACCTCAGCCAAGGGGCCAACGGTGGGGGACATCCCGTCCCCCACCGTTGGCCCCTTTATTGCTTGTCCCCGTCGCCGGCACATCCCCGGTCCTCACCCGCCGCTGTGACAGGATTGCAGCTATGACTGCTCCCATCGCCACGCCATGGCTTTCCAGCCAGCCTGACCAGGATCCCCGCTCCGCCACCGGGGCTCCCCTGCGCTGGGGAATTATTGCAACGGGCAGCATCGCCCGCGCCGTGTCCCAGGATCTCGCGCTGCTTGAAGACGCCGAGCTGTACGCGGTCAGCTCCCGGGCACAGGACAGCGCGGACGCTTTTGCCGTGGCCTATGACTTCGCAAAAGCCTATGGTGACGACGGCGGTGTCCCCGGCTACCAGCGGCTCCTCGCCGATGACGCCGTGGACGTTGTCTACGTCGCCACGCCGCACGCGCAGCACCACGAGATGGTTCTCGCCGCCCTCAACGCCGGCAAGCACGTGCTCTGCGAGAAGGCGTTCACCATCAACGCCCGGGAAGCATCCGAGCTCATCGATGTTGCCCGCAGCCGAGGTCTCTTCCTTATGGAAGCCATGTGGAGCCGGTTCCTGCCCTCGATGCAGCGCGCGTTCCAGATCGCAGCTTCGGGTGAACTTGGCGACATCCACTGGATTACCGCGGACCTGGGCTTCCCCGCCCCCTACTCCCCCACGGCCAGGTTGTGGGCGCGGAAGGACGGCGGAGGGGCGTTGCTGGACTTGTCCGTCTACCCGCTCCTGTGGGCGCTGGGCACCCTTGGCTTTCCCCACACCGTGAGCGCCACGGGCTTCGTCAACGACGACGGCGTGGATTCGCAGAACGCCATGACCCTCGGCTACGGCCACGCGGCCCAGGTCCAGCTCACCTCCTCACTCCTGGCACACGGTCCGCGCACGGCGACCGTCGCAGGGAGCCTGGGCTTCCTGCAGAGCGTGGGCTCCATCAACAACCCCCGCGAACTCCTCATCACCAAGGGGTGGGAAGACCGCCGGACGGAAACCTTCGACGTTGTGGGCAAGGGGTACACCTACGAGCTGCGCGAAGTAATGCGGTGTGTCCAGCAGGGAGTGACGGAGAGTCCGGTGATGCCGCTCGAAGACACACTGAACACCATGCGGCTTTTCGATGGCGTTCGTGCCCAGCTCGGTGTGACCTACCCCAACGACGGCCATTAGCAAGAGGCGCCGCGAAAGATGCTCGACGTCGGCAAGGCGGCTTTCGCGGTGAGGTTGGGGCATGTGACTTCCTGCTTTCGCCCTTGACACCTTCAGTGCTTGTTCCCGCCCTTTGTAAAATCCCTTTAGCAAAGTCTGGACTTGCGGCAACAAGGAGTCATAGGCTTTAGCCAGCATTGATTGCACAGCTCACTGGGGGGTGGTACGCATGGCTAGCATGAGTTCGCCATGGCGTGCCCTGCGACCAGCGCTCCTTGCCGGGGCAGCCGCAGTTACTTGGCTGGCGCTTTCGTCAACTTCAGCATCCGCCGACGCCGGGCCTGACTCCCCTTCCCTGCTCGGCAGCGTCACCGGCTCGGCCTCATCCTTGGCCTACGAACTTGCGGACACTGTTTCACTGGCTCCTGCTGCCTCCCCGGCCGGACCTGCTGCAGGCCCTGGACTGGTGCAGCCTGTCGTAGCCCAGGTCGCCGGCGTTGCCGACAAGCTCATTAACTCCGTTCCCGTGCTGGACCAGGTGATTCCGGCGGGAACCCTTTCCACTGTCTCCGCTCCCGTTGGGGAGATCGCCGA
Source organism: Arthrobacter sp. Soil761 (assembly GCF_001428325.1). Lineage (NCBI taxonomy): Bacteria > Bacillati > Actinomycetota > Actinomycetes > Micrococcales > Micrococcaceae > Arthrobacter > Arthrobacter sp. Soil761. Next base: position 177,004 of record NZ_LMSF01000030.1, on the reverse strand, counting down.
CACAGTGACGGCCGGGGTGGTGCAGGTTGTTGTAGCCCCTGCAGCCGAGGCCGTCCCGGTACTTGAACCGGCGCTGCAGCCCGTTGCCGATCTTCTGACCGGCACCGCTCCACTTCCGCTTCCCGCCCCGGCCGTTGACGCCGTGCCGGCAGATCTTCCTTCCGGGGTTGTCCCTGGTCCCGCGGCAGCTCAGCCCGTGGCCTTGGAAATCCTTCCGGATGGGGCCGGAACGGGCCTGGAACCGGGGCAGGAACCGGATGCGTCGCCCACGGCGCCGGTTGCCGGCGGCAGCGTGGCCTTGGCAACGGTACGCAGTGCAGCCCTGGCCAACACGTCCTCCCCGTGGGATGGCATGTCTGTCCCGGCTGACCCCGCGTCGGGGCAGCCCCTTCCCGTCGAGCCGGCACCGCTGCCTGCCCAGGTTCCTGCCGCACCGGGATCCGGCACCGGCAGCGCTGGATCATCCGGCGGTTCATCCGGTGCCGCAGCATGGCTTAGCCCTGCCTATTTTGGTTTTGAGCGGCCTGGCGCTGTTCCCGCCGGCGAGGCCTCCGAGCACGCCCCTGCGCCGGTGTCGTTCGACCCCGGTTCTTCCCCTGACTAGTTGAGGCCGTCTGCCCCCAACGGGCAGCACGTGGCTTTACGGGCAGCTGATAAGCGCCCGAACTACCTCAACTTCAGGAGTAACCATCATGAACTGCACCCTTCGCAGGGGGCTGCTTAGCACCCTCTTTGCCGGCGGCCTTCTGGCCTTCGGCTGCGCTGCCGCAAACGCAGCGGACACCACCAGCGGGACGGATCTTTCCGCTTCCGCCCTCATCTCGGCGGCGGCGCCCGCTGACTCGACGTCGTTGGGCCTGCTGGGTGACCCAACGCCGGCCGGCTCAACAGGCGTCGCCGCCGCAGTGGACGTAAACCTCGGCCTCGGAAGCACCGGCACCACCACCACGGACGCCACCACGGCAAACCTCGCCGTCGACGCAGCCGCAGACCTGGGACTCGACGTAAACCTCGGCCTCGGAAGCACCGGCACCACCACCACGGACGCCACCACGGCAAACCTCGCCGTCGACGCAGCCGCAGACCTGGGACTCGGCGGCACTACCGACCCCACAACAACCGGCACCACCGACCTGGCCGCCGCAGTGGACGTAAACCTCGGCCTCGGAAGCACCGGCACCGGGACCACGGACGCCACCACGGCAAACCTCGCCGTSGACGCAGCCGCAGACCTGGGACTCACCGGCACCACCGACCCCACAACAACCGGCACCACCGACCTGGCCGCCGCAGTGGACGTAAACCTCGGCCTCGGAAGCACCGGCACCACCACCACGGACGCCACCACGGCAAACCTCGCCGTCGACGCAGCCGCAGACCTNTGGGCCACGGCAGCCTCACAGCCTGCGCGGGAAAAGATGACACCGACCTGGCCGCCGCAGTGGACGTAAACCTCGGCCTCGGAAGCACCGGCACCACCACCACGGACGCCACCACGGCAAACCTCGCCGTCGACGCAGCCGCAGACCTGGGACTCGGCGGCGTGAGTGCCGGCGATACCAGTGGGCTCGGCACTACCGTTGAGGCAGTTCTCGACCTCACCATCGGTGGCGTCACCAGCAGTGATACATCGGGTGGAGTCGACGCAGGCATCGACCTTGGAGCCGGTGTGGACACCGGAACTGCGGACGCTGGCGGCCTGGATGCCGTTGTCGACCTTGGCATTGACCTGGGTATCGGACTCGGTAATGACAGCGGAACCAGCACTCCGGGCACCAACACACCCGGCACCACTGACCCGGGAACCACCACCCCGGGAGACGGCACCACCGGAGACACCGGCACCCTTGATCCCGGAACCAGCACTCCGGGGTCAGGCGACCCTGCCGGCAACGGCGGCTCGACTTCCGGCAATGACTCCACAAGCGGTACTGGTACTGCAGGAAGCGGCAACTTCACCGCTGCACCGGCAGGCTCCACCGCAGTGAGCGGGGCCATCGCCCCGGTCACCACACCGCGGAGCACTCCGACTGGCGGCAATCCTGCCCTTGCCAACACCGGCTCAGCCCACACCCGCCTGGCCAACACCGGCTGGGACGGAGCGCTGGTTCCCCTGGCGCTGGTGCTTCTGGCAGGCGGACTCCTGATGCTCCGCAAGCGCAAGGTGTCCTGAGGCCTGAGTCCTGTAAGGAAACCGCCCGCGCACGCGCCTGAAGCGGCAGCACCCGGCGGGCTGACGAGAGGAGGACACCCACCCAACAACCAAGTAACAGTACAAAACATGTCATCAGCACACATGTCCTTGTAGCCAATGGTCCGGCGGCGAACGTGTTTGAAATCGCCGCCGGGCCGTCGGCGTGTCGCAACGCGAAACCCTAGGTCAATCGCTGGTTCCGCCGTCCCGCCCGTATAATTTGAGGTACGACAGTGCCGCAGCGCACCGGGAGGAACGGTCATGGTGGCGGAATCGCCTAGCTCCATCAAGAATGAAGTTGTCGGCGGTCGCTATCGTTTAGGTGAGGTCATAGGCCGCGGCGGGATGTCGTCGGTGTACTGCGCACGGGACGAAAAGCTGGGCCGTGACGTGGCGTTGAAACTCTTCGCCCCGCAGGCTCCGGATGCGGACGAGCTTAAGCGGCAGGAAGCCGAAATCCAACTTCTGGCCACCCTGAACCACCCCGGCCTGGTGACGCTCTTCGACGCCGGAATCGATGACCGCATTCCGGACGAGCCCCGGCCCTTCCTGACCATGGAACTCGTCGAGGGCCAGGACCTGCGCAGCCGCATCAGGCACAGCCGGGTACCACTGGAAGAGCTGTCCGTGATCGGAGCCGGCATCGCCGACGCTCTGGCGTACGTTCATGGCCTGGGCATCATCCACCGCGATGTCAAACCGGGGAACATCCTGCTGGTCCAGATCCGCCCGGGTGAGCCGCTGCGGCCCAAGCTCACGGATTTCGGCATCGCCAGGATCGCGGATTCCACCCGGCTCACGGCCACGGGCACCATGGTGGGCACGGCTGCCTACCTCAGCCCCGAGCAGGCCCTTGGCAAACCCCTTTCGTCAGCCACGGATATCTACTCCCTTGGACTGGTGCTGCTTGAGTGCATCAAGGGCACCGTGGAGTACCCCGGCAGCGCAGTGGAATCCGCCGTTGCCCGGCTCCACCGCGCCCCGGAGATCCCCGACGACGTTCCCCCGGAATGGGCGGACCTCATCCGTTCCATGACTGGCATCGAGCCGCTGGAACGCCCTGCGGCCGCCGACATCGAAACGGCACTCCGCCAGGCACTGGTCTCGCCGGCTTCAACGCCGGGAGAACTGGCACCGGAAACCACTCGGGTGCTTCCCGCCATGCCCTTCCACCCGCCCTCGATCACCGCTGAGGAATCGGTGGATGATGTGCGCGAGGCAGCGGCCTCTACAGAGGCTGCCGATCCCGCATCAGCCGCCCAACCTGCTGCATCGCCGGCTGGTTCCGGAGTGGCAACGAGCGGAGTGGCAACGGCCGGAGTGGTTGCCGGTGCATCCGCAGGCAAGGCTCCCCGCACACCCCGCCTCTCCCGGAACCAACGGATATGGCTGGTCGTCGTGCTTGGTGTCCTTGTCATTGCTGCAGCCGTGGCTGCGGTGATGATGAGCATCTCGGCCCGGCCCGCCGACGTCGTCCCTTATCCCACCGTGACCGGCGTCCTGGGCGACCATCTGCAGGAGCTGCAGAAAAGCGTGGAGCCGTGACGCCGCGGCAGACAATCCCGGGCCGGCTGGTCCTGGCTTTCTCGGCGGCCTTTCTGGCGGCAGGCTACCTCAGCGCCTGCGCGGCGCCGGGAAACGGCCTTCAGCGCGAAGCTGCGGCACAGCTCCAGGCACGCGTGCTGGAAGTGACGCAGGCGTCGTCCCAAAACGATCCTGCGTCGGCACTGAAGGCACTGGAAGGTCTTGAAGCCGACCTCACTTCACTGCAGGCAAAGGGCAAGGTCTCGGAGGAACGGCGCCGCAGCATCACCACCGTGGCCTCCGCTGTCCGGGCAGACCTGAACGAGGTTGTCGCCGCACAGCAGGCTGCGGCCAGAGCCGCCGAGGATGCCCGGAACGCCGCGCAGGCAGCTCAAAGCCCATCCCCCACCGCCGAGGCACCGGCGCCCCAGCCGGCTCCCGCCCCGGCACCGGCCCAGGGCAACGCGGGCGGCTCCGGCGCGGACACCGGCAAGAACAGCAACGCCGACAAAGGCAAAGGCAAGAACTAACCCGCCCATACTATAAAGAGCACAAAGAGAGGCGGTGCCCGGAACGATCCGGGCACCGCCTCTCTTTGTCAGCTGCCGCAGCAGCGGCCGGTGCTAGGCCAAGCCGGCGATGACCTGATTAAGGGTGGCGGAAGGACGCATCACCGCGGAGGCCTTGTCATCCTCGGGGCGGTAGTAGCCGCCAATGTCCACGGGTGAGCCCTGGACCTCGGCCAGCTCGCCCACAATCGTCTCCTCCTTGGAGGACAGCTCCTTGGCGACGGAACCGAAAGCGGCGGCCAGGTCGGCGTCGTCCGTCTGCTTGGCCAGCTCCTCCGCCCAGTAGCGGGCCAGGAAGTAGTGGCTGCCGCGGTTGTCCAGCTCGCCCACGCGGCGGCTCGGGGACTTGTTCTCCAGCAGGAACGTGCCGGTGGCGCGGTCCAGGGTGTCGGCCAGGACCTGCGCGCGGGCGTTGCCCGTGGTGGTGGCCAGGTGCTCGAAGCTGACGGCCAGCGCCAGGAACTCGCCCAGGCTGTCCCAGCGGAGGTGGTTTTCCTTGAGCAGCTGCTGGACGTGCTTCGGCGCGGAACCGCCGGCACCGGTTTCAAAGAGTCCGCCGCCGTTCATCAGCGGAACGACCGAGAGCATCTTGGCGCTGGTTCCCAGCTCCAGGATGGGGAACAGGTCCGTGAGGTAGTCGCGGAGCACGTTGCCCGTGACGGAGATGGTGTCCTCGCCCTTGCGGATGCGTTCCAGGGTGAAGGCGATCGCCTTGACCGGGGACATGATCTGGATGTCCAGGCCGTTGGTGTCGTGGTCCTTCAGGTACTCGTTGACCTTGGCGATGAGGTTGGCGTCGTGGGCGCGTTCCTCGTCCAGCCAGAACACGGCCGGGGTCTGCGAGGCACGGGCGCGGGTGACGGCCAGCTTGACCCAGTCGCGGATGGCGGCATCCTTGGTCTGGCAGGCGCGCCAGATGTCGCCCTCGGAAACCTCGTGTTCGATCAGCACGTTGCCCGAGCCGTCCACGATCTGGATCCGGCCCGCTTCCTGGATCTCGAAGGTCTTGTCGTGGCTGCCGTATTCCTCGGCTGCCTGTGCCATGAGGCCAACGTTCGGCACAGTGCCCATGGTGGTGGGGTCGTAGGCACCGTTGGCGCGGCAGTCATCGATGACCACCTGGTAGATGCCGGCGTAGGAGCTGTCCGGCAGGACGGCCAGGGTGTCCGCTTCCTTGCCGTCCGGTCCCCACATGTGGCCGGAGCTGCGGATCATGGCAGGCATGGAGGCGTCCACGATGACGTCGCTGGGGACGTTCAAGGTGGTGATGCCCTTGTCCGAGTCCACCATGGCCAGGGCGGGACCGTCTTCCAGGCCCTTCTTGATCAGGTTCTGCACGCCGTCGCGCACATCCGCGGGAAGGTCCTCAAGGCTGCTCAGGATGGCGGCAAGGCCGTTGTTGGGGCTGATGCCGGCTGCCGAGAGCTGCTTGCCGTAGGTTTCGAAGAGTTCGGAGAAGTAGGCCTTGACCACGTGGCCGAAGATGATGGGGTCCGAGACCTTCATCATGGTGGCCTTCAGGTGTGCGGAGAACAGCACGCCTTCTTCCTTGGCGCGGGCCACCTGGGCCTTCAGGAATTCATCCAGGGCGGCGGCGCGCATCACAGTGCCGTCGATGACCTCGCCGGCCAGGACCGGGAAGGCCTTCTTCAGGACCTTCACCGAGCCGTCCTCGCGGACCAGCTGGATGGCGATGGTGCCCTCGGACTCGATGACCACGGACTTCTCGTTGGACCGGAAGTCATCCTGGCCCATGGTGGCCACGTTGGTCTTGGAGTCAGGGGTCCAGGCGCCCATGGAGTGCGGGTTCTGGCGGGCGTAGTTCTTGACTGACAGCGGGGCCCGGCGGTCCGAGTTGCCTTCGCGCAGGACCGGGTTCACAGCCGAGCCCTTGATCTTGTCGTAGCGCGAGCGGACGGCGGTTTCCTCGTCGGAGGAGGGGTTGTCCGGATAGTCCGGCAGCGCGTAGCCCTGGCCCTGCAGTTCGGCGATGGCGGCCTTCAGCTGCGGGATGGAGGCACTGATGTTGGGCAGCTTGATGATGTTGGCTTCCGGCGTCTTCGCCAGCTCACCGAGCTCAGCAAGGGCGTCACCGATCTGCTGCTCGGGGGTCAGGTAGTCACCGAACTGGGCGATGATGCGGCCGGCGAGCGAAATGTCGCGGGTCTCCACCTCCACACCTGCTGTCGAAGCGAACGCCTCGATGATGGGCAGGAACGAATAGGTAGCCAGCATCGGCGCTTCGTCGGTGTGGGTGTAGATAATCTTGGACATGCGCGGGCGTCTCCCTGTGGGTCGGCTTGGTTGTGAAAATTCGGTCTATTTCACCATGTACAACTTACCCGAGGACACCAGTTTGAAGCGTACCGGAGGCCCAGCGTTACCCCTGCCGTGGGCAGGATTACAGCGATGGAGAACGGCCGACGGCGGCAGGAAACCGGGTGCCCGCCGCGCCCGGGCACCCGGCCACCAGGGCTCCATCCCGGGACAATGCAGGCCATACATGATACGTCACTACTATTTACAAATCTGTCATGGAGGGATAAATTCGCAGGGTCACACTTGGCATTCCCACGCCTTTCCCCGTTCAGACAGGACAACAATGACAAGCACCAGGTCTCTGGCTTCCGCCCTCCTGAGCCTCTCCGCGGCCGCCGTTCTGGCTTTCACCAGTGCAGGTGCCGCCACCGCAACACCAGCAGCGGCGGACGACCACACGAATCCGTCCGTTACCAGTGCTGTCCTTGACGCGGCGGGTGCTGCCGACTACTGGACACCGGAGCGGATGCAGAGCGCCATCCCCGGCGACACCCTGGCCGGCAAGGCACTGGAACGCGGCAACCGCTCCAGCGCAGCCGTCGTGGAGAAGGGCAAACCGTCTTCCACCAAGGGCACCAAGAGCACCGGCAGCACTGCCAAGAGCGAAACGCCGGTCAGCCACATCGGCAAGGTCTTCTTCACCCTGGGGGGCGCCAACTATGTGTGCTCCGGCAACGCTGTCTCATCGACCAACGGCAGCACGGTTGCCACAGCGGGACACTGCGTTAACGAGGGGCCTGGAGCGTACGCCACCAACTTCGTCTTTGTTCCTGCCTATGAGAATGGCGCAGCACCGTATGGCAAGTGGTCTGCACGGGCCCTGTACGCGCCGAGCCAGTGGGTCTCAAACGGTGACATGACGTACGACACCGGCTTCGCCGTCATGAACCCCCTGAACGGCAAGAACCTCACCGCTGTGGTCGGAGGCTCGGGCGTGGCCTTCAACCAGGCCCGGGGCCTGACTTACAAGTCCTACGGCTACCCCGCCGCTGCCCCGTACAACGGTGAGACCCTCAAGAGCTGCACTGGCACGGCAACCAATGATCCGAACAACCCGCAGTTCAACAGCCAGGGCATCCCCTGCGACATGACCGGGGGTTCCTCAGGCGGCCCGTGGTTCATCGGGACCAGCTCCGATGGCGTGCAGAACTCCATCAACAGCTACGGCTACAACCGTTCTGCCGTGATGTACGGCCCATACTGGGGCTCAGTCATCCAGGCAACCTACGCCAGTGCAGCAAAATCCTAAGGAACCCGGGCCCGACGAGGATCCTGTCAGCCACGTTGACCTGACCCAGTCACACGAGGAAGTCCTCGAGTACTGGACAAAGCAACGAATGGCAGAGGCCAAGCCCCGGGAGATCCAACTTCCGGAGCCCGGCCCCGGTTCAGCTGACCAGGACTAAGCCGGCACAACGACGACTGCGCCCGCCCCCTTTGCTCAGGGGGCGGGCGCCGTCGTTTGTCCTAGTGGAAGAAGTGGCGGGCCCCGGTGAAGTACATGGTGATGCCGGCCGCATTGGCTGCCGCGATCACCTCTTCATCGCGCACGGATCCGCCCGGCTGCACGACAGCGCGGACGCCGGCGTCGATCAGGATCTGGAGGCCGTCGGCGAACGGGAAGAACGCGTCGGAGGCAGCCACGGCGCCGCGGGCCCGCTGCGGTGCGCCGGCAGCGCTGGCGTTGGAGGCACCGCCGGCACCTTCGACGTCGGACTCCACCGTGACGCCCAGCGTGTTGGCCCGCTCCACGGCCAGGCGGCAGGAGTCGAGCCGGTTGACCTGGCCCATGCCGATGCCCACAGCTGCGCCGTTCTCGGCGAGGAGGATGGCGTTGGACTTGGCGGCCCGGCAGGCTGTCCAGGCGAAGGCAAGGTCCGCGAGGGTCTTCTCGTCCGCTGCTTCACCGGCTGCGAGGGTCCAGTTGGCGGGGTTGTCGCCATCGGCGTCCACCTTGTCGCTTACCTGGACCAGCATGCCCCCGGAGACCTGGCGGAACTCCGTGGGGTAACGGCCGTAGCCTTCGGGAAGGGCGAGCAGGCGGATGTTCTTCTTCTTGGACAGGATCTCCACGGCTTCCGGCTCGAAGCCGGGGGCGATGACCACTTCGGTGAAGATGTCCTTGACGGTGTTGGCCATGCCTGCGGTGACGGGGCGGTTTGCGGCGATGACGCCGCCGAACGCGGAGACGGGGTCGCAGGCGTGGGCCTTGGCGTGCGCGTCGGCGATGGGGTCTGCGGCGTCCTTGGAGCCGACGGCCACACCGCAGGGGTTGGCGTGCTTGATGATGGCGACGGCGGGCTCGCTGAAGTCGTAGGCAGCGCGCAGGGCGGCGTCGGCGTCCACGAAGTTGTTGTAGCTCATGGCCTTGCCGTGCAGCTGGTCCGCCTGGGCGATGCCCACCGGGGCGGCTTTGTCCACGTACAGTGCAGCCTGCTGGTGCGGGTTTTCGCCGTAGCGGAGGACCTCGGAGCGTTCCAGGGACAGGCCGGCGTAGGCAGGCCAGTCGATGACGCCGTCGCCGTCCTCGTCCAGGAACTGGCTGGCGGTCCAGGTGGCAACCGCGTTGTCATAAGACGCGGTGTGGGCGAAGGCCTTGGCGGCGAGGCGGCGGCGGGTCTTGAGGTCGAAACCGCCGGCGGCGGCGGCCTCCACCACCTGGCCGTAGAAGGACGGGTCCACCACAATGGCGACGGCGGCGTGGTTCTTGGCGGCCGAACGCACCATGGCGGGGCCTCCGATGTCGATCTGTTCGACGACGTCATCCTGGGCGGCGCCGGACTTGACGGTCTCCACGAACGGGTAGAGGTTCACCACCACCAGGTCGAAGGCTTCGATGTCCATGCTGGCAAGGGTTTCCATGTGGGCCGGAACGCGCCGGTCCGCCAGGATGCCGCCGTGCACACGCGGGTGCAGCGTCTTGACGCGGCCGTCCAGCATTTCGGGGGAACCGGTGACTTCCTCCACCTCCTGCACGGGGATGCCCGCGGCGGCGATCTTCTTTGCCGTGGAGCCGGTGGAGACGAGCTTCACGCCCGCTGCGTGCAGGCCCGTGGCGAGCTCCTCCAGACCGGTTTTGTCGTAAACCGAGATCAGGGCCCGGCGGATGGGTACACGGTCAATGGATACGCGCTCATGCTGCGTGAAGCTCACAAATGTCTCCGTCTTATCTCGCGGTACAGGGCCGCGGTTGGTGGGGATAGGGCCAGTTTATCGCGAAGGGCGCGGTTGCCCGGCGTGGACGCCGGAGTGTGAACGGGCTGGGGCCGGGCTAAAGTTTTGGACAGGAGGCGGCGATGAATACATACACCACTGTGCCCAGCGGCGAACAGGTGGTCCAGGAACTGCCCTGGCGATGGAAAGTCCAGGGCAGGATCTTCCTGATCGGAGGCCTCGGCTTCATGTTCGATGCCTGGGATGTAACCCTGAACGGCATCCTGATTCCGCTGCTGTCCAAGCACTGGTCCCTTTCCGCGGGGGAAGCGGCCTGGGTGGGCACGGCGAACCTGGTCGGCATGGCGCTGGGCGCCTTCATCTGGGGAACCATCGCGGACACCGTTGGGCGCAAGAAGGCCTTCACGGCAACCCTCCTGCTCTTCTCCGTGTTCACCGTGTGCGGCGCCTTCGCCCCCGACTTCATCTGGTTCTGCGCCTTCCGGTTCCTGGCAGGATTCGGCCTGGGCGGCTGCATTCCCGTGGACTACGCACTGGTGGGTGAGTTCACGCCGCGGAAGCAGCGCGGGAAAGTGCTTACGGCCATGGATGGCTGGTGGCCAATCGGCGCTGCCCTGGCGGGATTCGTCTCGGCCGGGCTGGTGGCCCTTTACGGCGACTGGCGGCTGACCATGCTGGTGATGGTCCTGCCGGCGCTGCTGGTTTTCTGGGTCCGGCGCAGCGTGCCCGAGTCCCCGCTGTTCCTGATCCGGAAAGGCCGGCGGGAGGAAGCGGCCCGTATCATCGACGGACTGGTGGAAGCAACCGGGGCAGAACCGCGTGCCTACAGCCTTCCGGACGCCAGGGATGTCCCGCGGCTCTCCGCCGGCAGCGCCTGGACGCAGCTGCGCTCAGTGTGGCAGTTCAGCTGGAAGATCACCGCCGCCGCATGGTCCCTGTTCTTCAGCATCCTGCTGGTTTACTACTTGTCCCTGACCTGGATGCCGCGCATCCTCATCGGCGCAGGGTTCGCCGAGTACAAGGCTTTCGTCACCACAGCCTCCATGGCCGCCGTCGGCTTCCTTGGCGTGGTGGTGGCAGCGCTCCTGGTGGAGCGTGTGGGCCGCAAATGGATCCTGGCCATCACCGGCCCGCTGTCCGCTCTTACGCTGGTGATTGTGGCTTTCGTGGTGGACATCCCCACGGCCGCGGTGTTCTGGCTGCTGGTGTTCGGCTTCGTGGTGCAGGTAGCCATCCCCGTGCTGTATGCCTACGTGTCCGAGCTCTATCCCACAGAACTGCGCGGCACCGGCTTCGGCTGGGCATCCACGTTCTCGCGCCTCGGCGCAGGTTTTGGGCCGCTGATCTTCGCGAACTACTTCTGGCCGGAACTCGGGCTTGCAACGTCGTTTGCACTGGCGGGAGCCCTGGTACTGGTCTCCGTTTTGTGGATGGCGTTCTTCTCCCCCGAAACCCGCCAGCGCCGGCTGCAGTAGACGGTTCCCAACTGACTCGCAGTTGCTGTCGTTCTCGCACGTCAAAACGGCATCAACTGCGAGCTACTTTGGTACCCAGCCTCTACTGAGAAGCGCCCCGCGCACTTTCGAGAGGGCGGACAACGCCTGGTTTTGCATGTGGCGCTTTGAGATCCTCACGAGCAGCCATCCTCCTCGGCTGAAATCCTCCTCGCGGTCGATATCCCTAACGATCTGTTGTGGCTCGGAATGGCCGTCGCCGTCGTATTCCACCGCAATCCTGTACTCCGGATAGCTCAGGTCAGGCTGACGAATGACGCCGGGGCGAAGTTCGATGGGCATGTTCAGCATCGGCTCAGGCAGGCACGCGGCGTTCAGGGCAAGCCGAAGCCGCGTCTCCGGCGCCGAGTCCGAACCAACCCGCGCCAACTCCAGGGCAAGTCTTGCCTTCCGGATGCCGGGTGTACCCTTGTGTCGATCCAACATGTCGGACAACTGCCCAAGGGTACAAAACGGCTCCGTCCTGATTTCGAACGCAGCCCTCGGCAGCCGCAGAAGATGGTCCGCCACTACTGTCAGCTCCTCAACGCTCATCCTTCGGGCATTGTCCAGCCATGTCCGGGGCCTGCTGGTTACCAGCACCCCTTCCACGTGCACGATCTCGTCATCGAAGAACTGTCCTACGTGGCCGACAACGCCCTTGCGGCGGGGAATAGCCCTGGTGTCCGGACGGGAGATATGGATCAGCGGGTCCTCTTGACCGGGCAAAAAACCAGGAAAACTCCAGAACGTGAAGGCCGTGGCGTGGGACACCGCCGAAAACGAAGTGATCCTCGTAAACGGCCTCAAGGCTTCAGACAGGGCCGTGCCCTCTCGACCCTGGCCCGAGCCGTCCTGCGGGACCCTGATGCCGCGGCTGGGTGCGTCCAGCTCTCCGTGGCGCAGCCGCCTAAGAGTTACGCCGGCGTCGACCGCTTCCTGGCACGTAAACGGCACCCGGGCGATCTCGGCGGGAAGTGGACGAGGCGTCTTCACGCGACCATAGTCGCAAACACTTCTGCCATCTGCCGGAGTTATCCACAGCCAGCTGCGGCGATGATTAAGTGACTCGCAGTTGTTGTCGTTTTGACGGGTCAAAACGACAACAACTGCGAGCTAGTTGGGGGGCTGGGGGGACGTGAACGAGGGGTCTGCGGCGAGGGCCGCCAAGGTGGAGACCAGGAGCCGCCGCTCCACCACCTTGATGCGTTCGTGCAGCGTTTCCTCGGTGTCTGAGTCCTCGATGGTCACGGCCTCCTGGGCAATGATGGGGCCGGTGTCCACGCCCGCGTCTGCCCAGTGGACGGTGCAGCCCGTGACCTTCACCCCGTATGCCATCGCATCCCGCACGCCATGGGCCCCTGGGAACGCCGGCAGCAGCGCCGGGTGCGTGTTGAGGTACCTGCCGTTGAACGCGTCGATGAAACCGGGGCTGACAATCCGCATGAACCCTGAAGACACCACCACGTCCGGCTTGTAGGCGGCCACGGCTTCGGTCAGGGCGGCATTCCAGTCGGCACGGTCCGGGTAGGCCTTGAAGTCCACCACGAACGTGGGGATGCCGGCGGCAGCGGAGCGTTCGACGCCGGCCGTTCCTTCGCGGTCCGCGCCCACCGCAGCGATTTCCACAGCGAGCCCGCCCGCCTTGACGGCGTCGATGACTGCTTGGAGATTGGACCCGGTGCCGGAAACGAGGACGACGATACGCATTGGTCCAGCTTAGGTGCAGGCTCGCGTACGCTGGAAAACATGAACAGCGAACCGGGCCGGAGCGGGCAGCAGCAGGTCAGGCCCCCGCTCAGCGAGGCGGCGAAAGCGTCCCTCGCCAAGACCCAGACCCTGTTCCGGATGTTCGTGGTCTCGGTGCTCGGCGCGTTCTTCGTCTACCAGCTGGATGTGGGCTACCTCTGGCTGACCACGGTGCTCACCGCCTCGGGCCTGGTCCTGGGAATTGTCCTGCTGGTCCGTGCAGTCCGGTTGAAGGAATCCAAGCTGATTCTCTTCGGCACCATTTCCGGCCTGGTGGTCGCTGCCGTCATGGTGCTGCTGATTGTCACCACCATGGTCCTCTTCGACCAGGTCCGCGAGTACCAGGCCTGCCTTGGCCGTGCGCTGACGGACCGGGCCACCCACGCCTGCATGGTGCAGTTCCAGGACGTCCTGCCCACCAAGGTGCGCTAGGCCCCGCGCAGGTCCTAGTGGACCAGTTCCGCGTCCCGTTCAACAGCCGTGCTTTTCTCGCGTTCCAGCCATGGTCCGGCCGCGTAGCCAATCACGACGCCGGCAGCCACCTCGGCGGCCACCCACAGTCCCGTCCACAGCGGGTCAGGTCCAATGGCGGTCAGGCGGCCCACCCCGGCTGAACCCCTGGCAACCCAGGCCAGGCACAGGGTCAGCAGCCCCGCGGCCACGCCGGCCAGCGCGCCAAGGGCGAGGGTGGAAACTGTCGCCGTGAACCAGCGGGCGTGGACCTTGATGGCAAGCCACTCATCAAAGTGGTTCTCACCCTCCCGGAGGAACCACCACCCCGCCATGACACCGGCCAGCACCGGAACGATCATGGCCACGAAGGCGTAATCCAGGGGGCCCGAGGGGATGGCGGCCAGGACGGGGATGGACGGAAGCGGACCCACGGCGGTGCCCAGCGGACCCACCTGGGAGCCCACGCCCATGGCGAAGCCGGCACCGGATGTCCAGGCGAGGGCGAAGACCACAAGGTTGGGCAGGAAGCCGAGCTGCGCGATGGTGAGGGCGGCACCTCCCACCGGGCCGGCGTCGAGCGCCTCATAGACAGACACCACAAGGTTCCAGTGGATGAACAGGTCAACTGCGAGCAGCGCTGCTGCCAACGCAAGCGCGGACACCACCGCCACGAATCCTGCCTTGGCCACCGACGCGAAGTAGGAACCGGCCCAGCGCGAATGCTGGCTGGTGCGCGAAATCCAGTCCACCGCGTCAACCCCGATGAGCCGGCTCCAGGATCCTGCTTCCCTGCGCGCGCCGATCACCATGCCCAGTCCGTAGGGAACCAGGGGAACCAGCATGGCGTACCAAAGATTGATGACGACGTCGGCATTGCGGCAGACGAACCCGGTGGCGGCGCCGAAAGCCCCGTAGACCACCCAGGATCCAAGCAGCGCCTGCCACAGCTGGTCCGTGTAGGAAGCACGGGCCAGCCGGCGGCCAGCCCGCCAGGCAAGGAGGAACGGGATCAGGGTCAAGCCCAGGGGAATCAGGCTGAGGACGCCGGTTCCGCCGTGCGTGGCCGCCTGCGGTCCCGCACCCGCCAGTTCCAGCGGCACGCCGTGTACCAGGAGCCAGGACTGGCCTGCCAGCCGGGCCAGGACCTCGAACTGCCCGTTCTGGAAACCGGCGGTGGCCCAGACAGCCACGATGGGCGCCACCACCACCAGCGCGGAAATGATGGCCGCCTGCGCCGTTTCAAGGGCTCCCTGCAGCCACAACGGCATGGGAAGGCCACGGTCTCCGGTCTGGTCAGCGCGCAGTTTCATCGTGCTCCATGGTGTCACGCCGGGTGGGCTCTGCCCGCGAACGACAGGCTCCACGGGGGTGCGGATGATCAATCAAATGACCGGGACGCCGGCGCTTTTTCCTGGAGGCCGCCGTAAAATTGGTAGAAACCAACACCCGCTGCCCCGCCGAGGGCGTGCTGCGATTTCTGCTGGCCGCCGCCGTGACCCGGCGCCAGTTCGATGACCCGGATTCCGTAAACCGGGAAAACAGGAGCCGCGAATGAGAGATGAACCGTAAGTTCTGAAGATATTCGTCCTACTGGCTGGTGCAGCCACGTTTATGCGCGGCTGCACCAGCGTTTAAAGAGTGCGGCGCCGGGAGCCTCCAAGTAGGCTCCCGGCGCCGTTCACCGTGTCAGGGCCGCTGTTTCAGCCAGCCTGCCCGCGGAACGTAGGGACGAGTCCCCCGCACCTGTCAGCGGCGGCTGCCGCCGTCTGTTTCGATGTTTTCCTTGCGGACTTCCTCGTTGACCGTGACGTCGTCGCGGACAACATCCTTGTCCAGCCGGACCCGCTCCACGGGGACGGCTTCCTTCTCCACCACCGGGCGCTCCTCATGGAGGACCATTTCGTGCTCTTCCTCGCTGATGGCCGGTCCGCCCATGGCGGCACCGCGGTTGGCGTCCGTGATGGGCTCGCGCTCAATGCGGACTTCTTCGCGCTCCACCGGGATGGTCTTGGTGACGTTCTCGGTTGTGACGTACTTGCGCAGCCGCGCGCGGCCGGTGGCCTCACGCTCCGTGCCCACGTGAAGCTGTTCCTCCGACCGCGTCATGGCGTCATCGGTGGTGGGGCCGGAGGTGTCGTGGCCGACGGTTCCCCGTGTGGTGTCGCGGTCGGAGGTGCCGTGGCCTGCCGCCAGGCCTGCCGTGGGGGTGCCGGCGTTCAGGTCGGCGTCGCCCTGCAGGTCAACGTCCCGGTCAGTGCCGGTGGTCGCCTGCGTGTAGGTCCGGGCACCGCGTTCGTAGTAGGTGTACAGCCGGTCCTCTTCCTCGGGGGTGAGGTGGCCGTCCGCGTCCACGCGGGGCGCGTCCTTGACGTGCTCCTTGGTGTAGGGGACTACCAGGTCGTCGTCCTGGTGGCGTGCGCCTTCGACCGGGATGAACGATTCGGAAGTGCCGAAAAGGCCGGTCTTGACCGTGACCCAAGTGGGCTCACCCGTGTCGTCGTCTGCGTACAACTGGCCAATCGAACCGATCTTCGTACCATCGGAACCGACGACGTTGCCGCCCTTGGTGAGCAGGTTTTCAAGATTTTCCCTGTTGAGCATGACTCTCCTTGGATGTGTCGTTGCACTGGGTCTGCCAGCAATGGATGTCCTTGCGCGGGATGTCTCCGACGCCCGGTTTCCGCCCCGGCTGCTTGAGGCTCTGCGCTGACTACCCCCCTACCGTAAGCATGCTTAGCATCGAATGCCAAGCCTACTTAGTAATTTTTTTCGGGACTGGGTCCAGTTGTTCACCGGGCCTTTGCCTCCGGGTAACGCCTACTCCCCCGCCATTTCAGGGAGGCCGCGCACGGTTGAGGGGTGAGGATCGCAATCGTCGCCGAATCATTTCTGCCGTTGATGAACGGCGTCACGCACTCAATCCTGCGGGTCCTGGACCATCTGCAGGAGCGGGGCGACGACGTCATGGTCATTGCCCCGTCCGCGCACGACGGGGAGGCCGCAGTCCACGTCAACGGCGCCGAGGTCCACCGGCTTCCAGCGGTTCCGCTGGCAGGCTATACGAACGTGCGGGTGGCCGTGGGAGGTGTGTACCGGGTCAAGCGAATCCTTGCCGAGTACGCGCCCGATGTGGTGCATCTTGCCTCGCCGTTCGTGCTGGGCTGGCGCGCCGCCCAGGCTGCCGCGCAGCTGGGCATTCCCACCGTGGCGGTCTATCAGACCGAGGTCCCCAGCTATGCCGCCCGGTACGGTGTGCCCTTTTTGGAGAACTGGGCATGGAACCGGGTGGAGAACATTCATTTACTGGCCACCCGAACCCTGGTGCCCTCCACGTTCGCGCTGAACCAGTTGCGCGGCCGGGGCATTCCGCGGGTGCGGATGTGGCGCCGCGGCGTGGACACCGCGCGGTTTTCACCGGAAAAGCGCGACGGCGGGTGGCGGGCTTCGGTGGCCCCGAACGGTGAACGGATTATCGGCTACGTGGGCAGGCTCGCCGTGGAAAAACAGGTGGAGGACCTGGCCGCCCTCTCCGGCCTCCCCAACACCCGGTTGGTGATTGTGGGCGACGGGCCCCAGCGCACGGCGTTGGAGACGGTACTCCCCGGCGCGGTGTTCACCGGGTTCCTGGGCGGCGAAGAACTGGCCCGGGCGGTGGCGTCCTTCGACCTGTTCGTCCACCCCGGCGAGTTCGAAACCTTCTGCCAGACCATCCAGGAGGCCATGGCATCGGCTGTTCCTGTGGTGGCCACGGGGCGGGGCGGTCCGCTGGACCTGGTGGAGAATTCGCGGACCGGGTGGCTTTACGAACCGGGCGACCTGGCGGCCATGCGCGCCAGGGTGCAGGACCTGGTGGGCGACGACGCCAAGCGCCGGGCGTTCGCGGCGGCAGCCCACGCGTCGGTGCAGGACAGGACCTGGCCGGCGCTGTGCGCCGAACTGGCGCAGCACTACCGGGACGTCACCGCGACGGTTCCCGGTCCCCCGCGGAAGGCGTCAAAGGCAGGAGCACCGTCATGAGGATTTCTGTAATAGGCTGCGGCTACCTGGGCGCTGTCCACGCGGCGGCCCTTGCATCCATGGGCCACTCGGTGGTGGGCATCGACGTCGATCCCGGCAAGGTGCAGCAACTGGCGCAGGGGGTGGCGCCATTCCACGAGCCCGGGCTTGACGAGCTGCTCCAGGACGGCCGCGCTACCGGAAGGCTGCGGTTCGCCACCGACCCGGCAGAGGCAAGGGGCGCGCAGGTTCATTTCCTGTGCGTGGGGACGCCGCAGGACAAGGCGTCCGACGCCGCCGACCTCACCTTCCTGGTCTCAGCCCTGGAAAGCCTGCTGCCGCACCTGGCCGCGGGCGCCGTCGTCGTGGGCAAATCCACCGTGCCGGTTGGCACCGTGGACATGCTGCGCCGCATCCTGGCGCGACGGCCCGACGTGCTGCTCGGCTGGAACCCCGAGTTCCTGCGGCAGGGCACCGCCGTCAAGGACTCGCTGGTGCCGGACCGGCTGGTTTACGGCGTGGAGGGCGGCCGGCCCGCTGCCTTCAACCCGGCAACCGGCGCACCCCTTGGGGTGGCGGCAGCACTGGATGCCGTCTATGAACCGCTGCTGGCCGCCGGGATCCCCCGCCTGGTCTGCAGCTTCGCCACGGCAGAGCTGATCAAATCGGCCGCGAACGCGTACCTGGCCACCAAGGTCAGCTTCATCAACGCCGTGGCAGGGCTGTGTGATGCTGCCGGCGCGGACGTGTCGGAGCTCAGCGAGGCGATGGGGCTGGACCCCAGGATCGGAAGCAGGTACCTGCAGGCGGGGCTGGGCTTCGGCGGCGGCTGCCTGCCCAAGGACATCCGCAGTTTCGGAGCACAGGCAGCCACACTGGGCGTGCCCGCCGTGGAGGACTGGATGCGGCTGGTCGATTCGGTGAACGTTAGCCAGCGTGAACGCACTGTCGGCCTCGCCAGGGAGCTGTGCGGCGGAGCGCTGGCCGGACGCTCGGTCACTGTTTTGGGCGCCTCCTTTAAGCCTGATACGGACGACATCCGGGATTCGCCGGCGCTGGATGTGGCGGACCGGCTGGCCGCTGCCGGGGCGCACGTCACCGTCACCGACCCCAAAGCGGTCAATCTTGCCTGGCGCCGCTACCCGCGCCTGCGCTTCGAGGCGTCCACCGGGCGGGCACTCCAGGATGCCGAACTGGTGCTGCTCCTCACCGAATGGGACGAGTACCGGCGGCTGTGCCCCGCCGTCACCGGACAGCTGGTACGACGGCGGGTGGTCCTGGACGCGCGGAACGTGCTGGACGCGGCAGCGTGGCGGGAGGAAGGCTGGCTGGTGCGCGGCCTTGGCACCTCCGCCGGCACCTTGGCCACGGCAGGCGCGGTGGGCTGACGCCCGACAGGGGACGGCCTAGCCGAGGAGCCCCAGCTCAGCGAAGGCCAGGGCCACGCCGTTGCCGGCGGGTGCGGCAGTGGTCCTGTCCGCCACGGCAAGGACGGCGGGGTGGCCGCCTTCCACGGCGATGCCGACGGCTGCGTACTCAAGCATTTCGATGTCGTTGGCGCTGTCGCCGATGGCAATGATGTCGGCCCGGTCCAGGCCGAGCCGGGCTTCCACCACCTGGATGCCCACCGCCTTGTGCGTGCCGGCCATGAAGATTTCCCCTGCACGGTCGCCGAGCGCTGACAGGGAGCTCGGGATCAGCCCAACCTCCGGCCCGAAGGCCTCCAACAGGCGGGTCAGCGGCACCGGTGCATCGAAGCAGGAGATCTTGGCGTAGGAGGTGGCGCGGAGGTCATCGCCGTAATGCATTGGCCCCAGGATGTCCTCGAGCGGATCCACGTCCGTGCTGAGCACTCCGTCGTGGCGTGGACGCCCGGCGAAGATGGGGCCCAGCACCTCCCTCAGCCGCCGGTCCACACCGGTGCGGCCATGCAGGGCTTCCGGGGCCTCCAGGATGTAGGCGGCGTTGTGGGCATCCAGGGCCTCAACGATGCGTGCGGCCAGGCCGGGTTCAAAACGGGCATCCTTGAGGATCTCCCCGTTGACCTCCACCCTGGCGCCGGCGCCTGTGATGGTGCCGTCAAACCCAGCGTCCAGGATGTGGCCGGGGACCATGGACAGCGGGCGTCCGGTACAGACAAAGACGAGGTGGCCCCGTGCCCGGGCGGTCCGCACCGCGTCCACGTGCGCTGCCGGAGCCAGGCCGTGGTCGGCGTAGGTTCCGTCGATGTCGAGGAAGATGGCACGGGGCCTGGCGGTCTGGCTGGGCATGCCTGCGCTCCTTGGTCTGTTCGGGGACTTGCCATCCTATCGGCGGACGCCAGGCAGGCCGCACCCGAGAATGAACGCTTCACGGGATGCCAAAGCCAGTCCATACGGCGGAGAACCAAGGACCGTCAGGACACCGATTGATAAAAGCACGGCATTCCGCCTGAAACTGACAGTCATCCTGTGATATTCAAGGCCTTGCACAGTAGTAAGCCTGCTGATTGAATGATGGAACCGGAAATGGGGGCCCGGCACAACTTACTGACAAGGAGTGGCAACATGGGCATTATCGGATTTCTCATTTTGGGCCTGATTGCTGGAGCCATTGCAAAGGCAATCCTGCCGGGTCGCCAGGGCGGCGGCTGGGTAGTGACCCTGGTCCTCGGCGTCGTCGGAGCCATTCTGGGCGGCTGGATTGGATCGCTCATCTTTGGCGGCGGACTGGCCGAATTCTTCGACCTCAGGACCTGGCTGCTGGCCATCCTCGGCTCCATCGTCGTTCTGTTGATCTACGGAGCAGTCACCAACCGCAGCAGCCGCCGGGTGTAGCCGCAGCACCTGTTCACCTAAACAAGAAGCGCCGGACTCCCCAAAAGGAGGACGGCGCTTTCTCTGTTCCACGCCGCCTAATTTGCCTTCCGTGGTGCGCACCCAATTCCTGCCAATGGCCTTTATGATGGCGAAGGGGTGGTGTAATGACCAGTTTTATGGGCCGTGGCGATGATGTGGCATTACAAACTTTTGGCGTGGTCATGGATGCCAGCCCGGACGCACTGCTGGCTTTGACCGCGGACGGTATTATCCTTGCGGCCAATTCTGCTGCGTCAAGGCTCTTCGGCTTACCGAAGGAAGCTTTTGCGGGCCTGGACCACCGCCCACTGATTGCCGAGGATTTCCGCGACGAGGTAGGCCAGTTGTTCCTCCAGCTCCTTGCAGAGCCGGATGGGCATCCGCTGCCCCGCGAGATCAGGGGACTCCGTCACGACGGCAGCGAGATCCCCATCGAAGTGGCGGCCGCACTCCTCCCCCAGCCAACCGCGGACCACGCCCGCGCAGAGCGCGGACCCGAAGGGCAATCGGAAGAACGGGCAGGGCAATCCGGAGCGCGGCTGCTGCTCTCCGCCCGTGGCACGGCACACCGCAAGGCGGCGGACGAGGATCTGCGCGAGGCCATGTCCTTGTTGACGGCCACCCTTGAATCCACTGCCGACGGCATCCTGGTCATGGGCAATGACGGCAGGGTGGCTGGGTTCAACGAACAATTCCTTGCCATGTGGCGCATCCCGCCCGAGTTGATGGAAGCGGACAGCGGAGAACCGGCCATGCAGCTCATCGTGGAGCAGGTGGCAGACCCAGCGGCCTTCACCGCCCGGCTGGGCGAACTTCAGGAAGACCCGGCCGCCGAGAGCCACGACGTGGTCGAGTTCAGGGACGGCCGCACCTATGAAAGATATTCCCGCCCCCAGCGGGTAGAGGAAAAGATCGTTGGACGGGTGTGGAGCTTCCGCGATGTCACGCCCCGGCGAAAAGCGCAGGAGCAGGCGCACAGGGCCATGATGGACCTGGCCGTCCAGGCCGAAAAGCTGCGGGCCATGGCGTTCCAGGACCCCCTGACCGGGCTCGCGAACAGGGCCGTGTTCAACGACGCCCTGGCCGAAGCACTTCAGGAAGCCCGGCTGAAGACGGTGGATGTCCTGCTCCTTGACCTGGACGACTTCAAGGAGGTCAACGACATCCTTGGCCACCAGGCGGGTGATGACATGCTCATCGAAGTGGCACGCCGGCTTCGCGGCTGCGTCCCTACAGCTGACGTTGTTGCACGATTGGGCGGGGACGAGTTCGTGGTGCTGTTGACGGCGTGCCCGGATGCCGACGCCATCGCGGCGTGCATCGTGCGCTGCCTGCACGTCCCCGTGACCATCGACGGCACTGTCCTCCGGCCGAGCCTCAGCCTGGGCCTCGCCTCGTTGGGGCAGGACAGCGTTGGGCCCTCGGAACTCCTGCGGCATGCCGACATTGCCATGTATGCGGCCAAGGCGGCAGGCAAGAACCGGTTCCTCCGCTTCCACCCGGACATGATGCAGGCACTGGTGCAGCGCACCCACATGGAGGGCGGGCTGCGGCTGGCTGTTCCGCGCGGCGAAATCACCGTGGATTTCCAGCCGATCGTGTCGCACCGCATGGGGCAGGTGGTCCAACTCGAGGCGCTGGCCAGGTGGGACCGCGGCGGCGAGCGGGTGCCGCCGTCGATCTTCATCCCCCTTGCCGAGCGCACCGGGCTGATCGGCGAGATCGGGGCCGAGGTAATGGCCTCCGGCATGGTGCAGCTGGCGCGATGGCTCAGCGAGGATCCGGCGCGGTCCCTGGCGGTGAACGTCTCCGGGGTCCAGCTCCAGGAACCGGACTTCGCCGAGACCGTCCTAAGGCTGGCGGCAGCCAGCGGCGTGGCCCCCTACCAGCTGGTCATGGAAGTTACCGAGAGTGTGTTTTTCGACGCCGACTGCAGCCTGATCCGGCAACTCAGCACGCTGCGGGACGCCGGGGCCAGGGTGGCACTGGATGATTTCGGCACCGGCTACTCCTCACTGGGCCGGCTGCAGGACCTGCCCGTGGACACGGTCAAGATCGACAAGTCTTTTGTGTCCATGGTGCGGACCGGCAACGAGCGCCTGCCGATCCTCAGCTCCATGATCAACATGGCCCACAGCCTGGGGCTGACCGTCACGGCTGAAGGGATTGAGACGGCGGCGCAGGCGGATTACCTGGCCGCGCTGGAGTGCGATTCGCTGCAGGGTTACCTGTTTTCCTTGCCGGAGCCCGGTGAGCGGCTTGGCCACGCATTGCAGAACGCGGAAGAAGCCCTCAATGCCTTGAAGGGGCGGTAATTTCCGGCCAATTCCAAGGGTGCGCGGGATATTATGAGGGGGCGTCTCCGCCGTGGTCTCCGGCGGCTCCGCCCCGGTTTTGGGGCATTGGGCGCAATTAGGGGGAAGGGGTCTCCGTGTCCCAGTCTGGTCTCTTGGAACACCGTGTCAACAGCGGTAGGTCGCGGCTGTGGCCGCGGATCGTGGCGGCAGCGTTGGTCCTCACTGGACTCGGGGTGTTTTTGGCAGTGAACAGGGGCACTCCGGCCGCCCTTGTTACCGGCGACTTCCTCATTTTGGCCGCGTCCCTGGTGGCCGGGGTGAGCTGTGCGCGAGCCGGTGCCCGAGGTGGTGCGAACGCGAAGGCCTGGACCTATATGGCTGCGGCGTCCTTCGTCTGGGCAGCCGGAATGGCGCTCTACGCGTTTTACGGCCTTCTGAACGACCATGTTTACCCCTTTCCCTCCCTGGCAGACGCCCTGTTCCTTGGCTACTCGGTGCCCGCTGTCGTGGCGCTGTTCTCGTTCAAGCGGCGAGCCGGCACTCCCGTCGCGCTGTTTCGGGCGGTCATGGACGCCGCCGTCATTGCCGGCTCGGTGCTTGTGGTCAGCTGGTACACGGCCCTTGGCCCCGCCTTCAACGCTGTTGGGGACCCACTGACACGCCTTACCGGGATGGCCTACCCCGTGGTGGATCTGGTGATCACGTCCCTGGTACTGGTCCTGGCCATGCGGCGTCAGCCGGGCGAGCGCCTGCCCTGGCTCTGTTTCGGTGGCGGCCTGGTGGTGCTGGCCGTTACGGACAGCATTTACGTGCGCATGACGTTCGACGGCGTGACGGGAACCACCGGATCACCGCTTGCCTTGGGCTGGATGGGCGCCTTCCTCATCATCGCCATGGCTCCTGCCGCACCGTACGTGGAGAACACAGGCCCGGACCGGAAGGGGTACACGCTTGCACTGGAACTGCTCCCATACGTTCCCCTCCTCCTGGCTGTACTCCAATTCGCCGGCCCGCACCTGCAGGAGCTCGATCCGTTCCTTCTCGTAGTGGGAGCCACTGTCCTTGCCTCCGTGCTGGTCCGTCAGGTGCTGATCGTCTTCGAGAACATCAGCCTGACCGGCGGACTCGAGGATGAAGTGGCTGCCCGCACCGTGGAACTTGAGGCGGCCCGGGAGGCGGCGTTGGAATCCAGCCGTCTCAAATCCGAATTCCTGGCTACCATGAGCCACGAAATCCGCACTCCGATGAACGGGGTAGTCGGCCTAACCGGGCTCCTTCTGGAAACCGGGCTGGACGAGACGCAGCGTCAGTACGCCCAAGGGGTTAAGGGTGCGGGGGAATCGTTGCTGGCCCTTATCAATGACATCCTCGATTTCTCGAAGCTGGAGGCCGGAAAGGTGGACCTGGACGTCCGTCCCTTCGACCCCAGGGTCCTCGTCGAAGAGGTGGCCGCCCTGCTGGCCGAACCTGCACTGGCCAAGAACCTGGAGCTGATCGCCTACTGTGAGCCTGACGTTCCTGCCCGTTTGCAGGGCGACTCCGGCAGGATCCGGCAAATATTGCTCAACCTTGCCTCCAATGCCGTGAAGTTCACGGCATCCGGGGAGGTCTCCATCCGGGTCACGGCCAAAGACCCGGGCTACGGCCCGGGAAGCACCGCGGCAATTGAGTTCGAGGTCCGCGACACCGGCATTGGCATCAGCCCGGAACATCACGGCAAATTGTTTGAATCCTTCTCGCAGGCGGATGCTTCCACCACCCGCCGCTACGGCGGTACGGGTCTTGGCCTGGCCATCTGCAGGCGCCTGACCGCTGTGATGGACGGTGCCATCGGGATGGACAGTGCGCCGGGCCAGGGCAGCACATTCTGGTTCCGGCTGCCGCTGCCCATAGCACCCCCGTCCACGGATCCTGTGCCGACCGCCGGATTCCTCACCGGTCTCCGCGTCCTGGTGGTGGATGACAATGCCACAAACCGACTGGTCCTCGAATCCCAGCTCCGTGGCTGGCGCCTTGAACCGCAATCCGTTCCGGACGCGACGGCCGCTTTGGAAGTGGCCCGCGCCGCGCGGCAGGCCGGGACACCCTTCCATTTCGCCGTTTTGGACTACTGCATGCCCGACACGGATGGCCTGGAGCTGGCCCGGCGCATCAAGGCCGACGCAGCACTTGCGGGCATGGAACTGATCATGCTGACCTCGACCATGCAGGTAGACCCGGCAGAGATTGCCGCCGCGGGTGTGCGTGAGTGGCTGATGAAACCCGTCCGCAGTTCCGAGTTTTACAACCGGCTGGTCCGCCTGATCTCGACCCGCGAGCCCACACCGGAATCCTGGAGCCGCCCAAGGCCCGCCCGAACCGCGCAGGCTGGGCGCGGCACGCCGCGCCGCGGGCAGATCCTGGTCGTTGAGGACAATGAGGTGAACCAGTTGGTGGCACGCGCAACAGTCGAAAAGTTCGGCTACGCGGTGGATGTGGTTTGCAACGGTGCCGAAGCGGTGGCGGCCGCGGCCGCGACAAGATACTCCGCCATCCTGATGGATTGCCACATGCCGGTGATGGACGGCTTCGAGGCAACCCGCGAGATCCGCCGCCTGCCCTCTGCAATCCGGGTGCCCATCATTGCCATGACCGCAGGCGCCCTCGATGGAGACCGGGAACGCTGCCTCGCCGCGGGCATGGACGATTACCTGTCAAAACCCGTGGACGCGGCTGCCCTGGAAGCTGCGTTGTCCCGCTGGGTTCCCGTGCAGCTCCCGCAGCCTCTTGCTGTCACCGGAGGTCCTTCCGCCGGAAGCCCCGGGCCCGTACTGGACCCGGACCGCATCGCCGTCCTTAGGGACCTGGGCCAGGATGACGGAGGGGCATTGTTGCGGGCAACGCTGGAGGCGTTCCGACGGGAGAGCCAGGTGCGCGTGGCGGCGCTCCGCGCAGCGGTTCCTGGCGACAGCCAGGTCCTGGTGCAGGCTGCCCACGCCCTGAAGGGGTCCGCGGCAAACATCGGAGCCTCCGGCGTGGTTTCGGTCTGTGCCGAGCTCGAAGAACTGGGCCGCAACGGGCAACTGGGCAACGCCGAGGGACTCGTCAGCCGGCTCGAGGCTGAACTGCACCGATTGGACGCCGAACTGGAGGCCGCAGTGAAGGGGGACCATTGAGAGTTCTCGTAGCGGACGATGATCCGGGGTCGCTCCTGGTGGCCAGGGCCGCCGTCGAACGTTCGGGGCATGACTGCATGACGGCTGCGGACGGTGGCGAGGCATGGGCCCTGTTCCAGGCACACCGGCCGGATGTGGTGGTCACCGACCGGATGATGCCCGTGATGGACGGATTGGAACTCTGCCGGGCCATCCGTGCAGAGGAGCCTGAGCTGTACACCTACATCGTGCTGCTGACCTCGCAAGGATCGCGCGACGACGTTCTGTCCGGGCTCGAGGCCGGCGCCGACGACTACGTCACCAAGCCGTTGGACCCCTTTGTCCTGCACACCAGGCTCCTAGTGGCGTTGCGAATCACCACGCTTCACGCGGACCTCGCACACTACCGGAAAGTCCTCTCGGAGCAAGCGCGCACCGATCCCCTGACCGGACTTCACAACCGGTTGAAACTTTCAGAGGACCTGGAGCAACTGCACGCCCGGAGCGCCCGCCATGGCGAGGGGTACAGTGTGGCGCTGTGCGACGTGGACAATTTCAAGAGCTACAACGACCTCTACGGTCACCAGGCCGGCGATCTGGCCCTTCGGGCGGTGGCATCCACCCTCGCGGCAACGGCACGACGGACTGACGGTGTCTACCGGTTCGGGGGCGAGGAGTTCCTGCTGGTGCTTCCCCGACAGGGCGTGATCGGGGCCAGGGCCCTTGTGGAACGGGCGTTATGCGCCGTACGTGACCTGGCCATACCCCATGCCGGCGACCCATCGGGCCAGTTGGGGTTCAGCGCTGGAGTCTCCGGGTTCTCCGCGGGGCATGTGGTGAGTGCCGAAATGCTGCTAAATGAAGCCGACGCAGCCCTTTACGCGGCAAAGGCCGCAGGGCGGAACCAGGTGATGCTCGCACCGTAGGCGCTATGCTGCCTTTTTCCCGCCAGACTTCTTCTGCGGGGCCTTCTGACCGGACGGCCGCTGCTCAGCAACGGCTGCCGCATTGGCGGGTGTTTCTGCCGGCCGGCCAGCGTACGGCGTCACGGTCGTTGCGGAAGCAGCAGGTTCAGCGTGCACATCGGGTGCGGCGGCGCGGTTGCGGCGCCAGCGGCGGACCAGGTCGACGGCGGCCAGCAGGCCCGCGAGGGGGGTCAGCACAGCTGCCGCGTAGACGAACAGCATCCAGGTCAGGGTGGTGAGCGGTGGCTGGTTGTTGTTGAGCAGGGACAGTCCGCCCAGCATTCCAACAACCCAGAACAGCACTACGGCCGTCAGGACAGCGCCGGCAGGAAAATACTGGTTGGTCACGACTTTTTTCAGGGTTTCCATGCACTTCCTCCTGCCTGGCCGGGGGGACGGCGAAAGCCGCTCAAAAACAAGTATGGGGCCCGGCCGGCGCGAAACCGTGCAAGACGACACGGCGAGTGATCAAGCTAACGTAACCATCCGCCGTCGTCCGAATTCCCGGGCCAAAATAAGGTCCGGCGCCCTTCCCGGAAAGGCCCTGGGCGCATACCGTAATGCCTGTCCGCTCGAAAACTGGAGGTTCCCATGCGCAAAGTCACTGCCGGCCTGTTCCACTCCGTGGACGGGGTGGTGTCCGAACCCTTCAAGTTCCAGTTCGACAGCTTCGACGACGAACTCGGCGCGGGCCTGACCAAGATGATGAACACCGTGGATACCGTGGTCCTGGGCCGCGTCAGCTACCAGGAGTGGGCTGGTTACTGGCCCACCGCCTCGGCAGACCAGGACTTTGCCGCGTTCATCAACCCGGTGGAAAAGTTCGTTGCGTCACGCACCCTGACCGGGCAGCTGGAATGGCAGAACTCTCAGTTGATGGACGCTCCGCTTGAGGAGTTCGTTGCCGCCTTGAAGGACCGCGACGGCGGCGAGATCGCCGTGTGCGGGAGCATCTCGGTGGTGCGGCAGCTGCTGTTCGCCGGGCTGTTGGACTCGCTGCAGCTGATGACGCACCCGGTCATTGCCGGCAGCGGCCGCAGGCTGTTCCAGGACGGTGACCCGCTGACCCGGCTGGTGTTGCTTGACCAGTCCACCACCAGCAAGGGCAACGTGCTGAGCACCTACGGGGTCCGCGGGGACTAAGCCTACGCGGCCAGCGGGGCCCCGAAAAGCTCCTCCGCAAGCCGGGACAAGTGGTCCGGGATGTCCGCTTCGGCCCCGTGATCGCCGCGGCCGAGGAAGACCGCGGTGCCACGGATCCCGTCAAGGTCCAGGCCGCATTCGTGCATCAGCTGCCCGGCGCGGAAGTTGACCGGCAGGAGCATGGTGACGCTTTCGGCGTTGAGGTAGACATGCCAGTCGCCGCGGATCACCGACTCCAGCGGCCCGCCCACCAGGGCT
The DNA here is from genome assembly GCF_001428325.1 of Arthrobacter sp. Soil761. Lineage (NCBI taxonomy): Bacteria > Bacillati > Actinomycetota > Actinomycetes > Micrococcales > Micrococcaceae > Arthrobacter > Arthrobacter sp. Soil761. Next base: position 148,899 of record NZ_LMSF01000030.1, on the reverse strand, counting down.
TCCAAGGCCTGCAGGTCTGCCGGCACCTGCTCGATGCGCATCGGCTCGGAATTGCCGGCCGGTACAACAAGTGCTGTGTAAGTTCTGTTGTTCATCGTTCATTTCTCCTTAGGTTTTAACACCCGTGGAGACGGCAGTGTTCCCGGTAACTATGCCTTCCCGGCCAACGCTGCGACGTCGGCGGGCGTGGTCCGGCAGCAGCCGCCCACGATGCGGGCACCAAGCTGCCGCCACCCAGGGGCACCTGTGCCGAGGCTGGAGGGAGCACCGCTGCCGGAAGCCGCCCGGTCCTGGCTCCACGTCTTTGTCACGGGATGGTAGGTCTCCCCCGAATTGGGATAGGCCAGCAGCGGCTTGTCCGTGTGCAGGCCCAGTGCTGCGAGCGCGGGAGCGACCAGGTTGAGCGGGACGCAGTTCACACCCACGGCGGCGACGTGGGGCTGTCCGTCAAGGAGCCGGGCCACGTCGGCGAGCGGGGTTCCGTCGCTGATGTGCCCGCCGTCGCGCAGGGAAAAGGAGAACCAGGTGTCGACGCCGTGTTCCCGGCTGAGTGCCAGGAGGGCTTCGGCCTCAGCGAAGGAAGGCAGCGTTTCCAAGGCCAGGAGGTCCACGCCGGCGTCCACCAGCGCGGCGATGCGGGGGGCGTGGAAGTCCTGGAACTCTTCTGCGGTGAGGGCGTAGTCCCCCCGGTACTCCGAGCCGTCCGCAAGGTAGGCACCGTAGGGACCCACGGAACCGGCGACCAGCAGCGGCCCGGCGTCCGGGTGGTCCTCCAGATGCTGCCGCCGCGCTTCATCCGCCAACCGGGCGGACAGCGCAACGAGCTCCAGGGCTTCCCGTTCGCCCATCCCCCGCGCCGCAAACCCCCGGGGCGTGGCCTGGTAGCTGGCGGTGGTGGCGATGTTCGCGCCGGCGGCGAAGTAGTCCCGGTGCACGTCCCTGATCAGCTCGGGCTGCTCCAGGAGGACCTTGGCGGACCACAGTGCGTCGTTCAAATCGCAGCCGCGGGCCTCCAGTTCGGTGGCCAGGGCGCCGTCAGCTACGAGGCCTGCGCCGGCGTCAAGCAGGGTGGACAGGGAACGGCGGCTAGGCATCGCACCTCCGGTCGATTGTTGGCTGTTTTGTTCATTATAGGCAAGTTTCCATGCTTGTAATGCATATCACTGTGTGCCACGATGACTGCAGCAACGACCATTACAGGAGGAATATTCGTGAGTGTGCACCTGAACAGTGTCCGCAAGCTACGGGTCCACTGGCCCATCAGTGCGGAAACCTTCGGCCGGATAGCCGCCGGAGACGCCAACGCCGTCCAGCAGGATCCGGGGCTGGCAGAACTCCTGCACACCGTTGGGCATTACCCGGACCTCGGTGATTTCGGGAACTACAAGCACGTCTTCGAATCCGGCATCGGATTCGAAGGATTCTCGTGCGGCGAAGGGGCGTCTCCCACGCTTGGCAGGGTGGGCGAGCAGACCCTCTCCCCCACGTTCGTCTTCACCACCTATTTTGATGCCACCCTGGACGAGGCCGTCCTGGAACGGGTTATGCAGGAACTGGTGGCCATCCACCCGTGGGAACTGCCTGTCATCGAGGTGACCGGTCCCGTGAGCGTGGCCGGTGGGCTGCACCGTAAAACCCCCTCGGCGGCGGCAGCATCATGACACTCACCACCACTGCCGCCTGGCCCGCGCTTCAGTCCGCCCTGGCAGGCAGGACGTTCACGGACCTCACCCATGCCTTCCATCCAGGCCAGCCCCGTTTCGCCGCCTTTCCGGACGAAACCCGGGAGGCTCTTTTCGACCTTGAAAGGGGCGACGGGTTTACGGCCCACCGGTATTCGATCGTTGGCCAGTGGGGCACGCATGTGGATCCGCCTTCCCACTTCATCCGGGGTGGACGCACCCTCGACCGGATTCCAGTCCAGGACATGATTCTTCCCCTTGTGGTCCTGGACATCACCCGGCGGGTGGAACGGGATCCGGATGCAACCCCCACCCTGCAGGATGTGCACGGATGGGAAGACCGGAACGGAAGAATCCCGGCTGGATGCTTCGTTGCCCTGAGGACCGGCTGGAGCTCACGGTGGCCGGACGGAGATGCCATGGCCAACAAGGATGCGGACGGAGTCAGCCACACTCCCGGGTGGTCCCGTGAGGTGCTGTCCTTCCTGGTGGAGGAACGCTGGGTTTCGGCCATCGGGCACGAGCAAACGGACACCGATCCGGGGCTGGCAACCTCGCAGGGGGACTTTAGCCTGGAAACCTACATCCTGGCGAAGGACCGCTGGCAGATAGAACTGATGGCTGATTTGTCCGGCCTCCCTGAATCGGGTGCCGCAATCGTGGCCAGCTGGGCCAAACCCTCCGAAGGGAGCGGCTTCCCGGCCCGCGTCTTCGCCATCTCCTGACCCTGGCGGGCGGTCCTCTAGACTCGGACCATGTCGAGGACTTCAAGCATGGGACGTGGCGTCATGGCCGTCCTGGCGGCCGGGGAACGCCACCTGCGTGGCCTCCCCGGCGGCACGGTTGCAGAGATCGCTGCGGACCTGGGCAGGGACCGAAGCCAGGTTTCCAGAAGCCTGCGGACAGCTGAACAGGAAGGTTTCCTGCGGAGAACCCCCGAACGCACCTTCGCCCTGGACTGGAGCGTCCTGACCGACGCCCTCCTGCTGACCCGGCGCCGGCTGGCAACCGACGGGACCGCCGCCCTGGAACGCCTTTCGAGGGAGACTGATGAGGGGTGCTTCCTGGGGGTCCTCAGCGGCAGGAGCACCGTAACGGTGGGCGAAAGCGTCCCGGCGAGCAGCCGGCTGGTGGGCTCGTGGCTGGGCCGGCCCTACCCTGCCTACTGCAGCGACGCCGGGCAGGCACTTTTGTGGGAGACTCCGGACGATGAGGTCCGCAAAATCTTCGCGGGCGTCCAGTTCCAGCAGCACGGCCCGAACACCCCCGCGGACGTCGAGGATTTCCTGGCACGGCTCAGGGACGCACGGGTCCGCGGCTACTCCATCGTCGACGAGGAAGCGGAGCCCGGGCTCTACTCACTGGCCGTACCCATCAGGGATTTCAGGGGCGACGTGGTGGCGGCCCTGCAGGTGGTGGGCCTGAAGGGCCGCCTTGAACCCAGCCGGTCCCGGCACGCCGAAGCGCTCGTCCGCCAGGGCCGCTGGCTGGAAGGCATGCTGGGATGGCGGTCTCCGGACAGCAACCCCTAAGGGCCGCCTACCCCTCCGGCCCGGGATGGACCGAACCGAGCCTTGCCGCGGCCTCCGCGAGCACATCCGCCAATTCCCCTGCGCGGGGTCCAACGTCCGGCTGCCCGCCCAGCACACTCAGCGAAGCGACGATCCCACCGCCCGGATCCCGGACAGGCACGGCCACCTCCACGATGCCGTGTTCGAATTCCTCCGTGGCGACAACGAAACCATGGGGCTTGTCTTTGGCCATGAGTTCCCAGGCCTCCGCGCTGGAATGCGGGGCGCCGGGACCACCGACGCCGACAAAGTTCACGTTGGAAAGCAAAGCTTCAAACCCGCGCCGCTTATGGTCCCACAACAGCGCCCTGCCCGATCCGGTACACCACACAGGCGTCACCATGCCGGGCTGGACGAAGCTGCCCGCCTGCGAATCGTTGCTGGACGCCAGGAGCAGGATGACCCGGTAGCCGTCGCGGACCGAGACCCGGGCGCGCAGCCCGGTAGTGGCCACCAGCGCCTCCAGTTCCGCCGCCGCATGCCGGATCCACCCCGTATTGAGGGTGGCGGCAAGGCCGAAGAAGCCCGTCCCTACGCGGAACGGGCCGCGTTCGCGGCGCTCCAGCAGGCCAAGCTCACAAAGCTCCTGGGTCAAACGGGAGACGCGGCTTTGGTCCATGTCCAGCTCGGCGGCCAACTGGGAGACACCCATAAGCTGCTTCCCCGTCTTTTCCCGGTCAATGACCAGGCGCACTATCCGCAATCCCTGCGCCAGCGACGCCGCCTCCGGGGAGTTATCCACCCTGCTGCTCCTTCCGACCGGCAACCAGCCTATCCTCACACGTTGCGGCACCGCCCAACGGGAAACACCAATCAGCCGGAAGCAACGCAGTCCCGGGCACGGCGATGGCCTGGCGCGGACGTTCGGCCGTCCGCGCCAGGCCATGGAAACGGTTCAGCCCTGCGCCGTCTTTTCGGCTGCGGCCCGGCGCCCGTGCCTGATGTGGAAGTAACCGTAGCAGGCGGCGACGAAAGGAATCCCAAAGTACAGCGCCGCCACTTGGGCCGGATCGAAAGCGATGCCGACCAGTGAGACTGTGCAGAGAGTGAATGCCAGGACCGGGACCAGTGGGAAGAGCGGCGCGCGGTAGGACAAGGTGGACACGTCCCCGCCGTTCCGGACAAAAGACCGCCGGTGGAAGAAATGCGAGGCGGTGATGGACATCCAGACTCCCACCACTGCGAAGCCCGCTACCGATACCAGCACCAGGTACACGGTTTCCGGAGCAACCACGCTGCTGATGAGTGAGGCCAGCCCTCCGAGCATGCTCACCGAGAGCGCGGTCATGGGAATGCCGCGCTTAGTCAGCTTCTTAAGCGCCCGGGGTGCGTGGCCTTCGTCGGCCAGGGAGTACAGCATCCTGGCGCACGAGAACAGGCCACTGTTGCCTGCAGACAGCAGCGCCGTGATGATGACGAAGTTCATCAGATCGGCGGCAAAGGGAACACCCGTCGCCGTGAACACCGTCACGAACGGGCTTTCGTCGAGCCCAACTTCCTGGTACGGGATCGTGGCGGCGATGACGGTGATGGCTCCGACGAAGAACACCAGGAGGCGGATGACCGTACTGCGCATCGCTTTGGGAATGCTGGTGGCGGGATCCTTCGTCTCCCCTGCGGCGACGCCGATCAGTTCAGAGCCTGAGAAGGCATAGAAGACTGCGAGCGCCGTCACCAGAACGCCGGTGAAACCGTTGGGAAACAGCCCTCCCTCGGGGTTGAAGTTTTCGAACAGGAAGGGATGGTTGCCCGATGCGCTGAGCGGGTGGAGGCCCAGGAGGGCTGCCCCGCCCAGGACGATGAGCCCGATGATGGCGCCCACTTTGATGATGGCGAACCAGAATTCCGACTCACCGAAGAACTTGGATGACACGGCGTTGAGGCCGAACAACGTTGCGGCGAAGATCAGGCACCAGACCCAGACATCAACGCCCGGGAACCAGCGCTGCATCAGCAGGCCCGAGGCTGTGAACTCCGATCCGATGGCGACCGCCCAGCACAGCCAGTAGAGCCAGGCGGTGGCGAATCCCGTGGCGGGACCAATGGACCGGGAAGCATAGATATGGAACGCACCGGAGACGGGGTAGGCGATGGCGAGCTCCCCCAAGCAGGCCATGACCAGGTAAACCACGAAGGCACCGACGAGGTAGGCGAGAACGGCACCCAGCGGGCCGGCCTGGGAAATGGTGTAACCCGAGCTGAGGAACAGTCCGGAACCAATCACGCCGCCCATGGCGATCATGACAAGGTGCCGGGGCCCCATGGAGCGGCGGAGCCCTGATTCCGTTGACGGCGGTGCGTCCGGCTCCGGCTTGAGGGTGAGGGGGGTCGAAGATTCCAAGTGGTGCCTCCAGTGGGGGATGGTCGGAAGGACGGCCGCGGTTCGGGTGCCGGTCCATGAAAGCTTTAAGCGCGTCGACAGTGACGAAAGTAACACAAACTGGCATTTTTAGTCATCAAAATCATATTCAAATGCGAATGTTGCACCTTTATTGCTGTTACTCCGTATGTCGATTTGCCCTTCAGATGGTCGTTTCGCCTCCCCGGCGGAGCGTTTGGACATGCCTCAACGGACACCGGGTGGGCACAGGATGGGAGCAACAACAACCACCTCAAGGGAGTAGCAATGACCACCTACGACATCGCGCTGATCGGGTTCGGCGGCGTCAACCGGACCCTGGCCGAACTGATTGCCACCAGAGGGGATGCGCTTGGCCGCACCCTCGGCTTTGACCTGCGGGTGGTTGCCATTACGGACCTTGGGCTGGGTTCCCTGGTCCAGGACGGGGGGATCGATCTTGACATGGCCTTGGGCCTGGATCCCGCCGTCGCGACATTTGCAGCGTACGGCGGGTCAGCGGACCCGGACAACGAGCGCGTGATCCGGACCTGCTCCGCAGGGATTATTTGCGAAGCAACGTTCACCAACCCTGCAGACGGCGAGCCTGCGGCTTCACACGTTCGCTGGGCGCTGGAGTCGGGAAAGAGTGTCTGCACCACCAACAAGGGTCCGGTCGCCCTGCATGGCCAGGAGTTGAGCCGGCTCGCGAAGCTTAAAGGGCTGCATTTCGAATTCGAAGGCGCGGTGATGAGCGGGACACCCGTCATCCGTTTGGCCAAACAACTGTTCCCCGGACTGGCGCTCAATGGCTTCGAGGGCATCCTCAATGGCACCAGCAACTATGTCCTGGGCAGGATGGAAGAGGGCCTCAGCTTTGAGGAATCGGTCCTCGAAGCCCAGAGCCGGGGGTACGCAGAGGCAGATCCCACGGCCGACATCGAGGGCCACGACGTCCAACTGAAAGTCCTGATCCTGGCCAATGAGCTGCTGGGGGCGGACATCACGCTGGCGGATGTGCAGCGCCAAGGGATGTCAACGCTGTCGCCCGAGGACATCAGGCGCGCCAGGAACGAGGGGCGGCGGTGGAAACTGGTGGGCTCCGCGCGGCGGAACCTGGATGGAAGCATCAGTGCCGGAGTTGCCCCCGTGGCGCTCCCCCTGGCCCACGGCCTCGCCGGGGTTTCGGGTGCCAACAATGCAGTGTCGTTCAACACCGATCTCCTCGGCCCGGTGACGGTGTCCGGACCCGGGGCCGGGCGGGTGGAGACAGCGTACGCCCTGCTGTCCGACATCATCGCCATGCACGCCGCACGGAACCAGGTGGCTGCAGATGCGTGAATCAACCCTTGCACCGCTGGATCACGCAACGGCCGCGATCCGGGAGGTGCTCAGCCCCTACGACGGCCGGGTGGTGGGAGCCGTGGCCCTGACCACGGCGGAGTCCGTGGACGCGATTATCCGGGCTGCCAGGTCCGGGGCGGCGCAGGCACGCGCATTGTCCCGCCATGCCCGGGGGAAGCTGCTGGACGCGGCTGCCGCACTAATCGACGCGCGCCACGCGGAATTCGCCCAGACCATCACAGCCGAGAGCGGCAAAACCATCCGCCAGGCACGAAAGGAGGTGCTGCGGGCAGTCAACACCCTGCGCCTGTCCGCCGCGGAGGCACGCCGGAACGCCGGCGAGATCATTCCCTTTGACTCCTATGAAGGCTCCGAGGACCGCATGGGGTGGTACGCACGGGAACCGCTGGGCATCATTGCGGCCATCACCCCGTACAACGACCCCCTTAATCTGGTGGCACACAAGGTGGGCCCGGCAATCGCCGGAGGCAACGCCGTCATCCTCAAGCCGTCCGCGCTGACGCCCCTGTCCGCGCAACTGCTTGCCGAAGTCTTCGCCGAAGCTGGCCTGCCTGCCGGCGTCCTCACAGTGGTCCACGGGGACAGGGACGTGGCGGAGGCGATCGTGCGGAGCCGGGAGGTCCGCATGGTGTCCTTCACCGGCGGATTCACGGCCGGCGAGGCCATTGCCAGGACCGCAGGCCTGAAGAAGCTGTCCATGGACCTTGGCGGGAACGCCCCGGTCATCGTCATGGATGATGCCGACTTGGATGCTGCCGTTTCAGCCTGCGTCTCCGGAGCCTTCTGGGCAGCCGGACAGAACTGCGTGGGGGTTCAGCGCATCCTCGTGGCCGCCTCCCGCTACCACGAGTTCCGTCGGCGCTTCCTGCAGGAGGCGTCGCGGCTGGTGGCGGGCGACCCCGCCGAGGAAGCCACCGACGTCGGTCCCATGATCAGTCCCGCCGCCGTGGATCAGCTCCAGGCCAAGATTGAGGCGGCGGTTGCCTCCGGCGCCGTGGTCCTCGCCGGCAACACCAGGGTAAACAACGTGCTGCATCCGACGGTCCTGGAGAGAGTGCCCGCCGGCAGCAGGCTGTGGACGGAGGAGGTGTTCGGGCCGGTCGTCATGCTGTACCCCTTCACAACCTTCGACGAAGCCGTGGGGACCGCCAACGCCATCGACTTCAGCCTTCACGCCGGGATCTTCACCGGCTCGCTGGACACGGCCCTGGACGCCGCGGGCCGCATCGACGCAGGCGGCGTCATGGTCAACGACTCATCGGACTACCGCTTCGACGGCATGCCGTTCGGGGGATCCAAGTATGGCGGCCTGGGCCGCGAAGGGGTCCGGTTCGCCTATGAGGAGATGACCCAGCCGAAAGTGGTATGCGTCAAGCGCCAGGGCTGATCACCGGAAGCGGAGCCTGGTCGAGAGCGTTTCCCGGCTGGGCCGGCTTCGCTGCCGCATCCCGCCGGATGTAGTTGGAAAGGGTCATCGCCGTCACGGTGTCCGTCACGCCGGGCGTGGCCGCTATCTGCTCCCAGATCTCCCGGATGCGTTCAAGCGACCGTGCTTCCACCCGCACCAGCAGGTCGAAGTCGCCGCTGACCACATCGCACAGGACCACCTCCGGGATCGATTGCAGCACGGCGATGACGTCCGATCCGCGCACCCTGTCCTTCCGGTAGACCATCAGGAAAGCAGAGACTGTGCCGTGCCCCGGGGCGCCGGTCACCACGGTGTAGCCCTGGATGTAACCCTGCCGTTCCATCCTGTCGATGCGTTGCCGGACCGCATTGCGGGACAGCATCACCTTTGCAGCCAGCTCCGCGTGGCTGACCCGGGCATTGCGGGTCAGCTCCGCCAGGATGCCCTGGTCGATCCGGTCAAGACTCGCCCGATCCATGTTTCACCCTTCACCGCATGACTTCACAACAGCAGACACGAGTCGGCCCGGCTCCAGAACGAAAGCACACAGAGATGATACTTCGGCAGCAGCCGCTGCAGAGTCAGCGGAGAGCCTTCAGCTGCGTGCTGTTGGACATGGACGGGACGCTGCTGGATTCGGCGGCAGGCGTGACGGCGAGCGCCGCCCGGGCGCTTGCCGCCGTGGGGGCCGCTGTGCCACCGGCCGGGGACCTGGTCCGGCTGGTGGGGCCGCCCATGCTTGAGTCCTTCCGCGAGCACCTGGGACACGATGAGGTCCTTGCCCGGCTGGCGCTGCGGCATTACCGGAAGGCTTACGCGGATCACGGTGCACACCAGTCCGTTCCATACACCGGGATCAGGGAACTGCTGGAACAGCTCCATCGTGCGGGCGTACCCATGGCGGTTGCCACCTCGAAGGCCGAAGACCAGGCGCTCCGGATGGCCCGCCTGTTTGGGATGGACCATTACTTCTCCGTCGTCTGCGGCGCATCGGACCAGGAAGCCAGGTGGAGCAAGGCAGATGTCATTGCCGAAGTGCTGGACAGGCTGAAGGCAGCCAAGGTGGATGTCTCTGCCCCGCTCATGGTGGGTGACCGCAGCTACGACGTGGCCGGGGCAGCCGTCCACGGTATTCCCACCGTCTTCGCCGGTTGGGGCTACGGCTCTGCAGGGGAAGAAGCAGGAGCCGCCTTCGTTGCGCCCTTCCCGGATGGGGTGCTGCCGGTTGCGCTGCCCTGACGGTACAGCCCTGAAAGGTACGACGCCGGCACTCCCCCAAGTGCCGGCGTCGGACCTGCACGTCGTGGCGGGGAAGGCAACCGGGTAAACTTGTCCGGTCATGCGCTGTTCCTACTTTGATGCCGGCACCTGCCGCTCCTGCACCCACATGGGCGTGCCCTACGGTGAGCAACTGGCCGGCAAACAGCTGCACTGCCAGACCCTCCTGTCCGGTCACACCGAACTCGAATGGCTGCCGCCGGTGGCCAGCCAGGAGTCCGGCTTCCGCAACAAGGCCAAGATGGTGATCGGCGGGACCGCGCAGAATCCCACCATCGGGATCCTGGACGCCGATGGGCATGGCGTGGACCTGCGCAAGTGCGGCGTCTGCTCACCCGGCCTGCTCGCCTGTTTCCCCGTGCTGGCGAATTTCATCCGCCGGGTCCGCCTGACGCCCTATGACGTTCCCCGCCGGACCGGTGAACTCAAGCACGTCATCCTCACCGAGTCGCCGGACGGCGAGGTCATGCTCCGGCTGGTCCTGCGCTCGGACCAGGTGGTGCCGCGCATCCGGAAGCACCTCCCGGACCTTCTGGCCGCCCTGCCGCAGGTGAAGGTGGTCTCGGTCAACGTGCACCCGGAACACAAGGCCGTGCTGGAAGGCGACCGGGAGATCCTGCTGACCGGCCAGTCCACCCTGAACATGCGGGTCAACGACATCAACCTGCACCTCCGCCCGCAAAGCTTCTTCCAGACCAACAGTGAGATGGCCGCGGCCCTGTACCGCCAGGGACGCGAGTGGGTCAACGAACTGGCGCCGGCCTCGGTGTGGGACCTGTACTGCGGCGTGGGCGGGTTCGCCCTGCACAGCGCCGCACCGGCCCGCACCGTCACGGGCATCGAAACCAGCAGCGAAGCGATCGTGTCCGCCCGCCTCAGCAGTGACGAGGCAGGCCTGGAGGGTCTGGAGTTCCAGGCCGGCGACGCCACCGCGTTTGCCCTGGCCAGCAAGCAGTCGCCGGACCTGGTGATCGTGAACCCGCCCCGGCGCGGCATCGGCAAGGAGCTCTGCGGCTGGCTGGAAGCCTCGGACGTGCAGCACGTTGTGTACTCCAGCTGCAACGCGCAGTCGCTGGCCCGGGACCTGGCCGCGCTCCCGTCGTTCACCGCCCGGCGTGCCCGCGTCCTGGACATGTTCCCGCAGACCACGCACTACGAGGTGATGGTGCTGCTGGAACGGGCGGCTTAGGGCCCATAGGCGTCAGTTCCGGCGCGCGCGTTCGACGGCGGCCGCGCCGGCTTCACGCCCCCCGGCCCGAAGACCCGCTGCCACTCCTTCAGCGTCGGCGTCGGAGCGGTTCTGGCTCAGTTTTTCCTTCGCCTCGATCCGGCTGATCACCAGCTCCACGCCCACGATCGCCCGCAGTTGCCCGGCAATGAACTTCTCCGGCGCGTCGTCCACGGCCCAGGGGTCTGCCCGGCCGTCCTCGTGCAGTCCGGTCAGGTGCCGGACGTGCCGTGCCAGCCAGCCGGCGTCGTCATGGATAACCAGCTCGCCGTACACGTGCGCGGTGCTGTAGTTCCAAGTGGGGACCACCCGCCCGTGCTCGGCCTTGGCGGCGTACCACGACGGCGAGATGTAGTCGTCGGGGCCCTGGATGATGGCCAGCGCCTCGCCGGCCGGCGCGGTGGACCACTGCGGGTTGGTGCGCGCCATGTGGGCCTGCAGCGCGCCGCGCTCCCCCACCGCCGGGTTGAAGGCGAAGGGCAGCAGTGTTGCCAGCAGGCCGTGGTCCGTCATGGTCACCAGGTTGGCGGCGCCGGGAGTCGTGAGGAGGTGCCGGACGGCATCGGGGCCGGCAGCAAAGTGGGCGGGAATGTACATGGGAAGTCCTTTCAGCAGTTCAGGGGGCCGGTTTGAGCCGGACGCGGACGGCCGCAGCGGCACAGAGGATCACGGCGAGGGCGCCGATCAGGGTGGTCCAGGTGAGCGCCTCCCCCAGCAGCAGCGCGGCCCAGCCGATGCTGAGGACGGGCTGGAGCAGCTGGATCTGGCTCACCTGCGCCATGGGGCCAATGGCCAGCCCCCGGTACCAGGCGAAGAAGCCCAGGAACATGCTGACCACGGCGAGGTAGGCGAAGGCAGCCCATTGGACGGGTGTGGCCGACGGCGGCTGGTCCAGGACCGACACTACGGCGAGGACCAGCATGGCCGGCGCGGCAAGGACCAGCGCCCAGGCGATGGTCTGCCACGAGCCCAGCGTGCGCGCCAGCAGGCCGCCCTCCGCGTACCCCACCGCGGCGCAGGCCACGGCTCCGAGCAGCAGGAGGTCCGCCCAGTGCAGGTGCCCCACGCCGCCTGACTGGAGGAAGGCGAAGGAGATGGCGGCCAGCGAGCCGAGCGCCATCACCACCCAGAAGGCGGCCGGGGGCCGCTCAGCGGCGCGCAGGACCGCCACCGTTGCGGTGGCGGCCGGCAGGAGGGCGATGACCACGGCTCCATGTCCCGCCGGTACGGCAGTGAGGGCATAGGACGTCAGCAGCGGAAAGCCGACGACGACGCCGCCCGCCACGAGCGACAGGCGCAGCCAGGTGCGGGGCGGGGGCAACCGCTGGCGGGTGATGGCAAGTGCTGCGATGGCGAGGGCAGCGGCCACGACGGCGCGGCCGGAACCGATGAGCAGCGGCGGGATGCCTGCCACGGCCACGCGGGTGAACGGAACGGTGAAGGAGAAGGCCGCCACGCCGAGCAGGCCCCACCAGATTCCCGTGGCCTTACGCGGCGATATCACTGGGCGATTCAGGACAGTAGCGCTACTATGTTCTTTCATGAATAACGATAGCAGTTCGCGGATCGTTGCGGCACTCCGGCAATGGGTCGGCGGCGCGGCTCCGGGGGCCCGGCTGCCGTCCACCCGGCAGCTCGTTGCCGAGTACCAGGCCAGCCCGGTGACAGTGCAGAAGGCGCTGCAGGCGCTGACCGCCCAGGGGCTGATTGAAAGCCGGCCCGGCGTTGGAACGTTCGTGCGTGCCGTGCGCACCGCCCGTCCGTCGGACTATGGCTGGCAGACGGCTGCGCTGCGGTCGCCGTCGTCCCCGCTGCCGTCGTCGTCGGGCACCATGCGCAACGTTCCCGGCGATGCCATCTGGTTCCATTCCGGCTACCCGGACCGCGAACTGCTGCCGGAACGGCTGGTCCGCGCCGCGCTGGCCCGGGCTGCCCGGGGCGACGCCGCACTGTCGCGGCCGCCGGCGGCGGGCATGCCGGAGCTGCAGCAATGGTTCGCGCAGGAACTGGGGTCGGCCACCCCGGTGGGAACCACGCCCCCCACCCCGAATGATGTGGTTGTGCTGCCCGGAAGCCAGAGCGGGCTCAGCTCCATCTTCCGTGCGCTGGTGGGCGCGGGACAGCCGCTGCTGATGGAGTCGCCGTCGTACTGGGGCGCCATCCTTGCCGCCGCGCAGACCGGGGTGCGGGTGGTTCCGGTGCCCACCGGCCCGGACGGGCCGGATCCCGCGGACGTGGACCGCGCCTTTGCCGAGACCGGGGCGCGGGCGTTCTACGTGCAGCCCAACTATTCGAATCCCACGGGCGGGCAGTGGGCGGCAGGGCGCGGCGACGAGATCCTGGACGTGGCCCGCCGGCACGGCGCCTTCCTGGTGGAGGACGACTGGGCACACGATTTCGGCATCACCTCCGACCCCGTTCCGCTGGCAACCCGCGATGATTCCGGGCACGTAGTGTACATCAGGTCCCTGACCAAGAGCGTGTCCACCGCCATCCGGATTGCTGCCGTGATCGTCCGGGGACCGGCGCGCGAACGCATCCTGGGCCAGCGCGCCGCCGAGTCGATGTACGTCAGCGGGCTCCTGCAGGCCGCCGCGCTGGACGTGGTGACGCAACCCGGGTGGCAGACCCACCTGCGGAGCCTCCGGCAGCAGCTCCAGTCACGCCGCGACCTGCTGGCCACCAGCATCCGGGAGCACCTCCCCCAGGCGCACCTCGATGTCCTGCCGAAGGGCGGCCTGAACCTGTGGCTGCGCCTGCCCGACGCCACGGATCTGCCGCGCCTGGTGCGGGACTGCGAGGATGCCGGCGTGATCATAGCCGCCGGCACGGAGTGGTTCCCGGCCGAACCCGCCGGAGCCTTCATCCGGCTCAACTACTCGGGTCCGAATCCGGGCGCCTACCCGGAGGGTGCGCGGCTGATCGGTGGGGCGCTGGCCAGGCAGGGCTGACCTCCGCACAACCGGGAGCTTCAAGGTTGGTGCAGGAATACATCAAGATTTGCGCTTAAACCGTTCCGGCCATCCCGGCGTAGCTACGCTGGCCGTGCACATCGCATCCAGCACACGCACTTGGGGGAACCATGCCTGCCGTCCAACGCTTTTCCGCGCCCCGCACCCGCCGTCGGGAACCCGCGCTGACCCCAGGAGCCGCCGGGCGGAAGGGCCCGCACAAGGTACTGGGCGCCGGGGCCGCCGCCGTCGTGCTTCTGCTGACCGGGTGCGGTGCACCCCAGGCCTCCCTGAGCGCCGCTGCCGGACCCGCCAGCGAATCCGCCACCGCAACGCCCATTGCCGGTACGCCGTGCACCGCCGCAAACGGGCAGCAGGTTTCGGCCGGCACCACCTACGTCTGTACCAAGGACGGGTCGGGCAGGCTGGTGTGGCTGGAAGCCGCGGAGTCCAAGCGCGTCACGGAGAAGCTGGCAGCCGCTGCCGCAGCGAAGGCGGCCGCCGACCAGGCCGCGGCGGAAAAGGCAGCCGCCGAGAAGGCGGCAGCTGACAAAGCCGCTGCCGACAAGGCCGCCGCTGACGCGGCCGCCGCCCGGCAGGCCGCCGAGGCGAAGGCGGCGCAGGATGCTGCGGCAGCAAAGGCCGCCGCCGAAGCAGCCGCGAAGGCGGCAGCGCCGCCCGCTCCCGTTGCGCCTCCGGCCCCTGTTGCCCCGGCCGTTCCGGGCACCAATCCCGGCTGCGACCCGAACTACTCAGGGTGCGTCCCCATTGCCTCGGACGTGGACTGCGCCGGCGGAAGCGGCAACGGACCGGCGTACGTCAGCGGCCCCCTCCAGGTTATTGGCAGGGACATCTACGGGCTGGACGCCGACCACGACGGCGTTGCCTGTGAGCGTTAGGGCTGGACGAAGGCCTTGACCAGCTCATCACTCTTGTCCCACAGCCCGCGCGCCAGTTCGGCGTCGTAGGCCTGCGGGTTGGCCTTGGCCAGGGCCCGCTTGGCGTAGTAGGCCCCGGAGATCCAGTCCGTGCCGGGGGTGCCGTTGATGAGCCACAGCATGGTGTCGGCACCCTGGTCCGGGCTGAGCATGAAGCGGTTCAGCAGGGTCTTGTAGGCATGCCGGAAGTGGCTGGTGGAATCTGCCGCGAAGTTGGTGCGGACAACGCCGGGGTGGAACGCCGCCGTCGTGATTCCCCGGTCATGGAAGCGGCGGTGCAGCTCGGACGTGAAGAGGATGTTGGCGAGCTTGCCCGTCCCGTAGGCGCGGTAGGTGCGGTACCCCTGCTCAGCCTTGAGGTCGAAGAGGTCCATCTTTCCCGAGTAGTTTGCGGCGCTGGCGGTGTTGATGATCTTCGCGTTGCTGGCCGCCAGCGTGTCCATCAGCAGGGTGGTGAGCAGGAACGGCGCCAGGTGGTTGACCTGGAACGTCAGTTCGTTCCCGTCCACCGTGAGCGTTCGCTTGCCCATCATGCCGCCGGCGTTGTTCGCCAGGACGTCAATGCGGGGGTACTTTTCCTCAAGTTCCGTGGCCAGGGTCCGGACCTGCGAAAGGTCGGCGAAGTCGGCGAGGTAAAAGTCTGCACCTATCTCCTCCGCCAGGGCGCGGGTCTTTTCAGCGGAACGGCCGACGACGACCACCTGCTCCCCCGCCTTTGCCAGTGTCCGGGCGGCCGCAGCGCCGATGCCGTCGCTGGCGCCGGTGATCACGATGGTGCGAGGAGTCAAGGGGTGTCCTTCGGTTGGCGGGTGGCGCGCATGGAATGCACGCCATGGGGAACAACGACGGCGGGGCGGCCGGTGTTCCCGCCAGGGGCGGACCTGACGCATAAAGGGGCCCGGACGCGTTCCGCTCCGCAGGGAACTGGACTGGGTCCGGGCCCAATTTATTATGGGGGTGCCGATGGGCACCCTGCCGAATTACGCCTTAGCAGGAAAGTGCTACTGTCCCGGTGAGCCCGTTCGGGTCGGTAGCGGTGCAGCGGAAGATCACTGTACCTACCGGTTGCTCGATCACGAGCGTGATGGACGTGACGGTCAGAACCGGGTTGATGCCTTTCCAGTTGCTGTTCGGGCATCCCGCTTCAGCCGCAGTGACCTCGTTCTTGGCGGTCAGGTCGACCGGGTTGGTCACGAGGGTCAGGTTACCGTTCTTGATCGCCGAACTATCGATGAAGGTGGGTTCGCTGACAGGCCCTTCCAGGACCTTGTTCTGACCCGGGGCAACGTTGCCGCCCTGGTTCTGGCACTGGTAGACGGCGAAACCGGAAACGGTGACCGTGGCCTTGAGATCGGAATTTCCGAGGCCCGCGAGCACGGCGCGACAAGTGGTGGTGGATGTTGACCCGTTGGCGGTCACGGTACAGACCGGTTCGCCGCCTTTTTTGAAGTGTGGACTGGCGGCTTGGGCGGAAAGCCCGGTCGTGAACACGATGACGATTGCTGCGAACAGCATGAACAGTGGTCGGAGATAAGATCTCATGATTGCCTCTAGGGTGGCGGTCCGTCTCCGAATGATCATCGAAGGCGGGACTTTAGTTGATGGCCATCGGACTCTTCGCTGATGGCGAGATGAGCCGCTCTGTTGACCCCCAGCTACCATGGGCAAAGCCCTGCGCCCCGCGTTACGCGGGGTCCCCGAAACGGCAACAGCAGCATCCTTAGGCCCTGCATGGATCTGCAATTGCAGCTAAAGGATACTGCCCTCGGCGGACAGCGTCCATGGCCCGGACTCCCCTACAATCCCCCTTTTTTGGCGGATATTTCCCCTGTTAAGCCACTCGGATGGCCACCCGAAGCAAGCGCATTCGATTCAGGCTCCCGCCAGCTTCTCGCCTGAATGCAAGAAGCGCCAGCCTCCGGTCAGAGGCATCTGACCGGAGGCTGGCGCCACGTGTTTGGTGGGTTGCTTAGCCCCCTATACCGGCCACCATGAAGATGACCGCGGCGACGGCGAAGCCCATCACGCCGATCAGCGTTTCCATCACGGTCCAGGTCTTCAGGGTGGTCTTGACGTCCATGCCGAAGAAGCGGCCAACCAGCCAGAAGCCGGAGTCGTTGACGTGTGAGACCACCACTGAGCCCGCAGCCACGGCGATGACCAGCGCCGCCACCTGCATGCCGGTCAGCCCCGCGGTGGCCACTGCCGGGGCGATGAGGCCCGCGGTGGTGGTCAATGCGACGGTGGCCGAACCCTGGGCGATGCGCAGGATGGCGGAGATGAGGAAGCCGGCCAGGATCAGCGGGATGCCCAGGTTGCCCAGGACAGAAGCCAGCGCCGCGCCGATGCCCGAGGTGCGCAGGACGCCGCCGAACATGCCGCCGGCGCCGGTAATAAGGATGACAGAGCAGACCGGGCCCAGCGAGGACTCAAGCAGCTTCTCCAGGGCACCGGCGTGGGTTCCGCGGCGGGCTCCGAGGACATACATGGCCACCAGCACGGCGATCAGCAGCGCCACCGGCGTTTCACCCACGGTGCGAAGGAGCTGGAACCACTGTTCCTTCTTCACGGCGTCGGACAGCACGCCGGAGGAGGCCAGGGTGTTCAGGCCGGTGTTGAGGAAGATCAGGACCAGTGGCAGGAGCAGCAGGCCAATGATGGTGCGGAACCGGGGCGGGTGGGACTCGGCCTCCGCGCTGGCGTGGCCCAGGATTTCCGGCACGGGCAGGACCAGCTTCTTGCCGGTCCAGATGCCATACAGGTAGGCCGTGACGTACCAGGTGGGAATGGCGGTGATGAGGCCGGCGATCAGCACCAGGCCGATGTTGGCGTCAAAGAATGCAGCGGCCGAGACCGGCCCCGGGTGCGGCGGCAGGAAGATGTGCATGACCGAGAACGCGCCGGCGGCCGGAAGCCCATACCGCAGCACGCCGCCGCCAAGTCGGTGGGCTACGGCGAAGACGACGGGCAGCATGACCACCAGGCCGGCGTCGAAGAAGATGGGGAAGCCGAAGATCAGGGAGGCCAGGCCCAGGGCGAACGGTGCCCGTTTCTCGCCAAAGACGCCGATCAGGTAATCGGCCAGGACTTTGGCGCCGCCGCTGGTTTCCACGATGCGGCCGAGCATGGCGCCGAGGCCGACGAGCAGTGCCACGGTGCCCAGGGTGGTGCCGAAGCCGTTGATCAGGACCGGAACCACCTGGTTGGCGGGGATTCCGGTGGCGAAGGCGGTGGCGAGGCTGATGAGGATCAGTGCCACCAGCGCGTGCATCTTCAGCCGGATGATGAGGAACAGCAGCACAAGAATTGCCGCCGCGGCGATGAGCAGCAGGGGGCCTGCACCCATCGTCTGGGTCCATCCTTCGATGGTCATGGTTCTCCTTTGAAACAGGGTTGGGGACTACGGGGTCAGGACGCTTTGGGCGCCTGGCCGGCGGGGAGGTTCAGGGCCCGGACGACGGCGGCGACCAGCTCTTCGGGTGAGTGCGAGATATCGAGGCGGAGGCTGCCGGCGTCGAGCTCTTCCTGGCTGAGCGGTTCTAGGGTGGCCAGCTGGCTGGGCAGCAGGGCGGGCGGCATGAAGTGGCCCACCCGGCCCTGCATCCGCTGGCTGATCAGGTCCGCGCCGCCGTCGAGGTGGAGGAAGATGACACGGCCTTCGGCGCCGGCGAGCAGCTCCCGGTAGCCGCGCTTGAGCGCGGAGCAGGTGAGGACGGTGCTCTTGCCGGCGGCGGCCTGCGCGGTCATCCAGCTGCGGATCTCATCGAGCCAGGGCCAGCGGTCCTCGTCCTGGAGCGGAATCCCCTGGCTCATCTTGGTGATGTTCGCTTCTGGATGGAACTCATCCGCTTCGGCGCAGGCCCATCCCAGCTGCTGGGACAGGGCGGCCGCCAGGGTGGATTTGCCGGAACCGGCAACGCCCATGACCACCAGGTGCGTGGCTGGATACTGCATGTCATACCTCCGGAGAAGACGTCTTTGGCTTTCGAAGAAGCTCGCTGCGGGTCCGGTGTTCATCGGACCAAGCGATAAGGTATCACCTTTTTAAGCAATAGATACTATCTATTCGTGTCACAAGTCATACCTTTGGCGGTTAGGGGGCTATTCTTGAGGGGCGCACCGGCGCGTAAGGGAACGGGGAAAAGAATGTCGACGGCGACAGTCCAGGACGGCGATGAAGTGCACGACGGCGGGCCTGCCCCAGCCACGCAGGGCCGGGTTATTGAGGCAGTGGGCGTAGCCATAGCCTCCGGGAAGCTGGCCCCGGGCACCCGCCTCACCCTTGAAGGGCTGCAGCACGACTACGGCATCTCCCGGACCGTTGCCCGGGACACCATGAAGGTCCTGGAATCGATGAACCTGGTCTATTCGCGGCGTCGCGTGGGCATCGTGGTGCAGGAATCTTCCCTGTGGAATGTGTTTGACCCCAACCTGGTGCGCTGGCGGCTGGCCTCGGACCGGCGGGACCTGCAGTACAGCAGCCTGACCGAGCTGCGCATCGCCGTCGAACCCATCGCGGCCGCCGGGGCGGCACGCCGGGCCAGCGCAGCAGAACGTGCCCAGCTCGTGGCCCTGGCCGCTGACCTCCGCAAGCTGGGCGAGGCTGGTGATCTTCAGGCCTTCCTGGCCGCCGACATCGCTTTCCACCAGCTGCTGCTGCGAAGCTGCGGCAATGAAATGTTCCGTGCGCTGGAAGGAATGATCGCGGAGGTCCTGACCAGCCGGACCCGGCAGGGGCTTATGCCGTTCAAGCCGAGGAACGAGGCGCTGAAGGCGCACGAGGACGTGGCCTCAGCCGTGGCCGGCGGTGACACGGCGGAGGCTGAACGGGCCATGCACCACATCCTCGATGAGGTGCGGGAGGCCATGGGCCTGCACTGACCCGGAAAACGCAGGTCCGGCCGGGGCAACCGCCTCGGCCGGACCATGTAGCCGGCGTTAGTCGACCACTCTCACCTTGCCCACCATGCCCATGTAGTCATGGAGTGCGCAGATGTACTCGAACGTTCCTTCGGACTTGAACGTTACTTCGAATGTGCCGCCACCGGGCGGGATGATGCCCGAACTAAGGTCGCCGCCGGTGAAATGCTCCGGGTCGCCGGACGGGGCGAAAATGTTCGCCGGTTCAGTGCCGAAGGTGACCGTGTGGGGTGCGCCCATGCCGTCATTGACGAACTCCACCGTCTCGCCCACGTGCACCGTCACGGTGGGCCGCACGAACCGCATGACCATGGCCACGCCGTCGTCACCGCCTGCCATCACCTTGTGGTTGGATGCCTCCTGTGCCAGGGATGCGTCCAGTTGGTGCCCGTCCCGGAGGATGGCCCGCTCCTGCGCCCGTGATGCCTTGTCGTAGTCAGCCTGGCTGTACGGGTAGTCGGTGCCCCGGTCGCGCACGTGCACGGTCCCCTTCATCATCGTGCCGTGGACCAGGCAGTAGTAGGTGAAGTTTCCTTCCCGGGGGAAGGACAGGGTGTAGCTCCTTGCATCCGGGAAGCCAGGGACGTCCACGTTGGCCAGGATGCCGGAGTTGTAGTACGACTTTCCGTCGTAATAATCCTTTCCGCGCTTCTGCAGCTCATCGTCGCTGAACGGATTGAACGGCTGCAGCGACTGGCCTGCCGCCAGGAACGTCACGGTATGTATTTCTGCGGAGTTTGCCTGCCAGGTGATGGTGTCCCGCTCATTGATGTAGATCTCTGAGGGAAGGAAGGCCATCCCCTGGATCTCCTGGTCGCTGGACTCAGAGCCCACCTGTACCTGCCAGGTCCGGTGGCCCCCTCCGTCGGCTGACGCGGGGCCGGCTGCAGCCAGGGAGGCGAGCAATGCGACAGCGAATGCCACAATCAATGCCAGCTTGTTGGATCTCGGTTTGATTCCCCGATAGTGCTTCATGGCGATGCTTTCTTGAACGGCGATCTGTTAAATGCCGATTTGCAGCTGCGGCCGATTCAAACCCATTGCATGACTGGCCCAACCGGCCACTGTTTTTTCGGAGTGAAGGTGCCGGCTGCCGATGCCGGGGAGCGCGGGCAGCCAGTGCCGGCCGGTGATCGGGGCCGGATATGCACCACCCCAACTGGTGCCGCGCAGGTTCAATTCTCTTCCCAGCCAAGGCGCTGGTTCCGCACGTCAGAGGCGTGCGCAGTACAAGAGTGCTCCTGCAATTCACATTTGTCGAGA
Source organism: Arthrobacter sp. Soil761 (assembly GCF_001428325.1). Lineage (NCBI taxonomy): Bacteria > Bacillati > Actinomycetota > Actinomycetes > Micrococcales > Micrococcaceae > Arthrobacter > Arthrobacter sp. Soil761. The sequence continues at coordinate 127,957 of NZ_LMSF01000030.1, read as the reverse complement.
CGGTTCTTCCAAGGAGGATGCCCGCCCAACGCTCAACCCTGGGGCAGGCCCAACCCGGGGAACTGGCATACATGGGTTAAACAAAAAGCAGGGCCTGCCGATAAACGGCAGGCCCTGCTTGGAAACCTAACGGTCCCGGAACTCTAAGGAATTAGAGAGCCTGGATGTTGGTGGCCTGGGGACCCTTGGGGCCCTGCTCGGTGTCGAAGGAAACCTTCTGGTTCTCTTCGAGGGAGCGGAAGCCGTTGGAGTTGATCGCGGAGTAGTGCGCGAAAACGTCCTGCGAGGAGTCGTCCGGGGAAATGAAGCCGAAGCCCTTTTCAGCGTTAAACCATTTGACGGTACCAGTAGCCATTATTTTTGTCCTTCGTGAAGGTGGAGGGAAAATCCCGACTTTCGGGCCCTCCGGCGTGGGGTGTTCAAAAACCGCTACTTCAGAAGAACACGGACTTTCGACCGCGCGTACTGCCTGAACTACCAACTGCATAAACACAACAACAGTCTCAACACTACAGGAGTTTCCGCCCACACCTAATCCCGCATCTGTTGGGCGCCGCTAAACCTGGCCGCCGCCTTCCAACGCCGCGCTGTAGCGGGTGTACCCCGGCCGGAGCCGGACTGAGTGCGGCCCCACCATCGATATGTCCTCCCACAGCACCAAAAACGAGCCGCGGTGCCGCCACCGGAGGATCCGGGCCAGCAGCCAGGGCCGGGTGAGGCCGTTCCGCTCGTAGCCCAGGAACGATGCGACACTGTGCGGGCTGACCACCAGCCCCAGCAGCCGCGGCTCCGCCATCAGCTGGTGCGGGGCTCCGTCCAGCACGAAACGGGCGTCGGCAACGCGGCCCAGCCGTCCGCCGTCGGCATCGTGGACCGGTGTGCCCAGCAGGTCACCGAGGATCATGGCGGCCTCCCGGTATCCGCGCAATGATCTTGTCCCGCACCCACCGTTCCACCCAGCTGGCGTCCAGCGGCTCCCCGCTCACGCCAAGGCGCACCACCACACCCACTTCCGCCACGTCCTTCCACGGGATGCGGATCAGCCGGGACGACGGCGGCCTGCCGCCAAAGATCCGCGTGCCCAGGACCGCGCCGGTCAGCAGGGCGGTGATGGCCGGCGGTGCCGTCCCCGCCGGAATCTCCACGTCCAAATCAGGCCCGCCCACCTCAAGGTCGTCCACGGTGGTGACCGGGACGCCGTCGTGGTCCAGGACCTGCCGGTCCATGAGATGCAGTTGCGCGTCCAGGATGCGGCCGCTTACGCGCGGAACCGGCGGCAAAGGACCGGATGGCGATGTCATGAGCCGGCTCCTGTCACAATCATGAGCGGGATGGCGGCAAGCGAGGCCACCAGGATGATCACCAGGTAAACCATTCCCAGCACGTTCACGGCCCGCCCGTTCACATGCTCGCCCATGTACTGGGGATCATTGGCCACGATGAGGACCGGCAGGTACGTGAGCGGCAGGGCGATGGCGGAGAACACCACCGAGTATTCGGTCACCAGCACCGGGTCCACGCCGGTGGCCAGGACGGCCATGCCCACCAGAAGGCACACCATCATCGACAGGTGGAACCGCGCGGCCTCCGCCGGCCGGCGGAACTTCCCCCAGGACCAGCCAAAAAACTGGGCCAGGGTGTATCCGGACGAGAGGGTGGTCTCCAGGGCGGCGCCGAACGTGGCGGCCACAATGCCCACCAGCACAAACGCCAGCCCGACCTTCCCGGCACCCTCCGCCACGGGCAGGACAACCTGGGACAGCGACGTCACCGAAATACCGGCGGGCAGGAGGACGACGGCGGCGCACCCGGCGATCGCCACGGACAGCAGGCCGCCCAGCGGGAAGCCGACCAGGACGTTGGTGCGCTCCTGCAGCAGGTCCTTCACGGTCCAGCCTTCCTCGACGGCCCCGGAGGAGAAGAAGAAGACCTCATAGGGGGTCATGGCAGCGCCGAACAGCGCGATCGCGTAGTAGCTGTAGGTCCATACCGTTTCCTGCTCCGGCAAGGCCGGCGCCAGCTGCCCGGCGAGCGCACCCCAGTCCGGCTTGAGCAGGAACAGCGCCACCGCAAAGACAATCAGCGTCAGCCCCAGCAGGCCCGTGACGTTCTCCATGATGGAGAACCGCACCCGCCAGATCACCAGCCACACTGCCACCGCGGCCACGGGAATCCACAACAGGTAATACACACTGCTGGCCAATTGCAGGGCCAGGGCCACGCCGCCGATCTCCGCCGTGACCGTCATGAGGTTGATTAGGAACGACGCCGAGAGGTTGGCCAGCCCGGCCCGGGGCCCCAGGCGTTCGCGGATCACTTCGAACGTGGCGCGGCCGGATGCGGCCGCCACCCGGCCGGACATGTTGGCGAAGAGGCAGATGCCCAGTACGCCGACGGCCACCACCCACACCAGCGACAGGCCGAAGCGGGAACCGACAACGGCGTTGGTCACCAGGTCCCCGATGTCCACGAACCCGCCGATGGCGGTGAGGATCCCGAGCGCGACGCCGAGGAGCCGCTTCACGGTTCCGCCCTCATTGTGACCCCACCTTGCCTTCGAGCTGCTTCAGGGCGTCCTGCGCGTCCGCGAGCGCCTTGTCACCGTCCGCGAGGGAGGGGGCGCCGCCGTCGTTCCCTGCCAGGGCGGCGCGCGCCACGGCGAACCCCGCGGCGCAGTGGTCCAGCACGTCCAGTGCCTGCTTCTGGGTTTCGCGGTCCTCCTGCGTTGCCGGCGAGAGGTTGAGGACGGTGTTCCGGCTCCCCTGGACTTCTTTTAGCTCATCGTCGAGGGCGGTGGAGGTGGCGGCGCGGGTCAGCTTGCCGGCCATATCCTGCCGGAGCGCGATCCGGGCTGTGGCCACCGCGGAGGAGCTGTCCTTCACGGCGGTGGCCACCGACTGGCTGGTGCCGCCGCTGCAGCCGGTGAGGAGGGCGAGCGCGGCGAGGGCAACGAACGCGAGCCGGGGCGCGGTGGCGGGACGGTTGGCCGGGCGGCACCGGATTCCTGCAGCCGGGGCGGAGGCCGGCGTGTTCAGCACCGTTGCCTCCAGCCCCCGGGACAATCCCGGATCCATGCGACCTGGCGGGGCAGCCACAAAATAGTTGCCTTGAGCTATATATAGCACTCCGCCGGGAAGTTTGACCTGCTCAGGACGGGATTTATTGCCGGCTGGGCGCATGCATCCCGGACCCTCGACCCCGCCTCCGAATAGGCATATCCTGCATCCAGATCCTGCGGATACACCCTGCCACCGGGAGATGAAGCCATGGAGATGCCCAAAGCCACCGAGGAAGACAAAGAGCGGTTCCGGCGCGTGGTTCCCGACCATCCGGGGGTGGTGGTGAAGCCGATGTTCGGCAACCTTGGCGCGTTCGTCAACGGCAACATGTTCGCCGGGCTGTTCGGTTCCACCATCGGCGTGAAGCTCTCCCCGAAGGACAAGGAGGTGCTGGAGTCGTCCGAGCGGACCGTGCCGTTCGGGCCGGCCGAGCGGCCCATGGGCGGTTACACCGGGCTGCCGGAAATGTGGAATGAAGAGGGCGACGGCGATGACACCCGGGCGCGGGCCTGGGCCGGGAAGGCGCTGGACTACGTCGCGTCCCTGCCGCCCAAAGGGCCCAAGGAACCTAAAGCCCGTGCCTCCAGGACCTCAAGGGCGGCGCAGTAGCCATGTCCGCCCCCGCGGTTTCCCGCCATGAGACCAACACGGTGGTAGTGGGCGCCGGACAGGCAGGCCTGGCCACGAGCTACTGGCTGTCGCAGCGCGGCGTGGAACACCGGATCCTGGAGCAGCGGCCCGCCCTGGGCGGCGCCTGGCAGGACCGGTGGGATTCCTTCTACCTGAACACCCCCAACTTTTCAGTCTCCCTGCCGGGGAAGGCCTACGACGGACCGGAACCGGACGGGTTCATTGCCCGCGACGCCACCATCGACTTCTTCCGCCGCTACGCCCGGGACATCCATGCCCCGGTGGAGCTGGACACGACGGTGACCCGGATCGCCCCGGCGGATGCCGGGTTCACCCTCGAAACGGACCGGGGCACGTGGGCCGCCCGGAACGTGGTGCTGGCCAGCGGCGCCTTCCAGCGCCCACGGACCCCGCCTGCCGCCGTCGGCCTCTCCCCCGGAGTCCTGCAGCTGCACAGCCACGACTACCGCAACCCCGCCCAGCTCCCGGAGGGTGCGGTGCTGGTGGTGGGCACCGGGCAATCGGGCGGCCAGATTACCGAGGACCTGCTGGACGCCGGCCGCACCGTGCACCTGTCCGTGTCCAGCTGCCCGGAGGCGCCCCGGCGGTACCGGGGGCAGGACATCTTCCACTGGATCGTGGAGGTGAACGTCCACGGCCCGGAGTACGGCATCAACGCGCTCCAGGTGGACGGGCTGCCCTCCCCCGCCGGGCGCTTCATGTGCAATCCGCTGCTGTCCGGCAACGACGGCGGCCACAGCGTGCACCTGCGCGAACTGGGACGCCGCGGCGTCCGGCTGCACGGCCGGTTCGAGGGAATCGACGACGGCGTCCTCGTCTTCACCGACGACCTCGCCGAGCGCCTGGCACTGGTTGAGGCAGGGTTCGGGCAGCGGCTGGGGCGGCTGTCCGATGCGTACATCAAGGCTGCCGGGATCGACGCTCCGGAGGCGGACGTGCCGGAGGAAGACCTCTGGCTGCCGGCAGAGCCAGGCGCCCGGCTGGACCTTAAGGCGGAAGGGATCACCTCCATCATCTGGTGCACGGGCTACGCGCTGGACTTCAGCATGCTGGACCTTCCCCTCCTGGACGAGTGGAACTACCCGCGCCACACGAAAGGCGTGACGGAGCACCCGGGCCTGTACGCCGTCGGGCTCCCCTGGCTCACGCGCCATATCTCCGCCACCCTCGTGGGGGCGGGCCCGGACGCCGAGTACGTGACCGGACATCTGGCAGCGCGCGGCTGACCGGCGCCGGCGAAAGACAATGCCATGGAACCGCTCCGCGTGATCCTGCTTCCCGGCAGTGTCCTTCCCGCCGGCCCCGCCTACGGCGCGCTGCTGCAGTTCCTGGGACCCGGAGTGGGCGCCATCGCCAAGGACCTGGAGCTCTACGCCGGGGATACGCCGCCGCCGGGATGGAGCCTGGATGCAGAGGCGGACGGCGTGCTCCGCGAGGCCGACGCCCATGGCTGGGAAACCTTCCACCTGGTGGGGTATTCCGGCGGCGGAGCTGCCGCGTTGGCCCTCGCCGCCTCACATCCCGGACGGCTCCGCAGCCTGGCGCTGCTTGAGCCGGCCTGGGCGGGAAACTGGGACTGGAGCCCTGCCCACACCGAACTGTGGCAGCGTTACGGCCAGTTGTCCGCCCTGCCGCAGGACGAGTTCATGCCGGCCTTCATGAGGCTGCAGGTAAAGCCCGACGCCGTCCTGCCGGCACCGCCGCCCGGCCCGCCGCCGCCGTGGATGGCCAAGCGGCCGGCAGGCATCAACGCCTTCCTCCAGGCGTTCAACACCTATAACCTGGACCGCGGCCGCCTTGCCTCCTTCACGAAACCTGTGCTGTTTGTGCTGGGCGGCATGAGCAGTCCGGACGAGCAGGGCGACAACGCCGCCCGGCTGGCCCGCGTCTTTTCCGATTACCGGCTGGAAGTCTTCCCGGGCCGCCACCATTTCGACCCCCCGCACCGGGCTGAGCCGCAGAGGGTCGCCGCACTTCTGCGTGGGCACTGGACCCGGGCGGAGGCGCTCCTCTGATGGGCCGCATGGGCTCACCGGCCGGCCCACCGGCCCGCTGGGCCCCTTAGCCTGCCCGGGGCCCGGGGCCGTGCGTCTTCTGCCGTCCGTCGCGGTGGGCGACGTAGGCGTAGACCATCAGCGTGATTCCCGCCAGGATCATGATGGCCGGGAAGGCGAAGTCCAGGGAAATGAACACCACCGTGGCCTGGAGCGCAAAGATCAAACCCATGACCGTCAGGACCGCGGCGGGGATCAGCGGCCAACTCATCCTTTCGCTGGGGTGGTCGGCAGCGTGCCCGGAGCTACGGACCGGGACCAGGGAGAGCGCGCCGAAGGTGGCTGCCAGGCCCAGGAACAGGACGGCCGCGGTCGGCATGCCCTGCAGTTCCTGCGGGAGTGCCACGATGACAGCAAGCGTCAACATGACGCCCGCCGGGATCAGGGCCCACCAGTTGGTGCGCTCGCGGAGGAACACGGCGGCGAACCCGCCACCCATGAAGAGGAAGAGGAAAGATGCACCCCATGCGCCGTTGGTGAGCTGCGTGGTGGTGATGACCGCTGCCAGGCCCAGGAACACGGACCCGGGGATGGCCGCCCACCAGTTCTCCCGGCGCTGGACGAACAGGGACAGGAACAAAACCCCTATGGCCGCGAAGATCAGCGGTGCGACAAAAGCTGCCGTGTCCATGACGCCGAGCCGGTCCAGCAGTAAGAGCCCACCCAGCCCAATAAGGACAAGGCCTGCAATGATGCTTGCGTTCGCCGATTTCACCGTGTGCCTCCCGGATCCGGCAGGTGGCCTTACGCCGCCCTGCTGATTTCAGGCTAGGGCCGGCCCCGCAACCGGAAACAGGGCACAAAGCCCCCGCCTTCCATGGGAACCAAGCCTCCAAACCTTCCACGCGGGAATCTGTACCCGTCCTCCCCCATGACGGGACTTTCAGCCCTACATCGGGAGCCCAGACCCTTGGCATCCTTGTAGGGGCGCCGTCCGGGTCCTCAGGTTTGCGAGGCCGGAGTGGCTTTCCCCCTGACGCCCCTCCCTATAGACCCAGTTCCCTTGCACACAGTTCACTTGCACACACTTCCCTTGCCGCTGAGGCATTCCCGCAGTGTCACCGCAGATGATGCCCCCGCAGGCACATGCTGCAAGCTCGCTGCACTTTGAAAGGACCAGCATGCCTGACATCCGCACGCTCCGTCCCGCCCTGAAAACGCCACTGGAGCCCGCGCGGCTGTCGCGGGAGGACGCCTCCCGCCGTCGGGCGATGCTCCTGCATCCTGCCAAGTTCAAACCCTCAACATACCCGGGCAGCGAAGCCGGCGGGAGGGCCGGGGAACTCAGCAACAGGTTCGAATGCCTTCATGCGGACCTGGTGGGCCGCGGTTTGGCGGAGAAGGATGCGCGGACGGAAGTGGCCCGGATTGCGGCCCGGGAGGTTTGGGACGGGTTTGCCGCCCAGCTGCGCCGTCACCGGGCCGCGGGCCGGCAGCTGGACGCAAACGTGCTTGCTGTCGCACTGGCATCAATGCAGGGCATGACGCTCGCGCTGCTCCGGCACCAGGGCGACCTGGGATACGCCATCCGTGCCGTGTCCACCGCCCTCCGCCGCCTCCGCTACAACGGTGGCCTGCTGGAGCGCCTGCACCCGCATGGCAGCCCGGCCTTCACTGACGCAACCATCACCCTCCAGTCATTGGAGGCGTTTCTCGCCCGCCCGCAAACCAAAGCTGCCTGATCAGGGAGGCACCGTGGCAACTTCTGAAGAGTACAGGGCCGTGTACGGTCAGGAAGCGCCTGGCGGCCAGGCCCCAGCGGAAATTGGCGATGGCGGGTGCAACATCATTTTCAAGGACAACGGTGCCGTCGTGGGACGCTGGAGTTCCTGGGAGAAAGCCAGCGTGGCACTCAACCGGCTGCAAAAGCTTTCAGGCTGGCTTGAGTACCGGCTGGAGGAATCGCACCGGTGGGTCAGGGCAAAGGGGGCCGGAGACACCATGAGGTGCTCTGGCTGCAGCGCCCTTCGCCAACTTCAGGAGGCAGCCGGGCCATTGGCTCCCCGTGGCTTCGGCTGGTGACGAATCAGGAACGGACTTTTGGCCCTGCTGGCACAGCAGAGGGACGCGAAATGATTGAACGAGGATCCTTCCGACCGGGGCGGCTGCATCAGACGGGCAGCCGGGGAGGGCGTCGAATCAATGAGAGCGTCGTCATGGAAACACCCGCAGAACCCCGGGATGTCTTTCAGTCCCCAGCCGGGACCGCCCGGATCTTCATCCTCAATGACCATGAACTGGTGCGGCGGGGCCTGAAGGACCTGCTCGAAAATGATGGGTTCACGATTGCCGGCGAGAGCGGATCGGCCGCAGAGGCCCGGCGCCTGATCCCCAGCCTGAAACCCGATATCGCTGTGTTGGACGACAGGCTGCCGGACGGAACGGGGATCGAGGTCTGCCGCGACCTCCGCGCCACGGCCCCAGGGGTCCGATGCCTGATCCTGACCGGCTGGGACGAACAGCATGCCGTGCGGGCGGCGGTGCTGGCGGGCGCGTCCGGGTACGTCCTCAAGCAGGTGAGCAACAACAACAATCTGGTGGACAGCATCCGCTGTGCCGCCGCCGGCGCATCACTGTTCCGGCCGGAGGTCCGGGAAAGGGTTGCCGAAAGCCTGTACGCAGCCGCCTCTGCCTCTTGGCTGCAAGGCCTCACAGGGAGGGAGCGGAACGTGCTTGCCTTCATGGCCCGCGGCCTGACAAACCGGCAGATCGGGCAGGAGCTGGTGCTCCCCGAAGATGCGGTGGTTGGCACTGTGTCCTCGGTACTGCAAAAGTTGGGATTCCGGCGCCGCAGCCCGTTGATCCCGGCTCCCATCCCGCGCGCGTGGGAAATGCTGTCCTGAGAGGGCACGCCACCGTCAGGCCGGAAGGGGCACCCGCCAGGTCACGCTGGTGCCTTGGCCGGGGGCGCTCTCAATGGTGCAGGTCCCGCCCAGCCGGCTGGCCCGGCTCTTCATGTTGTTCAATCCGCTGATCCGGCCGGGATCGGCAAATCCGCAGCCATGGTCCTGGACGGTGAGGACCACGTCGCCGTCCTGAACGGCGAGGAGGACGTAAATTTCTTCAGAGCCCGAATGCCGCACGGCGTTGCTGACGCTTTCAGACAGCACCGGCAACAATTGTTCGGCCACGTCCTCGTCCACGATGTCATCCACTGGGCCCGAGAGCTGGATCCTTGGCAGGAAGCCACCGGCGTTGGCTGCTTCCTGCACGGCGCGCAGGACGCGGCCGCTGAGGAGTTCCCGGTCGGGTTTCCTGGCCTGCAGTGAGTAAATCGTGTCGCGGAGCTGGTGGATGCAGTCATCCAGTTCAGTGGTGATATCGGCGATGCGGCGCTCATGGGCAACGGTGTCGGAGGTGTAGCGGCGCAGGCCTTGGATACTCAACCCGGCTGCGAACAGCCGCTGGATGACCAGGTCGTGCAGGTCCGCCGCAATCCGCTCGCGGTCGATGAACAACGCGTGCTCTTCCCGCAGCTGGTTTGCCTTGAGCAGGTCCAGCGTCAGGCCGATCCGCGAGGCAAACACGGCGCTCTGCTCAACATCCACGTCCGTGTAGCGGCTTCCAACGGTCCCCCGGGCCAGGATCAGCACACTGTCCCGGTGTCCGTCACTGTTGCTTCCCAGGGCGGCAACCAGGACCGGCCCGAGTTTCTCTGCCAGCTCATGGTCAAATACCAGGGACGGGTCTGCCAGCGCCCTGGACTCCCCGCTTTCCAGGACTTCGGATAACACGTCAGAGGCTGGCAATTCCTGGCCGCCAGGCATCGATTGCACGCCCACCGATGTACGGCACCTGACGGTTCCGTCCCCGCCCGCGGATGCGATTACCCCCAGGACCGAAGCGGAGGCCTTAACGGCCCGTTCCGCGATCATGTCCAGGTTTTCGGTATCCGAGCGTGGCCGGTCCTTCAGGCAGTCACTGACCTCCATGCCCGCCTCAAGCCATTTTTGGCGCCGCTTGCTGTCATCGAACAACTTGGCGTTTTGGATGGCCACGCCGGCAGCAGAAGCAAGGGCTACAGCCAGGTCTTCGTCTTCACCCGAAAAATCCTGCCCGCCGATTTTTTCCGTCAGGTACAGGTTCCCGAAGACCTCGTCCCGGACACGGACCGGAACACCCAGGAACGTGCCCATCGGCGGGTGGTTGGCGGGGAATCCAACGGCAATGGGAAGTTCGCCGAGATCGTGGAGCCGCAGTGGTTTGGGTTCGCGGATCAGTTCACCAAGCACTCCGTGGCCGGTTGGAAGGTCACCGATGAGGCGGGCTCCCTCGTCATCAATGCCTACGGTGATGAAGTGGCTGAGCTGCTGGTCATCACCGATGACGCCCAGAGCCCCGTAGCGCGCTCCCACCAGTTCGCAAGCAGACTGCACCACCCGGTCAAGCACCGCTTCCAGGCTGAGGTCTTCGGTCAGGGACACCACTGCACCGAGCAGGCCTTCAACGTGTTCCTGTGCCCGGACAAGGTCATCAGCCCGTTCTACGAACTCCCGCAGAAGTTCCCGGGTCCGCCGCCTGATCGGTTCACGCCACATGAGAGTACACCCCAAAGTTCGAACAGCATGATCCAAGGCGGCCTTCATCACCCTGCTTTGAACATCTCAGCGAAAGCCCCAGCTTCTCTCTCCTCCATGCTAACCCCGGCGTCGCCACAAGGGTTATGGGTTACGGACAGATCTCCCCTGCCGCGCCTTGCGCCGCCCAAGCCTTGGCACGCCTGAGGGGACCGCGGGCTTAGGGACCTTGACCGGGATGCTGTACCTGGAGGCCCTGCGGGCGATGTGGTGCGTGGCGTGCCGGCGCTTGACGGGAGGTGGCGGGGCGGGCAGCTGCTGGGCGCTGCGGGCAAAGAACCATCGTTTGGCCAGTTCCACCAGGACCAGATACACCACCACCATGCCCAGCAGGGCCAGGAAGAACGGGACAGGCAGCGGGTCGAAGCCGAGCAGGCCGGCCAACGGCGAGAGCGGCAGGAAGATTCCCAGCGCCACCACGCCGAGCGACGCGGCAATCAGGCCGGCTGACGGCCGGCTGCGCAGGAAGGGAACACGCCGTGTGCGGATGGCGAAGATGATCAGCGTCTGGGTGGCGATGGATTCGATGAACCAGCCGGCCCGGAACTCCCCCGGCACAGCGGTGAACACGAACAGCATCAGAGCGAAGGTGGCGAAGTCGAACAGCGAACTGATGGGCCCGAAGAGAAGCATGAACCGCCGGATGAAGGCGATGTCCCAGTGGGACGGCGCCCGCAGCTGCTCCTTGTCCACCCGGTCCCCCGGAATAGCCAGCTGCCCGGAGTCATACAGCAGGTTGTTCAGCAGGATCTGGCCCGGCAGCATGGGCAGGAAGCTCAGTACCACGGAGGCTGCTGCCGCGCTGAACATGTTGCCGAAGTTGCTGGACGTGCCCATCAGCACGTACTTGATGGTGTTGGCGAAGATCCGCCGCCCCTCCATCACGCCGTCCGCCAGCACTCCCAGGTCCTTGTCCAGGAGGACGACGTCGGCCGCGTCCTTGGCAACGTCCGTTGCCGTGTCGACGGAGATGCCGATGTCCGCCTTGTGCAGTGCCAGGGCATCGTTCACGCCATCGCCCATGAAGCCCACGGAGCCGCCGCTGAGGCGCAGCAGGCCGATGATGCGCGCTTTCTGTTCGGGCGAGACGCGCGCAAAGATGGTGGCTGTCCGCACGGCGGCGGCAAGGTCGGCGTCGGACATCTGCTCAACCTGGGCACCGGTGAGGGTGCCGCCGGAGATCACGTCCAGGTCGGCACAGACTTTCTCCGCCACCTTGGCGTTGTCCCCGGTGGCAATCTTTACCGAAATACCCAGGGCCTCCAGCAGGTCCAGGGACTGCCTGGCGTTGGTTTTGGGCCGGTCCAGGAAAACGAGGAACCCGGCCAGCGTCAGCCCATGCTCATCAGCCGGGGCCAGCTCCACCAGGTCTGCAGCCGGACGGGTTGCCACGGCGACCACCCGGGAGCCGGCGTCGAACTGCTCGTCCAACAGCGCCTGCACCGCGGGTGGGGTTGGTCCGCACAAGGCGAGGACGTCCTCGGGGGCGCCCTTGGTCACCAGGCGGGCGGGGCCGCCGTCTTCACGGACCAGCGCCGTGGTGCGGCGGCGCTGGTGATCGAAGCCGATCATGTCCAGGCGCTGATGACGTTTCGGTTCAAAGGCGGCGGCGCCGGGGCTGTCCCAGAGGGCGGCGTCCAGCGGGTTCTGCCCTGCCGGGGACGCATTTCCTTCCGAGTAGTCGGCCTCCGTGGCGAGCAGGCCCAAAGTGAGCAGGTCGTCTTCGGAAACGTCCTGCGTCACCGGAAGCGCGCTGGTGAAACTGATCCGCCCCTCCGTCAGGGTGCCGGTCTTGTCCGTGACCAGGATGTCCATGTCCCCCAGGTCCTCGATGCACACCAGCCGCTTGACCAGCACTTTCCGCTTGGCCAGCTGCCGGGTACCGGTGGCCAGGGACGTGCTCACCACGGCGGGAAGCAGCTGCGGGGTGATGCCTACGGCGATTGCCAGCGAGAACAGCAGGGATTCAATGAGCGGGCGTTGCAGCAGCAGGTTGGCCACGAAAATCAGCGTGGTGAGCACCATCGCCACCTGCAGCAACAGGAACGAAAAGCGCCTGAGTCCCAGCTGGAACTCGGTTTGCGGCTGCCTCTCCCCCAGGCCCAGCGCGATGCGGCCGAACTCAGCCCGGCCACCGGTGGCCACCACAACCCCGGTGCAGCTGCCGGACTGGATCACCGTGCCCATGAACACGCAGGAGGCGAGGTCGCCCAGTGCCGCGCCTGCGGCCACGGGAGCGGGGTCCTTGGCGGCGGGCTGGGACTCGCCCGTGAGGATGCTTTCATCGCAGAGCAGGTTGTTGGTGGCGAGGAGCCGGATGTCGGCGGGGATGATGGCACCCAGGGAGAGATGGACGACGTCGCCCGGCACCAAGGCGGTAACGTCCACTTCCCTGGTGGTTCCGCCCCGAAGGACCACGGCGCGGTGGGTGACGCGGTCGTGCAGCGCCTCGGACGCCCGCTCCGCGCGGAATTCGTTGGTGAAGCCAAGGCCCACGCTGACCAGCAGGATCACGCCGATGACGATCGAGTTGGTTGCGTCACCCAGGAACAGGGACAGCCCGGCGGTGACCAGCAGAAGGATGAGGATGGGGCTGGCGAACTGCCGGCCCAGCACGGCCCAGGCGTTGGCGCGGTGCGTGCGGACGGCATTGGGGCCAAGGCTGCCAAAGCGGGCGGCGGCTTCCTCCTCCGGCAGGCCGTCCGGGCCGGAGGCCAGGCGCGCAAGCGTCTGTCCGGATGTCAGGCTCGCGGCGTCAGTGATTGGCAGCTGGAGGGAGCTCCGCTCCCGGACATTGAGCTCTGTCATGCCGCATCCGTTCGGACGTTTGCTTTCTTGGCGTTAGCTTAGGGCAAGGGTACGACGGCGTGGCCTCGCCAAGGGCCCAAGGTCGAGGTTGGCCAGGCGGGCCGGGGCGTTCAGGCGCTCAATGACATATCAGTGCGGCGCGCCAGCGGGGCGCGTCAGCCCGGCGGTCCGGGGCTGGTGGCCGTGCCCAGGATGTGGGCAAGCGGAGGGTTCAGCCGCTGCACGGCGAAGCCGAAGCGCTGGTTGTCCTGGACCGTGAAGCCTGCTGCGGTGATGGCGGCCAGGGTGTCCCGGTTGAGGTGGCATCCGCCCATGAACCGGCCCCAAAGCGGGGTCAGGACGTCTTCTGCCCTGGCCAGGACCGGGTGCCGGGACCGGACATGCTCGTAGTAGGCCAGTGTTCCGCCGGGGCGCAGGACGCGGCGGATCTCCGCAAGCACGGCGGCCTGGTCCTTGACGCTGCAGAGAACCAGGCTGGCCACCACGGCGTCGGCGCTGCCGGTCTCCGCCGGAATGTTCTCTGCGGCGGCGGCAACCACCGTTACGGGGACGCTGGCCGTGGCGGCCTGTTTCTGCGCCAGGGCCCGGAGGTAGTCATCGGGTTCCAGGGCCAGGACGCGGGTGACGGCGGGAGGGTACAGCGGGAAGGAGGAGCCGGCCCCGGCCCCAATTTCGATGACTGATCCACGCAGGCCGGCCAGGGCGCGGCGGCGGTGGTCGGCTGCCCCGCGGCGGTCCATGCCGCCCACGGCCCGGGCAAATGCCCGGGCAAAGAATGGATGCTGCAGCGGGCCCGGCCCCACCCCGCCCTCCGTGCCGCCAGGTGTGTGGTCCATCCGGATACCTCCTTGGGACTGTCTGGCTCTCATCATGGCACGGCGCGTGGGTGCCGGGGCCGGGCGCGGCTGGTAAAGGCGGTCCGGGCTACAGGCAGCTGGGCTGGTACGCGGGGTCCGCCGGTCCGGAGGCCTGGCCCAGCGCGTTCGCCACAAACTGGTGCACCACGGGATCGTTGGGTGTCTGGTCGTGTTCGAAGACATCGGCAGGACACTTGTCCTGGATGGTGATGTTGGTGACCTGCCTGGCCGGTCCCGCCAGGAACTGGCTGTTGTAGGGAATCACCACTTCGTCATAAACGGTGGAGATCACGGTGTAGGACGGGCCGGCGACGGTATCGCCCTTGGCGTTGAGTTCCTGCATGAACGCCGACCCGGCCTGCTGGTCCGCGCATGCTGCGCAGCCCAGGGTGGTGTAGGCGGGATCCGGGACGGCATCCGGCGGCGGCACGATCAGGCCCTGGGTGCCGTGGTTGGAAGGCGCAATTCCCACCAGGTGGTGGACGTACTTGGCTCCGCCCAGCAGGTGCATGTAGTAGCGCGGCATCATGCCGCCCTGGCTGTGGCCCACCAGGTCCACTTTCGGCGCACCCGTGGCGGCGCGGACGGCATCAACGAACGGGGCGAGTTCCTTCGCGGAGTCGGCCACCGGCGCGGTTGCGTAGACGCCGTTGGTCTCGCCGTAATTGAGGGCGAAGACGCAGTATCCGGCGCTCTTGAGGTAGGGCGAAAGCGTGGACCAGTTTTTCGCCATGCTTTCGAAGGTTCCGGGCACCAGGACCACGGGGTACGGGTGTTCGGCGGAGGGCTTGCAGGACCAGTCGTTGGCGCCCGGCGGCGCGATGTCCAGGGTGTCGGCCTGGGCGGGAGTCGCGGAGAGCGAGCCTGCCAGGACGGCGGCTGCGGCGACGGACAGGGCGCGTTTCAGCAGTGACATATAAACCTCTTTGTTCGCGTGTCAGCAGTGGTCCGCGGCCCCAGGTGCCAGCGGCGGTGTGCCTGCCGGTGCCCGGGGTGCGGTCCTAGAAATGCTAGGCAGCCTGGACCCGCAGGTGGACCCGCCTGCACGAACGTGCGGGGAATTGGTCCGCGTCCGGCCCACCGCAACCCGGCCGGCCCCAGCACGCCGGGATATTCATTGTTACTGGTGAGTAGCTATAAAGCGCGGCCGAGGCCCCCGTGGCCTTTGGAGCCGGCACCGTTCCGACAGCACCGCCCCAACTGCACGAATGTGCAGATGGCGTGAGACTCTCGGCCGGGCGTACAGGTCTGCTGCCGTACGTTCTGCCCAGGATCGCTACTTGAGGCTCAGTACCTCGTCGATGGGACGGCCGTTGACGAACACCTGCGCGCTGGTGGCACCGGATGCCGTCATGGCCGTGTATTCCAGTTGGGCCTTGGCGCGTGGGATGTCGCACACGCCGCCGAGCATGAACTGCCCGGAAAGCCAGATGGTGATGGTGCTGCCGTTCAACTCGCCACCCAGATAGGTCAGGCTCGACTGGTACAGGACGTTGATGAGGCCGGACAGGCCGATGTCGCGGCTCTTGTTGGCCAGCAGGGTGTTGATGCTGGGGCCCACCTGGTCGGTGAAGCGGACGGGGGCCGTGGTGGTGGCCACCAGGCTGTCACCGCAGCCGATCGCGGGCCCGGAGACGCCGTTGTCACCCACGGCCACGTAGTAGATGGTCAGCGGGGCCACCTGCTCGGGCAGCCCGGTGGGCGTCGGTTCCGCCGTGGGCGGCGGGCTGGCAGGAGCGGACGACGGCGGAGCGGCGGCTGACGTGGTGGGTGCGGCTGAGGTGCTGGCAGGGGTGGTGGGGGTGGCCGATGCGGTGGGGCTCGCCGTCGTGTTTGGGGACGCGCTGCTGGGGCTGGCGCTGCTGGCGGTGGGGCTGGGGGCCGGGGAACTGCTGGAAGGGGCCGGGGCGGGAGGGCCGAAGCACCCCGTAAGGAGCAGCAGGCTGCTGAACCCGAGAATGCTGAGTGCCGAATGCCTGGGCCTGGTCATGACGCCCCCTTGACTGCTCGCCCCGCGGTTGCGGGAACCACTTTCAAGCTACGCCTGAGGGTTAGTCCAGAACAGGGACTAAAGTCCGAGTTCCCCGGAGACTCACCACACCGAGTCGCCGCGCAGGACAACATCGCTGCCGCCGTCGACATAGACGATCTGCCCGCAGAGGTGCGTGTTCTCCTCGCTGTTGAGCCAGGCCAGCAGGCGGGCCACCACAATGGGCTCGGCGATGCCGTTCAGCGGCATCGGGACCACTTCCAGCAGCGACCTTCGTTCCTCTTCGGTATCGATCAGGTCCGCCGTCATTGGGGTGGCGATGACGCCCGGCGCCACCGCGTTCAGGGGGATCCCGGTGCCGGCCCACTCTGCCGTTGCGGCCTGGCGGCGGACCCAGCGGGAGAGCGCCAGCTTGGTGGAGGCGTAGATGAGCTGGCCCGTGGTCGCTGGTTCCTTGGCCATGACCTCGGCGCGGGCCATGGCCGCCGGTTCATCCCCGGCGGCCAGGAGTGCAACAAGCTCGCTGTCGCTGGCCAGGAGGGCGGCCATCGATGAGACCGCGACGGCGCGTGGCGCGTCCGACCCCACCAGGAGGGGCCGGAGCCGTTCCAGCGTTGCCACCGTCCCGAAAAAATTGACGGCCACGGTGGCGGGGGCCGGAACGGCGAGGCCGGCATTGGCGTAGATGGCATCGATCCTGCCGCCGCTGACCTTCCTTACCGCATCCGGCAACGCGTCGCGTCCCTCGGCGGTGGACAGGTCCGCCACCACCTCGGCATCGTGGAGATCCAGCCCGATGACGCGTTCGCCGCGCTGCTCAAGCAGTTCCCTGGTGGCTTTGCCAATGCCGGAGGCTGCGCCGGTGACGACGGAGGTGCGGGGCATGATGTCCTCTTTCCCTGGCTTCTTAGGGTTGTGAGCCACTCTGCCTGCGACCCCGCGTCGGGGCCAGAGTCCAAAGGCCCTGCGCCGCATCCCGCTCTGGCTCCAGCGTCGGCGGATCCATCAACAGGTTTTGTCACGCCGTTAACCGGCCATTCATATCCTCCTCGAAACCTGTCCAACAGCTGGAAATAGCGTGGAAGCCATGGACAACATCTCCCGCAGAACCCTCATCTCCGCCGGCATCGGAGCCGGCATCGTCGCCGCACTGCCAAGTGCCGCCGTCGCCGTTTCCACCGCGGACGACGCCGGTCTTCGCACCGATCCCTTCATGCTCGGCATCGCGTCGGGCGAGCCGTGGCCGGACGGCTTCGTCCTGTGGACCCGCCTGGCCGTGAACCCGGTGGCGGAGGACGGGCTGGGCGGCATGCCGTCGCGCCCGGTGGCCGTGCAGTGGGAAGTGGCCGAGGACCAGGGCATGCGGAAGGTGGCGGCCCGCGGCGTGGAGCAGGCACGCACCGAGACCGCGCACTCGGTGCACGTGGAGCTGCGCGGCCTGCAGCCGGGCCGCGAGTACTTCTACCGGTTCCGCACCGGCAAGTACGTCAGCCCCGTGGGCCGCACCCTCACCAGCCCTGCCCTGCACGAGACGCCCGCCGCGCTGGCCATGGCGTTCGCCAGCTGCGCGCAGTATGAGCACGGCTACTTCACCGCGTACCGGCGCCTGGCGGAGGACCACCCGGACCTGGTACTGCACCTGGGCGACTACCTTTATGAATACAAGAAGGGCAGCTACGTGATCGGCGGAGGGAACCCCCGTGACCACGAGGGCCCGGAGACCGTCACGCTGGAGACGTACCGGCAGCGCCACGCCCAGTACAAGGCCGACGCCGACCTGCAGGCAGCGCACGCAGTCGCACCCTGGGCGGTGGTGTGGGATGACCACGAGGTGGACAACAACTGGGCGGACGACGTTCCGGAGAACCAGGACGCC
Source organism: Arthrobacter sp. Soil761 (assembly GCF_001428325.1). Classification (NCBI taxonomy): domain Bacteria; kingdom Bacillati; phylum Actinomycetota; class Actinomycetes; order Micrococcales; family Micrococcaceae; genus Arthrobacter; species Arthrobacter sp. Soil761. Next base: position 110,085 of record NZ_LMSF01000030.1, on the reverse strand, counting down.
GCCCAGTTGAACGACAGTGTGGAGCACTTCCGGCAGCGCCGCGCCGCAGCCTTCCAGGCCTACTACGAGAACATGCCGCTGCGCCCGTCCTCGCTCCCCGCCGGGCCGGACATGAAGATCTACCGCCGCATCCAGTGGGGCCAGCTGGCCAACTTCCACATGATGGATACACGGCAGTACCGGGACGACCAGCTTGCCGGCGACGGCTGGAAGAAGAACGTCACAGAGCGGCTCGCCGAAAACCGGACCATCACCGGCGCCGAGCAGGAGAAGTGGCTGCTGGACGGATTCAGGAACTCCACGCAGCGGTGGGACATCCTGGGCCAGCAGGTCTTCTTCGCCGAGCGGGACCGGAACAAGGCACCGGAGATCGACGACGTTTCCATGGACGGCTGGGACGGGTACGCGGCCTCCCGCCGCCGCATCACCCAGGGCTGGACCGACGCGAAGGTGCGCAACGCCGTCGTCCTCACCGGCGATGTGCACCGGCACTGGGCCAACGACGTGAAGGTGGACTACAAGGACCCCGCCTCCCCCGTAGTGGGCTCGGAACTGGTGTGCACGTCCATCACCTCCACGGGTGACGGCACGGGCTCCACCACGGACGCCACCATGGCCTGGAACCCGCACCTGAAGTTCTACAACGACAACCGCGGCTATGTGAACACGCGCATCACCAGGGACTCCATGACCGCGGACTTCCGCGTGCTGGACCACGTGACGACGCCGGGCGCACCCGTTGTCACGAAGGCCTCCTTTGAGATCCGCGACGGCGTGCCGGGGCTGCAGGCGCGGGCCTGACGCCTCGCGGCGGGCGTTTGCGTGACTTTTCTGCGTGGCCCGGGCGGCGGGACCTTCGGCACTTTGCGTGCCGGGGGTCCCGTGGCATGTTGCGGCTATGGCCGGACTGCGATATTTGCGACGGACGGACGGCGGAGCTAATCGGCGCAGGCGCCTGCAGCTCCTGGCGGCGTCGCTCGGCGTACAGATCACGGCATATCTGCTGTGGCGTCCGGCCATGCTGCGCTGGGGAACCGAGGGCACGGAAGCCGTGGAGCGGCTGCCCGGCGACGACCTTGAGCCCCAACCGGTGATCCAGAGCACCAGGGCCATCAGCATCGACGCCCCGCCCGAGCGCGTGTGGCCGTGGATCGTGCAGATGGGAATCTACCGCGCCGGGTTCTACACGCATGACCGGGTCGAGCGTGCCCTGTTCCATGCCCGGTACGTCGAGGGCAAACAGTCTGCAACCCGAATCCACCCGGAACTGCAGGACCTCAAGGTGGGCGACAAGGTACCGTATGGCGGAGGCGTGTACGCGACCGTCACCGCGCTTGAGCCCAACCGGCACCTGGTGGCGGGAGAACAGTTCATCCTGCGGCCCCTGCCAGGGAACCGCACCCGGTTGATCATCCGGTACCGCGGCAAGGGGTACCTGAGCGCCGCGGCGCGCGGTGCCGGGCCCGACGCTCCCATGACCACCCGGGCTTTGGCCTTCACCCTCCAAAACGTTCCGGGCGCGATGCTGCTGGCACGCGCCGTCGACCTTTTCATTGGCGACCCGCTGCACCACTACATGGAAGTTGGCGTGCTCCGCGGGGTCAAGCAGCGCGCGGAGTCCTGAAGAACTCCATAGCTCTGCCGGAGACCAGTTCCGGCCGGTGGTCGGCGATGAAGTGCCCCTCACCCGGGACGATCTCGGTGGTGACGTTGCCGCCCCGGCCGCGGCGGTGGCACATCCGTTGCAGGGTGGCCGATGGTTCCATGGATCCGATAAGGACGAGGGTGGGGACCGTGAAGTCGCGCCGGCCGTACACCCCGAAAATGATCTTCAGGAAGGCTGGCAGGATGGTGCCGCGGTAGAGTGCCGAGCCCGCTCTTGCCCTGGCAGGCTTTGCGGCTGCTGCGTTGTAGAGGTTCATGTCCGCCTCGGATACGCCCCCTGCGGGTTCAAATGCTGTGAAGAGGTGCTGCATCACCTTCCGGCTCCGCTGGATCCGCGGGCCGATAAATGGAACGGCCAGGGCGAAGGCGTGCCACAGCTTGGGAAAGACCAAAACCAGCCGGGCATTGGGCCTGATGTGGACGTCGGGGGCACCTGTAACGATGAGTGCCTCAACAAGATCAGGCCGCTGCATGGCGAGTAGCTGCCCCACTATGGCACCCCAGTCGTGGGTGAGGAAGCGGGCTCGGCTGATGCCAAGCTTTGCCATGAGTCCGATGACGTCCTCCACCAGCAACCCGGCTGAGTATCGGCCCTGTGGTGCATCACTCCAGCCGAAACCCCGCTGGTCAGGCGCGATCACCCGGTAATGTGTGGCCAGCAAAGGCATCACGCCGTGCCATTCCCACCAGTTCTGCGGGAAGCCGTGCAGGAGAACCAGGGGATCCCCGCTGCCTGCCTCAGCGATATGCAATCGGATGCCGCGGATGTTCATCCATCTGTGGGTGACGCCATCAAGCTCCGGCATCGCAGCGACTTTGCCTTCCATGAACCTAATTTACTACTTAAGTAGTACCGGTGTCAGGACCTGCCGCGCAGCCCCTCCGGGTGCACCCGGCCCTGCGCGCATTAAGGCCTGGTCCGTCGCCGTCGTACTTCTGCAAAGCCGTTGTGCGCCGTGGAGCCCGGGGCTACGATGCTCCCGGGGAGAGGTCCTTTGTCTCGCGAGACTGGAAAGGGCCACGCACATGACCGACTTCTTCACAATGCAGCCCGGCGAGACGGCGCCTCCCCTGCCGGCGGGACCCGTCCTGTGCGCGGGGACGGCAGCGATGCGGCGCATCCACCGGTTCTTCCTCTGGGCCTACGGCGAGGCGCCGGGACTGGTGCGCTCCGCCGCCGCCGGCGACACTGCCCGGGCAGCCTACGTGGGCGAAGTGCTGGGCAACTTCGACAAGGTGCTGCATATCCACCACGAAGGCGAAGACCTCCTGATGTACCCGCAGCTGAAGGAGCGGGCACCGGCATGCGCGCTGCATGTGGGGCAGATGCTTGAGCAGCACAGGCAGGTCACGCAGAGGCTGGAGGCCATCGAGCCGGTCCGGCTGCGCTGGATGCAGACGGCGGATGAGGAGTCCGGCGCGGAACTCGCCGCCCGCTATGAAGACCTGTCCGGCGTCCTCAACGTACATCTGCGCCGCGAGGTCACGGAGATGATGCCGGTTGCTGACAGGGTGATGACGGAGAAGGAAGCTGCCGCGGTGGGGCAGCACGGGATCCAGGAACTCGACAAGAAATTCCTGGTGGGCTACCTCGGCATGGTGCTGGCTACCAACCCGCCGGCGGACCGGAAAGAACTGTTCAAGGAAATCCCTCCGCCGGTGCGGCTCGCCTACCGCCTGGTGGGACGGCGGATGTACCGGAAACAGTACTCAACGCTGTTCCCCGGACGCCCGGTTCCCGAGACGCTGTAGGCGTTCTGTTGCGGCGCCAAGCTGCGGTGGCGGCGGTCAGGGCCGTCCACACGCTGGCGTGGTTCTCCATCGAGTCCTGCGTCATCTACGTGCTCTACACCGGCCTGGCCGGCCGCACTGACAGGCGGGTGGGGTGGGCGGCCGCCGTGGTTGCCGCCGAATCACTGGTGTTCGCCGGAAACGGGTTCCGCTGTCCGCTCACCGGAATCGCGGAGCGCTACGGCGCCGAGCGCGGCTCCGTCACCGACATCTACCTGCCGCGATGGTTCGCGCACAACCTGCCCGCCATCCACCTTCCGCTCCTGGTGCTGATGGTGTACCTCCATGCCCGGAACCTCCGGCACGGGCGCCCGCCGGGCTGAAGTAAGCCGCACTGCCTCCACGACGTCGCTGGCCCGCAGCAGATGCGTCGTTGCCTGGACCGCATCCCAGCGTCCGAAATTTGCCGGGTCCAGGAAGTGCTCCCGACTCCGCTCGAGATCCCTCCGTACGTCTGCCGGCCACTCCCTGAATCCCTTGCCCAGAACACCTGCACCATCGGCGCCGGGGACGCGTTCTGCGCCGCCCTGATCCTGGCGCTGCAGCGGGGCCTGGACTACACCTCGGCACTTTCTGTTGCCAACCTGGTGGGTGCCGACGCTGTCGGCGACCCTTCCTCCCGGCCCGATTTGGCACGGCTGGGCTACTATCTGGAGCGGATTGCCCCGGCCGTGGACACACGGTGAGCGTGGCACTGCGGCGGGCGGCGCCGTCGGACCTTCCCGAGGTCATGCGCATCACCCGGGACGCGTACCTCCGGCAGCTTCCTGGCATCGGGGCCATCAGCATCACCAGCGCCACGTTCATGGAGCGCGCGCACGCCCTGTACGGGTCGCTGGGCTTCCGCCGTGCGCCGGAACGGGATTGGCATGTGCCCGGCAAGGACGTGCTGCTGTGGGTGTTTACGCTGGAACTCGGTGGCTGAGCCTGCCCGCTAAACCCTCGTGGCCAGCTGGGAGTCTTGATCGGCCAGGAGATCAGAATGCCGGTGGACGATCCGCCAGGCACCCTCTTCGCGGCGGTAGATGTGCGTTGTGCGCATCGTGTAGACGGCGGGGATGCCATCCACCACGGCGCTGCTGTGCTCAAGGCCGACCGTGTAGGCGAGGCTTCCGCTGGCACCTGCGGCGACGAGCTCGAACTCAGATCCGGCAGATCCCGTGAACCGGCGGGCCTCCTGGCGGAACTTGGGTTCGAGGTCCGCCCAGCCTGCTCCGGAGATGTGTGCACCGAACAACGTCACGGGGGTCCGGTGTGACCACAGGGCCAGGCGGGGTGCCACGTCTCCCCTGTGCAGCGCCAGAGTCATGTCCCGCTGCTTTGGCAGGATCTCCGCCAGGAACGCGTCCGTTTCCTTGTGCATGGCTTCTTTGTGCATGACTTCCTTGTGCATGGGCCGCCCGCCTTTAGGTGCCGGTCCGGGCGCCAGGCAAAGGAACGGTGGCCTCCCCCGGCGGGAAGTCCGCATGCCGGTGCACGATCCGCCAGTTCCCGTCCTCCCGGCGGTAGACGTGCGTTACCCGCAAGGTGTACTGGCGCGGTGTTCCGTCGACGGTGGCGGAGGTGTGCTCGTAGCCCACGGTGTAGGCGAGGTTGCCGCTTGCTCCGGCAGCGATGATCTCCAGGTCGAAGGAGTCTGCGTGCGTGAACCACGAGGCCACGCTGTGGAACATCGGCTCCACCTCGGCCCAGCCGGTGCCGCTGAGCCGCGCCCCGAAGAGCGTCACAGGATCGTCCTGCGACCAAAGCGCGATGCGCGGGGCGACGTCACCGTTGTGGATGGCGGCGTCCGCGGCCCGCTGCCGGGGAATCATTTCGGCCAGGAATGCATCCGTTTCGGTGGACATGACCAACTCCATTACAGTCATACTGTTTTGAATACAGTTATAATGCATCCAATGGAACGGAAGATCAAGAGGCAGTACGATTCCCGTCGCCGCCAGGAGCAGGCTGCAGAAACCCGGCGGACCATCATCGCGGCGGCGAACGAACTCTTCATTGCCCAGGGATACGGCCAGACCACCATCAAGCAGGTGGCCGCGCGCGCCGGCGTCTCCGTCGAGACCGTATACGCCACGTTTGGCACCAAGGCGTCGCTGCTCAGGCACGTTTGGTATGTCGATTTCCGGGGGGATGAAGCGGACGTGGCGCTCTATGACAGGGAGGAGATGCAGTCCATCCTGGCCGAGCCGGACCTGTCGGAGAGGATCCGCCGCCACGCCGTCTTCGTGACGGCGACCAACCGCCGCATCTTTCCGCTCCTGGACGCGCTTACCGGAGCTGCTGCGAGCGAGCCCGACGCCGCCGCCATGCTCGCCGAGTGGGCGGACCGGCGCCTGGACGTGGCCACCCGCTACGCTCACGCCGCGGCTGCGACCGGCCAGCTGGGCGTCAGCGAGGAGGAATGCAGGGACGTGCTGTTCGCCACCATGGACGGCACCCTGTGGGCCCAGCTGGTGGGGCAGCGCGGCTGGAGCGACGAGAGGTTCTCAACCTGGCTCGCCACGACGTGGATCGGTGCGCTCGTCCGGGCAAAGTAGCGGTCAGGGCTTCAGCCGGCGGTCGGGGCTTCAGCCGGCCGGTTTCCCTGCGGATCCTCCGGCGCGGCCTTTCCTCCGGAGCATGAACCTCGCAGTGAGCGCAGCGATGAGGCCGGCGAGAGTCACCAGCTGCACTTCGTCGAAGGACAGCCCGTCAATGTTCGGCTGCAGCTCCTCCCCGGTAGCCCAGCCGAACCAGGCTTCGCTGACCAGGATTCCGGCAACGAAATAGGCCAGGGCCGCGTAGAGCCAGAGCCAGCGGGTCACGTGCCTGCCGACAATCAGGTGGGCCACCAGGCCGAAGGCGAGCGACATGGCCGCCAGCAATAACAGGCCGGCAATTCCCAGATCCCACTGCGGCACGGCGAGCCACCTCCCTGCTCCGCACTTCTTGCGCTCCAGTCTGCTTGCCAGGCGTCAGTGGATGTAGAGGCGAAGGTCACCGGGGTTCTATCTCCATGGGTGCAGCCCTAGGGTGCGGAGCGGGTTCCCGAGTCCTTGCTGGAGCCGGTGGTGGGGACGAAGTTCCAGTCGAAGGACCCGTCGCCGTGCAGAGTCAGCCGGAGGAAGCCGCGGGTGTCACTGAAGCGCTTGGCGATGTATTTTGGCTTGCTGATGAACGGGCGCGTATCGATGCCTCCGGTGGACACCTGGAATGCCGTCATCCCGTCATTGACGCACTTGTCCGCGTTGTTCACCGGGCAGGACCGTTCGTAGTTGTGCTGCGACCCCGACAAAGTCAGCCGGACCCTGTACTTCCACATCAGGTCGATCCACGGCTTCTGGTCCCCGGCCCGCCCGTGCTCCTCCGTATCCGAGGTGAAGTAGGGCTCGTGGTACACGACAGCCAGGTACTTCCCCGCCTTTTGGGCGGCAGCGAGGTCCTTGTCCAGCCACGTGGTTGCAGCCGAAGCTTCCGCTTTGTCGTACCGCCACAGCGCGGACGACAGGAAGGCGAAGTGCCAGTTGCCGAAGTCCTTCGAGTACGGCTCGCCGTTCGGGATGAATCCACGCTCCTGGTTGATCGCCGCCTTCTCGGGAGATCCCGGGCATTGGCCGTTCATGAACTTCGCCAGGTCTTCGTTGCGTCCGGGTTCCCAGTCGTGATTGGGCGCGGACACCCAATACAGCTTGGGTTTGGTGCCGCCCCACAGCGGTGTCCAGGTCTTCACGTAGTTGTCGCAATATCCGGTCTCGTACTGGAAGTCCCCCAGCCCCAGGAACGCGTCAATCTCATTGTTCTCCACAAGCTTGGTTATCGCCGCGCCGTTCCGCCCGGACGGGCTGTCAGGGTCAACGTTGTCGGCGGGGTTCATGTCGCCCACCGCGGCGATATGGACATCGGGCCCGGGAGGCGCGGGCTCCGGCGGCTTCGGCGTGCAGGCCGTGGCAGAGAGCGCCAGCAGGACTGCGGAAACTGCGGCTACATGCCGGAAGGGTTTGTGGCGAGGGAGTGCTTGCCGCATCCCGTATCCCCTTTCGAGCAGCGAAACCGCAGGTCGGCGTGCATTAGGCAGCCACGCGCACCGGCACCTTGATCCTCCTTACGCGTTGGACCGGCTGTCAAGGGTGGAGTGCTATGAATCCTGCGGGGAGCGGTGCCCAAGAATGCCGAAGGCCTTTCCCAGCTATCCCCGTTGTCGGCGGCCCCGCGCCCAGATAACCTCAGCAACGCCGCCCAGGGCCAGTGGGAACGCAACGACGGCGGCCAGGAAGCGCATCAGATTGTAGGGCCCCACCAGTGCCGCCCAGCCCACGAGCACACCCGGCAGCCCCACGCAGACAGTCACCCAGACGGGGTTGCCACGACGGTGCGACCAGATGGCGGCCGCGATCGACATCACGCATCCGCCGTAGGTGAAGCGGTTACCGACCCAGGACTCCTCCATCTCCGCCGGAGTGGGCAGCCAGAAATAGAAATCGGCGCGCACAATCCCATAGCCGATAAGGACCATCGAGGCGAGGACGAACAAAGGCCACCCAATGGTTCCAGTCCATCGGCGGCGGGCCTCCCGGACAGCAGCCTGACTCATCGCGGCGTGCTATTCAGGGGTCGCGGCTCGATTGGCGGTGTGGACCTAGACCAGGCTCTCGAAGACCATCGTTGCCTGGATGCGGTCACCGCCGCCAAGTCCCTTGCTCCCGCTGCTGGACGTGGTGATGGTGTGGAGCCGGTAGCCCTTTGCGGCCTGGTCGTTGATGGCTTTTTCCAGCGAGGTCAGGTTGCCCGAACCGGTTCCCCACAGTTTCTCCTTGAGGATCACCTGCATGACGACGTACTGCATGGCGCTGCTTCCTTCCGACGCTGGTCAAGTGGCAGCAATGCTACTCGCGGGAAGCGTGAGACATCGGAACGCCGCGATGCCGGCCTCCAACGTGCTGCGCGGTTCACGCAAGGTAGCTTGCGCTAAACGCGCAATGCGGCATATGATCTACATCATGCTTCGAGCTGATTGCTCGGCCCCTCTCCCCCAACAACAATGAGGTTGATTCATGTCTGTCCCAATCAAGGCCACCATGGAAAAAGTTCCCGGCGGCATGATGCTGATTCCCCTGCTGATCGGTGCCCTTCTCGGCACCTTCGCCCCGGATTCCGCCAAGTTCTTCGGCTCCTTCACCGGCGCACTCTTCACCGGTGGCACCACCATCCTTGCGGTCTTCTACGTCTGCATGGGCGCCAGCATCGATATCAAGGCCACCCCGTACATCCTGAAAAAGGGCGGCGTCCTCTTCGGCAGCAAGGTCCTGTTCGCGATCATCATCGGCGTCATCGCCGGCAGGTTCCTGGGCGAACTTCCCATTGACGGCGGGATCCTGTCGGGCCTTTCTGTCCTGGCCATCCTGGCGGCCCTCAATGACACCAACGGCGGAATGTACATGGCCCTGATGGGCCAGTACGGCAAGCCCAAGGATGTGGCGGCCTACTCCGTCATGACCCTGGAATCCGGCCCCTTCCTGACCATGGTGACCCTCGGCGTCGCCGGACTGTCCGCCTTCCCGTGGCAGGCCCTGGTGGGTGCCATCATCCCCCTGCTCCTCGGAGCCATCCTGGGCGCCCTGGATCCGGCCATGCGCAAATTCCTGTCCTCCGCGGCCCCCGTCCTCATTCCGTTCTTCGCCCTCGCGCTGGGCTTCGGCCTGAACCTGGGACAGGTTGTCAACGCGGGACTGCTGGGAGTGGCGCTCGGCCTGTTCGTCCTCATCGCCGGCGGCACCGTGCTCTTCCTTGCGGACAAGCTGACCGGCGGCTCGGGCATTGCCGGCCTGGCGGCAGCCACCACGGCCGGCAACGCAGCCACCGTTCCCATGCTGGTGGCGGCAGCCAATCCGGCCTACGCTCCCGCAGCCGGCCCCGCCACCGTGCTGGTTGCCGCCTCCGTGGTGGTCACCGCCATCGGCTGCCCCCTCATGGTCGCTTGGTACGCTAAGCGCCTGAAAGCCAAGCAGACCGTGGAGACTCTCGAGGTGTCCCCAGCAGTATGAACACCAACGCAGCCATGCGCTGGGCAATCATTGCCGACGACCTGACGGGAGCGGCGGATGCGGCCGCAGCCTACGGGCCCACGCACAGCAGTTCCGTCATCCTCGACATCGACAGCGCTTGGCCCGACGCCGAGATCCTTTCGATCGATACCGAGAGCCGCTACCTGCCTCCCGCGGACGCAGCCAAGGCCGTCACGACGGCGGCCGGCCGGGCCCTGGGCCAGCACCGGCGGGTCTTCAAGAAGATGGATTCACTGCTGCGCGGCAACGTGGGCGTGGAAGTCGCGGCAACCCTGGCACGGCTCGCCCAGGGCCGCGGCAAAGGCCTGGCCGTTGTTGCCCCCGCGTTCCCGGGCACGGGACGGACCACCCTCGGCGGCATCGTGCACGTCAACGGTGTTCCCAACACCGCAGGGAACTTTGACGGGGACACCGCCGCGGCACTCGCCGCCGGCGGCCTCACCGCCGAAGTCGCCGGAACAACCGGACGCACGCCGGAGGAAATCGCGCGGCACCTGCGGGACGTGCAGGAACGCGGAATTGACGCCGTCGTACTGGACGCCGTCTCCGACGATGACCTCAAGGCCATCGCGGCTGCCGCGGACCTGCTGGACTTCCCCGCCCTCCTTGTCGGTTCCGGCGGCCTGGCAGGGCACATCGCGGACCGGGAAGAACGAGCCTCTGCGCAAAACGCGCAGGTTCGGCTCGTCAGCCGGACCCTGACCGTGATCGGCAGCTACTCCGCCCTTGCCCGGCAGCAGATTGGTGAGCTGGTCGCGGCCGGGGCTGAACACATCACCCTGGACCACGCCACCCTGGACGGCACTGCGGTTCCGCGCCTGGTTGCCCAGGCGATGGCGCGGACAAACGTGGTGCTGACCCCGGACCCCATGGGCGCCGTGGACAAGTCGCAGGCACTTGTTGTGGCGGCGGCCCTGGCCCGTGCCACCGCGGCGGGCATCGGGCACTGCGACGCCCTGGTCCTCACCGGCGGGGAGACGGCCACGGCGGTCCTGAAAGCCCTCGGCGCCGGCAGCTTCACCGTCCTCGGGGAGATTGAGCCCGGCGTCGTGATGAGCCTGCTTCCCGGGTCACTTCCCCTGCTGGTCACCAAGGCCGGCGCGTTCGGCGACGCCGGGACCCTGGCCCGGACCACCAACTTCCTTACTGCCACCACGACTGAAATGAGTATCAAATAATGGGACGCCCGATTGTTGCCATCACCATGGGCGATGCGGCCGGCATTGGCCCGGAAATCATCGTCAAAGCGCTTGCCGACGCGGAGCTTCGGTCAAAGGCGCGGATGCTGGTCATCGGCGACCTCCGCCGGATGCGGCTGGCAGCGGACATCGTCGCCAGCCCGCTGACCCTGCGCCCGGTCCTGGAGCCGTCCGAGGCTTTGTTCGAGGAAGGCACCATCGACGTGCTGGACATCGACTGCATCCCGGAGGACCTTGCCTGGGGCGAGCTCTCCGCCGCCGCCGGACACGGGTCCTACCTCTTTATCGAGAAGGCCGTCCAGCTGGCCATGGACCGGCAGGTGGACGCCATCTGCACCGGGCCGCTGAACAAGGCGGCGCTGCACGCGGCCGGGCACAAGTTCCCCGGCCACACCGAACTCCTTGCCGAACTGACCGGCACCGAGGAAGTGTCCATGATGCTGACGGCGCCCAAGATGCGCGTCATCCACGTGACCACCCACATCGGCCTGATCGATGCGATCGCCAAGATCAACGGCGACCTGGTGTACCGGACCATCAAGCGGGGCTATGAACTGCTGCGCGCGTCCGGCATCGAGAACCCGCGGATCGCCGTGTGCGCCATCAACCCGCACGCGGGCGAGAACGGGCTGTTCGGCTACGGCGAGGAGGCGGAGAAGATCCAGCCGGGCATCGAGAAGGCCCAGGCGGACGGGATCGACGCCTTTGGTCCGCTCCCGGCGGACACCCTGTTCTTCCTGGCCGGCCGCGGCGACTTCGACCTGGTGGTGGCCCAGTACCACGACCAGGGCCACGGCCCGGTGAAGGTTTTGGGCCTGGAGAACGGCGTGAACATCACGGTGGGCCTGCCCGTGGTGCGCACGTCCGTGGACCACGGCACGGCGTTCGACATCGCGGGCAAGAACATCGCGGACCATGAGTCGCTGCTGGAGGCACTGCGGCAGGCAGTGGACCTGGCGCCGTCGCGCGACGAGGCCCCCTAGCCGCACGGAAGAATCGGCCGGTCAGCGTAATATTGCTGACCGGCCGTTTTGCCGGCTCCGGGCTGCGGAACTTGCCGGAGCCGGAACTACCATGGTTAGCACTGCCACCGCCATGCCCACGGGAGGAGACCGGGAATGCTCAGCGCAAACGCGCGGCGCGAGGAAATCTACCACCTTGCTGTGACCACCGGCCTGGCCTCCGTGGAGGAACTCTCCGCCCGGTTCCAGGTGACAGCCTCCACCATCCGCCGCGACCTGGCTTTGCTGAACGGGCAGGGCCGGCTGGCCCGCACCTACGGCGGTGCCATGGCACTGGGCGCCCACCCCGAGGCGTCGCTGCGGCAGCGCACCGGCGAGGCGTTCGAGCAGAAGCACGCCATCGCCCGCTGGGCGGCGGCCGTGATCCGGCCCGGGGAAAACATCCTGCTCGACGCCGGCTCCACCGTGGGTGCCCTTGCCCACGAACTGCGCGGGTTCGGGAAGCTCGCGGTCACCACGCCGGGCATCAACACGATGCAGGAACTGGCCGAGTCCGAGGGCATCGAGGTGGACTGCCTGGGCGGCCGGCTGCGCAGCCTTTCGCAGAGTTTTGTGGGTCCGCTGGCGGAGGCGGCGCTGGAGCGGATGAGCTTTGACCGCGTGTTCCTGGGCGCCGACGCGGTCACGGCCGAGGACGGCATCTGCGAAGCCGACCATGCCCAGACCCGGCTCAAGGAGCTCATGGCCCGGCGCGGCCGGGAAGTCTATGTTTTGGCCGACTCCTCCAAGCTGGGGCTGCGGCCGTTCCACGCCTGGGTGCGGCTGGCGCTGCCGTGGACTTTGGTGACGGACGACGGCGCCGACCCCGCCCAGGTGCAGAAGTTCCGGAACGCAGGGGTACAGGTTGAGGTGGCTGCCGTCAGTCGTTGAGTCCTAGGCTTCGAAGCGAATGCTACGATTGCTACGGAGGTGTGCCATGACAACAATCCCCCACCGCGAGCTAAGGAATCAAAGCAGCAAAATCCTGGAGCGGGTGAAAAACGGCGAAACCATCGATGTCACGAATAACGGCGAAGTTGCCGCCACGCTTATCCCGCCTGCAGCCTCACCCTTCGAGCGTCTGCTCCTGTCCGGCAGCGTGCGGCAGGCCGCGGAAAGCCCGGTCGACTTCCAGTTGCTCCAACGCGTGACGTCTGATGTGGGCACGGCCGACATAATCGCCGACCTCCGCGGCGACCGGTGATTCTGTACGTCGACACGTCGGCGGCCCTGAAACTGGTGGTCGAGGAACCTGAGTCCGGTCCCACTGCGGAGTTTCTTTCAACGGCGGCGCAGCGGGGTGACCGACTTGTTGCCTCGATGCTCCTTCACACGGAGTTGCACTGCGCCGCCAACCGCCGCGGCCTGCCGCCGGAACTGGTCAACGCGGTGTTGACCGGAATCAACCTGGTGGACCTGACGCGTTCAGACCTCCTGTACGCGGCCGCACTGCCAGGTAAATTGCGCAGCGCGGACGCGATCCACCTCGCGGCTGCGATCAGGCTTGAAGCAGACCGGTTGATCGCCTTCGACAAGGAACTGCTGGGGGCAGCAACCCGAGCAGGACTTCACACGATCTCCCCGGGCAGCTAACCAGCTTGCCTCGCACCCCTACTCCGCGATGTCCTCGGCCCACAGCTCCGGGTTGTCGGACTGGAAGGTGCGCATCATGTCCACGCAGCGCTGATCGTCCAGCACCACCACCTCAACCCCGCGGGACCGCAAAAGCTCCAGTTCGCCGTCGAACGTTTGCGCCTCCCCCACCACCACGCGGGGGATCTTGAACTGGATGATGGTTCCCGCGCACATGGCACAGGGTGCCAGCGTGGTGTAGAGCGTGGTGTCCCGGTAGCTCCGCTGCCGGCCGGCGGCGCGCAGCGCGGACATCTCCCCGTGCGCGATCGGATCGGCGTTCTGGACCCGCTCGTTATGCCCGCTGGCAACCACCACGCCGTCCCGGGCGAGCGCCGCCCCGATGGGGATCCCGCCCTCGGCCAGGCTCTTTTGGGCGGCCTGGTAGGCGGCTTCGAATGCGGGGTGGGCGGCGCGGTCCGGTTCCGGCGCGGCGGTTTCATGCTGCTCATGGGTCATGGCGCCATTGTTGCACGCGGCTAGGCCAGAGATCCCGGAGCACCTGACGCCTCGAGGACCTGCTGCAGCCCGGTGACCGGGATGTCGGGAAACTCGGCCCGCGCTGGACCAAACTCGAACGCCGCCGCCCCTGATTCCTCCCAGGCCGCGGCACCCGTCACCCGGGCAAGGAACGGTGAAAACGGCCTGGCCGCCACGGACAGCAGCCGGACGGCGGCGGCCGGAACCCGCTGGATTGATCCATGGCCGGCCCGGGCAAGCAGAGCCTCCGCCACCTCATGTGCGGTGAGCGTCTGCGAGCCCCATTCGATGACGCGGTTCCGCAGCGCCGGGTCGCGGAGGGCACGGACCACGACGGCGGCCGCGTCCCGGACCGAGGTATAGGTCACCGGGGCGGACCCCGAGCCGAACACGGGCACCTTGCCCTTCGACTCAAGCGGCGCCGTCATGATCTCAAGCCGCTGTTCCAGGAGGGCGCCGATCCGGACGATCGTCCAGTCCATGCCGGAGGAGCGCACGGCGTCCTCGGCCGCGGCTTTGCAGCGCAGGAAATCGATGAGCCCGTCCGCGGCAGCGCCGGGCATGGACATCATCACCACGTGCCGCACTCCGGCCGCGGCCGCCGCGCGGACCAGCCGGATGGCGCCGTCGCGGTCAACCGCGCGCGGGCTGGAGTCCTTGATCCCGAACCCCGACGCCGCGAACACCACCTCACTGCAGCCAGCCACCGCTTGCCTGCAGTCCGCGTCAGAGCCGAGGTCCCCGCGGAGGAGTTCGACGCCGTCGCCCATCTTTTGCGGGAAGGGCTGGGACTTGCCCCGGGCCATGATGCGGACCTGTTGCCCTGCGGCAACGAGCAGGGGAACCACGGCGCGGCCAAGGCGGCCTGTACCGCCGACCACCAGGATCATGACCGGTCACCTCCGGCCGCACCATGGACTGCCTCCCGGACGGCTTCGTTCACGTCGCCGGAGTCCTGGTCCACAGGTTCGAGGTAGAACTGGGCCGCGGCAATTTTGTCGTCGCGGAGGGTGAAAATGGCCACCCCTGCGGCTTGCTGCACGGATCCGTCCGGCCGGGTGCCGCGATTGCTCCATTCCATCCAGACCTTGCCGTCCGGTCCGGTGGCCGCGTCATGGACCGTCAGGGTGAGGTCCGGAAGGCCGGCAAAGAGCGCCGTCCAATTCTTCCGGACCTGCGCGGAGCCCGTGAAGCTGCGGGCCGGGTGGACGGGGGTGGTGTTCCGGTAGTCCTCCGCGAACTGGGACACCATGGCCTCGAGGTCATGGCGGTTGGCCGCGGCCAGCATGCGCCGGACCGGGCCTTCGGGGACGCGCCCGATTCCTGAAGCGTCCATGATCTGCTCCTTAGGTTCCGTCGCGGGAGGCGGAGAGGCTGGTACGCTGAATTTGATACAGTCAGCTGTATCTAACTGATACAAGGAGCTTAAGCCCGATGGGACCCGCGGTCAATGGTGCGCCACCCCGCTCCCGCAGCTACGACGCCCGGCGCCGGCAGGAGGCTGCCGGGGAAGCCAGGAAACGGGTGCTGGCCCAGTCCCGCGCGCTGTTCCTGGCCCACGGCTACGGCCGGACCACCATCGCCGCCATCGCCCACGCGGCCGGCGTCTCCAAGGAGTCCGTGTACAAGGGGTTCGGCGGAAAGCCTGGGCTGGTGCGGGCCATCTACGAACAGAGCCTGCTGGGCGCCGGCGGCCCGCCGGCGGAAGAGCGGTCGGACCGCGCCCAGGCCACGGTCACCGAACCCCGCGAACTCATGGAGCAGTTCGGCCGCTTCATTTCCGAGGTGAGCCCGCTGGGCTCCCCCGTCTACCTCCTCATCCGGGACGCCGCGGCGAGCGGGGACCAGGACATGGCCGCGCTCCTGCGCGACGTGGATGACGGGCGGTACCAACGGATGCTGCACAACGCGCGCCAGGTGCTCGGGAGGGGATTCCTGCGGCCGGGCCTGACGGCGGAGGAGGTGGCCGACGTCTTCTTCATGAGCACCTCAGCCGAGCTCTACGAAACCCTGGTCCTCAAGCGCGGCTGGAGTGCCGAGCATTTCGGACGATTCATGGCCCGTACCTTGGCGGCCAACCTCCTGCCGGAAGGCTGAGGCAAACGGGAACCAAGAGGCGGCTCACTCCTCCAGGCTGGCAGCAGTGGGCGAGCCGCCCCGGAACCTCCAGATGAAGACCCCGGCCAGCCAGGCGAGAACAAACAAGCCCACCACGGCGTAGCCAAGCCCCGTCAGATCGATGCCGCCGATGGCCGCAAAGACCCCGGAAACCGCTCCCGTATTCGGCGTAACCACGGACAGCAGTTCCACGGTCCCCACACCCAGCGCCACGGTGGCCGAGAGCCCGGTCAGGACCAGGTTGTACAGCAGCCTCCGGCGCGGGTGCGCGAACGCCCAACCGTAGGCCGCGTTCATGAACCATCCGTCCAGGCTGTCGAGCAGGCTCATGCCCGCCGCGAAGAGGACGGGCAGGGTGAGGACGGCGTACCACGGAAGTTCCACCGCCGCCGCTCCCCCGGCCACTGCCAGCAGTGCCACCTCGGTGGCCGTATCGAATCCCAGGCCGAACAGCAGCCCCACCCAATACATCTGGGCGGGCCGGGTGATGCTGCGCAGGACCGGGCGCAGCAGGCGGACCAGAAGGCCCGGGACCTCGACAGTCGTCCCCAATCCCGGCTGCCCTGCCCGCAGCCGGAAGTCCGTGGCGACGCGGATCAGCAGGGCAAGGTTGAGGAAGGCCAGGAGGTAAAGGAACAGTCCTGAGATGGTGGCGCCTACTGGTCCCAGGACCTCCCGCCACCACGAGGCGCCATCTCCGAGCTGGTTTCCAAGGCTGCGGGCTCCCGCAGCCAGCAGCAGGCAGAGGCCAAGGACGATGCTGGAGTGGCCAAGGGAGAACCAGAAACCGACAGTGACGGGGCGAAGGCCTTCACCCATGAGCTTTCGGGTGGTGCCGTCGATCGCGGCGATGTGGTCCACGTCGAAGGCGTGGCGCATGCCCAGCAGGTAGGCACCTAGCCCGATCCCCAGTCCGAAGACCTGGCTGGAGCCGAGGAGGAGGTTCTGCGGGACGACGCCCAGCACCAGCACTCCCCAGCCCACCGCGTGCAGCAGAAGTACGACGGCGGCCATTCCGGCCAGCGGCGCGCCCGGCTTCTGCGCGGCGGGGCCACGTCGCCGTCCCGTTCGGTAAAGGGGAACCTGGAGGCCCAGGGCCTTCCCGTCAGCCCATCGGTGGATTTAGCCCGTACCGGGCGATGATGTCCGGCAGCCATGGCGCCTCGCCGAACTGGAGGCCGTATTCTGCGGCCAGTTTGCCGATGGCTTCAGGGTCCGGCGGTCCACCGGCTTCAAGCTGGTCGGCCAGTCCCCAGAAGAAATGCTCGAACCCGGCCGGGCTGATGACTTCGATCATCCGCGCCGGAACTTTGCCCGCATTCCACATGGTGTGCAGTTCGCCGCGCGGCTTGGTGATGTAGCCCCCGGCGCCCAGCACTGCCTCGCGCTCACCGGACCGGAATCCGATCTCGCCTTCCAGGACGATTGAGTATTCGTCCTCGCGGCTGTGCATATGCACTGGAACCAAGGCCCCCACCGGAAACGGGTGTTCCACGATGGAGATCTGCTCGTTGGTGTGTTCACCGAACAGTTTGAAGACAACCCCGATACTTCCGAGACTGCCCTGGCGTCCCTCCCCAGGCTGCACGACTGTCAGCCGCGGAGCCTCCTCAGCGCCCATGGCATCCATCCCTTTCCATTTCGATATACAGTGTGTATATCGAATTGTCAGCCCACGCAGGACCGGTGTCAATACTTTGAGTGAACAGCAGCGTTCAGCCAAAGCGCGCAAGTACCAGATGAACAAGCGTGCCGAGCAGGTGGACACCACCCGGCAGCGCATCGTGGACGCGGCGGTGGCGCTCCACGGGTCAGTCGGCCCTGCCCGGACCACCATTGCGGGCATCGCCGAGCAGGCCCAGGTCACCCGGCTGACGGTCTACCGTCATTTCGCCGACGAGGAATCGCTGTTCTCCGCCTGCTCCTCGCACTGGCTTTCACAACAGCAGCTGCCAGATCCTTCGGCGTGGTGTGAGCACCCGGACCCCCTCCAACGCCTCCATGCCGGACTCACAGACCTGTACCGGTTCTACCGCGACGGCGAGCCAATGCTCAGGAACATCTACGGCGATTGGGCCGCCCTTCCGGAAAAGCACCGCACAGGCCTCCGGGAGCGCGACACGTTCTTCCGTGACCGCCTCCTGGAGGCATTTCCGGAGCCAGGCAGCGCCAGGCTGCGCGCCGTCGTCGCCCACGCGGTGTCCTTCTGGACCTGGCGTTCCCTCTGCCACGAGAACGGGCTCGCAAATGAGGACGCCGTCCACGCCATGACGGACTTGGCTGGGGTGACGGCCGGCCTGCGGCGGGGCGCCGGCGCCCCCGTGCCAGGACAGTAGGGCCACCCAAGCGGGCAAGGCCCTACCGCTCATGCCTCTTAACCTTCCCCGAAACGCCTGGTTCGAAAGGCTACCGGCTCAGTCCTCTTCCAATTCGCCGCAGACAAGCCGCCGCGTGACGTCCGTCAACAGTTCGACGCCGCGCAACGCGTCGTCGTCGCGGGTGTACTCCGCTTCGTTGTGCGAGATGCCTTCGACGCTGGGAACGAAGAGCATGACGGTCGGAACCACATCCTTCATGTTGGTGGAATCGTGCCCGGCGACGGTCATCACGTCCCTGTGGCTGTAGCCCAGACTCTCTGCGCTTACCCTGCCCAAGGCCGCGCCCTTGGACTGGTAGGACACCACACCCCAGTTGTGCGTCAGCTCCAGGCGGATCTCCGTCCGGGAATCTGCCTCGGCGTCGACAATCCTCTTGCCCAGCCGTTCCATGGCCACGCCCAGGACGGACTCGTCGGGGGAACGCAGGTCCAGGTTCATCAGGACCTGGCGGGCGATGGTGACCGGTGAGTTCGGCAGGACAAACAGCTCGGATACCGATGTGTGCAGCAGCCCGGGCTCGAATTCCGCAGTCAGTTCACGAGCGGCGGCGATGACCAGCGCGGCCCCAAAGAGGGCGTCACGGCGGTCCTCCATGCGGGTGGCGCCAGTGTGTGACTGGGCTCCGTCCACGGTAACCCGGTACTTGCTGGCGGCCCAGGTGCGGTCCACGATCCCCACTTGGGTGTCGGTTTCTTCCAGGTTCCTGCCCTGCTCGATGTGGATCTCGGCATAGCGTGCAACCTCGGCGAGGACCGGGGCGTTTCCTTGCGAAGTGCTGTGTCCGGCGGCCAGGGCTTCCGCCACTGTGATTCCGGCAGGGTCTGCGGTGGCAAGCGCGCCCTCCAGCGGCAGCTTCCCAGTGAAGACAGAGCTTCCCATCATGCTGGGCGCGAAGCGGCTGCCTTCCTCGTTGAACCAGTTCACAACGGCCAGGTTGTAGGTGGGGCGGAGCTTTCCGGCCTGGACTTCCGCAGCGACGCGGGCGCCTGCATGGGCCGCTGCGAGCACGCCATAGGCCCCGTCGTACCGGCCGGCCAGCGGCTGGGAGTCCAGGTGTGAGCCGACCAGCACATAGGGGGCGCCGGCGACCAGGTCCAGGGTGCCGAACTGGTTGCCTGCCCCGTCCACTGATTCGGTATAGCCGTGCTGGGCCAGCCATTGGCTGAACCATGCCCGCGTGGCATGGTCTGCGGCCGTGCCGGCCTGCCGGTCCACGCCTCCCCCGGGCGTGGCGCCGAAGCCAGACATCGTGGCGAAGTCTGCGAGGAACTCGTCGTGTGCGGTGCTCATGGGGTTTCCTTCCCTGTCAATGCTGCCTCAAGGTCTGTGGCGCGGACCGGCGCCGGCAGATTTTCCTCGCCGAAACGGATTTGCCCGCCCACCATGGTGGCGAGCACGCGGGTAGCTGAGATGTTTGAGGGGTCCACGGCGGTGGGGTCCTGGTCCAGGAACACGAGGTCCGCCAGGTACCCCGGTGCCAAGCGGCCCTTGATGTGCCCGGCTCCCGTGGCGGCGGCCGATCCCGTGGTATAGGCTGCCAGCGCTTCGGCCGCGGTGATCCTTTCGGCCGGGCCGTACACGTCGCCTGAAGGAGTCAGCCGCTCCACGAACGACTGCATGACATCCAGGGGCCGGCCGTTGGAGACGGGGCGGTCTGAACTTCCCGGCAGTGTAACTCCTCGCTTCAGCAGGCTTTTGGCGGGATAGGACCACGAGGTGCGTTTGGGGCCCAGCAGGCGGGCCATACCGTCTCCAAACTCGGTGATGAAGTGCGGCTGCGGGACCAGCACGATGCCGGCCCTGGCTATCCGGTCAAGCTGATCGGGGCGGACCACGCCGCCGTGCTCGATCCGGTTGGGCTGCGCGTTGGAACCGAACTTTTCCTGTGCCTCAGTGATGATGTCAATGGCGTGATCGATCGCGTGGTCACCGATGGCATGCATCGCAATCGCCCAGCCCGCCCGGTAGGCGCTGAGCGCCGACTCGCGCAGCTGGTCCGCGTCCATTTGCAGGTAGCCGTGGTTGTGGGTGCAGCCGACATAGTCCTCGGTCATGTAGGCGGTACTGCCAAGGAGCGAACCGTCGCTGAAGATCTTCACTGGTCCCAGGCGCAGCCAATCGTCGCCCAGGCCGGTGCGGATTCCGGCGTCGAGGCTTATGGAGGCCGGGTCATCGGCGTGGCCGGGCACATCGTGGAGGGCATCCATAACCAGCATTGGCTGCATCCTGACGCTCAGCATCCCCTTGTCGCGGGCATTCTGGTACGCGGCGAACTCCCGCGGCGAATAGCCGATCCAGCCACCGGCGATGCCCGCATCCGTGACGCTGGTAATTCCTTCGGAGAGGTAGTGTGACGTGGCTAGATCCAGTGCGCGTTCAATGGTCTCCAGCGGATACGGCAGCAGGATGTCCTGCACCAAGCGCATGGCGTTTTCCTCCAGCAGCCCCGTCGGCAGGCCATCTTCGCCCATGACGACGGCTCCGCCTTCGATCGGTGCACTGATATCGGCCTGGGCGGCTACGAGCTCCAGTGCTACGCCGTTGAGCGTGCAGGCGTGGCCGGAGGAGTGTTTGATCCACACTGGACGTCCCCCGGCCGCCGCATCCAACCGGTCCCTGTCCGGTTGCTGGCCGCCAAGCAGCAGCGGACTGTAGCCGGATGCCACAACCCACTCCCCCGGGGCCATTTCGGCGGCGGCCTCGGCGATGATCTGGTACAGCCCGTCCAGATTTGCCGCTGCCCCTGCGTTGGCCTCCATGAGCCCCAGACCGAACCAGACGCTGTGCGCGTGGACGTCATTGAACCCAGGGACAATCGTGGTTCCGGCGGCATCAATGGTCCAGAGGGCGTGGCCGCAAAGGCTGGCGTCGGGATCCACATCGAGGATTCTGCCGTCGTGAATGAGCAGGCTTGTCGCGGTGGGGCGGGAGGCATCCTGGGTCAGTATGCGTGCATTGCGAATCAGGAGATCGAAGGGCATGGATCCTCTTTGCTAGGGTCCCCGGGCCTTTCCGAGGAGTTAAGGCCGCGGCCTGAAAGTGCGGCTCCGTCCATTCAACTCTGTGATATCGCTGCCTTCAATGGATATAGAACGCTGTTTCATGGTCAAACTTTAGGCTTTTGCATAAAATGCCTGCATGACAGCAAATGATGGTGACGATGCGCGATCCTACGGTACGACCGCCAGGGAGTTCCGTCCCGGCCGTCCCACCGAGCCGGAATGGACCGAGTTGCTGGAGAGTCTTTGGAAGGATCGATCCCTGCTGGTGGACGACTTCCTGGAGCGTTTTTCCTCCATTTCCTATGGTGAAGCAGTGGTTCCCAAGGAGGACATCTACCGGACCGCAGCGGACACCATGGACATGTTCCTCTATCAGATGGCCGGGTTGGAGCTCCCCCCGGACCTGCAGACGCTTCCCCGCGAGGTGGCCGCCCGGCGCGCCCGCCAGGGCGTTCCCCTCGACGCGTTCCTGGTAGCCATCCGCAATGACTTCCGTGTTCTCTGGAAGGGGCTGGAACGGGTCGCGCGGGACAAGGGGATCGGTGTCCTGGTGGCCAACATGGACCGGGTCCTGGACGCCGTCGAAGGCTACGTGACCAGCATCCAACAGGCCTATGCCGAGGAAGAGGCGCGCCTGGCCCGCAACAAGCAGTTGTACCGCCAGCGCCTGCTTTCCCGGCTGTTCAATGCCGGACCTGGCACCCCACGTGAAGTCCAGGACCTTGCAGCGGCCCTCGAAGTGCAGGCCACCGGGACCTTCGAAGTGCTCGCAGTGACCTTGGACGCCGTATCCCAGGCCCAGCAGCAGTTCGAGTCCAACCACAGCATCTATATGTACGAGAACAGCGGAGTCCTGTATGTCTTCCGGCAGCAGCGGAAGGGGCTGACCTGGCGTCACGAACCGCCCGCCTTTCCTGCCGGGTACGTACCGGGAGTGGAGGGACTGGATGCCGTTCCCTCCGCTGCGGCTTCGGCACTTGTGCTGGCACAGCAGAAGCGCCGCGGCACCCGGCTGGCCACGATGGAGGACGCATGGATGGGAATCGCCAGCGGCCTCCTGGAGCAGAAGTTTCCAGGCTTTTCCACCTCCATAAAGAACGCTCTGGACAAGTGCACGCCCGTCGAACGCCAACGCCTGCTGGAGGTGGCTGGCAGCTATGGGCGGACCGGATCCATCAAAGAAACGTCGGAGGAGCTGTTCTGCCACCGCAACACCGTAGTGAACCGCCTCCACAGCCTTCACGAGGCGATCGGCCTTGACCTCACAGTGCCGGGCGAGGCCGCGCGGGCACTCATCGCCCTCAGCCGCTACAGCGAGTTCACCGACTAGTTTGTGAAAATGCCTAAGAAAGGGGCCGAAAGTGGGTGGAAATTATCATTGTTTAGGGCGTTATCACTCACCTACTCTCGAATAATCACCGCAGCAGTGCAGGCCATCGCCCTTCGCCCGCCGCGGGACCCGAGATGCAAGAACTCAACCCCGCTCGAAAGGGCCCACGCAGTGACCACCTCAAATTCACTTTCCCCCGCCGCAGGTGCTCCTCCGGTGATCTCCGGCAAGGACGCAGGAAAGATTGCCCGTGCCGCCTTCGTCGGGACCGCGCTGGAGTGGTACGACTACTACCTCTTCGGCACGGCTGCGGCGCTGGTCTTCAACCGGCTGTTCTTCACCAATATGGACCCCACCGCGGCGCTGCTGGCCTCCTTTGCCACGTTCGGCGTCGGCTTCGCAGCCCGTCCGATCGGGGCCATGATCTTTGGCTACATCGGCGACCGTTACGGACGCCGGCCCGCGCTGCTGATGACCATCGTCATGATCGGCGCGGCCACGGCCTTCATCGGCCTGTTGCCCGATTTCGGCAGCATCGGCCTGGCGGCGCCCATCCTGCTCGCCGTCTTGCGGCTTGTCCAGGGCCTGGCTGTCGGCGGTGAATGGGGCGGTGCGGTAACCATGGCCGTCGAGCATGCCCCCGTTGAAAAGCGGGGCCGGTACGCCGCCTTGGTACAGGTCGGTTCGCCGGTGGCTACGCTGCTGGCCTCGGGCGCCTTCTCGCTCGTCCTCCTATTCCCGTCGGAAGCTTTTGACGCCTGGGGCTGGCGGATTCCATTCCTGCTGGCTTTCCCCATGCTCGGCATCGCGCTCTGGATCCGCCTCAAGGTGGAAGAATCCCCCATCTTCAAGGATCTGCTCGCCCAGGGTGAAACGTCCAAGGTTCCGGCGTTCGAGGTCTTCCGCCACGCCTCCGGCCGCTTGCTCGTGGCCGTACTCGCGGCCCTCCTCGGCGTGGGTGGCTTCTACATGATCACCACCTTCGCGGTGAGCTACGGGTCCAACACCCTGAAGGTGGACCGGAACGTCATGGTCAACGCAACACTGGTTGCCGCCGTGGCCCAGATCGGAGTCACGTTCCTCATGGGCCGGCTCGCAGAGAAGATCGGGCCGGGCAAGGTCACCATGTGGGGCGGTATCGTCAGCGCCGTCGCCGCTTTCCCCCTCTTCGCCATGATTGACACGAAATCCCCACTGCTGATTACGCTGGCAATCACCGTCGGGATCATGCTTATAGCGGTGGCGTACGCCGTCAACGGTGCCCTGCTGACCGAGCTGTTCCCGCCGAAGCTGCGCTACTCCGGTGTGGCCCTGGGCTATAACATCGCAGGTGCCACCAGTGGATTCATGCCCTTGCTGGCCACGGCCATGCTGGGCGTCTCCGGTAACCAGTCGTGGGGTGCGGCCCTGATCCTGGCGATCATCTCCCTGCTCACCGCCGTCGGCGGGTTCTTCGGCGAGCGCCTGCGGGTCCAGGACAAGAAGCTTGTCGCCGGCAGCTAGGGCCGGCCGCAGACAGTAGCCCAAGCTTTACTCTCTTTCGAATGCTCAACCACCAGAACGGGGAGCCGTCCACCGGACGGCTCCCCGTTTCGTTAGGAGACAAAATTGCTCAGTGACGACCAAACACTCCGCATCCTGGAGGCCGTCGACGCCGCCTTCGATGCCCAGCTGACCTTCACCCAGGACCTGGTCAAGCACCCGTCGCTGCGCACCCGGGAGGGCAGCGCCCAGGACCTGATGCATGCGGCCATGGCAGGCCGTGGCCTGGAGATGGACCGGTGGGAGCTGGACGCCGATGACCTGTCCGCCCATGAGGGCTACGGGCCCACAACGGTTTCCTATGCGGGCATGACTAACGTGGTGGGCACGTACCGTCCAGCCTCCGAGCAGGGCCGATCCCTTATCCTTAACGGCCACATCGACGTCGTCCCCGAGGGTCCGTCCGAGTCCTGGTCCCGCTACCCTTGGGACGCCCCCATCATCGACGGATGGATGTATGGCCGCGGCGCCGGAGACATGAAAGCAGGTCTCGCAGCCAACCTCTTCGCCTTCGACGCCGTCCGCGCGGCGGGGTTCGAGCCCGCCGGCCGCATTCACTTCCAGTCCGTCGTCGAGGAGGAATGCACAGGCAACGGCTCCCTGTCCGCCCTGATGCGCGGCTATCGTGCCGACGCCGTCATCATCCCCGAACCAGAAGAAGACATGCTGGTGCGCGCCAACGTCGGCGTGCTCTGGTTCAGGGTCAGGGTCACCGGGAATCCGACCCATCCCCGTGAGATGGGCACCGGCTTCAACGCCATCGACGCAGCGTATACGGCAATCTCTGCGCTGCGGGAGGTCGAAGAGAAGTGGAATGCGGACCGCGGACAGCACCGCTACTTCGAAGACCTGGAGCACCCCATCAACTTCAACTTCGGCGGCATCCAGGGCGGGGACTGGCCCTCCAGCGTCCCGGCCTGGTGCGAGTTCGACGTGCGCGCGGCAATTTATCCCGGCATCCCCGCGGAGCAGGCATGGGCTGAACTTCAGGAGTGCCTTGCCTCACTGGGCGGTGGGCCTGCCCCGATCAATGCGGTGGGCGTGAAGACAGGTTTCTTCTCCGAGGGCTATGTGCTGGAGCCCGGAAGCGAAGCAGAGGCCATGCTGGAGCGCACCCATGAGCAGGTGTTCGGCAGTGAACTGAAAAGCTTCACCACGCCGGGCTACCTCGACGGCCGGGTCTTCACGCTCTATGCCGATACGCCGGCGCTGGTTTACGGCCCCGTTTCAGAGTCGATCCACGGGTTCGACGAGCGGGTCTCGGTCGAATCCATCCGCCGGATCACCAAGAGCATCGCCCTGTTCATCGCCGGCTGGTGCGGCATCCACGAACAGCCCGGGGTCCATTCGGAGCCCTGAGCAGCGCCAGCCATGGGTACGCTACTTCTACAACGAGCGAAACCACTCAACGAAATGGACGGAACCACATGCACGCCGTGCTCGAATACACCTACGAGGACAACTACCTTCAGACCCGCGAACAATACCGTTCAGACCACCTCAAGGCGGGCTGGGAAGCAGTGGAACGCGGCGAGCTTCTGCTGGGCGGGGCCGTTGGTGACGGACCCTTCACCGGGTTGCTGATCTTCACCGGCGAGAACGCACTCGAGGCGGCAAAGGCCTTTGCAGCCGCCGATCCCTACGTCAAAGCCGGCGTCGTGACGTCCTGGACCGCCCGCCCCTGGACAACGGTGCTCGGGAAAGAGGCGGCCGCGCCCGTCCGGCCATGAGTCCTGCAAATCCGGTCCTAGGACCTGACTTCCTCGTGTGACTCGATGGACTCCGCAATCCGCTTGATAGCCGCGAGCGTTGCCGGAATGCCGTCCATGGCCTGCTGGGTGCGGTCGGCGATCTGGGCGTCAGCCACCTCACCGTACTTCTCCTTGAACATGGCTATTCCCTCCGGCAGGAATTCCCACGACTCGCTCAGGACGGTTCCGTCTGCTGCCGGGGTGAGGGTGAAGCCCCAGCGGACGAACCTGCCGCCCACCACCCAGGCGAACTCGCGGCCGCGTTCGGCAGCCACCACCTGCGAGCGGGTCTCCCAGGTCCGGTTCGGGAGCTCGTTATGCCCGGTGAACCAGGCGCCGGGTTGGCCAGCGCTGTCCTGGTCGTCCCACCAGCACGACGTGCAGACCGGGCTCCACTCACCGGTGCGGGTGACATCGGAGACCAGGTTGTAGAGGGTCTCGGCTGATGCCTTGATGGTGATGGATTCCTGGAATTGGCGGATGCTGCTCTCATTCATGGGTCCATCCTTACAGACAGTTTCTTCTTCTGGCGGCGGCTGCCCCTGATCGGGGAAGTTCAGCAAAAACTCGGTAAAACCTGGGACATCCGCCCCCACCCGGCCTATACGATTTCCTGGACGACCGGGATCGGGGGCTTCCGGCGAACAAAACAGGGGGGATCTATGCCGGAACTCAGCCGTATCTATTGGACCCGGCAGGGGCTTCGCCTGGCGTATTCAGCGGTGATGGTTTGGCTCGCTGTCGCGGTGATGTCAGCGCTCATGTCGAAGGCAGCTCCGGCTGCGGGAGCGGGAGCGTCCTCCGCCGCCGGGGTGTTGCGCAGCCTGTTCGACGGCGTCGTCGCCGCAGTCACTGTCCCCGGCGTGGCCGCCGTCGTTCTTGGCATTACGGCCGCCATCATCAGCAGCCGGGACCTACGACGCCGGGATCCCGTGCGGCGCTTCACCCGCCAGCAGCGCCGCGAAGGGATGGCCCGCGCTGGCGGGCTATGCGAGCTGGAAGCCGGGTTTGGGCGTCGCTGCGGCCGCCCGGCTGAGCACGGCGACCACTTTTACCCGTGGTCCAAGGGCGGTTCCACCAGTCTGCAGAACTTCGTGGCGGCCTGCGCCAGGTGCAACCGGGCCAAGCGTGCGCATATTCCGTCTCCGGGCCGGCAGCGGCGGATGGAACGACGACGGCGTGAGTACCTGCCGCCGTCGTCCTCCGTCAGCGTGGGCGAACGGCAGCCGCTGCCCTGAGGCAGTTGGCGTGCGGGCTACGGCCCGCTCTCCGCAGCCTTGGCGAGCGTGA
Source organism: Arthrobacter sp. Soil761 (assembly GCF_001428325.1). Taxonomy (NCBI): domain Bacteria; kingdom Bacillati; phylum Actinomycetota; class Actinomycetes; order Micrococcales; family Micrococcaceae; genus Arthrobacter; species Arthrobacter sp. Soil761. The sequence goes on along the minus strand of NZ_LMSF01000030.1, from coordinate 82,862 downwards.
ATATGCCGTAGCGCATCGCACCGGTGCGGTAGGCCAGGATCAGGCGGGGAATGCCCAGGAACGAGTTGCGGTTGCGTGCGCTCAGGGCGAGGCGGCGCGTTTCGCGGTCGGTGAAGAGCGCCTTTACGAGTCGGCCGGCGCAGATCGGCCAGGTGCGGGCGACGCGGCGGGTGACGTCCTCATAGCCGGTGACCGCAAAGCCCGCCGCCGTTGCCATCGCCTCGTACTCCTCGCGCGTGCCCATCGAGGGCAGGCGCCCTTCGCGGCAGATCGGCTCCAGCAGGTGACGGACTTTCCACCCGCTGGCATCGGTCTCGGCGAGCCACGCGCAGATGACGAAGCGGCCGCCGGGTGACAGCACGCGGTGTGCCTCGGCGAAGAACCTGGGTTTATCGACCATGTGCTCGCTCGACTCGATCGCCCACGCCGCACCGGCCGAGGCGTCGGCCAGCCCGTTGGCGAGCCAGTCGCGGACCTGGATGTCCACGTCCGGTACGCCATGCGCGGCGGCGTAGCGGGCCTGCTCAGCGGACAGCGTGAAGCCGGTGACCCGGACACCTCGTGTCACCGCGAGCCGCCTCGCTGTGGAGCCGTAACCGCAGCCGATGTCGATGCACGCCTGCCCGGGCAGAAGCCCCAGCCGGTCGCCGACCGTGTCCACCAGCGCCTCGACGGCCTCGCCGGGTGTCTCGTGGCCGGTCACCCAGAGGCCGTGATGGACATGCTCGCCCCAGACCCGGCGATAGATGGGGTCGAGCTCGTCGTAGTGATCCGCCACCGCCACGGCGTTCTGGGAGATATCGGGGACGATCACGCCACGACCCTACAACGGGCTCCACACCGCCGGAAGGGTCAACAACCTAGCGCCCCGACCGCTCTGCAGGCGTTAACCCGGCCATGGGCCCAGTCCTTCCCGATGTCGCCAACCGCGTCGGTGGTGGATTCGACCTTGGCGCGGATGTCCGAGGTGGTGCCGCCGGGGTTGGCACTGCGGGCGAGCGCGGCCACCGCGGCGACAGCAGGCGAGGACATCGAGGTGCCGCTGCCGATGTCATACCCCTGGGATCGGTTGTACTCCCTGGCAAGGACAAACTTGTGGTTGGGGAAAGTGGAGTAGACGCTGACCCCCGGCGCTGCCACGTCCACCCACGTGCCATAGGTGGAGAATGTCGCCTTCGTGTCGTTGTTGTCGGTTGCGCCCACGGCAATGACGTTGGGGTACGCGGCCGGGTAATTCATGGAGGTGTTTCCACCGTTGCCGGCTGCGGCAACCAGCACCACACCCGCGTTCCAGGCGTTATTGACCGCAGTTTCCAGGGTGGTTGACGCGCCGACCGCCAGGCTCATGTTGATGACCTTCGCGCCGTTCTTGACGGCCCAGTTGATGCCGTTCGCCAGGCCTGAGCTTGATCCCATCCCCGTGTCGCTGAGGATCTTTCCGGCCAGGATGCTGCATCCCGGGCACACGCCGGCCACACCCATACCGTTGTTGGCGGTGGCGGCAACGATTCCTGCGACGTGGGTTCCGTGGCCGTAGTTGTCGTCGTTGCTTCTGGACGTGGTGAAGTTGGTCCGCGCCACGACCTTCGGGTTGATGTCGGGGTTGTCCATCGCGACGCCGGAGTCGAGGACAGCCACCCGGATCCCGGTGCCTGTGGTGACGGTCCAGGCTTCCACCGCGTCCACGTCGGCGTCAGGTTTGCCCGCAGGAACGGTCACGGTACCGGCGGTGTTCGTGAATGACTGGCCTGTGTTTTGCAGGGCGTACTGGCTGGGGAAGTAGGTGTCGTCCGAGGCCGGAGTGACCACGTAGTCCGGTTCGGCGTACTCCACGGCGGGGTTCCGGCCCAGCGCTTCGACCAGCTGCAGCTCCTTCCCTGCCGGCACGGTGATCAGGTGTGCGCCGGTGCTGCCGACGTCGGGCCCGTCGGTCAGCCCGTGCGATCTGAGGGTGCCCGCGGCGGCGGCATTGTCGCGGAACTTGACCAGGATCTGCCCTGCAGTGATGGCAGGGTCGGCCGCGGCATTGCCGGGGACCACACCGCCCAGAAGGGAGCCAATAACCAGGAGAAGGGCGGCGAAGCTCGCCAGCACAAGCTTTTTCATGGGCTTATCTTCCGCGCGCGTGGCCCGGCTGGATAGGGGGAAAGCCCCTTGATATTTTCCCGGCCACCCGGGCTGTGGCCATCAGGCAGGGCAGGAAGGACGACGGCGGCACTTGCGTCCCGCCGTCGTTCTTCCTTCCGTGCCGGGCGTCCGCCCGCCAGCCTTAGGCGTCTTTTCCACCGACCGTGGCGTGTCCGCTCAGCGGGCCTTCGCCTTGGTCACGGTGATTGTGATGCGGTCCGTGACCGCGTGGGGGCTGACACCGTTGGCGGCCGTGACCCTGAACGTGAACTTGCCGGCCTTGGCCGGGGTTCCGGACAGGACACCCGTGGCGGCGTCCAGGCCCAGGCCTGCAGGCAGTGCACCGGAGGACACATGGAACGTCGGGGCCGGGGCACCCGTGGCGGCGAACGTGTAGCTGTAGGCGGTCCGCGTGTTCGCCTTGGTGGGCGGTGTGGCCGCTGTGAACACCAGGGGTGCTGCGTCCACGGTGATGACCGACACCGTGTTGGACGAGGTGTTGACGACGTTGGCGGCCGACCCGTCCGGGGAGACCGCAACACCCGTCGGATGGGTCCCGACCGGGATGGTGGAGGTCACCGCGTCGGACGCGACGTCGATGACCGACACCGTGTCGGCACCGGAGTTGGTGACGTAGGCCGCCGACCCGTCCGGGGCGACCGCAACACTGTCCGGGGCAAACCCGACCGGGATGGTGGAGGTCACCGCGGCCGACGCAACGTCGATGACCGATACGGAGTCGCCCTCGTTGTTGGCAGTGTAGGCTGCCGATCCATCCGGGGTGAACGCAACGCCCGTGGGAGATGACCCGACCGGGATCGTGGAAGTCCACGTGCCCGAGGCGACGTCGATGACCGACACCATATTCGAGTCCTGCCCGTTGGTGACGTAGGCCGTCGACCCGTCCGGAGCGAACGCAACGGCGTTCGGGAGCGGCCCCACCGGGATCGTGGAGGCCACGGTGCCCGAGGCCACATCGATGACCGACACCGTGCCGGAGCCGCTGCCGCCGCTGGTGACGTAGGCAATCGACCCGTTCGGGGCGAACGCGACGGCGAGCGGACCCGCCGCGACCGTGACCGTGGAGGTCACCGTGCCCGACGCGACGTCGATAACCGACACTGTGTCAGAACCGGGGCTGGCTACGTAGGCAATCGACCCGTCCGGGGCCACCGCAACACCGTGCGGACCCGCCCCGACCGGGATCGTGGACGTCACCGCGCCCGAGGCTACGTCGATGACGGACACGGTGCCGGCTTCCCAGTTGGTGACGTAGGCTTTGGACCCGTCCGGGGTGAACGCAACATTCCTGGGGCTTGAACCGACCGGGATGGTGGAGGTCACCGCGGCTGCAGCTGTTGCCGGGATATTGCCCGCCAGCATGAGGGCCACCAGGATCGTGCCGATGAGTGCCACACTCCGGCCGCGAAGGCGGGCAGCGGATGAAGGTGAACCCTGGTATCGCCCGGACCCTGCACTAAGAAGCTGCATCACGTTCCCCCGTTTCGAGAGCAAATCCTGTTGTGGCGCGGGCGTTGCGGCCCGGACGAAGATCACCTGCTCAAGCCGGAGTCTATAGACCGGGCAACCCCACGGTCACCGTTGGCCGGTACCTGTCTTTTGGGCTGCAACTACCTGTTTCGTTGCGTCCGAGATTCAGTTGGCGTCCTCAAAGCTGTCGATCCGTGAATGGTCCACCCATCCCGCGCGTGAAGTCTTGATGCAATGGTGATGTCAAAGCCGGAATGAAGGCGGAAAACTTGTGAGTCTGATCAGCCGCGACATGGTAGGACCCGTCCATGTTTCCAGAGTCCCGCAATGGGGAGTCGCATTCATTCGACCTGCCTCGCGGTCGGCTACTCTTCACCCATGATTGATGAGCGGAGAACTGGCCGCTGGCGCCAAACGTTTATTTGTGCTCCTAGTAGCTGTTGGACTCTCCGCGATTGTCCTGGCGGCGGTAGTGGCAACACAGCCAGCTTGGGTGGGACGAACCACCAATAAGGACAGCCTTGCAACTGCGACTAAGGTGCCGCGGGTTCTGTCTCCACCCGTTGCTTCAACGGCGTCCGCTACCCCTCGACCGGCACCCACTACCGCTCGACCAGCAACGACGCCTTCGGCCAAGGCAGGCCCGGATCCTGCTCTTACGGCGGAAATAAACGTTGCCCAGCGCGTCGTCGACAAGTATTGGTCCCGCCACTGGTCCGAATATTTCCCAAGTAAGTACGTATCGCCGCGCATCGTTGGCACTTACGACGGGTCGTCGTCGGGTTCACCGTCATGTGGAAGTCAGCGGCTCCCCCCGGACAATGCTACATATTGCCACCCAGGAGATTTCGTGGCTTGGGATTTAGGGTTGATGGCTCGCGGCTACAAAGACGGGGACGCTTGGCCGTACCTCGTCATCGCGCATGAATGGGGACATGCGATTCAAGCCCGAATCGGCAAGACACTGACGTCAACTGCATCGGAACTTCAGGCGGATTGTCTTGCGGGTGCCACGCTCTTCGGGGCAGTTGCTGACGGGGACTTGATCTTCGAGGCTGGCGATCAAAAGGAACTGGCGAGTGCCCTCAGCGCCTTGGCGGACGAGACGTCGTGGACCACCAGCGTAGACCACGGTGACCCATTTGAACGCATAGGTTCTTTTGATCAAGGACGGCTTCACGGGCTTTCTGCCTGCATTCCCGACCTAAAGCCCGGGCGCTTGGGTGAAGTTCTAATGTACGAAAGTGGCATCTCCGTATCCGTGCGAACAAAGGGCTATCGGGAACTAGCCCCTGTTAGTACAACGGCAGCTCCCGGCAAAGCTGTAATCTTCGAAATCAGAGTGAATAACAGCGGCAAGTCCGCTTTTGATGCTGGCCATATGTCCAAACCGACGGTTAGATATGGTGCTGGCGGCCCGGTTGGCGAACTGGTGCCAGACCCCAATGGCGTACTCGGCCCGAGTTCTTTCCCGACTATTCAGCCAGGGGAGACCAAGTCGATTCAGGTCGGCGCCGTGGTTCCGAAGAATGCGGGATCGTCCGTAAGAATCACCGTGTCCGGTCCCAATTCAGAAACAGACTTATCCGCCATTTTCGAAGGGGACCTTCCCTAACAGTTGGTGCGATGCCGTTCCGCGGCCCTACCTTCAGAGGGCTGGACCCCCCTGGTTTACGGCCGTTCCTTCCACGGCTGGGCATAAATTGCGCGTCCGTGCCAGCCTTCGAAGTTGGACGACGACGGCGCAACTTGCGTCCCGCCGTCGGCCTTCCTTCCATGCCAAGTGGCTGCCTACCGGAACCTACGGGTGCACCAGCACCTTCACCGCCGTGTCCTTGTGGTTGATGAGGGTGTCGAAGCCCTGCTCCACCAGGTCCTCCAGCGCGATCCGGCCGGTGATGAAGGGCTTGAGGTCCACCTTGCCCTCCTGCACCATCTTGATGACCGCGGGGTGGTCGCGGACGTAGGCGATGGTGCCGCGCAGGTCGATCTCCTTGAGCACCAGCTTCTGCATGTCCACGGTGGCGGGCGCGCCCCAGATGGACACGTTGACCACCACGGCGCCGGGCCGGACGGCGTCGAGCATGGTGTCCAGCACCGCGTTCACGCCGGCGCATTCGAAGGCGACGTCGGCCCCCGCCCCGCCGGTGAGCTCCCGCACCCGCGCCGGGACGTCCTCCTTGCTGGGATCCAGGACATGGTCCGCCACCCCGCTGGAGGTGGCCTTCTCCTTGCGCGCCTGGGTGAGCTCGCTGATGATCGTGGTCACCCCCATGCCCTTCAGGACCGCGGCGGTGAGCAGGCCAATGGGCCCCGAGCCGCCGACCAGCGCCGTGTCGCCCGCCTTCACGCCGCTGCGCGCCACCGCGTGGTGCGCCACGGACAGCGGCTCAATCAGCGCCGCCTCATCCAGCGGAATGTCCCCGATCGGGTGCACCCACCGCTGGTCCACCACGATCTTCTCGCTCAGCCCTCCCCCGCCGCCGGACAGCCCGATGAAGCCCATCTGCCGGCACAGGTGGTAGCTGCCCGCCTGGCACATGTTGCAGGTGCCGTCCACAAAATAGCGTTCGACGACGACGTTGTCCCCCTTCGCCAGGCCCGTCACCCCTTCGCCCACCTCGGAGACAGTCCCGGAGAATTCGTGCCCCAGGGTCACCGGAGATTCCTCGTGCGAGAGTGGGTGCGGATGCCCTGGTGCCGGGCAGAAGATGGGACCTTCCAGGTACTCGTGCAGGTCGGTGCCGCAGATGCCGCACCACGCGACGTCGATCTTCACCGCCCCGGCGCGGAGTTCGGGTTCCGGGATGTCCTCGATGCGGATGTCCTTGCGGGCGTGGAATCGTGCTGCCTTCATGATCGGGTTCTTCCTTCAGCGGGTGTGGTGGCTGGGCTGCAGTTCGTAGACGGGCGTCTCCAGCCCCTCCATCCGGGCCTTAAGCTGCAGGGCCAGGTAGGAGGAGTAGTGCCGGCTCTGGTGCAGGTTACCGCCGTGGATCCAGAGGTTGGGGACGTTGGTTGGTTTCCACATATTGCGCAGCTCCCCCTCCCACGGGCCAGGGTCTTTCGGCGTGTTTGAGCCGTATCCCCAGCACTTGCCCACTTTGTCCGCGATTTCGGGAGAGACCAGGTCGGCCAGCCAGCCGTTCATGGACCCGTACCCGGTGGCGTAGACAATCAGGTCCGCCTCCAGCTCGGTCCCGTCCGCCATCACCACGGCGTTGCCGGTGATCTTGGAAACCTGCCCGGACTTCAGCTTCACCCGGCCGTCGATGATTAGCTGGGAGGCGCCGACGTCGATGTAGTAGCCGGAGCCGCGCCGCAGGTACTTCAGGAACAGGCCGGACCCGTCCACGCCGAAGTCCAGCTCGAACCCGGCGGCCTCCAGCTGGGAGTAGAACTCGGCGTCCTGCTTCGCCATCTCCTGGTACACAGGCACCTGCGCCTCCGGCAGGATCCGGTACGGCAGGGACGCGAACAGCAGGTCCGCCTTCTCGGTGGTGACGCCGTTGGCCAGCGCCTTCTCGGAGTACAGGTCCCCCAGCGCCAGGTCCATCAGCGCTTCGCTGCGCGCGATGTGCGTGGAGGAGCGCTGGACCATGGTGACGTCGGCGCCGTGCTCCCAGAGGTCGGCACAGATATCGTGCGCGGAGTTGTTGGAGCCGATCACCACGGCCTTCTTGCCGGTCCAGTCCCCGCCGCCGGGGTGCTGGGCGGAGTGCCGCTGCTCCCCCAGGAAGCTCTGGGCGCCGTCGAACGCGGGGATGTTCGGGTAGCCGGAGACGCCCAGGGCGAAGACCAGCTGCTTGGGCCGCAACGTTACCAGTGACCCGTTGCGGAGGACCTTAACCGCCCATTCCTGCGTGCCGTCGTCGTACTCCGCGCCCACGCACTCGGTGCCGGACCAGTAGTTCAGCTCCATGATGCGGGTGTAGTGCTCCAGCCAGTCGCCGATCTTGTCCTTGGCGGCGAAGACGGGCCAGTCGTCCGGGAACTTCAGGTAGGGCAGGTGGTCGTACCAGACGGGGTCGTGCAGGTGCAGGGACTTGTAGCGGTTCCGCCAGGAGTCGCCAGGGTTCTCGTTCTTCTCGATCACGAGGGTGGGCACGCCCAGCCGCCGCAGCCGCGCCGCGAGGCCGATGCCGCCCTGCCCGCCGCCGATGATCACGCAGTAGGGCTGCTCCTCGTAGCCGAGCCGCGCCGCCTGCTCCTCCTTGAGTTCCTTCCAGGAGCGGCGGCCGCGGACGATTTCGTGCGCCACGCCCTGCTCGCGGCGCGGGCCCTTCTTCTCCTCGAAGCCCTTCAGCTCCTGCATGGTGGTGAGCAGCGTCCAGCATTGGCCGTTGCGGAGCCGGAGGTGGCCGTAGCCGCGGGCCGCGCCGGTCTCGAACGTGATTCAGGCTTCCACGGTCCCATCAGGGGCGGCGCTGCCGGTGGCGTCCTCCGCGAGCGCCCAGTTGGCCGGCTGTACGTGGTCCAGCGTGGCCTCGAGCATGCGGCGGATGTCCGCCTTGCCTTCCAGGGTTTTAAGGTTCCAGGTGAACGCCACGAAGTCGCGTCAGTAGCTTTCGTCCTCGAAGAGGTCCAGCGCGGCGTCCACGTCCCGGCGCTGCAGCGCGCCCTCCAGGCTGGCCAGCCAGGCCTGGGCGGCGGCGGTGGGTGTTTCGGTCATCTCCACTCCTTTGTGTGCGGTCCCTCAGGTGGTTCGGGCGGCCCCGTCCCGCCGGGGTCCCTGCGGTATGCTGGGCGGGCGTGAGCTGCATCACTATTGGAACGCGGCGGGGGTAACAAGTGCGTTACACGGGCGCTGCCGGCAAGGACGCCGGCGGTGAGGAGGAGACGGTGGACTACGGCCTGAGGTTCTCGGACCCGGCGAAGTACGCGCGTGCCCTGCGCCGCGCGCACGAGCTGGTCATTTCGGGTGTCCCGCGGCCGGAGATCCCCGTGCCGCTGGCGGAGTCGTGGCGGCGGTCTATGGCGCTGGGCATCAGCCCGGACCAGCACAGGCCGCGGCACGTGCACGATCCGTCCGAGGTGGTTCAGCTGCGGCGGGAGCACCGGCTGCAGCGGGTGATGCCGGCGCTGCAGGACCTGCTGGCCGACGATTCCAGTTCCGGCCGGCACCTGCTGGTGCTCACCGACGCCGGCGGTGAGATCCTGTGGCGGCTGGGCAGCCGGGAGGCGCTGCGGCGGGCGGACCGGCTGGAGTTCTCCGAAGGGGCGGACTGGTCCGAGGCGGGGATCGGCGCCAACGCCATCAGCGAGGCGTTGGTCACCGGCGGGCCGGTGCAGCTGTTCTCCGCCGAGCACCTGGTCCGCACCCACCACGACTGGGCCTGCACGGCGGCGCCCATCACGGACCCTTTGACGGGTGCGCTGCTGGGCGTGCTGGATGTCTCGGGACCGCTGGATACCATCAGCGCGGATACGCTGCGGATGGTGCGGTGCGCGGTCCGGGTTGCGGAGTCTTTGCTAGGAACGTCCGACGGCGGGACTTCCTTGGGTGCTTCTTCTTCTGTGCATGCGTCCCGGCAGGGTGCGCGCCAGCCTGGTGCTGCGGTTTCGTCGCTGGAGCTGCTTGGCGACCGGCCCACAGCGGTGTTTGCTGACGGGAGCCGGGTGCCGCTGACGCTGCGCCGCGCGGAGATCCTGGCGCTGCTGGATTCCCGGTCGCAAGGCTGGAGCGCCGAGGAGTTGGCGTACGAACTGCACGGCGACGCGGGCACGCCGCAGGCCATCCGGACCGAGATGTTCCGGGTTCGGTCCATGCTGGGTGGTGCGGTGGAGTCGAATCCGTACCGGCTGGCTGCGGGCTTGTCCGGGTGTTCGGATTCGGGGAGGGTACTGCGGCTGCTGCGCGACGGCCGGGTGGCCGAGGCGCTGGAGGCGTACACCGCTCCGCTGCTCAACCGGTCCGGCGTCCTGGCAGTGCAGCTGCTGCGGGACCGACTGGATTTTGCTGTTGGTTCGGCCGTGCGGGCCAATGGGGATGCCGGGCTGCTGATGCGGTGGTTGTCCACGGACATGGGGGCCGGGGATCAGCAGGCAGTGGAAGCCTTCGGCCAGCTTGTCGGACGCGCCGATGTCCGGTACCAAACGTTTCGCGCATCCTCCGCCAGTTGAAGTGGCGGGTCAGTAGAAGACTGCTGATAGAAGGAGCCGGTGGCCGCCCAGCCCGGCCCACCGCTGCGCGTGCCCCTGTACTCGCGGGATTGCCGAGGAAATCCGCGACGGCCTCCTGACTCCCGACTCCATGATCCCCCTGAGACCGAATTCGGCGCCGACATAAAGGTCAGCACCATGGTCCCCGCGGAGCCCTCATGCTCCTCGAAGAGGACGGTCTCAAGGGGGCGCACCGCGGCGTCGGACGCTTCATCTCGGACACACTCCCCCGCATCGGCATCCAACGCATCCGCCCCTTCGATAAGGATCTCACCGGCGCCCGCCAGACGCTCGAGGTGAAGCCCCACCAGTCCATGGCGCCGCGCACCCCAGCAGGCCGTCCGGCGGGCACCAGCCGCAGGATGCAGAGGGCGGCGATGGTGGTGAGGACGAGCACAACCACGAAGATGGACCGGAAGCCGAGGGTCTCGGCCATGAGCCCGCCCACGTAGCCGTCCACGCCGCCGATCCCGCCGTTGATGCCCACGGAGATACCGAAGACCTTAGCCTGCAGGTTCTCGCTGAGCACGATGTAGGCGAGCGCGAACACGACGCTGGAGACGCCCTGCAGGAACCGGCCGGTGACCAGCAGCGGCAACGTGGGGGCGGCGATGCAGAGGATGGTGCCGGCGCCCATGATGCCCAGGACCAGCAGCAGCGCGGCGCGGCGGCCGATGAAGTCGCTCCACCGGCCGATCACGGGCCCGGCGATGGCGCCGGCCAGGAAGAACATGGACTGGACGGGGGCGGCGCTGTCCGCGCTTTCGCCGAAGCTCGCGGCGATCTGCGGCAGCGCGGGGGTGACCATGCTGGCGTTCAGCTGGAAGGACAGCACGCCCAGCAGCAGGGTGGAGATCAGCAGGGCGGCGCGGCGGCCGGAGAGTTTGGTGGCGTCGTCGTCGGGGATGACGACGGCGGCGCCTCCTTGGGCGGGCGGCGCGGCTGCGGCGGCGGTTGGGGCGTTCACATCAAACTCCTTTGTTCGAGCAGAAGGGATCGTCTTTCGCTCCCATGAACACAACACGTCCTGCCGTCACCGTGGTCGGCAGCATCAACCTTGACCTGATCGCCACCGCCGAACGGCTTCCGACGGCGGGCGAAACCATCGGCGGCGCCGTCCTGTCCGAGCAGCCCGGCGGCAAGGGCGCCAACCAGGCCGCGGCGGCGGCGCGCTTGGGTGGGAGCACCCGGATGGTCGGCGCCGTGGGCAGGGATGCGTCCGGGCAGCGGATGCTGGATGCCCTCGCTGCTGCCGGCGTGGACACCTCCGACGTGGCCGCCTTGCCCCAGCCGACCGGGACGGCGCTGATCGTGGTGGACCGCGACGGCGAGAACCAGATTGTGGTGTGCCCGGGCGCCAACTCGCACCTGTCGCTGGACGGGGTGGAGTTCGGACCGGAGGAGACGGTGCAGCTGGAGGTTGGCCTGGACGTGGTGCTGGAGGCAGCCCGGAAGGCGCAAGGCTTCTTTGTGCTGAATGCGGCGCCGGCCATGGACCTGCCGGCCCAACTGCTGGAACGGTGCGACCTGGTGATCGTCAACGAGAGCGAGTACGCCCTGATCCCTCCCCTGGCGAAGGCGAAGCTGGTGGCGGTGCATACGGCAGGAACGGCTCGGCGATGTTCGAGCACGGGAAGAAGGAGGCCGAGGCGCCCTCCGCTGCGGTGACGGTGGCGAACTCCGTCGGTGCCGGCGACGCGTTCTGCGCCGTCCTGGTCCTGGCACTGAGGAGCGGGCTGGACTACACGCGGGCACTTGCCATGGCGAATGCTGTCGGTGCGGCTGCTGTGGGTGATCCGTCGTCGCAGCCCGATTTGGCACAGCTGAGCCACTACGTGGAGCGGGCCGCTGCCGCTTCCGACGTTTCCTCGTGACTGTAGTGTTCCGCCGCGCCGTGCCTGCGGACTTTCCGGAGGTCCGGCGGATCACCCGCGACGCCTATCTCCGGGCCGGGCACTTCGCGGCCGACCACCCGTACATGAGCGTGCTGGAGGACGTGGAGCACCGCGCCGAGCACGCGCAGGTGTGGGTGGCGGAGGCCGCGGGGAGGCTGGTGGCGGCGGTGACACTGACGTTCGCCGGCCAGCCGTACAGCGAGATCGCGCAGGACGGCGAGCTGGAGTTCCGGATGCTGGCCGTGGACCCGGCCCACCAAGGCAGCGGCGTAGGTCGGGCCGTGGTGCGGGAGATCGTGGAGCACGCCCGGCAGCTGCCCGGCATCGACGCGATCAGCATCACCAGCGCCACGTTCATGGAGCGTGCCCATTCGCTGTATGAGTCGTTGGGCTTTCGCCGGGCGCCGGAGCGGGACTGGTATGTGCCGGGCGAGGACGTGCTGCTGTGGGTGTTCCGGCTGAAACTCGGCGGTCGAGCCTGTCGAAAGCCGTCCGAACTTGCCAGGTTACGGCTGCAACGGGAAGGAGGCGGGAAATGCTGAGGGCAAACGCGCGGCGCGAAGAGTTCTACTATCTTGCCGTGTCCATCAATTTAGCCTCCTGGAGGGACTCCTTGGCCGGGTTCGCGGGGACCGGTCCACTATCCGGCTACCTGGCCCTGCTGAAATCGATTGCACTGGACACTCTCCACAGACGCAATTACGGTCAGGCGAGCAGCTCGGGTTGTGATCGATGCACCGGGGGTTCTGGCACACAGGCTACAGGGTTGCGCCCACCGTTAATTTGGGCGTCTGAGCACCCATAAGCCACTGAGCATGTATCGTTGCTTCCGCATCGGAGAAACTGCAAATGTGATCGGCGATTGCCCGGTAATGGGCCGGAGAGAGAGCTCCCGAGGCGGGTATTTCCACTTCATTGTCCCGCAAGGCGTCTCTAAGCCCAGCTGGGAGCGTCTCCAGCCTAGGGGCGTCCTTCAACCATTCGACAAAGCCTGTGAACAGAGATTCCATAACTTTCCCCTGGGAACGCTGCACCATTCCGACACCAGCCGTATTTACGAGAAAGCTACGTGTAATTACCTTCAGAGCTTGCAGCTCATGCCATTGGGGTGAATCGAGAAATATCATCGGCCCGTTGGGCCAGGGCGTTTTCCGGCTTACCCGAATAGCATCAAATACACGACCGATCCGCTCATTCAGGGCGCCGCTAAATGCTAGTCGGTCAAGACTGTCGTCCCCCGGCGATAAATCCTGAAGAAGATCTAGGGCCAAATTTATCGCTTCCAAGTAGTGCTCGCTACTAAAGTAGCCATTGTAAGTCTTCTCTAAATCCCTAGCCTTCATGACAAAAGGATTAAGGGGCGCTGCTGATTCCGCAAAATCGGGACGTGCCTCATCGACACTCGCATAGGCCTCCTGTAGAGAACTGCGCACCTTCATCGGATTCATCACACCACTGGTCAAGAAGTCTTGAAGGTCATGGATGGCGTAAGCAATGTCGTCCGCAAGATCCATTATCGAAGCTTCCAGTGACTGCTGCCCCGGTTCCAGCCCTGTTGCCATAGCTTCGCGAACCCGCTTCAGGTTCTCGGCTTCGCTCAAGTAAGAGCTAAATTTCCTGCTGTCCGGTTGGCGCGTATACGGATACTTGAGGATGGCTGCAAGCGTCACATTCGTGAGATCTAGCCCGTGTAGCCGATCTATCTTGTCACGATCCAAGACTGTAACGATACGAAAGGACTGCGCGTTCCCCTCGAAGCCATCGGCAAGCGCCGCGTCTGGACGCGCATTTAAGTGTGTTCCGAGAAGCTTATCCAGCACCTCTTCACCGATGTGCCCGAATGGCGGATGGCCCAGGTCATGAGCAAGGCCCGCGGTCTCACAGGCCGTAATATCGAGACCGCCCACTGATTCTATTACAGCCGTGACCTCCCCTCCAGACGTGTCCATCGCCTTGCGAATCACATTCTCGGCAATTTCGCGGGCGAGCAAAGCCACTTTATGCGAATGGGACGACCTATTGTGCAGCATAGGTGAGGAAAGGTCAGGGGAAACCACTTGAGTAACGCCAGCTAAGCGCCTCAGGTATCTAGAATATCCGAGCCGTCCCCGGTCTCGCTCTGTCTCAGTCCTGGGATCTAGGACACTCCACTTACTCGGCTTATTGCTTTGACGCGCGTAGCGTGAAGAATAGTGTTTCCGGACGACAACCGACCCGTCCGGAAGTTCATAAAGTTCAGAATTTCCGGGTGTGGAGCGAGAGCCGTTCCGAAAAGGTCGTAGCGGAGGAATGAAAGTATCAAGATTGCGGGTCAATCGAAGCTACTCAACAAGTTCAATTGTAGAACCAGCGTGAGTTGTTACGACTTTGCCGGACGACCGGGCGACGCTAAGCGCATAACGTGCGTCGGAAAGCGGTACGTGCAGGTTTCTAGATAGTTCAGTAAGGGCGGCGGAACGATCCATTCTCCCATTGTGACCGCCGAGCATGATGACCAAGGAGTCAGCCCAAGAATTCAGCGTCTTTACCTGTTCAAGAACATTCTCTGTCTGCAAAGTGAGTGCCACGCACGTCCTCCTTCGTTACGGCAGCAACCTACCCGATGCTTTAAGCATACGCGAGATGCGACGGATGGCCCGGCAGCGAAGCGAGGAGACGACTAACGTTTCTGTCACAGAGTCCACCTCCAGCTCACCTGCAGTTAGATGATCAACTGGGAAGGGGCGGTGTAGATGTGATAGCTGTGCCGCGCTAGATGCTTCACGAACAGGCCCGCCCCGTCGATACTGCAGCTCTGGTCGAACTCGACGGCCTTCAGCTGCGGACTCCGCCTCGCGCTTGGTGGTCTACTAGCACACCGCGCGCCTGCAGCAGCGGCAGGGTGCATAGGGCCTGGCGGAACAGCGAGTCGGCCTTCTCCGTGGTAATGCCCCCGGCTTACGTCTTCCCGCCAAGAGTCCGCGCCAAGGTTTCAAGACGCGGGTTTGCTTCCACGGATTGGAGCTTCCGCGAGTAGTTGCTCCAGCAATACCTTCATTTGTTTAATGGACTCCGGTGGGGTTTCCCCATCGTCTGGCCCCTCCGGCAGGTCATCAAAGTAGATTCGTGGATCAAAGTCAACGCTCACATTTTCCCACTGGCGACGGGAGGTAACGTCGCGCTCAGTATCGGGACCGATAAGATCAAGCAGGAGAGTCGAGGCTGCAGCGTTGGTAGCCTTGGCGAGAGCATTCGCCCTTCGTCCGTCCGGCAGTGACTTTCCATCCCCGCTCGCGGGAAGCACCGCCAATGCGGCGAGGGCTGTAGGCCGGTGATTTGAAATACTCATGCGAAACAAGTTGTTGATTATGTCCTGATTCGTGAGAGCCAACGCGGCCGTGCTGTAGTTGTTTCCGTCGCGAAACACCTCCGCCATCCACCAAAGCCTCGCTAGGGCATGCTTGCTAGTCGGCCCCAAGAAACGCTCAGTTTTGGCGGCCTTGTCGGGGTCCTCCTCGCCAGCGGCCGGGCCGAAGCGCCAACGTACGAAGTCGGCGCCCCAAACGCCCAGAAATCGCCACACATCCCGGTTACCCGCTTCACGGCGCGAGAGTCGGAGAGCAGCGTGAAGGCGTGGGCCGAGCCAGGAGTCAGAAGCAGCGACATCGGCTTGGGAGTAACGGCTCATGGCTTCGTCCAGAAAAACTCGCACTGGCTCGAGCCGGTGCTGGCGCAAACCTCGGACGTCGACCAGTTGATCGGTGAAGTCCAAGTCAGCCGTACCAAGCCGAAACGTCGGAGTGAGAGAAACGGCGGCGCTGATGCCTCCGAGAAACGTCTTCTCGTTGAGGGGCGTGGCGAATGTTGTCACGATTCTACTTCCTTGGTCTCCGCGTCTTTCTCCAATAGTGCTATGCCACGTCGTAAGAAAGCTGACGTGCCTACCTGCATGGCGGCGGCCGGGAGCAGACGCTCCAGCAGTTCGCTGAAGCTCTCGCCTGAGCCCCGGGCTTGAACAGCCTCTACTAACGCATCCTCCGGACCGAGGTGCGGGTAGATGCGCGGGAAGAGAGTCTTCAGGACGACGACCCGCCACTCTTGCGTGGGCCACTCCGGCATTCCTGTCTCGGGATCAATTTCGACGTCTTCCAGTGCCGTGACAAACATGGCCTGCCATGCGTCACCAGCAATATTTGCCCGAGTGCTATCGTGCAGAGCCTGCTCGGCGTGCGGACGTCGCTTGCGGTCACCAAGCAATGCCTCCAAACCCTCGAACCCACTATTGAGATAGAGCACGGGAGCCTCGGGGTCGAGTCGGAGGTGCTGAGGGTCATTCTTGAAGGGCTTGAGACCGTGCTCCGCATCGTTGGGGAAGTCAACCCACTGGACCGCAAGGCTGCCATGCACGGGCGACGGCGGAAGGTCGTCGAAGGACAGGACCCACGGTTCGCTGCTTCCGATTACGCGGTGCGCCACTTCATCAACAGTGGCCGTCGCGAGCGCGCGCATAGTCGCCCGGCCATACCACTCATCCCTGGCGAGCATGACGCTGCCGTGCCAGCGACCCGGGGAGTGGGTATCCGCGGGCAGGGCGACTACCCGCCGGCTGTTGCTGTACGAGCAGATGATTTGCACGACAGCGGTTGGTTCCGCCCAAGTTGCGTTCCCGGACAACTCGCCCGCTGGCGCGGTGACAGTGACATCAATCATCGCCTCCTCCCAGTGATCCGCTTCCAGGTCGCGGAAAGCGATTTCGGGCAGGTCGGGATCAATGTAATTGGTAGACAGCGATTTACCATCGATGACAACAGACCCGACGGACATACGGACGTCACCGACCAAGGTGTCGTAAGGATAGATCGCAATCATCTGGTGCTCTCCTTGTAGACCCGGACATCAACAAGCGCAGTCGCTCGAGTGGCACCAACGGGATGAGTGTCCGCTTTTGTAGTCCCGGTGAAGCGAACCTCCCTTGCGCGGGGCTCCGCCGTCACAACGTCGCCAGCGATTTCGCACCTGCTCTTGGCCTCGAGCTTCTCCCAGACCACTGGGATGGCGGCACCTGATTCTGTGCCAAAGCGCAGTACAGGGCTGAATCGCCAGGGCGAAGGGCGGTCTGGCAAGCTAACACGGACGTCAACCGACCATCGACCATTATCGTCCGGCCTGCCGACTGCACTCTTGACCTTGGGCCGCCGCGTCGTATCTACGGTTGGCGGACTTATACGGAGCAACTCCTTCAGCGCGTCGGGGCCGTCCGATAGATCACGGGTAGGGCGCCCAACAACCTCCCTGATAGTCCTGCGGACTTCGGCTTTGAAATCGGTGAGAGCCTTTCCGTATCCGCGGGCATACGAACTGGAGACGTCTGGGGTGACCTCCCAGTTGTCGTGTTCGGGGGGCTCGGCGGCGCGCAGGAATCGGTCGGCGGCCCTGTCAGAAGGATCGTCGCCAGCGGCTAGGCCGGCAAGAACAACCGCATGAAAAGGGCGACTGCCCATCGGAAGCCCCGCGACTACATCCTCTCGAATAATCATGTGACTGCCACGCAGGTAGCCAACCCGGTTGGTCTCCGTCTCTTCCTCCCTCGCTTCGGTAATCAGGAGAATTGCCTCGTGTTGCTGAGAACTATGCGCCCCGTCATTGAGGCGTCGCGGGACATCAAGGATGACCCGACGACGGACCACGTCGCCCGGGTTTTCAAGAGAATCGACGGTGAGCTCGTCGCGATGGGCCTTTAGCATGTGGGCCTTTCCAGGCCACCACGAGAAGGGGTCGACGAGGTCCGATTTGATCGTGACGCCGTTTCGCTCGGAGCGCACTAGGGCTGACATCATGCCCGGATCGCCGCCAGCACCCTCCACCATCGCGGGCCAGAAGCTTTTGGCTAAAGACGAGACGAGTTGATCGTGCATTTCTTCGATCGTCACGATTCTGTCATCCGGATCATATGCGCCAACGACGAGGAATGATGTTCCCGACTCCTGGTTTGCTCGAGCCAGGTGGGTGTCCGCTGCGAGGGCATTGTTGCCCCAATACGACCGTGTCACATCCCCGCGATCACCATCTTTCTCACCGAACCAGGCCGGACCCGCATATGACACAAGAGCACCGTCAACGTTAGGCAGGCGATGCCACGGTAGATCCAGTCGCCCTATGTAACGTCCTTCGCGCTTGCCGTCCTGCGCAATAGACAGAGTGCTGTTTATGAGGACAAGTCCGAACTGGGAGCAGGCCCACATAACCGACTTGCCCAGCCCGTAGGATCCGCCGGCGTTGTCACCCTTATAAGAATCAAGAATATTTCGCACGACGGCCATATAGTTGCCTTCCTCGAACTCCGGTCCAACCAAACCTTTGGCCCCGTAGTCCTCGATCCGGAGCAGTATCAGGTTGCGATCGTCGAGCAGGGAATTCAAACCTCGACGTACCACTGTGGCGACTTTCTGTCTGCTCTCGGCGGCTGCCTTCAGATGCGGGAGCAAATCGTCAAACTGGATTGCCGCGAGGAATGTGTCGAGTCGCGCACCGGAAAGCTCTATCAGGGTATATCGCGCCTCGACTGTGGCCTGACCGTCCTTTTTCTCGTCGAGGATGTTCTGGCTGGTTTCTCGGGCGAGCGTAGACAAACCACCCTGGAATGCGAAGCCAGCTGCGTTTCCCAACTCCCTGCCCTCATCTTGCGGCGCCGGGCGGTAGTACCAGCGGCAATCCCGCTGATACGCTGCGCGCTGCTTGGGGTCGATGGTTGGACTTACTGCGTCCAGTTCGCCATAGGTCAACCACGAAGGCTGCACGCCGAGGAACTTTGCGACCTTTATGAGGTTTGTCGCGCTCGGAGTCTTTGTGCCACTGCGCCACTGCGACACAGTTGCGGACGAGACCCCGACTGCCTCTGCCAGTGCCGCCTGAGTTTTCCCCTGCCTGTTCAGTTCTTGGTCGAGCCGCTCGTTTACATCCATCGAGACCTAAATCCTTGCCAGTGGTTAACTTTTTTGCCCTGAGAGCCTCAAATTAGCAGGCATATTTGCTTTTGGCTAGATATTTGCAAGAACTCTTCATCCAATCAGCCCTGATACCTCCACGAGTTCAGGTGGGCGATCAGTGAGCAGAAGCACCGGTCCGTTTCAGCTTCGAGAAGGTGTAAGTATGGTCAACTTGCTGCGCCGCTCTCACGGGGCTTCCCGGGAATCCCCGGAACCGATCGAAGAGCTAACTCCAAACGGGCTATCCCTGCGAAGTGTGGTGCCATGCTGCTCTCGCCTTCGCGGAATCTGCGAGTAGGGGCTCCGATGCGCTGCAGTGCTGTGACAGTGGCGCAATCGGAGCCCTACAGGCTGTGGCGGCAGCTGGGGCCGCAAAGTTACGAATTGCAGACCTGACGCGAAGCAGCTTCTTTCTAGATCCGCCGGCGGACTTCCAGACCGGGCTGGAATGGAACGTGCTGCTGCAGCTACGGGAGCTGGCACGTCTGACTGCCCTTGTCCCACTGCATCTGCGGCCGCAGACGGGGAACAGTTACGGATGCACGGAGTAGCGGTATGCCATTGGAGTTAACCGACCTTCATCCAGCTGCCAGGGTTGTTTAACGTCAAGCATCCCCCCAGATGCCTTTGGTTCGTCCCCCGTCCTATCAAGAATTATTGAATGAACTATGGCGAGAGCATTCCTCGGGTAAGCATCGAGATGGAGCCGTACTTCATTGCGAGTCAGGAAGATATCTGTTGCTCTGGAGGTCGTCCCCTTGACTTCAACCATAAGTTCACAGTCTTGCTTGCTGACGTGCAGGTCGTAAGACTGGCGGCCGCTGACATCCTTTACAACGTAGCCGAGCTCCTCGAAATGTCGAGTAGCTTCGTCTACGGCCCGGCTCTCAATGGCCCGACGCTCGGCGGCGGTCAAGAGAAAACCTTGCCCTCGACGATTCTTACCCGCCATGTTTTCAATGGCAGTATGCCCGTCCGCCACTTCGGGAGCAGTATCGCCGGGAACGAAGAATCCATCATCTTCGAGGCCGTACAGCGTCTCAAGCCACGTCGTTGCCTGGGCAAGTCGCTTAACGAGGTCCTCGTCCTGGGGAAGGGTGCTGACTGGATATTCTGCAGCCACTACACTTCCAAGCTCATAGCCGTCGCCTAGACCCCCAGGGCGCCCGTCCAACCTCATATCGAAAGTCCAACCCTCAGGCGGGGTTTCGGCAAAGCCTAGAGATTCGCGGGCCCATTGAACTCGGGATACCAGTTCATTCTTTGGCCTGGGCTTAAACTCACCGCCGTTCCAATATGTCGTTCCCTGGATGAGGCTGAGATACGCGCGCTCACCCCTACTACTAAATAAATAGACGGCGTACCATCCAGAAGTTGGTTTTGGAGAGAAGACTTTTGAGTGGACTCGCACCCACGGAATTTCAGTCTTCCTTCCGATACCGTCACTGCCCTCGACACGGAAATCGTCGATTCGGCCTTCACTTGACACATTTGCGATATGTTCGCGGATCTTGGCCGGAAGTCCCCTGCGCACCAGCGTTCCCCGCCGCTGCATTGCATCGGTGTTGGCTGCGGAATAGTTTTTCTGAAGGAGCAGGATCTCCTGAATCTCATCGCGCATTACATGAAACTACACGTCAGTCGGGCTAGATCCTGTTCGCCGCGCGAGCCTAATCCCTTGTTGCGCGAGCGAAGATACAGTCCAGGGACACCAACAAACGTCTCAGGAGACACTACACATCTGTTCCGCGATCTAAGGCACCGTGGGACTACTCACTCCGATTGCGGCCGCGTCAGGATAATGCGTCGGAATAGCAATTTGAGCGGCCCGCCCCGGATGGAATATCCCGGGCGGGCGTTCTCAGGCTTTTCAGAGCTAGGTGACGGCGTTTAGTTGCTGAGCAACAAGGGCCTCGTGCAGGTGCCGAGCGATTGCCCGTGCCAGTGCTGTGGGTACGGCGTTCCCAATCTGACGGGCGATTTCAATCTTGCTACCTTCGAAGATGAAGTCATCCGGGAAGCCCTGAAGCCGTGCCGCTTCTCTGTGAGTGATCGGGCGGTGCGCTTCGGGGTGTAGGTAGCGACCTTTCTCAGGCTTGAAGAACTCCGTGCGGATTGTGGGCGACGGCCGTTCCCACCACAGACGCCCCATGACATCCGTCGTTCCGGTCGGCTTTTCGGCCCAGCACCTGGGCAGAAGATCAGGTCGGTTCCGCGCTAGATCGAACCGGTTCCCACCTTCCGGAATAGCCATGTAGCGCTCGAGGCTTGTGGGTCTCGGATTCCGTTTCAGGTGCAACTCTTGGCGGGCCTGATCACCGACCTGGACCACTTCGGGTTCTGTTGCCGTTGGGTACCTCGACAGATCCCCGATGGCGTTGCGGACAGTTTCAAACGGCTGGCCGCTGGTTGAATTCGGCCCGTGCGTTGCGGGCGGGGGCCATGCTACTTCGCTAACGTCTCGGACAGCCATGAAAATTCCACGGATCCGACGCTGAGGCGCCCCGTACTCGGCGGCATTGAGCGGCCCGTAGGCAAACGAATATCTCTGGAGTATCGGGTCTGTGTCCATCGCCTCTAAAAGGGCAAGAAACTGCGCCGATTTTTGGAATTCGGGAACGTTCTCGATGACAAAGGCGGCTGGCTGCACTTGGCGTACTGCCCGCAGGTACTGCTGCCATAGCTCATTGAGCTCAGCCCTCGAGACATCGTCACGATCCCGGCCTAGGGGGGAGAATCCCTGGCAGGGTGGGCCGCCAATGATCACGTCGGCCTCGGGGAACTGCTTTATATCAGTTACGGATCCGGTTTCGACGTCACCGCCAAAGTGTCGTTCGTAGGTGGCCGCCGCGGCGGGATCGATCTCCACGGCAAGGATCGGCCTGTAGCCAAGTTCTGCCTGCTCGAAGCCCAGGGAAAGCCCACCTGCGCCCGCGAATAAGTCAATAGTTCGTATGTCCATGATGCCCTTCCGCTCGTCATCTTATCTTCCCTCCGACCTCTGACATTCTCGGGGAAGACGTGCCGGGCGTAGCTGCATCCATATTGTCCAGCTTGGGGAGGGAGCAACGTTCCTAGGAAAGACTGCCGCTCAATGGCGCGCCCACAAGCTCCGCGAGCCTTGAGGAACACAGTTGGTTACGGTGTTTGTTCGGTCACTCTTTGGAGATGTTGGACCACGACAGGGCGACCCTGGCTGCGTACCGGATGCAAAACTGTGTCACAACTTACTCCTCGCGTTGAGGATCTGCCGAAGCTCAGCACTGTTCGTGGCGCGCTAAGTCCGATCCCTTCAGCCGGTTCGGCAACGGTAAGGAAACACCGTTTTCTCGCAGTCTGGAGGTCCGGGGAGCCACTGCTGGGGAACGGCTGCCGGCCGTTCTGCCAGGCCAGTCCCCCATCTTTCAGCTCCGAAGGTCTCGCTGAACCTTACTCCCAAGAATGCGACTGCTTGCGGTCGTCTGTTATGTCCCGGGGGACGTAATCCGAATGGACCATATCAACCTGATCTCTTTGGGCTGGATTTGGTGCAGCCCACTTTCCTGAGCTGGCACAGATGCCAGTACAGGAGTCAAAAGTGTCGACGTGTCCCCTTCTTGCGTGCAAAGCCTTGGAAGACGCAATGCGGTCTAGCAGCACGAAGGCAAACATAATGAAGAATAAAAAACGTGCGCTGAGGAAAGGATATGAGATGCGGACTTCTGGAGAAGACAACGATGGTGCAGGTCATGATGAGGAACTTCGCAGGATCAGTAATTGGTTCCTTCAACATGATCTCGCCGGCACGCGCACGATGAAGGTGCTACGGGAGTCCTTGGACCAAGTTCTGGACGGTCCCAGAACTGGTCGGTTTCGATACACTGACCTGCGGAAGACCGAAAAAACGCATGTAGGAACCATTGTAGAAATCAATCTTGGTAAAGAATTTGATTTGTCAGACGGAACGAAAATGGACTACTCCATAAGCGGTATTGATGTCGACTGTAAGTATTCGATGTCCATGTGGGGATGGGAGTTCCCGCTCGAATCGGTTGGCCACTTGGTCCTCCTGACATGGGCCGATGACTCAGTTAGCAGATGGTCAGCTGGCCTGTGGCGTGTAAATGAAAGTCACCTCCAGCGCGGGGGTAACCGAGACAAAAAGCGGAAGATGCTGAAATCTGGTCGTGATGGAATCGTTTGGCTGTGGAGGGACTGTCCCCTTGACGAAAACCTGCTTCTTCATCTGGATCCCGAAGAGACCGACGCAATACTTTCACAGCGCTCTGGAATGCAGTCCCTGAACGAGCTGTTCCGACGCGTCCAACAGCGCATCGTTCGGCGAGAGGTGGTCCTGACCGTGGGACAACAAAAAGATTCGCCAAGGAGAGCGAGGCAAACTCGTGAAAGAAAACATCTTGGTAAGGAGGGGATCGTAGTTCTGGGGCACTATGAGTGGGACGTCAACGTGGCTGCCCGCCTGAACCTCCCCGTACCAAGGAGCGGTGAATGGGTCTCGGCCCGTGTGGTTCCCGACCCAGGCGCAGTGGATTGGTTCTTCGAGGTAGACGGCGTTCGCTGGCGACTTGCGACTGGGGCCGATGCAGTGGTGACGGCGCCTGTCATACCGAGGAGCCGCGCACTCAGCACCGAATAAGGTCGGCTGAAGACCAGGTAAGACCACGCCGAGAAGTAGACCAACAATACTCCTGCCGGTTTGGCAGACCGGCTGTGGTGCGATGACGAACGTTTGCAGTCGCTTTTATCGCCTTCAACTATATTGAGTAAGTTCTCGGGGGCACAGGCTAGGAAGCCGCTTGCTGGCCATGGCTGGTGTTAACGAGTAAACGCGGAAAAGCTGGGCCTTCGTAACGCCAGTCTTAATCGACGAGCGGGCGCCGCTGACCGGGAAGTAGCACCGGTTCTTGGCGGGATTCCTAACGAGCTCTCTGGCAGAGGCCAAAGCTGATTTTCCGGAGAAGCAGGGAATGAGGTATCCGGAACTTCGTTTTGCCACACCTGCGGGAGGGATACACGATTATCCGGCGCTACAACTCCTCGCATAATCAGACCGGGATCGTCGACACATCCGGTTCATACAAAGACACTAGTCACACCGCCGCCCGAGAAAGCAGGGAATCAAAAACCCATCTATTCCCCGATGGTTGTCAGGCGCGCCCGACCAAAGCCGGGCGCGCCTATGCATGACCTAACCGGCTAGCCGTTCGGGTCCCTTTCCGAAGTCAGTCGATGAGCACCACTTGCTTGTCACCTTCCGCAGCTCCGACACGCGGCCGAGAGACTTGCTTCAGGTGGTTCAGCCAGTTAACCACTGCCAACAGCGCTACAAGCCCAAACGTACTCAGGAGCTGCGGTCGGGAATCCTCGCCGACGAAACCCACCGTGAAGATCGCCACTAAGATCACCAAACCAACAACAGTGAGCCACGGGAACCCGAGCATCCGCAGGGGAAGCTCCGTCCCCTCGCGGTCAGCGCGAAGGCGCAGCGCCAGCTGGGCCAGGAGCGCGGACGTCCACACCAGCAGGCAGGTCGAGCCCACAATGTTCAGCAGGACCGGAAGGACCTTCTCGGGGAACGCCAACTCCAGCACCACCGTGACCACACCGAACGCGACGCTGGCCAGGACGGCAACCACCGGAACCCGGGCCTTGGACACGGAAGCGAGCCAACGAGGTGCTTCGCCGCGCTCGGCCAGAGAGAACGCCATCCGCGATGCACCATAGAGGTTGGCGTTGAGGGCCGAGAGCAACGCCGCGACGGCAACGAGGGTAATGGCGGTTGCCGCACCGGGCATCCCGGCAGCGTCCAGCACCGCAGCGAACGGGCTTTTCAGACCGGCCGAACCCACCGGAACCACGGCCGCGATCACGAAGATGGCGCCGATGTAGAACACCAGGATGCGCCACAGCACGGTCCGGACCGCCTTCTTCACGCTGCGGGCAGGCTCGGCCGTCTCGGCTGCCGCCACGGATACGATCTCCGTGCCGCCGAATGCGAACGCCACCACAAACAGAGCCGTCGCGATCCCGCCGAAGCCACTGGGCGCGAACCCCTCCCCCATGAAGTTGCGGAGGCCCGGCGACTGTACCCCGGGAATCAAGCCGAAGAGCAGCGCGAAGCCCACCAGCAGGAACCCGACGATCGCCGCCACCTTCAGCAGGGCGAACCAGAACTCGAACTCGCCGAAGTTCTTCACGCTGGTCAGGTTCACGGCGGTGAGCACCACGATGAACACCAACGCCATCAGCCACACCGGCAGCGCGGGGAAAATGGTGGCCAGCAGGCCTGCTGCGCCCAGGGCCTCGGCGGCGATGACCACCACCAGCTGGATCCACCAGAGCCAGCCCACCGTGGCGCCGGCCACCGGCCCGTAGGCCTTGGCGGTGTAGACGGAGAAGGCACCGCTGTCCGGGTTGGCAGCGGCCATCTCCCCGAGGGCCCACATCACCAGGATGATGAGTGTGCCGGCCACGAGGTAGGAGATCAGCACCGCCGGGCCGGCGGCCTGAATGCCAGCGCCGGAGCCGATGAACAGGCCGGCCCCGATGGCACTGCCCAGCCCCATCATCGTCAGCTGGCGGGGTTTGAGGGCCGCGCCGAGGGGGCGGGCAGACGTCATTGTCTGGTGTTCCATGGGATTCCTCTGGTTGTCGAACGGATTGGAAAGAGGTCAGAAAGGGGGTCAGGCCGCGTGGGCTGCGAGGAGCCGGAGCACGCGTTTGTTGGAGGCGGGGTCGGCGATGGTGATCCGCATGCCATCCCCCGGGTATGCCCGGACCATGATGCCGGCGCGGTCGAACGCGTCCACCAGCCTGGCCAGCAGCAGCTCGTCGGCGCGGATCCACAGGAAGTTGCCCTGGCTCGCCTGCAGCGTCCAGCCCTGGGCTGCCAGCTCCGCGGCCATCCGGGCGCGCTCCTGCTTCACCATCGAAACCCGCGCTTCCATCTCCTCCCCCGCCTCCAGCGTTGCAATGGCTGCCTTCTGGGCTAGGGCGCTCACGCCGAAGGGAAGGGCGGTGCGGCGCAGTCCCTCGGCGATGGCCGGCGATGCAACGGCGTAGCCCACGCGAAGCCCGGCGAGCCCGTAGGCCTTGGAGAAGGTGCGCAAGATGCAGACGTTCGGGTAGCGGCGGTAGAGCGCCAGGGAATCGGGGCCGCTGCCGGCGTCGGCGTACTCCACGTAGGCCTCGTCGATCACCACCAGGACGTCGGAGCGGACGGACTGCAGGAAGGCCTCGAGGCGGTCGTGGCTGATCGGCACGCCGGTGGGATTGTTCGGGGTGCAGAGCAGGACGACTTTGGTGCGGCCGGTGACGGCGGCGGCCATGGCGTCGAGGTCGTGGCCCTCGGCGCCGTCCAGCGGGACGCGGACCGGCCGGGCGCCCGCCAGCTCCACCAGGATGGGGTAGGCCTCGAAG
This sequence comes from Arthrobacter sp. Soil761, assembly GCF_001428325.1. Classification (NCBI taxonomy): domain Bacteria; kingdom Bacillati; phylum Actinomycetota; class Actinomycetes; order Micrococcales; family Micrococcaceae; genus Arthrobacter; species Arthrobacter sp. Soil761. The sequence goes on along the minus strand of NZ_LMSF01000030.1, from coordinate 56,803 downwards.
GAGCGCCACGCGAAGACCACCTCGTCCCCGGCGTCGCACAGTCCGGTGATGATCTGCTGCAGGACGCCCACGCTGCCGGGCCCCACCGCCACCTCCTCGGCGGTCACGCCCAGGTGCCTGGCGAGGCGTTCGCGGAGTTCGACGGCGGCCATGTCCGGGTAGCGGTTCATCCTGCCGGCCGCCTCGGCCACCGCGGCGGTGGCTGCGGACAGGGGCTCGTAGTGGCTTTCGTTGCTGGCGAGGGCGGCGATGTCCGCGCCGAGGCTGCGCCGGCCCGGGACGTAGGCAGGGAGGCCGGTGACGGCACTGCGGAGGGTGGGCAGCGCGGTTTCGGGAACGGCCAAAAGCTGATCACTGGTCATGAGGTCCGATCATGGAAGTGACCCGGGACACAATGCAAGGTAGGCTCCGGTGCTTGGGACTTCTGCTCAACTTCTAGTACCTCTGGTGAAAATATGACCATCACAAACTCCCGCACCCTCGATTCCCTCGACGGCCGGATCATCCTTGCCCTGGACAAGGACCCCGAAGCCAGCGCCCTGGCACTCTCCCGGTCACTCGGCGTCGCACGCAACACCGTCCACGCCCGGCTGGCGCGACTGGAGCGCAGCGGCGCGCTCCGCTCCTTCAGCCGCAGGCTGGACCCCGCCGCGCTCGGCTACGAACTCATGGCCTTCCTCTCGCTCTCCATCAGCCAGACCCGGACAGGCTCGGTGGAGAACGGGCTCGCCGCCATCCCGGAGGTCATCGAGGTGCACGCCACCACCGGCGACGCCGACCTCATGGCCAAGGTGGTGGCCCGCGGCACGGCCGACCTTTACCGCATCACCAACCAGATCCTGGAGATCGACGGGATCGAGCGGACCAGCACGGCCATCTCCATCCTGGAACTCATGCCGCCCCGCTACGACGGACTGATCAGCCGGCTGTCGGAGCAGGAATCCCGCCCGGCGGACTAACCACGTCCGACGGCGTACTTCTTCGCAGCTTCCCGGCGTGCGGGCGGACCCTGTCTCTCGCCTCCGCGTGCCGGGGAGCGCATACTGAACACATGCCTACGTACCGGCTGTCCACGTTCGTCGGAGCGCCCCCTGAGCGGGTTTTCGCAACCTGGACTGATCCTGACCGGTTCCATGAATGGATCGGCGGAGTCAGCGGCGTGACCGACCGCATGGGTCCTATCGATGAGGCGGGCAGCCGCTACACGGTGCAGTTCGGGCGGATGACGAGCCCCACCGAGGTCCTCGCGGTCGAGCGCCCTCGTCACATCCGCACCCGCTTCGGTAACGCGATCCTGAAGGGCGAGTCCGATGTGACGTTCACCGCCGATGGGGCGGGCACCCGCATTGACCAGGTGATCGTGACCCGCGGGTTCGTGTCCGCGATTTTCGGCCGACTCTTCGCGACCGGCTCGTATCAAGGCAGCTTTCAGGGCGAGCTGGAGACGTTCCGGAAGCTCGTTGAGCGGGAGGCGTGATACGCACCACAGCTGGGCGTTTTGTCAGTTAGCCCACTCTTCCGCCGCCAAAAGTACCAACTGCATTTCCGTGTGTTGCCTGTTTCGCCGCCAGGCCACACGATGCCTGCATGACTTCACTCACCGTCTCCGGCCGCGTGGCGCAGGTCCTCAGCAGCTATGTCAGCGACGTCTTCGGCGTCATGGGCAACGGCAACGTCTACTTCCTGGACGCCGCGGAGCAGCAGGGCCTGCGCTTCACCGCAGTCCGGCATGAGGGCGCCGCCATCGCCGCCGCCGACGCCTACTACCGGACCTCCGGACGGCTCGCCGCGGGCACCACCACTTACGGCCCCGGCTACACCAACGCGCTCACCGCGCTGGCTGAGGCCGTCCAGGCGCAGATCCCCGTCGTGCTGGTCACCGGCGACGCCCCCACCGGCGGCGCCCGGCCCTGGGACGTGGACCAGGCCGCCATCGCCGGCGGCATCGGCGCGGCCACCTTCACCGTCACTCGCGACGCCGCGGGCGCCATCACCCGGCAGGCGGTGGAGTACGCACTAACCCGGCGCACCGCCGTCGTGCTTGCCATCCCCTACGACCTCGCCGCAGGCGAGGCTGAGGACGAGGACCTTCCGGAGCCAGCCGCTTTGGAGGTGACGGACGACGGCGGCACGGACCTTGCGCGGGTGGCCCGCCTGCTCGCCGGGGCCAGGCGGCCGCTGATCCTGGCCGGCCGGGGTGCGCACCTCGCCGGCGCCGGCCAGGAACTGCGCGAACTCGCCGACCGGCTCGGCGCACTGACCGCCGGAACCGCCCTGGCGCTCAACCTCCTCAATGGCGAGGGGTACCTGGGCGTGGCCGGCGGTTTCGGCACCGACACCGCGGCCGGGCTCATGGGCGAGGCCGACGTGGTCCTGGTGGCCGGGGCCAGCCTGAGCCCGTTCACCACGCGGTTCGGGCACCTGCTGGGCCCGGACAGCACCGTCATCCAGATCGACACCGCCCTGCAGCCGACCAACCCGCGGGTGGACCTGTTCGTTCAGGCGGATGCGAAGGCCGCTGCTTCACGACTCTTGTCGCTGCTGGACGGCGAGGCCGCTGCGGCTGGTTGGCGGCCGGAAGCTTCCCGGCGACTGGCTGCGGGGCCGGGGCACGATCCCGGTTCCGAGGTGACTGAGGACGGCCGGCTGGACCCGCGCGCCCTCGCCACCGCCCTCGATGCCGTGCTGCCGGAGCGCCGCACGGTGGTCCAGGACGGCGGCCACTTCATCGGCTGGGCCCCCATGTATTGGAACATTCCGCGGCCGCAGGATCTGGTGATGGTGGGCACCGCTTACCAGACCATCGGGCTGGGACTTGCGAGCGCCGTCGGGGCCGCCCGTGCGCTGGAGGACGACCGCACCCTGGTGCTGGCCTCCGGCGACGGCGGTTTCCTGATGGGCCTGTCCGACCTCGAATCGCTCATCGGTGCGGCCTGCAGCGCGATTGTGGTGATCTATAATGACGCCGCCTACGGAGCTGAGATTCACCAGTACGGCTCGCAGGGCCTGACCGAGAAGCCGATGCTGATCCCGGAAGTGGACTTCAGTGGTGTTGCCCGGGCGTTGGGGGCGGAGTCAGCGGTTATCCGCTCGCTGGGTGACCTGTCCGCGCTGCAGGACTGGATCGACGCCGGCGCCAAGGGGACGTTCGTGGCCGACTGCCGGATCACCTCCAGCGTCCGTGCGCCCTGGCTGACCGAGTGGATGAACGCGACGCGGGCGGCGAAGGCTGCAGTAGTGGGATAGTCGGATCGGTCGATCTCCACGGTTGACAATCACGTCACCAGCGGCGCCGCCCATTGCCGCAACGATGTCCCTTAGTTGTGGGTGGAACCCTTGAAACAGCGGACGCGTCCCTCCGCGGATACCATGTGGAGCACAGGCGCAAGTAGGAAAGACGGGGGCACACATGACGTTGACTAGCGAGGACGATGTCAAGAAAGCGCTGAACATTGACTCTTGGCGGAACCTATCCAAGGAAAAACTTCTCACTTTCGTGGCAGAGATGCCGCAGATGGACAAAGAAGTTGCGTTTAAGGCCATCGAGCAGTTTCCGCATTTCAAATCGCTCGTGGCCGAAACACTGGATTCTCTTGAGCAGCGGTACGAGAGCACCCAAAAATTCAGCTGGAAAAGTCAGAAGAAGGTACACGACGCATACAAGTCGTATCGAAAGACCCTGAATCGCGAACTGGAACGCGATAATCTCACCGTTGAAGACAGATTCAGGATTCTAGAAATGATTCGCGAATCAGTCGACAGGGAGGCAGTGAAGGACAGCGAGCACAAGGCATTTGCAATCAAGATGGTCACAGTCGCCGCAACTGTCGGTGTCGCTGCGGTAGGAGCAGCCGTTGCTGCACTTGGAGGAAAGGCCGGATTCGGTAGCAGCGACAGGGCGTAGGTTCAACGTCCGATGCCGCGGCGGTGGCGGGTTAGAACCCGTCGGAAACGCCCACAGACCAGCAGCTTTGTCAGTCACCCGGCATAGGATTCCAACCATGAGGATTGCCGTTGCAGGGGGAACCGGTAGAGTTGGCCGCCACGTGGTGGCCGTCGCCAGGGAGCGCGGGCACCACGTGGTCAGCCTCAGCCGCGCCGAAGGGGTGGACCTCCTCACCGGGCGCGGCCTCGACCAGGCACTCCGGGAAGTCGACACCGTCATCGACGTCTCCGGCATCCAGGCCTTGTCCACCAAGAAAGCCGTGGATTTCTTCACCAACGCCACCCAGAACCTGCTGGCGGCCGGGAAAAAGGCCGGCGTAAAGCACCACGTGGCACTGTCCATTGTGGGCATCGATAAGGCCAACTCGGGACTGTACGCGGGGAAGCTGGTGCAGGAGGACGAGGTCAGGCACGGTGGTATTCCGTGGACCATTCTCCGGTCCACCCAGTTCCACGAGTTCGTGCCGATGTCCATCAAGGCCGCCTCCGTGGGCCCGCTGGTCTTCGTGCCCACGATGGTCACCCAGCCGGTGGCGGCAAAGGAGGTGGCCGCAGCCTTGGTGGATGCGGCCGAGTCCGGGCCGAAGGGACGCATTCCAGACCTCGGCGGCCCGCGGACCGAACACCTGAAAGGCCTGGTCACGGCCTACCTGGCCAAGACGAAGCAGAAAAAACGGATCGTACCGCTCCGGGTGCCAGGCCCCGTGGGCAAGGCAATGCGCAACGGCGGGCTGATCCCGGCGCCGGGTTCCGCCGTCGGACGCCAAACGTTCCAGGAGTGGCTCGACGCCATCGACGCCGCGTAAAAGCCGATGCTAAATGGGGCAACTGCCCCATGCCCCTGCTGCGGCCCGGTCATAGTCTCGCCTCATAGAGACAAGGAGGCGGCCATGACCATCTACCAGCCGCAGTCATCAGCAGAGGCTACACCCAAACTTGCCGAACTTCCCGAGGACGCCGCCGAGCACTTCGCCGGCTACGCCGTCCTGGGGCTACCTTTCACCAGCGGCCACTACCTGGCCTTCCGGGATTTCCCGGTGAGCTCCGTTGGCCCCGGCTACCGCTCCGTCTGGCACCGGACGCCCGGCGGCGAGTGGACCATCTACGCCAACACCGCACCGGAGTTCAGCTGCGCCCGCTACTTCGGGGCGGCCGTCCACCATACGGTGGAGACCGACGTCGACATCCAGTGGAGCGGGCCCTTCACCGCGCTGATTACGGTGCCGGGCGTCGTGGACTGGGACCTGCAGCTGGGCACGTCCGCGGCCACCACGATGCTGACCGCCATGGCCATGCGGATGCCGGAAAGCCTGTGGCGGAACGAGCTGGTGCTCCGGGCCATGGGGGCATTCGCCGGTCCGCTGCTCGGCGCGGGCAGGATGAAAGTATCAGGCGTCGTGCCCAATGGCCAGACGTTCCAGGCCCAGCCGCGGCAGCTGTGGCTCGTGACGGATTCCCAGGCCACCATCCGGGATGAGGATGCCGGAGTTCCGGGCCCACTGCCGGTCCAGGACCACCTGGCGGACTTCTGGCTTCCACAGCGTGGACTGTTCGGAGCGCAGGTGGGCGTCAGGTTCCCGTCCACCGCACAATCCGCCGGACCAGGCCCCGTCCAGGCACGGACCGGGAAGAACCAGACGGCATAACAGCCGCACGCGTGGTCCCTACTGCCGTGGCTGGCGGCTTCCTAGAATGGCAGGTGTGATGCAGTCACCGGCTGCGCCCCGGCGCAGCGAAGTCCTGGCCGCGCTGTCGCTCGCCATCGACCTGGGGCTGGGGCAGCCGATGGAGCACATGCTGCGTGCGTCCCTGCTGGCGCTGCGGATCGCCGGGGCGGCGGGCGTTGACGCCGCCGGCCAGGGCAGGATCTACTACGCCAACCAGCTGGCCTGGATCGGCTGCCACGCGGATTCCTTTGAACTCGCCGCGCTGTTCACGGACGATATCGCCTTCCGCGCCGACTACTACCGCCGCGACCAGCACGGCCTGCCCATGTACGCCGGCATGTTCAGCCACGCCGGCGCCGGCCTCCCGCCGCTGGCCCGCGTTGCCCGCTGGACGCGTTTCGCGGCGACCGGCAGCGGCGCCGTGCGGACCATGATTGCCTCGCACTGCGTCTCCGCCGGGGTGCTGGCCAGCAGTGTAGGGCTCGACGACGGCGTGGCAGGACTGCTCACCCACACCTTTGAGCGGTGGGACGGCAAGGGCCTGCCGGAGGGGGTGGCGGGGCCGGACATTCCATTGGAAATGCGGATCATGCACCTGGCGGATACGGCCGAGGTCTTCCTGCGGAGGGAAGGAGTGGCCGGCGCGGTGGCCATGGTGCGGGCACGCCGCGGCAGCCAGTTCGATCCGGCACTGGCCGGGCTGTTCATCGACCAGGCTGAGGCACTCACCGAAGGACTCCTCGACGTCGACTGCTGGCAGGCGGCCCTTGACCTGGCTCCCACTGACGCTCCCCTGTCGGGCAGCCAGCTGGATACAGTGCTGCGCGCCATCGGCGACTTCGCGGACCTCAAGTCCCCCTACACGGCCGGACACTCCCGCGCAGTGGCGGCCCTGGCGGCCGCCGCGGGCGAGGAGCATGGGCTGCCGGCGGACGACGTCACGGAGCTCCGCCGTGCAGGCTGGGTGCACGACCTGGGCCGCCTGGGGGTGTCCAACCAGGTGTGGGACAAGAAGGAGCCCCTCTCAGCGCTGGAGCAGGAACGAATCCGCATGCACCCGTACCTGGGCGAACGGATCCTCAGCCGCGTTCCCGGCCTGAAGGGCGAGGCGGCCCTCACCGGCTCACACCACGAGCGGCTGGACGGGTCCGGCTATCCGCGAGGGATCGGCGGAAACGAGCTGGGGATAAAGCAGCGGATCCTGGCGGCAGCGGACTCCTACCATGCCTCCGTGGAGCCACGCCCGCACCGGCCCGCTCTGACGCCGGCCGATGCGGCTGCCCGTCTCCGGCAGGAAGTTTCAGCCGGGAGGCTCGCCGCCGGAGCAGTGGAGGCCGTACTTGTGGCGGCCGGCCAGCAGCCCCGCCGTTCGCATGCCGCCGCGGCTGGGCTCACCCCGCGGGAAGTGGAAATCCTCGGCATGCTCTGCCGCGGCATGACTCCGGCCGAGATCGCGGACAGCCTCTTCCTCTCCCGGAAGACCGTCCGCAACCACGTGGAGCACATCTACACCAAGATCGGTGCAACCAACCGGGTGGGGGCCACGTTGTTCGCGATCAGGAACGGCCTGACCGATTACGGGACGGCACCCAATTAGCGCCGGGCCGCGCAGTGCCCGCCTCGTGGGGCACAACCCTTGGTGCTAGCGGCTGGCAAGCCGCCACAATGATGTGACCTCGGCCGAGCGCGCCGCGAACAGGGGATCTTCGCGGTCCGAAGCTTTCGGATGCGTTGGCTTGGTGTCGAGCCGCCCCGTCACCTTCAGCCCGGCGGCTTCGACGGCGGCCAGCAGGTCCTCGCGCGAGCGGAGGCCGAGGTGCTCGGCCAGGTCGGACAGGACCAGCCAGCCCTCACCGCCCGGCTCCAGATGGCCGGGGAGTTCGGCCAGGAAGCGGAACAGCATCCTGCTCCCGGGGTCGTAGACGGCGCTGTCCAGGCTGGAATGCGGCGTGGCCGGAATCCAGGGCGGGTTGCACACGATCAGCGGTGCCCGTCCGGGCGGGAACATGTCGGTCAGGACGGCCTCGGCGCGGTCCTGGACCTCGAGGTTCCGGAAATTCTCAGTGGCGCAGGCGATGGCACGCGGCTCGTTGTCGGTCGCGATCACGCGGCGGACGCCACGGCGCGCGAGGACGGCGGCGAGCACGCCGGTTCCGGTTCCCACGTCGAACGCGAGCGTGTCAGAGGGCAGTGCAGCGGCCGCAACGAGATCCACGTACTCGCTGCGGGTGGGAAAGAACGTGCCGTAATGCGGGTAGATGCGGTCCTGCAGGGCGTCGACGTAGACACCATTCCGCCGCCATTCGTGGGCGCCGATTGCCCCGACAAGCTCATGCAGGGACACCACGGACGCTTCGCCGATGCCTCCGTACGCTTCCGCCGCAGCTTCCCGGATATCCGGTGCGCGGCGCAGCGGCACCACCGGACCCGGATCGAGGGGAATCAGCAGCAGGCCCAGAATGCGTGCACGGTGCGAGGCGGACTGCCGGTGCCGGTAGAACTGCTCGGCAGGGGTTCCGCCGGCCTTCTTTCCGGTGCCTATCCGGCGGTCCAGGGCGTTGAGGATCTGCCGCGCGTTGTGGAAGTCGCCGTGCCAGAGCATCGCGATCCCCTGTGACGCCATGCGGTACGCATCGTCGGCCGTGAGGGAGTCGTCCACCACTTCCACGCGCCCCGGTGCCGGCCTGCCGTTCGCCGAGCGCCACCGCGCGGTCATGCCGGCGCCGGCCTCAACCCAGGCCACGTATCCATCCACCGCAGCAGCGCGCGAAGGTTTGGGGTCAGCGGGTGGGATTCCCGCGGGAGCTGGGGTGTGAGTAGGGATGAAGATCCATTCCAAGATATTGGGGGCAATCGGATCCTGACGATTGCAGTGGCGGTTCGACGACGCCCAAGGCGGCGGGCCAGGATTCCAGACCGACATCCGGCAGTAAACCGGGCTTGGTCGATGGGGCGCTGAAGCCCTTGAACCTACCGTGTCAGGATACAGGAGCGGCACGGGATGCCTCTGGACAGAAATAGTCTGCGCGTAGATAATCTTTGTATAGATCATCTGTCGAGGAGGCCACCATGTGGGAATACGAGAACAGCATCGAAACCAGTGCCACGCCTGAGTCCATCTGGCGGCTGTGGTCCGACGTCGAGAACTGGGGCGCCTGGAACGGGGAGATCGAGAAGATCGAGATCAACGGCCCGTTCGCCACGGGCTCGCAGATCCTGATGACGCCCCCGGGCGACGATCCGATCCCCCTGGTCATCGCCGAGGCAGTCGAAAACGAACGGTTCGTGGACGAGGCCCGCTTCGGCGACCTTCTCCTAAGGACCACCCACCGCATCGACACCATCAAACCCAACCGGAACCGGGTGGTGTACCGGATGGAGATCACCGGTGACGGCGTTGACGAGGCCGGCCCGCAGATTGGGCCCGGCATCACCGCCGACTGGCCCGAGACCATGGCCGCGCTGGTCAGGATGGCGGGCGGCTGATGCCCCTCAACCCCGGCGAAAGTCCCGGATTCCTGCTCTGGCACACGACGCTGCGCTGGCAGCGGGACATCGCGGCAGCACTCGCGCCGCTCGACCTCACCCACGTGCAGTTCGTGCTGCTCGCCTGCGCCTGGTGGCTCAATAACCAAGGTGAACACCCGAACCAGCTGGCCCTGGCACGGCAGGCCGGCACCGACGTCAAGATGGCCTCCCAGGTCCTTCGCGCGCTGGAAGCCAAGGGACTCATCGAACGGGAAGTCGATCCGGCGGACACCCGTGCCAAACGGCTGCGCGTCACCGACGCCGGAGCCCAGCTGGCGCCACGCGCAATCGCCGCCGTCGAGCTCGCCGACGCGCAGTTCTTCCAACCTGTGCCCGTCGACGATGCTGTCTCCCTGCTCCGCCGCCTGGCCCGTCCAGACCTCGGAGCGCCCACGACGGCGGCCAAGGAAAGCCGTTCCAAGCACACTTGATGAAGCCGCGGTTACTTCCTCTTCGTCAGGGCAGGTCCACGGTCAGGTCCCGCTGCAAAAATCAGGCATGCCAGGCGATGGCGTTTTGAACAAAGGCGGCAATGCGTTGTACCGAAGCATCACCGGATGGATGGCCAGCTGAATAAGTAGCAGCCGCTTCCCGGACACAGCCGTCCAGTTCCGGCCAGGAGATCCAACAGAAAACCTCCGGTAGGCGGGCCATCAACTCGGATTCAGACGGAAGGGATACGTCGGCGACACGTTCCAGCACGGGACCGAGGAAGCGGCCTACGGCTTCGGCTAGCTCAAGTTGGCCAAGGCCTTTGACCCGAACCGGCGGGGTTGCACCCAAAAGAAAAAGCACAGGAGCAGCGGGCCCGGCCTTGGACATTAGGGTGATGTATTCGCGCGCCAATTGTTCAGGCTGAAAACTGCCGTACCTGATGCGTTTGGCTTCAACCAATGTGTACGTGCTTGGAGTCTCAAAGATTGCGTCCGGCTGGACTGTCAATTGGGCTTTGCCGCCAACCGCACCGAGACTGAAGTCGCCGGGAAGAAAATGCATCTGCAATTCCTCGGCCTCTGCTGCAAGCTTGATGCGGGCATCATCGGCTCCATGCGCCGATCTCAGGACGCTTCCCAGGAAGTGGGTCCTGGGAAGGAAGTCGAGGCCCACCAGCACTTCTGCCGTAAGGACATTCTCACGCCCCTGGCCGCCGGCTCTATAGTCACGTGCTTTCTCCCATGAGATTTCTTCCAGGAGCTTTCCCACGATTGAACTGGAGGCGGTGGTTGCAATTTCCAAAGGTTCTCCTTCGACACAGCGCGACGGCGTTTGTCGCGACAGTAGCCCAATTGTCGCGGACCGAATGGGAACACGCAGGCAATGGCAAAGGTGCTACTCCCGGAACTTAATTCCGGGATGGCTTTTGACGATCCATGGCACGGGCCTTGAATTTCCCGGAGGTACCACTCGTGAGAGGCTTGGAGAAACTCACATTGGGGGACACTGTGGATATTGCCTGGATGCTGTTGAATGCGGCGGTCATGGTTGTGCCTGTGGCACTTGGCGCAACTCTTTTGTATTGGATCATCCGGCTGGGCGTGAAGCATGGCCTGAGGTCGTACTACGCGCAGAGCAACCAGAAGCCGGACGCTGTCAGCCCGGCGCATCAGCCGGAGGGCTTGGGCTAGTCCAGCGCCCACACCTCGGCGCCGTCAGCCCCGCTGACCTTCCGGCGGCGGCGCAGCACCACAACAAGCAAGACGGCGCCGCCCAGGAACAAAGCGCCCGCTCCGGCGGCGACGGCCGGAACTGCCACATCGAAGGATCCCTGGGCGATGACGGCACCATCTGACCCGGCACCTTCCGACCCGGCACCATCTGACCCGGCACCATCTGATGCGCCGCCGTCGGCTGCTGCTGCCGGCTCTCCCCCACCCGTGGTGGGCGCCGCTCCGGTGGCCGGTCCGCCGTCGAGAACGGTCAGTGACCTGCCTTTCCTGTTGACCACCACCACGGACCCGTCGCTCCGCTGCACCATCCGGGCAGGATCGTCCCCGGTGGCGATGGTATGCGCGGCAGTCGCCGCCCCGGCGGGGATGACAGAGACGGTGTCGTCCAGGCTGTTGGTCACGTACACGGTCCCGTCGGCAGCGGCCAGCACCTCCTGCGGCGCAGTGCCCACGGGAATCCGCCGCTCCACCGTTGTGCGCCCGGGCTCGATCACCGCAACATCGTTGGTGAGGATGTTGGCCACATAGACGGTCCCGTCCGGCGCTGCGGCGATCCCGTGCGGCTCGGCCCTGGCACCCACATCAATCGTGTGCGACGGCCACGGCGCACCGGCCGGAACCACGGTGACGGTGCCGGCCAGCTGGTTGGTGGCATAGGCCGTCCCGTCCTTGGCCAGTGCGACCTTCACCGGATACGGCCCGGCCTGGATGATCCGCTGCACCCACGCATCGCCCGGCTTCACCACCGACACCGAGTTCTGGTCCGAATTGACCACGTAGAGCGATCCCTCCGGCCCCACGGCCAGCCACCGCGTGCCGGCAGGAACCTTCATTACCAGCGAGACTTCGTCCGCGCCCGGCGCCACCACGCCGATTTCTGGCTGCGCACCATTGCTCTGCGCCACGTACAGCGTCCCGTCCGGCGTTACGGCCAGCGAGGTGGGGAAGTGCCCGGTGGTGATGGTGCGGGACGGCACCGTCTCCCCCGGCTTGTAGACGTTGACGCCGCCGCCCCAGTTGTAGTCGCTGACGTACAGCGTGCCGTCCGGGCCGGACGCAATACCCAGCGGCTGGCCGACGGCGCCAATCACCTTCGGATCGGCCGCGGACGCGGGGGCGGCTACGACGGCGGATCCCAGTATGAGCGAAGCGGTGGCCAGCAGTGCCGTCCCGGCAGAAAGGGCCGCGCCTGCGGCACGGCGGAGCGGCAGATGCATCACGGTGTTCCCCCAAACGTATTGCCGACCCCCGCGGCAATCCTCCGATCCTAACTGCGGTCCACACCGTGGGCGCTCCGCTGGTCGCAGAAGTCTTTGGCACCGCGGAATAGCCCCACCTGCCGTGGTGCGCGTACGCGCACGCCGCCAAAAGGGCGCATAGTTAGAAGATGACAGGTCCTTACACCCGGGGTGACTCCTACAGCAGCGAGGTTTCCCGGAAACACATCAGGCAGGCGCTCGAGAACTACGGGGCAACGGACATCATCTTCAGCCAGCGGGGAAGCCTGGGCGCCGTCGCCTTCAAGGGCGACGGCAGGCAGTTCCGGATCGTCATGCAGTTGCTGCAGTCTGAAGGTGCCCTGGCCATCCGCGGGGACATCGCGGACAGCCGGCTCCACGAAGCGAACGCCAAGGTCCTGGAACGCGTCAACCGCAAATCCTGGCATGCCCTGGCGCTGGCCATCGACGCCAAACTCGGGGCGGCGGCAGCCGGCATTGCCACGCTTGAATCGGAATTCCTGGCCCATGTGGTTCTCCCCGGAAACCACACCGTGCTCGACGAACTCGAGCCCATCATCGACTCCGCCTACCGCTCCGGCCAGCGTCCCTCCTTCGGCCATCCGGCCCTGCCCTAGGCCCCACACTGCACGCTGGAACGCCCAAGCCGGCGGGCCGCCGTCGTAAATTCCCCGACGCCGGCCCACTGCCAAAGTGCAACCCGCCTATTGTCCCGGGGCCCGGTACGACGGCGTCTTCTTGGCGGCCTCGTCCAGGTCTTCCACGGTGAGGAGCGGCTTCAGACGGACGTTGACGTTCCCGGTCGAATTGATCAGCAGCGACAGTGCCGCGGCACTTGCATCGTCCGGCGCCTCGAACACGCCAAGGACGTCATAGTAGCCAAACGCATAGTAGAAGCTCTCCAGCGAGCCGCCCACGGACTTCAAGGCCTCCGCCAGGGCATCACGCCGCTTGGTACCGCCTTCCTGCATCAGCCCCTTGATCCCCTGGCCCACGTACGTTGCTTCAAACAAATACTTCGGCATGGTCTTTCCTCCCTGGCATGTGCATGCGACGGCGCCACGTTCCGCGGATTACGGATGTCCGGCCCCGACAAGGCCGAAAGTATGCCTCCGGATACAGGCAGTCAATACGCCGGGATACCTAATGGCGGGCGCCGTGGCAACACCGCGATTAGGGGTATGCGGACGCTTCCGGAAGGCCGTTAGGCCCTAGCTGGGTCCCGGCGCCGCGGCACAGGCTGGAACATGTCAATTGCAGGAGGACGGCTCCCGGGACGCAGGCGGGTGTGCCGTCTGAAACGGCCGACGGCGATGCGCGGCAGGGGGACACAGTCATGACCTATGTCAAGGACTTGGGCGACGTGGGCCGGGACGACCTCGGCACAGCCGGCGGCAAGGCGGTGGGCCTCGGCGGCCTCATCCAGGCCGGCCTGCCGGTCCCGCCCGGGTTCGTCCTCACCACCGCCGCCTACTCGGAATTCGTCACCGGGAACAACCTCGATGCGGCCATCCGGGAACTGGCCTCCCTTCCACCCGACGCCTCGCCGGAGGACTACGAACACGCCTCCGGGCAGCTACGGGCCCTGTTCGGCAAAGGCACCATGCCACCGGCCATCAGAACCGAACTCGCGGGCGCCTACCAACGCCTGGGCAGCGGGACGTCCGTGTCGGTGCGTTCCTCCGCCACCGCCGAGGACCTCCCGTCGGCCAGTTTCGCCGGGCAGCAGGAAACCTACCTGAACGTCCGCGGCCAGGACGCCCTGACCCAAGCCGTGACCGACTGCTGGGCCTCCCTCTGGACGGCGCGCGCCATGGCCTACCGCGCCCGCGAAGGTGTGCAGCCCGGGCAGGTGCGGCTCGCCGTCGTCGTCCAGCAGATGGTGGAAGCCGGCGCCGCCGGCGTCATGTTCACCGCCAACCCCGCCAACGGCCGGCGCGACCAGACGGCGATCAGCGCCGCATGGGGCCTGGGCGAGGCCGTGGTCAGCGGAACGGTGACCACCGATGACCTGGTGGTTGAGTCCGCCACCGGCAGGATCATCTCGCGGCAGACAGCCGACAAGGAGGTCATGACGGTTCCCGTGGAGAACGGAACCCGGGAGCAGCCGGTGGCGGAAGCCCGCCGTCGTGCGCCTGTCCTGGATGACGCGGCAGCTGCGGAACTGGCCCGCTACGGCCAGCGGATCGCGGACCACTTCGGGGCACCGCAGGACGTCGAATGGGCGCGGGCCGGCGGCCGGTTCTTCCTGCTGCAGTCCCGGCCCATCACCGCACTGGCCGAACCCGCGGCCGAGGTCCCCGAGACCTGGCCCGTGCCCTATCCCAACGGGCTCTACTTCCGGGCGAGCATCGTGGAGCAGATGCCGGACCCGCTCTCCCCGCTCTTCGCCGACCTCATTGACGGCTCGGTGTCCCGCTCGCTGTCCGCCCTGATGAACCAGGCGCTGGGCATCAACTCCCTGCGCGAGGGCGAGGTGCGGTTCCCCACCATCAACGGCTACGCCTATTACTACTACCGCAACCGGGCCATGCTGCGGATGACGGGCCGGACGGTGCCGGCGATGGGGGCGCTGTTCCGCGGCACGGCGCATATGGGCATCGCCGGGTGGCGCGACTATTCGCACCCGGGCTACGAACGGGTGATCAAGGACTGGTCCGTGAAACCCCCTTCGGAGCTCACCGGCGGGCAGTTGCTGGAGGGGGTGCAGGCCCTCCTGGACGCCGGAACCGTGTACTACACGGCCGTGCAGTCCATCATTCCGCTCGCCGCCATGAGCGAGATCTCGTTCCGGACGTTCTATGGCAGGGCCGTCCGGCGCCACGGCGATCCCCCGGCCCAAGCGTTCCTGCTGGGCTTCGACAGCGAACCCATCCGGGCGGAAAAGTCCCTCTACGATCTGGCGGGCTGGGCGCGCAGCGATCCGGCGCTGGCAGCGGCTTTGCTGGAGCGGCCGACGGCGGAGCTCGCCGGGTGCCAGCGCACCGGTGCCGCGCCGGAGGGGGTGGACGACGTCCTGTGGCAGGAATGGCGGCTTGCCTTCAAGGAGCACCTGGACCTGTACGGGCATGCCGTCTACAACCTGGACTTCGCCACCCCGGTGCCGGCCGACGACCCGTCCGCCCAGCTGGAGACGGTGAAGTTCTACCTGCGCGGGCAGGGCACGGACCCGCACGAGCGGCAGCGGCAGCTCACCGAACGCCGGGAGGAACTGACCCGGGAGATGGCCGCCCGGCTGGGGCCGCGGCGCCGGGCCCTGTTCCACCGGCTGCTGAAGTGGGCCCAGGAAACGGCACCCGCACGCGAAGACGCGCTGGCCGACGTCGGGCTGGCGTGGCCGCTGATGCGGCGCATGCTGCTGGAACTCGGCCGGCGCCTGGTGGACTCCCACGTGGTCGCGGCGCCGGATGACGTGTTCTGGCTCCGGCACCAGGAGCTGCGGAGCGCCGTCGAATTCGGTCTCGCCGAGCCCGGGGCTCCGGCCGCCGTGGTGATTGCCGGAGCTGCCCGTCCCGTCCGGGCCGCCGCCGTCGAGGATCGCCGGATGCTGTGGCGGGGCCAGGCGAAGGCGAATGCACCGCAGATGCTTCCCGAGAGCAAGTGGATGGAACGGTCTTTCGGGTCGTGGATGCCGGCAGGCTCCCAGCACCAGGCCGGCGACGTAATCAAGGGCGCCGGCGCCAGTTCCGGCAAGGTCACCGCACCGGCGCGCGTCCTGCGCGGACCCGGGGATTTCGGCCAGATGCGGCCCGGCGAGGTGCTGGTGGCCCGCATTACTACTCCCGCGTGGACTCCGCTGTTCGCCATGGCGTCCGCCGTGGTGACCGACGTGGGCGGCCCGCTGAGCCACAGCTCCATCGTGGCCCGCGAGTATGGCATCCCGGCGGTCCTGGGCACCGGGGTGGCGACGCAGCGGCTCAGCAGCGGGCAGCGGATCGCCGTGGATGGCGACGCCGGTACGGTCACCATGGAACGCCCCTGACCGGGCATCGGATGGCAGCCCCGCTGGCAGCCAGAAAATGCCAGGGCTTCCGGCACGTTGGAGCCCGCTATTGGGCGTACACTCAACGTACCCGGGACACCCGTGACTGGACATCCTGTCTCCGACAGTACGTCCCTTGGGTCCCTCCGCCGGGCAGCAGCCGACACTCTCTTCGACTCGCATCCGGCAACTGCCACGAAAGGCACACCATGACAGATCTGCGCATCCGCGACCACTGGAACCAGCTTCCCTCCGCTGTAACGCAGTGGCTGCTGGAAAACCCGGGGTGCATGATCCTCCCGCGGACGCTCTCCGCGGAAATCAGTGCGGCCAATGGCGAAGCGGCCAACGACGACGTCCACGGCGAGACCACGCTGTCCCAGCAGGACATGGACTTCATCCGGATGAAATCACATGAGGCAGCGAACGGACAGCCGGACACCGGTTACACCTTCTTCGACTCCGTCCAGCCGTAACCACTTCCGGCCTGTACGGCACGGACGCAGTCCTGCGGCGAACGGTCACAGAGTGGCCAGGGCACCCTTGGCGCTTTCCACCAGGACATGCGTTCCTGCCTGGATATGGACCACCTCGCCGTCGATCTGGCACGGCACAGCATTCCGCGTGGAAAAGGCATAGCTGGTGACGCTGGGCTGCTCCCCCAGTCCCAGCGTCACGGCGCGGAGCGTCATCAGCGCCATCTTCATCAGCCCGGCGTGGGGCAGGGTCACTACCTCGAACCGGCCGTCGTCCGGATAGTGCGACTCACTGACCGTTCCGTACTTCGCCATCCGCGAGATGTTGGCCAGGATCAGGCTGTCGAACCTGGCGGTGGCGCCGTCATCCCGCACGAGCTCGAACGGCCTCAGGTTCCGGAGCGTGCGGGCAACGGACACCAGTTCCAGGACTTTTCCCTTGCCGCCCTTTTCGATGCCGATGGCCATCAAGGGCGTCAGCCCGAAACCCACGTAGGAATGCGCGTACAGGACCTCCTCCCGGCCGCCGCTGCGGAACGTGACGCGCAGCAGGTCGATG
Organism: Arthrobacter sp. Soil761; assembly: GCF_001428325.1. Lineage (NCBI taxonomy): Bacteria > Bacillati > Actinomycetota > Actinomycetes > Micrococcales > Micrococcaceae > Arthrobacter > Arthrobacter sp. Soil761. Next base: position 39,741 of record NZ_LMSF01000030.1, on the reverse strand, counting down.
GGCCGGACCGCTTTCTCCCGGATTGCCTGGCTGAGGGTCCGGGCGGGCAGGCTCCGATAATGGTCGTTGGCGTTGCCTGCAGGAATCACGGTGCACACCGCTTTGCTGCCGGAAACGTCCATCACGCCGTTGACCACCTCGTTGTACCCGCCGTCGCCGCTGACGGACACGATGAGTGGTGCACCCCGCCCAGCCTCGGTCCGCGCAAGCACGCGGGCGTGCCCCGCATACTCCGTGGGCAGCAGCTCAACCGGCAGGCCCGGCAGGTCTGCGGCCAGGTCCTGATGCAACGCCTCGATCCGCGCGTCCATCCCGGCCCTGCCCGGATTGAAGATCACAACGGCGCGGTCAAAGAGGGCCGCGGGTGCTCCGTCATCGGCCATGGCGTCCCGCTACTCCCCCATCCCGGGGTGGACGGGAACGTAGTCGACGCTGTTGCCGGAGTTGATCCGGCCCGCGGTGGTCCGGGAGTAGCCGCGCGCATCCAGCCCGTTTTTGGCGCGGAATTCCGCGAGCGCGGCGTCGTAGGCGTTGTTCAGGGTGCGGCCGGAGAACTCACCCGTAGTGCCGTCTTTGAAAGCGATCCGGATCCGGACGCTGGCCGGGTAGTGCCGGTTCATCCGGATGAAGCCGTCTGCATCCTGCTGGAGGGTAATCAATTGGGTCTGCTTTCGTTCGTGGGAGCAGTCTCAAGTTTGCCGCAGATTCCTTGAAAATCCCTTTACGGCCGATGCCATACTGGTCCATGGCGATGGGAATGACCAGGCGCGGGGCGTGGCTGCGGTACGGACTGGTCTCGGTCCTGCTGATTTTGATCCACGTGGGCGCCCTGTGGTTCTTCTCCGACGGCGTCTACCACGGCAACGCAAACGTTCCTCTCTTCAAATTTCCGGAAGAAGTGGATGTCCTGAACATCCTGACGTTCACTCCCCTTTTCATCGGACTCAAGTACCGGGTCTACGACGCCGCGGTGCGGGCCGCCACCAGGAACTACAGGCCTCGCGCGGCGGTGGTCTGTTTCGTCGCCGGCTATGTGGTGGCCCTGGCGATGGACGTGGCATGCCTCGTCGCGGCGTCCAGGCCCATCGCGGATTCAGGGCTGTCCATCCTGGGCTCTGTCTTCCAGACGCCGCTGGTCCTCCTGGTTGCCGGCGCGCTCATTGCGGGGGCCGGTATGCAAAACGGCAGGCCACCGGAAACGGGGCCCGCTTCCTTCCCCGGGCGCTAAGCCCGCGGCTACCCTTCGCAGGCCACCCCGTCGCCGTCGCCGTCCAGCCCGGCCCGGTAGCCGGCAGTGCCGGCATACAGCGGCGCGGCTCCGGCAGCCACCGCCTCGGCGCAGTTCGCGTAGTACACAACAGTCGTAGCGGCGGCGGGCGCCACAGTCGCCGGTGCGGGCTGGCCGGGGCAGCTTCCCAGGACGCCGGCCATCGCGTCGTGCTCCGCCTGCGTCACCCACAGGCTGTACCGCGCCTTCACCGACACCTGCCGTGCCACATACTCACATCGGAAGGCCTTGGCCGGCGGCAACCAGGTGGCCGCGTCGCCGTCGCCCTTTTGCTGGTTGGTGGGGCCGTCCGTTGCCTGCAGGTTCAGCGGATCATTCGCGAACGCCGTCCGCTGCTCGGTGGTCAGCTGCCGCGCGCCCTTCTGCCAGGCGTCACTGAGCGCCACCACGTGGTCGATCTGCACGGCGCTGCTGGTGGTGGTGCCGCGGACGAAGTTGATGACCGTTCCGGTGTACGGGTCCGCCAGCACTCCGGTCTTGACCGTGCAGGGGACGCTGGTGGTGTAGGTGACCTCGGTCAGGTCCCGCCGCAGGATGTCGTTCCGGGTATCGCAGCCGTTCTGGTCCACGTCCGCCCACGTTGGCCCGAACAGCGACCGCTCGTACCCCGTCTTCGGCGCCCGGCCCTTGACCGGGAGGGTCTCCAGCACATCGGCTGCATTGACGGCGACCGTGCTGCCGTCGGCAGCAACCGCCGGCAGGCCTGGAGTGAAGAGCGCCAACAACGCGGAAAGGACGACGGCGGCCGTCCAGCGCGTGCCTGGCGCGGGCATTGTTTCGGGCAAGGACGTGAAGCTGGAGCTGCTCCCTCTTCCCGCGTTTCCCCGGCCGGCAAGGCCCCGGCGCATACTGGAACAGTCGCCCCTGCTGGGCACAATCCGCGTCCCGCCACCAGGACTGCCGAAAGGTATGCGCATGCCCGCCCGCTTCCTCCCCACCCATCCGGCCAGGCTGCACCTGGTGCTCATGCTGGTCCTCACGTTTTCCACCGGGGTGCTCGACGCCGTCGGTTATCTGGGCCTGGACCGGGTGTTCACGGCGAACATGACCGGCAACGTGGTGATCCTGGGCATGGCGCTGCTGGGCGGGGACAACCTCCCGATCCTTGGCCCCATCGTGGCGCTCACGGGATTCATGACCGGCGCCGTCATCTCCGGCCGGGCGCTGCGGCCCACCACGTCAGGGTGGAACCGCCGCACCACCGGGCTGCTGGTGGGCGTCAGCGCTGTGATGGCTGTTGTGGCCACCCTCCTCCTCAGCGGCGTGCACCCCAGGCACAATGAAGCCCTGACCGTTGCCATCACCGGCACCCTGGCGGTGACCATGGGTGTGCAGGCCGCCACCGCGCGGCATCTCAACGTCAAGGATGTCCCCACCGTGGTGGTCACTTCCACCATCACGGGCCTGGCGGCCGACTCCCGCTTTGGCGCCGGCACGCACCCGTTCTGGGGACGGCGGCTCGCGGCGATCGGGCTCATCATGGCCGGCGCAGCGGTGGGCGCCGGGTTCGTGCAGCTCCACCTGGGGCTCGGGGTCCTGCTGACCGCACTCCTCACCCTCGGCGTCGCCCTGCTGGGCCGGACAGGCGTGCACAAGTACGGCGCAGACACGGCGACGGCGGCACCCGGGCCGGGTGCCGCCGTCGAAAGCCCTCCGGAGACGGCTACGTAGGCTTCCGCTGCATCATCATTGGCTCCCGCTCACGGACCCGCCGGCCGCACCACGATGGCCGAGCCGCACTGGTTGATGAGCGTGCCCAGGCTTGAGGATGCCGTGGCGGCCTTCGTGCCGGTGGCGGACGTATCGGTCAGCGGAAGGGCGTTGACCTCAATGGCCGCGTTCGACTTGGCCGCGATATTGGAGGTGGCATCACCCAGCTCGGTGGTCCCTGCCGGTGGCGTAAAGGACGTGGTGGCCGAGTTGGTGCCGTTCCTGACGCCGTGGGCGGTCAACAACAGCGACCCCGGTGTTGACGGCGTGATGGACGGCGCCCGGACATCCGGGTAGGCCACCCCGCTGTTGGTGTCCGTGGTGGGTGTGACGTCCAGCGGCGTTGTGGTGTTTGCGCCCTGGACGGCAACAGTGGACCAGGCATACCGGGAGGCGGGCTCAGGTACGCTCGGCGCGGTGTCACCAGACTGCATCACCCGGTACCAGACTGCCTGGTGCGCCGAGGCGGAGCTGGCGCTGGTGAAATCGCCCACTGCCCGCGTCCACCCCGCCGGAGCGGTGGTGTTCGCGGACCCGGACACGGTTACCTGCGAGTACAGGAATACCGTGTCGCCAGGCTGCCAGCCTGCCGGCAGGGAGGGCGTATAGGACCCGGCCGCCGTCAGTTCACCCGATCCCGTGGCCGTCGACCGGACCGAGACGGCTGTCGCCGGGGGCGTCGTCGTCGTGGGCGTCGGCGTGGCCGTTGCCGTGTCAGTTGCGGTTGGTGTCGGGGTAGGCGTTGGCGTGCCCGTAGCAGTCGCTGTAGCTGTAGCTGTAGCTGTCGCAGTCGCAGTCGCTGTCGGCGTCGGGCTTGGTGAAGGGGCAGGCCGGGTGACCGAGAAATTGTCGGTGAACGTCCCGCCCGAGGCGCCGACGAATGACCCGCTCAGGGTGGTGCTGGTCACCGACACCTTCAGGAAGCCATACGTTGGATTGTTGTTGCTGCCCATGAACCGCTGGAAGTACGGAGCCGTCGTCGTGTTGCTCTCACTGTTGAGCGACCTGCCGCCCGAACCAACTGTGGCCAGGATGGTCCCGGTACCGGCGGCGAACTGCCCCGTCGGATCGGTGTCGGCCACACAGTCGGGATTGAAGCTGGTGACGGGGATGGACGTGCAGCTGCCCTTGAGCGCCAGCGGGTAGCTGCGAGCGTAGGCATGGTCGTGGGCCTGCAGGTACAGATCCACCTTCTTGGACACCAGCATGTTCATCAGGTCAGGACTGGCGGCACAGGGATAGTTCACCATCGACAGGCAGTACATGTGCATGCCAACGATGATGAAGGGGATCCCGGCAGCACGGGCCGAGTCGATGGCCGACGTCACGAATTTGTAGCCCTGCGTCCCGGACTTGTAGGACCAGTCAAGGCCGCTTCCGCTGTACGTCAGCTTCGGGGACACCATGATCAGCCGGACCAGGGGGCTGGTTGCCGGATAGTCCGTGTAGAACTGCTGGGCGTAATTCCCCACCGCGCCGAGCTTGTCCGGCAGGCACGAGGCGAAGTTGGACCAGACGCCGTCGGGCCCGTCGTCCTCGTGGTTCCCGGTGATGAACTCATAGGGCATGGTCCCGGCATGCTGCTTGACGAATGAACACCAGGCAGACTCCGGGGTGATCTGGGAGTAGGACAGGTCGCCGAGGTTGAACATGGCGGAGGTCCCGGCGTTGCGTGCCGCATCGATCACCTTGCCGGTGTTCGTGTTGCCGCCGGTGTCACCGGCGAACCCCAGGCTCACGGTGGTGGCCGCGGTGGCCTGCGGGTTCCACGATGTAGCAAGGAAGGAGACATTCGCAAGGACGAGGGCAGTGCCGAGAAGGACTGCCAGCGCCAAGCGCAGTGGGTGGCGCATGCGCCTGCGGGCGTTCACTTGCAGCTCCAAACAGTAGCGCGGCGCAGCCCGTTGGCTGCGGCGGAGTACCCGGTGATAACGGTGGGGCCGGCCTGCCGTGAGGCCGACGTGGCCGCCCCGGACACTCCGGTGAACTGGCCGTCAGAGCCTGGCGGCAGGATCCGTGCGCTCTTGCCGATCCACATCACCGCTTGGGGGCGGTCCCCGCGGAAGGACGACGAACTGCCGGTTCCCACCGCGATGCCCGGAACGCCCGATGCCGCACTCGAGGAGGGGCCGGCTGCCGCGCCTGCATCGCTGACGGAGCCGGACTTGTCCCAGGTGGCAGCGTGGGTTCCCTCATTGACGGCGCTCTGGCCGATCGCCTGCCCGGCCGAGTCGATGGCAAGGACCACGCCGCCGCGCCCGCTAAGGGTTGGAAGGGACGTCGGGGTACCGGCCGGCGACCACAGGACCGGCGTGCCGCCGCTGTCGAGGGCCACCCCGCCGATCGTGCCGTCCGGACCGATCGCGAAAGCATGCCCACCTTGTGCACCGGCGGGCAGGGTGAGCGCCCGGGGTGCCGTGGTCAGCGTGGACCAGACAGCGGGACGCTCGTCGTCATCCGCGCCCGGGCCGTCCGAGTGCTCCTCGTCGTTGATCAGCGCACCGACCACGACGCCGCTGTCCGAGACCATCGACGGGAGCGCGATGTCACCAGGGTTGACGGGAAGGGTGTGATAGACACCGTTCTGCCACCACCAGCCGACCAGGACCTCATTGGCCGTGTCATATCCCGTGCCGACGACTACTCCGTCCTTGTTTACGGAGGTGGGGACTGCGGCATCGAGTGGAATCGCCAACTGGGTGGGCTGGCCATCGCGCCAGAGCACCGGCGCGGATCCTCCGGAGGCAGTATCGGCGAGGCCTACCACCAGGCCGTTGCTGCTCGACGCCACTGCGTTGCTGCCTTGGCCGCCGATGCCCGGGAGCAGGGTGGCCGAACAGTTTGTGGCAGCGGGCAATTGCGCGCCAGCGGCTGTCGCGGCAACCGGCACCATGACCATGCCGCCCTCGGCCGCAAGCAGGAGCACCGTCAGCACCGCCCCGGGTTTCATGTCCTTCGGCCTGTTGAGCCAGGGAGGCCTGCCTCCGCTGCCCGGTAGACCCCTGTTGAAATTCCTATGCTTTGACAATGTCGCTCCCCGGAGTAGAACCCCACGTCCCCAGCAACGTGCAGCGCAAGAGGCCTCTGCATAACCGCACTGTCTTTCGAGACTACGTTGCCACCCGCCGCCGGGCACGGGTAAGGGGGTACTCGGATCGGAGGTTAGGGGCTACTTGCTTGGACCGAACCGCCCTTCCAAGCCGCGACGGCGGCACCCAGCCCGGGTGCCGCCGTCGTACGTCCTGCCCAAAGCCCCTATTTGAGCTTGGGTACCAGCACGGGCGTGTTCTTCTTGTACTCCTCATAGTCCGCCTGGCCGCCCCACTTCTGGTCCGCCTTCTTCTCCAGGGGCGGCACGCCGCTGCCCTTGATCAGCAGCAGGGCCACGAAAACCGGGGAGATTAGGGCCGCCCACTGCCAGCCCTGCAGGACGGGCAGGGCGATGATGGCCACGCCCACCCACAGCGTGATCTCGCCGAAGTAGTTGGGGTGGCGGGACCTGGACCACAGTCCGGTGCTGATGAAGCGGCCCTTGTTGGCGGGGTCGTCCTTGAAGCGGGTCTTCTGGAGGTCAGCCACGGTCTCGATGGCGATCCCTGCGGCCCATACCAGCAGGCCCACCCAGAAGAACCCGTCCAGGCCCACCTTCTGGTCGGACGTGATGGCCACCCAGGCCAGCGCCGCGGTGAGTACCACCCACAGGCCCTGGATGGTCCAGGTGTTCAGGAAACGGAAGAAGTCCGGCTTGAGCTCATCGAAGCGGTCGTCCTTGCCGTGCTTGCTGATCCGCATAAACAGGAAACTGCCCAGCCGCGCGGCCCACAGCACCACCATGGCCGCCAGCACCCCTCCCCGCGCGTCCACGCCCGGGGAGGCCAGGACCAGGAACACCGTGATGGAGATGTAGGTCAGGGCGCCGGTAAGGTCGTAGAACTTTTCCGTCTGCGCCTTGTAGGACGGGATGAACACCAGCCACTGGATCACGAACGCGATGGCAACCCCCAGCGCGAACACCGGGAACCCGCCAATCCGGGAGCCGCCCTGGCTGCCGGCCAAGGCAATGAGAACCGCCACCACCACGGCAATTACGGTGCTGATGAGTGCCTTGCGGCTCTTTTCGTTCACGGACACGTTCCTTTCCCCTGGCCCGCCGCGCTCTGCTGCACGGCCGGTCCCAACGATCATGCGGCCACCTTCATTCTCCACAACGCACGGCGCCTGCCACTTGGTCTTCGGAGCGGCGGGGGGCTTGTATGGGTGGCCCGCACGTTTGACCAGTCCATCCCTTGCCACGGCGCCGAACAGCTTCTGCAACCGTCACCGACACAAGGAGTCAAAGCATGGGCCCCCGCACCAGAAACTGGCTGATCACGTACGTTGTCAGCGCACTGATATTCGCGGTGCTGGATGTGGTGTGGATCCTGCTGGTGGCCAACCCGCTGTACCAGAGCCAGATCGGCCACCTGCTGGCGCCCAGGGCCAATCTGCCCGGCGCTGTCCTCTTCTATGTCATCTTCGTGGCGGGGATGGTGCACTACGGCGTCCGGCCCAACACCCCCGGCATCAGCCTGCGGCAGCGGGTGGGCGGCGCTGCTCTCTTTGGGTTCTTCACCTACGCCACATGGGCGCTGACCGGGTTCGCTGTGCTGAAGGATTTCACTGCCCTGGTGGCCGTGACGGACATCCTGTGGGGAGCCGCAGCCTGCAGCGTGGTCACGTGGCTGACCGCAACGGTGCTGCGCAGCCGGCTCACCAACCCTGCCACGGCCTGACGCCTGGCGTGATGCGCGCCCAGAGTGGCCCAGTTTTCATGATGAAACCCTGAGTATCGCGGGCGGCTGCCGTCGCTTGCCGACCAAAACTGGGCCACTGTGACGCACGGCCCAACGCTGGCCCAGCCCGGGCGGCTACCCGAACAGCGCCGCCACCTGGGTCAGCGTTTGGAAGACCCCAAAGGCCAGCGGGATCCCCACCAAAACCCAAGCCAGTACCAGCCTGCCGGTGGACCGGCGGACCGGCTGGTGCGCGCCGTGGTTGTGTGCTGTGCTGCTCATTTCATGCCTCCAGGGAAGATTCGTGCCGCTCGGGGCGGCGTTCGTGGAACCGTGCGTCGACGGGCTTGACCAGCAGGTTGGCCACGAACCCGATGACCAGCAGGGCCACCATGGTCAGCAGCGCGGGCTGGTAGGACGCGGCATTCAGCTGCCCGGGCTTGCCCTGCGCGTCCAGGATGCTGTTGACGATCAGCGGCCCGGCCACCCCGGCCGCGGACCAGGCGGTGAGCAGCCGGCCGTGGATGGCGCCTACCTGGTACGTCCCGAAGAGGTCCCGCAGGTACGCCGGGACGGTGGCAAACCCGCCGCCGTAGAAGGAGATGATGACGAAGGCAAGCACCACGTAAAGGGCGGTGGCGGTGGATCCGGCCAACGCCAGCACCGTATACAGCACGGCACCTACGCCCAGGTACACCATGTAGATGCGCTTGCGCCCCGTGACGTCGGAGGTGGCGGACCAGGCGAAGCGGCCCGACATGTTGCCGATGGACAGCAGCCCCACAAAGCCCGCAGCAACGCTCGCACTGACCAGGGACTTTCCGTCGGACTGCCGGAAGAAGTCCTGGATCATGGGCGCCGCCTGCTCCAGGATGCCGATGCCGGCCGTGACGTTGCAAAACAGCGCTACCCATACCAGCCAGAACTGCCGGGTCTTGATGGCGTTCTTCGCCGACACGTTCTCCGTGGTGACGAGCTTGGCCGCCTTGACCTTGGCGGGGTCGAACCCTGCGGGCCGCCACCCGTCGGCGGGCACCCGGACGGTGAAGGCGCCGAACAGCATGTAGGCAAGATAGACGACGGCGAGCGTCAGGAAGAGCTTGCCCACGGCATCGCCGCTGGCCACCCAGCCCTGGGCGCCGGAGTTCGGATCGTACGCCTTCAGCAGGGCCTGGGACACGGGGCTGGCGATCAGCGCGCCGCCGCCGAAGCCCATGATCGCCATGCCGGTGGCCAGGCCGGGGCGGTCCGGGAACCACTTGATCAGCGTGGACACCGGTGAGATGTAGCCGATGCCCAGGCCGATGCCGCCCACGAAGCCGTACCCGAGGTAGACGAGCCACAGCTGGTGGGTGAAGATACCCACCGAGCCGATCAGGAAGCCGCCCGCCCAGAACATCGCGGAGGTGAACATCGCCTTGCGCGGGCCGTTGGTGTCCACCCAGGTGCCCATGACAGCGGCGGAAAGGCCCAGCATCACGATGGCGATGGAGAAGATGACGCCGATCTCGGTCAGGCTGGCCCCGAAGTGCTTGACCAGCGCCGTCTTGTAGACGCTGGTGGCGTAGGCCTGGCCGATGCACAGATGGACGGCGAGCGCCGCGGGCGGGACCAGCCAGCGGTTGAAGCCCGGCGGGGCGATGGAGTGGTCACGGTCCAGGAAGCCCATGGTTGATTCCCTTTGCTTGTCGATGACGTCGATGTCTGATCGATCCAGAGGCGAAAGGCCTTGTTGAACCCGGGCCCTTTGCCTTGGGCTATCATCATGCAAATCATCAGCAAACGTACTATTGGCGCGCCGAGCGGCAGGAATTGCGCGGCGAGCGGCTTGGTTGGCTGAGGCACTCCCCTGTCAGCCCTGCACAGCCCATCGGGCACGCACACGCAGCGCCTTGCTTTCCGCCCGCCGCGGCGGATGGCAGAGTGGGACGATGAGTGAGCAACCAGCCGCGCTGGTCCTGAACCTGGAGTGCACGGTCCCGTCCCCGCCGGAGACAACGTTCCTGCTGCTGACGGAACCTGCCCGGCTTGCCGAGTGGTGGGGCCCGCACGGCTTCAGTATCCCCGAAGTGGACATCAACCTGGTGGCGGGCGGCCGCTACCGGTTCCGCATGGCCCCGCCGGAGGGCGAACCGTTCCACCTCTCAGGAAAGTTCCTGGAGATCGATCCGCCCTGGCGCCTGGTCTACACCTTCGCCTGGGAGGAACCGGCGCCGGACGACACCGAGACCGTCGTGGACCTCTCCCTCGCCAGCACCGGAACCGGAACCCGGGTGGTGCTCTCGCAGGGACCGTTCCTCACGGAGGAGCGGCTGGAACTGCACCGGAACGGGTGGAGCGATTCGTTCGAAAAGCTGGCTCGTGCCGCCGGGAGCGCCGGCCGCTCCGGTGCCGCCGGCAGCCGGGACAACGCCCGGTGACAGGCCTGGACGCGGACGTCATCATCATCGGCGGTGGCCTGGCCGGGCTGGTGGCCAGCAATGAGCTGGTCCGTGTGGGCAGGCGGGTGGCCATCGTGGACCAGGAAAACCCGGCCAACCTGGGCGGGCAGGCCTTCTGGTCCCTGGGCGGGCTCTTCCTGGTGGACACCCCCATGCAGCGGCGCCTGGGCGTGAAGGATTCCTTCGACCTGGCGTGGCAGGACTGGCAGGGTTCCGCCCGGTGGGACCGGCTTTCCGGCCCGCACCCCGAGGACGAGTGGGCGCAGCAGTGGGGCCGTGCCTATGTGGAGTTCGCCGCCGGTGAGAAGCGCGCGTGGCTGCAGGAACAGGGCATCCGGTTCACCCCGCTGGTGGGCTGGGCCGAGCGCGGCGACGGCAGGGCCGGCGGCCACGGCAATTCGGTCCCCCGCTTCCACGTCCCGTGGGGGACCGGCACCGGGGTTTCGGAGCCGGTCGCGGACAAGGCGCGGGCGGCCTCCGGGGCGGGCAGCGCCAGGTTCTTCTTCCGGCACCGGGTGGACGGTTTAACGTTCGACGGCGGCACGGTCACCGGGGTGCGGGGCGCGGTGCTGGCGCCTGATGATTCCCCGCGCGGGGTGTCCTCAAACCGGGATGTTGTTGCCGATTTCGAACTCCGGGCCCAGGCCGTGGTGATCGCGTCCGGCGGAATCGGCGGCAACCACGGGCAGGTTCGGCGCTGGTGGCCTGCGCGGCTGGGGACGCCGCCGCGGAAAATGGTCACAGGCGTGCCGCAGCACGTCGACGGACGGATGCTGGACATCGCCGACGGGGCCGGGGTGCGGCTGGTGAACCGTGACCGGATGTGGCACTACACCGAAGGGATCCAGAACTGGAACCCCATCTGGCCGGACCATGCCATCCGGATCCTGCCCGGCCCGTCGTCCCTCTGGTTCGATGCCCTGGGCCGGCGCCTTCCCTCCCCCGGCCTGCCCGGCTACGACACCCTGGGCACCCTCCGCCTCCTCCGGACAACGCCGGAGCTCCAGCAGCACGACCATTCCTGGTTCATCCTCAACCAGCGCATCATCGAAAAGGAGTTTGCCCTCTCCGGCTCCGAGCAGAACCCGGACATCACCAACCGGGACCTCAAGCTGCTGCTGAAGACCCGGCTGGGCCACGGCGCGTCCGGTCCCATCGAGGCGTTCAAGGAGCACGGCGCGGACTTTGTGGTGGCGGACAACCTGGCGGACCTGGTCCGCGGAATGAACGGGCTGACTGACCAGCCGCTGCTGGACCATGCGCTGATAAGGCGGCAGATCGAGGAGCGGGACGCCGAGATCAGGAACCCCTTCTCCAAGGATGTCCAGGTGGCGGGTATCCGCAACAGCCGCCGGTACCTGGGCGACCGCCTCTTCCGTACCGTCAAGCCGCACCGGATCCTGGACCCCGCCGCGGGCCCTCTGATCGCCGTCCGGCTGCACGTTGTCACGCGGAAGACGCTGGGCGGGATCCAGACCAACCTTGACGGCCAGGCCCTCGGACAGGACGGCGCCCCCATTCCCGGGCTGTACGCCGCCGGCGAGGCAGCGGGATTCGGCGGCGGCGGCGCCCACGGCTACAACGCGCTGGAAGGCACCTTCCTGGGCGGCTGTCTCTTCACCGGCCTGACCGCCGGCCGGGCGCTCGCCCGGGCGCTATGAACTGACTCCGCACTAAGCCCCGCGCTGCACTCAGGCGGGCGCTGCACTCAGGCCACGGGCCGCCGTCGAACACTATTGGCTGCTGCGCCGGACCAACCGGAACTCCGGCAGCCCCTCCCACTCGGATGGAAGCGTGTTGCGCCTGCCGTCCGGCCGGAACCCCTGCTTCAGGTAGAAGGCCAGGGCGCGGGGATTGTTCTCCACCACCCAGAGGTAGGCCGGGCCGGAGCCGACGGCGGCGCTCACCAGGGCTGCCCCAAGGCCCGTTCCGTAGGTCCGCCGGAGGGTGTAGATCGAGTAGAGCTCCACGGCTTCGGGGCCGTCGTCGTCGCGCCCCGGGCCGGCGTCCGCGAAGCCCACCAGTTGGTTGTCGCCGTCCAGCGCGAGGATCCGCGGCTCGTCAGTGGCCAGGAATGGCCGCCGGCGTTCCACCCGCTCGGGGATGCTGGCCCTGCGGCGGCGGAAGAATTCCGCAGAGAGCAGATGCGGGTAGCACTCCTCATGGGCCAGAGTCTGCATGAGCACCACCGCCTCGGCGTCCTCCGGTGTCGCTTGGCGAAGTCGAAAGTCCATGGCGCCAGCCTAACCAGTGGCCCCTCGCTCCCACGCCGTGTTCCGCCGTCGAACCTCTATGCCTTGTCCGGTCCCCGGTTGGGCAGCCCGCGCACTTAAGATGAGGCATGAACTTCGAGGACGCGCTCCTGACGGTGATTGGTGCCGCGCTGATTCTGCTGATGGTCGCCGACGTCTTCCATACCCTGCTGTATCCGCACGGCTCGGGCCCGGTGGGCCGGACCATCATGCGCGGGTTCTGGCTGCTGTCCAGGAAACTCAGGGGCGGGGCCTCGTCCATCGCAGCCCCGCTGGCCATGGCGGCTGTCATCGCTGCCTGGGCGGCGCTGGCCGCCGTGGGCTGGGCGCTGCTGTACCTCCCGCATTTGTCGAACGGGTTCACCTACTCGGCCGACGTGCCCCGGCAGGCCGACTTTGCGGAGGCCCTGTACATCTCGCTGGTGGCCCTCTCCACCGCTGGATTCGGTGAGATCGTGGCCACGCACCCGCTGCTGCGGCTGGTGATGGCGTTCCAGGCTGTAGCCGGTTTCGGCCTGCTGACCGCCACGGTCTCGTGGATCCTGCAGACCTACCCGGCGCTGAGCCGCCGGCGCGCACTCGCCCACCAGTTGAACCTGTTCCGGGAAGCGGCGGGTCCGTCCGGCATCGCCTCACTTGATGCACGGCATGCAGCAGGACTGCTGGAATCCATGGCGGAGAACGTGGCGTCCGTGAGCATCGATCTCCTGTCCTTCCACGAGACCTATTACTTCCATGAGGTGGAGCAACGGGGTTCCCTTCCCGCCACCATCGCCTACGCCCACCACCTGGCCTCGGATGCGCAGGACAGCGACAACCCCGAACTCCGGTTTGCCGGGCGGATGCTCTACGCCGCGCTGGACGACCTGGCCGAAGTGCTGCGCGGGAAGTTCGGCCACGTGGGAAGCACGTCCTCCGATGTGTTCGACCACTACGAGCTCCACCACAGGCACCGGCGGCCCCCGGAACCGCGGCCATAGCCGCAGGCGCTGCCAACCGTTTGCCGGCGGGTCACCCCCGCGGACCGGAGGACTCACGGACGATAAGGTCACAATCCACGATATGTACGCCCGGAAGGGGTATGCCGTCGAGCGCTGACAGCAGGGCCTCGCCCGCCCGCCTGCCAATAGTGGAGAGGTTCAGGTCGATACTGGACAGATGCGGTCTGTACCCATCGGTGAACGGGGACCAGTTGTCCACGCCGATCAGTGCCACGTCGTCGGGGATCGACAAGCCATGCCGCTCAAGTTCGTAGGCGGCGCCACGAGCGATCTGGTCGCTGCCGCAGAAAATCGCATCGACGTCGGAGTGGCTGGCCAACAACGCGCGGACCCCGTTGTGGCCCCATTCCTCCGTCCAACTGCCGTACCAGACATCCCCTACCGGCTCCAGTCCCTGGTCGGCCATTGCAGCGAGGAAACCGTCCGCCCGCAGGACCGCCGACGCGTGGTTTTCCAAGCCCGTGATATGGGCAATCCGGCGTCGCCCGGTCTTAACGAGGTGGTCAACGGCACGGCGGGCACCACCCCGCTCGTCCCCCGTGACGGAGCAGTCCCCCGGGTCCTTCGACGGCGCGAACGCATAGACTACCGGCACTGGCAGGTTTTCACCGAGCGGCGGCCGCGGATCCACTTTGCGGCCCACGACGATGATTCCGTCCACCTGCCGCGCCAGCAATGTACGCACGTAGTGCTGTTCCCGGATGGGATCGTCCCTGCTGTCACAAAGGAAGCAAAGCATCTCGCCCAGGCCCAGGGCGTCCTCGACGCCGCGCAGGATGGGGATGCTGAAGCGTCCATAACTGTCGGTGGTGATAACCCCCACGGTGTAGGTCCTGCCACTGCGGATGCTCCGGGCGGCACCGTTCGGCAGCCAGCCCACCTCCTCCGCGGCGGCGCGTACCCGCAGCCGGGTCGATTCCCGCAGTTGGCCCGTCCCGTTCAGCGCCTTTGACACCGTTCCGGTCGATACTCCCGCCCGCGCGGCTACAGCCGCGATGCCGGAAGAACGGAAACTATTTTCCGTCACAAGTCCCCCTTTCACCGCCGGACCAATTCCTCATAGAGCCGAAAAGTCGCTTTTCCGCCCGCATAAAGCCTAGCAGAAGCCGTTGACAGGTGAGACGCAGGTCACTTAGGGTTGGGCCTCGGAAGACGATTTCCTGATTTTCCTTTTCCGGCTTTTCCGGATTCTGTCCCGTCTCCCTCCGATTCACACTTTGGAAGAGGTCATTGATGACATCTGTTCACCACAGTCCAGCACCGTCCGCAGGGCAGGGTACCGGCGGCGGGACCGCAGCGGGGCCCGTCGGGGCGACGACGTCCGGACACTACGCGCTGCGCCCGCTGGCCTTCGATTCCGTGCAGCTGCGCCCAGAGGGACATCTGGGCAGCTGGCAGGAGCTCAACCGGACCTCCACCATTCCGCATTGCATCGACAATCTGGAATCCAGCGGCGCCCTCGACAACTTCCGGCGGCTGGTCGGCGAGAGCGACGCGGCGTTCCGCGGATTCTGGTTCCAGGACTCGGACCTGTACAAGACGCTGGAGGCTGTGGGCTGGGAGGCCGGCAGGCAGGCGGATCCGCGGTGGGAAGAGTATGTGGCGTCCATGGGCGAGCTGCTGGCCAAGGTGCAGGAGCCGGACGGCTACCTGAACACCTGGGTCCAGGGCGTTGAGCCCGGGAAGCGCTGGGACAAGCTGCAGTGGAGCCACGAGCTGTACACCGCCGGCCACCTGCTGCAGGCGGCAGTTGCCGTGGCCCGCACCACAGGCAACGGAGCCGTCGTCGAGGTGGCCCGCCGCGTCGCCGACTGCATCGTGGAGAACTTCGGCCCCGGCGGCGCCGAAAAGATCGACGGGCACCCGGAAGTGGAAACCGCAATGGTGGAGCTCTACCGCCTGACCGGCGACAAGCGCTACCTTGAAACGGCCGTCCGGCAGCTGGAACTGCGCGGGCACGGCATCCTCCCCGACGACAGGTTCGGCCGCCAGTATTTCCAGGACCACCTTCCCATCCGCAAGGCGGCCCACGAGGCAACAGGTCACGCAGTGCGCCAGGTCTACCTCTCCACCGGAGTGGCCGATGCCTACCTCGAAAACGGGGACGTATCCCTGCTGGAGGCCGCGGAATCGCTGTGGGAGAACATTTTCACCCAGAAGGCCTACCTCACCGGGGCGCTCGGATCCCGGCACCGGGACGAGGCATTCGGCGACGCCTTCGAGCTGCCGCCGGACCGTGCCTACGCCGAAACGTGTGCCTCCATCGCGAGCCTGCACTTCAGCTGGCGGCTGCTGCTGGCAACCGGCAACAGCAAATACGCCGACGAGATGGAGCGGGCCCTCTACAACGGTATCGCCGCTTCCACCTCCGTTGAAGGCAACAGCTTCTTCTACTCCAACCCGCTGCAGCTGCGCACCGGCCATGACGGCTCCACCGAGGACGCGCCGTCGGAACGCCTGTCCTGGTATGCATGCGCCTGCTGCCCGCCGAACCTCGCACGCCTCGTGGCATCCCTGCACCATTACGTAGCCACGCAGGATGAGTCCGGCCTTCAGCTCCAGCTGCTGCACGACGGTGAGATCCGCGCCTCAGGTGAACCTTTCGGCGGCGAAGTAACTGTTGCCACAACCACCGAATATCCCTGGGACGAAAAGGCCAGCATCGAGGTCACGGCTCCTGCCGGCGAGTGGACGCTCTCCGTGCGCATCCCTTCGTGGTGCAAGGACCCGGAGGTGACCATCGGCGGAAAGCCCATCGAGGCAGTGACTGATGCATCCGGCTACCTCCGGCTCAGCCGCGACTGGGAAGGGAGCACCATCGTCTTGCTGACACTGCCGATGCCTGTCCAAATTGTTAGCGCTCATCCCCGCGTCGATGCTGTGCGCGGCACGGTCGCCCTGGTCCGTGGGCCCGTGGTCTACTGCCTCGAGCAGCATGACCAGGCGGACGGCGTCGTGCTGGAAGACCTTGCGGTCGACGCGGCCGCGCCGGTGGAAATTGCAGCGGCGGAGGGCATCCCCGGGGTGCGCACCGTGCTCAAAGCCGCAGGCGTCGCCCGTCCCCAGTCGGAGCAGGCGCTCTACCGCACCTCCGGAACGGAAGCCGCGGAACAGCGGCCCGTCGAACTGACTGCCATCCCGTATTTCCGCTGGGCCAACCGTGGGCCGGCCGCCATGCGGGTCTGGATCCCCCTCGCCTAGTTGCACCTCCCACCCATCCCTATGAAGAGGAAACGGCATATGAAACGCACAAAACTCGCTGCAGCACTGGCGCTGGCGGCATCCCTCACCCTCACGGCCACCGGTTGTGGCAGTTCCTCCGGCTCCGACTCCCTGCAGGCCTCCTCCGGGGAGCCGAGCGGGACCATCACGCTGTGGGCCCGCGATTCACAGAAGGGGTTCATGGATCTGCTCGCGGACGCGTACAACAAGTCCCACAAGGCGCAGGTCCAGGTCACCATCGTGCCCAGCGGAAACTTCGTGCAGAAATTCGGCACGGCAACCGCTGGCGGGTCGGGCCCGGACGTGGCTTCCATCGACCTGGTCTACCTGCCCTACTTCGCCTCCACCGGGGTCCTCCAGGACATCACCGACGACGCCTCGAAACTGCCGTACAAGGACAAGCTCAGCCCGTCGCACGCGCGCCTCTCCACGTGGGAGGACAAGACCTACGCCCTGCCCTTCACGGCCGAAGCATCCGTGCTGTTCTACAACAAGGATCTCTTCCAGAAGGCCGGCCTTGACCCTGCCAAACCGCCGGCAAACTACGAGGAGATCCTCAACGCCGCCAAGAAGATCCGCGCCCTGGGCCCCGACACCTACGGCTTCACGATGGCCGGCCAGTGCGGCGGCTGCAACATCTTCGAGTTCACCCCCAGCGTCTGGGCCAGCGGCGGCGACGTACTCTCCGACGACGGCAAGACCGCGAAGCTGGACTCTCCCGAGGTCACCAAGGCGCTGACGTTCTACAAGCAGATGCACGACGCCGGCGTGATGCCGGAGGCGGCGAAGACCGACTCGGGCACCGCCCAGCCGGCCCTGTTCCAGGCTGGAAAAGTGGGCATGGTGGTGCTCGGCGCCTTCTTCACGCAGACGCTGAACACGGACAAGAAGGTTGACTACGGCATCGCCCCCATCCCGGGAGAGAACGGCGGCTCAGCTTCCTTCGCGGGCGGCGACAACATCGCGGTCACCACCGGGTCAAAGAACAAGCCTGCCGCATGGGACTTCGTAAAGTGGGCCACCGGCGACGAGGCCCAGACCCTGCTGGCGAAGAACTCCATCGTCCCGGTCAGGACTGACCTCGTAAAGAGCGTCTACGCCTCGGCAGACCCGCGCAACGAGATCTTCAGCAAGGCGCTGGAGACCGGCAAGACGCCATACAGCGTCGTGGAAAACAAGCTGTTCAATGACAACAACGGACCATGGGCAACCATGATCAACGAGGCCGTCTTCGGCGGCGACATCCAGGCCGCGCAGCAAAAGGCGCAGCAGGCCGCCCAGCAGATCATCCAGACCGGACCCTGACATCCACGGGTGCTGCCGCGGACCCGCGGCAGCACCCGCCTCGTCCTCAAGGAGACCTACTTTGGCACACCACACCACCCTGACAACGCGCCCCGGCAAGCCCCAACGCCCAACGGCGCCCCTACGTCCGCCACGGAGCCGGCGGACCCTCACCACCTCGCGCAGCAGGCTCGGCGCGTTGGTGGTCGCCCCCGCGCTGATCCTCCTCACCGTCTTCTTCTTCCTGCCCGTGGTCCTGATGCTGTGGATGTCCCTGAACCGCTGGCCGCTGCTGGGCAAGATCAGCTTCATCGGCCTGGGCAACTACGCGACGGCGTTCCAGGACCAGGACTTCCTGCGGGCAGCCGGGTTCACCCTCCTCTACACCGTGATCATGACTCCCCTGCTGCTGGTCATCGGGATCGCGCTGGCGCTGCTGATCCGGCGTCCGGGCAAAGCTTCCAGAATCTTCCAGTCCATCTATTTCCTGCCGGTGGTGGTCGGCTTCGCCGCCGCCGGTTACCTGTGGCTCTTCATGGCCCAGCCCAACATCGGGCCCCTGCTGGACCTGCTTACCCGCGGCGGGCTGGCCTCGCACTCGGACAACTGGTTCGGAAGCTTCGCCGGAGCGCTGGGCATCGTGTGCGCCATGGTGGTCTGGAAGGTTGCCGGCATGCAGATGCTGCTGCTGAACTCGGGCTTGCAGTCCATCCCCGTGGAGCTCGAGGAAGCGGCCAGGATCGATGGTGCAAGCCGAACACAGGTGTTCCGCTACATCATCCTGCCGCTGCTGCGGCCCACCCTCGCGCTGGTGCTCGTCTTTTCGGTAGCCGGCTCACTGCTGGCCTTCGACCAGTTCTACATCATGACCAGCGGCGGCCCGGCGAACCAGACCATCACCGCGGTGTACCACATCTACCGGGTGTCCTTCCAGGGTTTCCAGCTCGGCTATGGCGCCGCGCTCTCTGCCCTGCTGATGATCGTGCTCGCGGTCGTCAGCGCCATCCAGATGCTCATCCTCCGCAACTCGGACCACAACTAGTCCAATCCATCGGAAACGGACCCCTCCATGACTTCACTGCAGTCCAGACTCCGCCCGGTGCCGCGCACGGCCTGGTGGATTATCAACCTCAGCCTCGCGGCCCTGTTCCTCTACCCGTTCTGGGTAGTTCTCTCACAGTCGATCAAGTCCCCTGCCGAGGCTGCTGCCGCGCCGCCCACGCTTTTCCCGGGTTCCTTCTCGTGGGGGAACTTCGCGAAGCTATTCGGCAACGAGAACGGCGGTGCGGGCTTCGTCCAGCAGTTAGGCAACAGCGTCCTCGTCTCAGTTGGCGCAACGCTCCTGACGATCGTATTGAGCACGCTGGCCGGCTACGGCTTCGCCAAACTGCGCTTCCGCGGCAGCAACCTGCTGTTTTTCGCTACCCTCGCCACCTTCATGATCCCTTTCCAGGCGGTCATCACTCCGCTGTACCTGGTGCTGCACCAGATCGGCCTGACCAACAACCTCCTGGGCCTCATGCTGGTGTACACCACCTTTAACCTGCCATTCGGTATCTTCCTGATGAGGAATTCCTTCGCAGCGCTGCCGGCGAGCATTGAGGAAGCTGCCCTGGTGGACGGGTGCAGCGTGCTGCGTGCCATGGTCCGGGTGCTGCTCCCAGTGGCCATTCCGGGGGTGATCAGCACCGCGCTGTTCACCTTTTTCGCCTCGTGGAACGAGTTCTTCGCCGCGCTGATCCTCATGACAGACCAGTCCAAGTACACCCTTCCGGTGGCCTTGAACGTGCTCTCCAGCGGCACTTTCGGGACCTTGGACTGGGGGGCACTGCAGGCGGGCGTCGCGGTGACGATCGTCCCGTGCATCGTTATCTATGTCCTGCTCCAGAAGTACTATGTGGGAGGCATGCTTACGGGGGCGATGAAGTAAGCCGCGTTCCCTTTCCGGCTTGCTAGGGTCTGCTTATGGCTTCCCACTCCCACTCGATGGACGACGTCATCAACGAACCTGCGCGTGTCCAGTTCGAGTTCTTCCTGGATGAGCACCGGGCCGCGCTCAACGGGTGCCTGGACGGGCTGACCGAGGAGCAGGTCCGGCGTCGGCTGGTTCCCTCCCGCACCACACTGCTGGGGCTGGTGAAGCATGCCACCTGCGTGGAGAAGGTCTGGTTCGACGAAGCCTTCACCGGCCGTCCCCGCAGCGAGATCGGCATCCCCGCCACTCCTGACGAGTCGTTCATCCTGGACGACGGTGACACCATCGACTCCGTCCGGAAAGCCCACCGGGATGCGTGCGCCGCGTCCCGGGCTGCTGCCGCCCCTCTGGGCCTCGACGACGTCGTGACCGGCAACCGGCGGGGACCGCTCCCGCTGCGCTGGTTGTACCTGCACATGCTGCGGGAACTCGCCCAGCACTGCGGCCACGCGGACATCCTGCGCGAACAGAGCCTGGCCGGCAAGGGCGCGGACTGAGATGCCGCCTCGGCCGCGCAGCGCTCAGGCCGGCGCCGTCGTCGTTCTTTGTTTTGTGAGGTCCCCGCGGCGGGCAAGGGCCACGGCAGCAACCAGCAGCCACATGGTGGCCGCCTGGCCCCAGGGATAGACCTGCTGCGGAATGCCAGGTGTCAGCGGGTTGAGGATGTACTGGAACGCCGCGAGGCTGACGTGCATCAGCGCTGCCAGGAGCACGCTGCCTGTATGGTCGTAAACCCACACCATGAGCACTCGGTAGGCCGTAAGCTGGCCGACGAGGACGGCCACCAGCCACAGCGACAGGAAGATTCCCAGGGGCACCCCGCCATTGGTCCCGCCCCCACCCCAATAATTCACGAAGAAGTGCCACGCACCCCACAGCACCCCCACCAGGATTCCCGTCCGCAGAACACTGAACCGCTGCCTCGCCTTGGGGATGGCGAAGCCGGTCCAACCGATTTCCTCGAGAAATCCCGCCGCCAGCCCGATGGCCAGTCCAGTGAGGATGGTGCCGCCCTTATCTGTAGCCGTGGCGATCCGAGGCGCGTAATCCGGGGACGCCAGCCAGAGCACCAGCACGAACGCGGCCAAACAGACCGGCGCCACCAGCAGGGCCAAATACCAGCGCCCGCCCACACGCCATCTCAGCAGCCTCGCCCGAAGATCCCGGTAGCCAGCCCGTCCCGACACAACTCCGGTAAGCACCAGGCTGGCCAACGCTGGTCCGAGCAGCATCGCCGGCACGGTTACGGGGATGGTGAGCTGGAACTGCTCCGGCGTAGGCGACAGGCCGCCCGTGACAGCCCACACCGCCAGCACAATGGCGCCCCACGACAAGAGGAAGGTAACAACGTAGTACCACCACAGCGGGTGCGTGCGCACCGATTCCGCCAAGGCATGCATGGGATCCTCCGGTTGCCGGCTGTACCTCCAGCTTCCAGGGCGGGCGCCCCCTGACACAGAGTCCTCGGACCCGTTAAAACAGACTGCCGGTCAGGCCACGAGCCTGGCCACCAGCTCGCCGCGGCTGCCGACGCCCACCTTTTCAAAGAGCGATTTCAAGTGGTCGTGCACCGTGTGCGGCGAGATAAACAGGTGCCGGGCGATCTCCGCCGTCGAACTTCCGGCCAGCACCTCCAGGCAGACATCCCGTTCCCGGGCGGTCACGCCGTACGCCATCAGCAGCAGGGCCACGAGGTCGTGGGTGGTTGCCGGTTCCACGGTGACCACCATCTGTTCGGGATCATCGCCGGTGATGAGGCGGCTGGCCTGCAGCACCACCCAATTGTTCCCTGCGTCGCGCATCCTGGCCCGCGCCGTCCCGGATGCCGCCGCATGCGCCTGCGCCACCACCGAAAAAAGCGTCTGGCTGAAGCGCCCGGGCGCAGCTTCCTCCACCTGGGCAAGCCAGGAGGCGGCGGCCGGCGTGGCCGCGCGGAGGTCACCGTGCAGCCCGGCCAGGACAATGACAGGCCCCACGGCGGCCGGTCCCGCCGGGTGCGCCACGCGGACGGCGGCCCTGGTGGCCGACGCGAGCGTGGCAGTCACCGCGCCCAGGAATTCCACCTCCCGGTCGGTGAAGTCGCTGCCGCCTTCCCGGAAGATGCTCCCCACGCCCCAGCACAAGTCGTCCACGCGGAACGCGGCCCGCAACTCATGCTCGAAGCCCAGCGGCTTGATCAGGTCGTTGATCCGGACGCTGCGGACCACCTCACGGTGCGGCGCATCCGAAATCCTCGCGATGGGGCGGGGCCGGCGCAGCAGCTCGGCGAAGGTGTTGGGTTCCCGGCCTGTGTATTCGGACTGGGCAAAGCGGAGGAAATACTCCTCAAACTGGCGCCCACCCACCGGCCACGGCAGCCAGTTGGTAACGGAGGTCATCACCATGGAGGCGGGGTCGACGGCGGCCCAGCACCCTTGCTCGAACGGCACCTCCCGCTGCACCACGGCCAGCGCCGAGGTATAGAGGTCAGGCAGGTCCATCCCGCCGGCGGCCATGGCGGCGATGTCCCGCCGGGCACGCTCCGCGCGCTCCTCCCACATACCTCCAGTATCCGCCCGGCAGGCAGGCCGGCAATCCCCCAAATGGGTGGTTTTCCAGGCGCCCCGAAACCCCTGGTGCGGGGATCGCGGGGGTGTGTTCCGCCGTCGTACTTTTCCTTTTACGGACGCCGCACGAAGCGGGCCGTCCGTAGAGGAAAACCGGGAACCACAATGGAGGCTGCAATGGGACAGGCACGTGACGTCATGGGCCGGCTGATGACGGCCATGGACGCAAAGGACAGGGATGCGCTGGCAGGCTGCTACGCCGAAGGCGCCGTAATCAGCACTCCGGACCAGGGAGAGATCTCCGGCCGCGAGGCGATCACCAACTATTTCCTCCACTTCTGGGAGGCCATGCCGGACGTCACGTACCAGCAGGTGGCCACTCATGAGGCCGGGGACGTTGCCATCCTGGAGGGCTTCGTGGTGGGCACGAACACCGGGCAGCTGAACCTGCCCACCGGCGGGACGCTGCCGCCGACAGGAAAGCAGGTCCGGGTGCGAAGCTGCGACATCACCAAAGTGGAGGCAGGCCTGATCACCGCGCACCACGCCTACTTCGACCAGATGGAACTTCTTGGCCAGCTGGGGCTGCTCCCCGAACCGTCCAACCAGTGAAACCGTCCAACCAGTGAAGGCGGTTCCGTCACCACCTGTCGGCAGTGGCGGAACCGCCCCTTTGATCGTCAAGCGTTCCCGTTCAGGCTGCCCCGACGGCGGCCACGGCTGCACCTTCCGAAGCGTCAGCTGAGGCCCCGGCGAGCCGAAGCCAGGTGTCCACCACGGTGTCCGGGTTCAGGGAGACGGAGTTGACGCCTTCCTGTACCAGCCACTCGGCGAAGTCGGGGTGGTCGCTGGGGCCCTGGCCGCAGATGCCGACGTACTTTTCGCGGGCCCTGCAGGCCTTGATGGCCATGCTCAGCAGCTTCTTCACGGCCGGGTCCCGCTCATCGAAGCTGTTGGCCACAATCGCCGAATCCCGGTCCAGGCCAAGGGTCAGCTGGGTCATGTCGTTGGAGCCGATGGAGAAGCCGTCGAAGTACTCGAGGAACTCGTCGGCGAGCAGTGCGTTGGAGGGAAGTTCGCACATCATGATCACCTCGAGGCCGTTTTCGCCGCGGCGCAGCCCGTTCTCGGCGAGCAGTTCGATGACGCCCCGCGCCTCGTCCAGGGTGCGCACGAACGGGATCATGAGCTTGACGTTGGTCAGCCCCATCTCGTTTCGCACGAAAGAGAGGGCCTCGCACTCAAGGTCGAAGCAGTCCCGGAAGGACGGCTCCAGGTACCGGGACGCGCCGCGGAAGCCGATCATCGGGTTCTCTTCATGCGGCTCGTACGCCGGGCCACCGATGAGGTTGGCGTACTCGTTGGACTTGAAGTCGGACATCCGGACGATCACCGGTTCCGGCGCAAAGGCGGCGGCGATGGTGGCCACGCCCTCGGCCAGGCGCTTGATGTAGTACTCGCGGGGGCTGTTGTAGGCGCTGATCCGTTCCCGGATCTCGGCGGCCACATCCGCAGGCTGGCTGTCCAGGTTCAGCAGGGCCTTGGGGTGGATGCCGATCTGCCGGTTGATGATGAACTCCAGCCGGGCCAGGCCCACGCCGTGGTTGGGCAGCTGCGCGAAGGTGAACGCCTGTTCGGGGGTGCCCACGTTCATCATGACCTTCACCGGCGCCTCGGGCAGGTTGGTGATACCGGTTTCCTCAACGCTGAAGTCCAGCAGGCCCTCGTAGATGGCCCCCGTCTCGCCGTCGGCGCAGGACACGGTGACTTCCTGGCCGTCGGACAGCGTGTCCGTGGCGTTGCCAGTGCCCACGACGGCGGGAATCCCCAGTTCGCGGGCGATGATCGCGGCGTGGCAGGTGCGCCCGCCGCGGTTGGTGACGATGGCGGAGGCGCGCTTCATGATCGGTTCCCAGTCGGGGTCGGTCATGTCCGCCACCAGCACGTCGCCGGTTTGGAACGACGCCATCTGGTCGATGGCGGTGAGGATCCGGACCTTGCCGGCCCCGATCCGCTGCCCGATGGCCCGGCCTTCCACCAGCACCGGGCCGGTTGCGTTCAGGCGGAAACGGCTCATGCTGCCCGGGGCCCGGCGGGACTGTACGGTTTCCGGGCGGGCCTGCAGGATGTACAGGCCGCCGTCGGTCCCGTCCTTGCCCCACTCAATGTCCATCGGACGGCCGTAATGCTTCTCAATGGCCACGGCGTGGCGGGCAAGCTGCTCCACGTCGTCGTCCGTCAGGCTGAAGCGCGAGCGCAGCGAAGCCTCCACCGGCACGAAGTCGATGGTGCGGCCGATCTCGCTGTTGTTGGTGTACGTCATCTGCAGGGCCTTCTCCCCCAGGCCGCGCTTGAGGATCGCCGGGCGGCCGGCCGCCAGGGCGGGCTTGTACACGTAGAACTCGTCCGGGTTCACCGCACCCTGCACCACGGCTTCACCCAGCCCGTAGGAGGAGGTGACGAACACGGCGTCCTGGAAGCCGGACTCGGTGTCCATGGTGAACATGACGCCGGAAGCGCCGACGTCGGAGCGCACCATGCGCTGGATGCCGGCCGAGAGTGCCACCTCGGCGTGTTCGAACTTGTGGTGCACGCGGTAGGCGATGGCGCGGTCGTTGTAGAGCGACGCGAAGACGTCCTTGATGGCCTGCAGGATGTTCTCGATCCCGCGGACGTTCAGGAAAGTCTCCTGCTGCCCGGCGAACGAGGCATCGGGCAGGTCCTCCGCCGTGGCGCTGGACCGGACCGCCCAGGACAGGTCCGCGGAGCCGGCATGCTTGTCCACCAGCTGCTGGTACGCCTCGCGGACCTGTGCTTCGAAGTCGGGCAGGAAGGGCGTTTCCCGGACCAGGGAGCGGATTTCCTGGCCGGCGGAGGCCAGGGCCGTCACGTCGTCCGTGTCCAGCCCCACCAGGCGATCGGCGATCTTCTGGTCCAGTCCGGAGTCGGACAGGAACCGGCGGTAGGCGTCTGCCGTGGTGGCGAAGCCGTCCGGAACCTGGACACCGGCCGAGGTCAGGTTCTGCACCATCTCGCCCAGTGAGGCGTTCTTGCCGCCCACCTTGTCCAGGTCCTTGAGTCCAAGTTCAGAGAACCACAGAACGTCTGTCGTCATGATTGCTGCTCCTTTGCAGTGGGTGGCGTAAGCAATGCTGGCCGTCACGGTAGTGCCGGCCGGAAGAAAAAACCCTGTCAACAGTGGCAGGTCTGCAGCGCACTTTCCACATGATGTGCGCTACGCCACGTTTGTGAAATGGCGGCTAGTGCTTGAGGTTCATCCGCTGCAGGATGGTGGCCGCCATTTCCTCCACGGAGACGGTGGCGGAGTTCAGGTACGGGATCCGGTGGGAAACGTACAGCTGCTCGGCGCTGCGCAGCTCAAAACCGCACTGCCGCAGGGATGCGTAGGGCGAGCTGGGGCGCCGTTCGGTACGGATCTGGCTCAGGCGCAGCGGGTTGGAGGACAGGCCGAAACACTTCGACACGAAAGGCCGCAACGGCTTGGGCAGCCCGTCCCGCTGGAAGTCTTCATCCACCAGCGGGAAGTTCGCCGCGAAGATCCCGTGCTGCAGCGCCAGATACATGGTGGTGGGCGTCTTTCCGCACCGGGACGGGGCCACCAGGATGACCTGGGCCTTCTCCAGCGCACGCAGGCTCTGCCCGTCGTCATGCTCCATGGCGTACTCGACGGCGGCCATCCGGGACTGGTAGCGCGCGGCGTTCCCCAACCCATGCGCCCGGCCCGGCTCACCGCTGGCAGGGGTGCCCAGCGCCTGCTCCAGGACCCCCACATGGGTGCCGATCAGATCCACGATCACACCGTTGCAACCGCCAAGGATCTGCCGTATTTCGCTGTTGACGGCGGTGGAAAACACGAGGGGCCGGGGCCCGGCGGCAGCCAGGCCGTCGATGGTGCGGACCACGGACCTCGCCTGGTCGGGGGTGGTGATGAAGGGAATGGTGACGCGGTCGAAATTGTCCACCGGGAACTGCGTCAGCAGTGTATTGCCCAGTGTTTCCGCGGTGATGCCGGTACTGTCCGACAGGAAGTAGACAGGCCGTAGAGCAGCAGTGGTCATGGCACGACTTTAGCGGCCGCCGCGTTCCGCACCGAAAGTCCGGGCATGCTGGGTCCGGCCCGCTCCTTGGCTGCGCGCGGGTCAGGCCGCGGGTCAGGCCGCCTTTACAGGTGAGGGGCCGGCCGCGGACGCCGCCTGGTTCTCGCGCGCCAGGAATGCGGAGAGTTCGCCGATGGTGCTCATCAGCGGGGCGGGGAACACCACCGTGGAGTTCTTGTCCACCGCGATTTCCACCAGGGACTGCAGGTTGCGAAGCTGCAGTGCCAGCGGGTGGGCCATCATGGTGTCGGAGGCATCGCCGAGCGCTGCCGCAGCGATGGCCTCGCCTTCGGCCGCGATGATCTTCGCTCTCTTCTCACGCTCCGCCTCGGCCTGGCGGGCCATGGCGCGCTTCATGCTTTCCGGCAGTTGGATGTCCTTGAGTTCCACCAAGGTGACTTCCACACCCCATTCAACGGTGAGCACGTCGAGGATTTCGCGGATGTCGCCGTTAATCCGTTCGGTCTCGGACAAGGTCTGGTCCAGGGTGTGGCGGCCAACCACCTTCCGCAACGTAGTCTGGGCGATCTGGTCGATGGCGGAGGCCACGTTCTCAATGGCGATGACGGACTTCACGGCGTCCACCACCCGGTAGTAGGCCACGGCGGAGACGTCCACGCTGACGTTGTCCTGGGTGATGATGCCCTGCGACTGGATGGGCATGGTCACGATCCGGAGGCTGACCAGCGGCAGCCGGTCGATGATCGGGACAATCAGCCGCAGGCCCGGATCCCTGACGCCAATGACCCTGCCAAGCCGGAACAGTACGCCCTTCTCGTATTGCCGCACGATCCGGATGGACATTCTTGCAGCGATGAGAAGCAGGACAACGAGGACGATGACAACGATAGTGGTGGCGTCCACCAGGATCCCCTCCTGGTTACTCGAGTGGGACGTGCCGACGCCTGGGTGGCGCCGTGACAGGTGCCCTGCCTTTATTGTCCCACCAAAGGCGTGAGGGAGCCCAGGGAGGAGCTACCGGTTCCGCACATGGGGCCACAGCGGTGGCTTGTTGCCTCCTTGGAGGTCCTGGTTGCCGCCACCGGTGAGCAGGGCGGCGGAGAGCACGTCAGCGCGGAGTTGCGAAGGGGCCCTGTGCTCGTCCTGGCCTTGGAGTCCCCTGGCAATGGCGGTGGTGCGGTTCCAGACCGCCGAGGCTGTGGTGGCGGGCAGATAGGCGGAGATCCAAGCCATCCCGTCACAGTCCGGCGTGTACTCCACGCGCCGGTCCGCTGCACTCCTGGCGTGGCGTCCTTCCAGGGTCTCCGGGTGGTTGCGTTCGCGCCAGATGCGGGCTTTGGCCTTGAACCGGTGGGCCGGCATCTCTCCGACCGGGCAACCCCGGGCCGGGTTGCCCGTGTCAGGATCCAGGAAGTGCGCTTCCAGGGCGGCTGCGCCTGCAGAGTCCAGGCTGGCGGTTTGGTCCACCATGGTCCGGGCATGCTGCCAAGAGATATGCCCGGAGCGCAGGGCAGCAAGAGTTAAGGGCAGCGAACTGGCCAGCGCATATGTTTCGGCCAGCAAAGCACCAGCCGCGCGATGACTAATTGACAGTACGCACGCTACCTCCGCCGCCACCGCCATCACATCCAGGCAGCCATCGGCCAG
Organism: Arthrobacter sp. Soil761; assembly: GCF_001428325.1. NCBI lineage: Bacteria > Bacillati > Actinomycetota > Actinomycetes > Micrococcales > Micrococcaceae > Arthrobacter > Arthrobacter sp. Soil761. Next base: position 11,524 of record NZ_LMSF01000030.1, on the reverse strand, counting down.
CATTTTGGCGGGCGGGATTGACCGGGTCAACGGGGGTCCCGCGCGTCCCGCGGGTCGGCAAACCGGAGGCTAGACTGGCCGGGTAAGGACGGATTGGGGGATCCATGGCGGCGCTGCCGCTGTTCCGCTGGTCGGTCGCAGCCAGCGGACCCAAGGATCACCGTGACCTTCTTCCAGGACTTTCCAGTACCTCCGCTCCCACCGAGGCCGAGGTCTCAACGGTACGTCCCGCCGCCATGGGCGGGCGCCCCAGTCTACGAGCTGCCGTCCGTGGTCCACATCGGCAGGTTTGTGTCCAGGATTCCGTGGAGGGTGGTGGCGGTCAAAAGTGCGGACGTGTTCTCCACCGGCTGCGTGTTCAACCTGTCCTGGCTGTTCCGCCGTGACCAGCAATCCGACGAAGACTGGGCCGACCTGCAGCACCTCTTCTTCCAGCCGGGAAGGGGCATCCGCAGTGGCCGCGGACAACAGACCGGCCTGATGTTCGGCGTCCAGTTCCCCGATGGTTCCAAAGCCAGCACCGGCACCCTGGGTCCCCACGGCTTCGTGGAGCGTGGCCAGGAACCCGAACCTCCGGCGCTGGTCCTGAACAATGGCGGCGGCGGTGGCGGAGAGGATGAGTTCCAGGGCACCGGCTCGCTCTGGCTCTGGCCGCTTCCCCCTGCCGGCAGCCTCCGCCTGGTTTCCCAGTGGACCGATTTCGGCCTTGAGGAAACGTCCATCATGCTCGACGGCGGGAAGTTGCGGGATGCCGCAAAGGCAGCCCAGCAGTACTGGCCGGAGGAGGGCAGCAACCATGGGTGACTTCACAGGCTTGGTCCTGTTTGTCCTCTTCGGAGCGGTCTTCTTCTACATCCTCTACGGCGTCATCCGCGCCGCAGTCCGGGACGGAATCGTCCAGGCGGATGAGCGCCGCGCGGACCGGCGTCGTACCTAAATCGAGGACACGATGCTTCCGTAGCCCTGCAGGAACATCCGGCGGCCCTGGCCGTCGTCGGTCCACACCCAAATGACCGAGTAGTCGGACGTGACGGCGTCCACCACACCCGTGCCGGCAAGGGTTCCCTCGGCGAAGCGGACCCGGTCCCCCACCGCCAGCCGCGGGTGCCTGGTCCGCTTCCTCCTGGGCCGAAGCGTGGTGGACTCCACTGCTGTTGCGGGGTCTGGCGGGCAGGTCGTGAGCTGCTGGCGCATGGGATTCCTTGGGCTCGCGGGCGGATGGTCAGCTCATTACAACCCTGCCCGCTGCTCCCAGGTCACGCACTCGCGCGTGGTGATGCAAGACTAGCTGTCCACCGGCGTGGCATGCACCCACCAGACGCTCCGAACGGAGTGTGACTGGTGCGTGCGCCACGCCAGCCCGGAATCAGTCGAGTTCAGCCACCGATCCCAGCGCATCCCACGCGAAGCTGGCCAGCCAGTGCGTGGACATGAAGTCGCCGCTTTCCAGTCCGGACAGCCCGGCCTTCAGGAGCGGGTCCAGCGCGTCGGACAGCACGGCCGCGGCGGCCGAGGCTTCCGGGCCGCTGGATTGACGAAGCGTGGCGATGATCCGTGCCACCTGTCCCGCGCGGGTCAGGTTCAGTCCGTGCAGGTGCACCAGGTAGCCGTCGGTCTCATCCGTCACGCTCACCGGCTGCAGGATGCGCGATGCGGTGGACAGCTCCGGCAGGAACCCCGCGAACCACCCGGCGAACTCGTCCGCGGAAAGCACGCGGCGCATCAGGTCCGCCTCGCTCAGGCCCGCGGAGAGGAAGTCCTGGCCGCTGAGCTCCCAGTCGCCCGGCCAGCCCCGGTCATTGGCAAACCAGGTGCGCGCCGCGTCCTCGCACGCTTTGGCGGCATCAACCCTGCCCAGGGAGCGGAAGGCATCCAGCATGTACCCCACACCGAACGCGGCGTTGGTGTGCAGCCCGTGCCGGACGGGATACTGCGCCTTGGCCATCCAGGCGGCGCTGAGCTCCGCCACGGCATCCACCAGGGGTTCCAAAGCGGTGCCCCATTGGCGGATCTCCGCATCCGGGGAGGCGGAGCAGGTGGCGGCCAGCCGCATCAGCCAGGCCCAGCCGTAGGGCCGCTCCCAGGACGGGTTGGCCAGCAGGTAGTCCCGTTCCACTGCCAGCTTGGCCGGGGTCAGGTTGGCGCCCAGGGCTGCCCGGAGCGACGCCTCGGTGGCGGCATCCACCCAAGCCGCCGTGCCGCCGTCGGACGCTCCTGCCGCGGTAGTCCCAGCAAAGGGTGACCCTGGAGTGCCGCCCACCAGGCTCGCCCCCAGCCAGTGCATGTGCACGCAGGAGTGCCAGTCGAAGGAGGTGTAGAAGGCGGGGTGGATCTGCTCGGGGGTTGGCCTGTCGTCGGCTGACACCTGGGTGTGGTGGGCCGAGTGCGGGAAGGGCTCGGAAAGGTTGCCCAGCACCACGGCCGCGTAGTCCGGTGCCGCCTGTGCGCGAAGATCGTTGTCCATCATGCTCCTTTGAATGGCAGGGTCTGCGGAAGGGTTAGTGGAAGGCCAGGAAGTACATCAGCGCGATGTTCACCGCCAGCAGCGGGATGGCCGTGCCCACCTGTGCGGCGATGACGCCGTATTTGTTGTCCATTTCCAGCAGCGCGGACGGCACCAGGTTGAAGTTGGCTGCCATGGGCGTGCAGAGCGTTCCGCAGAAGCCGGCCAGCATGCCGATCGCGAAGACGATCGCGGGGTCACCGTGGAACGTCTCCACCAGCACGGGCCAGCCGATGGCAGCGGTCATGATGGGGAACGCAGCGAAGCCGTTGCCCATCAGCACGGTGAACAGGAACATGCCGATGCAGTAGACCAGCACGCCGGCGATCAGTGAGCCCTTGGGCAGCAGGCCGGAGGCGAGCGTGCCCACGGCGGTGCCCACGCCGGCTTTGGTGAAGAGGATGCCCAGCGTGGTGAGCATCTGGGGCAGCAGCGCGGCCCAGCCGATGGATTCGAGGATCCGGCGGCTTTCGAAGATGGGCGTGGCCGGGTTCTTGGGCTTGAGGATCACCAGGGCCACGACGACGGCAGCCACGGCGCCAATGGCCAGGGCTACCAGCGTGGTGTTCTTGGGGTCCAGCAGCGGGGTGCCGCCGATGGACAGCAGCGGGGCTGCGAGCACCAGGATGACGGTGACCAGGGGCAGCGTCAGGGCCGGGATGAAGAGCTTGTTGCCGAAGCGCTTGGCGAAGGCCTCGCGCTCGTGGCCGGTGGAGGTGCGGTGCTTGCCGTGGCCCAGCAGGCCGGTGGAGGCCAGCACCACCAGGACCAGGACGGCGATGCCCAGGATCCAGCCGGGCGCCGTGCCGGCCTGGACCCAGGTGCTGTAGAAGAAGCACAGGCCCAGCAGGCCCCAGAAGGAGGAGCTGCCCCAGCGGCGGGGGTGGTTGGTGTCGGCGGCAATGAGTGATGCCCAGGCGACGAACAGAAGGCCGATCAGCCAGTAGACGGCTTCAACGTTGATCATTTCGCTTCTCCTGCGGTTTCCTTCTGGGCGGTGAGCTCGTATTCGCGGTATTCCTTGTCCAGCTGCTTGTCCAGGCGCAGGAGCCGGAAGCCGTGGATGAGGAAGGCCGCAATGGCGGTGGGGATGGCCCAGAGGGCCAGCTGGAGCGGTTCCAGGTGCAGGTGGTATGTGGTGTCCACGAACGTGGTGATCAGCAGGATGGAGCCGACGGCGACGAACACGTCCTCGCCGAAGAACACGCCCACGTTGTCCGCGCCGGCGGAGTGGCCCTTGATCTTCTCGCTGATCTTGTCCGGGACGTGCCCGTAGCGGCGCAGCGCTGCGCCTTCGGCCATGGGGAACACCAGCGGGCGGACGGTCTGGGCGTGGCCGCCGATGCTGTTCAGGCCGACGGCGGCGGTGATCTGGCGGACGGCCAGGTAGCCGATCAGGACCCGACCTGCCGTCAGCTTGGCGAGCCGGCCGATGAGGACCTTGGCCTGTTCCTGCAGCCCGAAGAACTCGATGATTCCCACCACGGGCAGCACGGCCACGAAGATGGTGACCGAGCGGCTGCTGGCAAAACCGGTTCCGAACGAGTCGAGGATCTGCGCGGGGTTCATGCCGCCCAGAAGTGCGGTGACGATGCCCGCAACGGTGACGACAATCAGGGGGTTCAGGCGGATGGCGAAGCCAACGATCACCAGCAGCACCCCGATGAGTACAAGCATGATTATCCCTTCCCAGGGGACCCGTGACGGGTCTGCGAAAGTGGGGGCCGGCGCGTCCGTGAGTGTAGTGGTGGGAGTGACGGCGCCGAGGGGCGGGAGCCCCGGACACGTTAGGGCTGCAGGGTTAAGTGAGCTGCAGAACAACGGTGTGATCTAAAGCATAGCTTTTTGTTCAACAATCCTGCAACCCCCTTTTTTGGGGAAGGGTTGGCTAGCGGCCGACGGCGGCGAGCAGCTGCGCTTCCGCGCGGTCCAGGTAGGCGGCCAGGAAGTCCGCTGCCGCGGCCAGTTCGCCGGCTTCCAGGAGGTCCACGATCCGGGCGTTGTCCTCCACGTAGGGCTCGTGGAAGGCAGGGTTGGCCGCCATCGAGTGGAACACCAGGCGCATCTCGGCCAGCACCTGGTCCATGAGGCTGTTGAGCCGCTCGCTGCCGGAGCGGTCAACGATGGCGCGGTGGAAGTCCTGGTTGGCGCTGGCCATGCCGGGGATGTCGCCGTCGGCGGCAGCCGCCCTGGCGGCCTTGATGATTGCCGCCAGGGGCTCCAGCGGGGCATCGCCGGACCACAGGACCGCCGCGGGCTCCAGGAACCGGCGCACCCGGTAGATTTCGCGGATGTCGTCTGCCGTGGGGTGGGCCACGAACACACCACGGTTGGGGATGCGGGTCACGATGTGTTCGGCATGGAGCGCCGTGAATGCTTCCCGCAGGGTGTTGCGGGACACGCCGAGGGCCTCGCGGAGGGCTTCCTCGGCGAGCTTTGATCCGGGAGCCAGCTGCCCGGCGGCGATGCGGCTGCGCAGCTGGGCGGCCACCCAGAGGCCCGTTTCGGCGTGCTTTGTGGTCCTGGCCTGGGCTTGGAGATCGGCCAGTACCTCGTCAAACGTCATGGCACCACGATATCGGGCAGGACAGCGGTGCCCTGTCCGCACCGGACGTATTCCGCCATCATGGTGACCATGACGTGGCTTGACGGCCTCCGGTTCGACCCGATCGCCCCGCTGCTGTCCAGCGGTCACCCCGCCGTGCGCTCCTGGGCCGTCCGCGAGCTTGTCCCCGGACCGGGAGGGCTGCCGGCCACCCCGGCGGCCGATGAGGCACTCTGGGACCTTCCGGTCCCGCGCCGGATCCTGCGGCACCAGGCGGCGGACGGGTCGTGGGCCTATCCGGGAAGACGGCCCCGGGACCGCATGGATTACGACCTGCTGGAGACCTACCGGCAACTCGGGTTCCTCGTGGAGATGTTCGGGCTCACCCGCCGGCATCCGGCCATCGCCGCGGCCGCCGGTTATGTGCTTTCACACCAGTCCGAGCCAGGTGACCTTCGGGGGATTTACGGCAACCAGGTGTCTCCCAACTACACGGCGGCCCTCATCGGGCTCCTGTGCAAAGCGGGGTACGGCGACCACCCGCGCGTGGAACGCGCGTTCAGCTGGCTTGAGGCGTCGCGGCAGGACGACGGCGGCTGGGCCCTTCCCCTCCGCACCCGGGGGAGGAAGCTGGACGCGCTGGACGAGCCGCAGACCATCACCGGCGATCCGTCGCAGCCGTTCTCGCACCTGATCACCGGGGTGGTGCTCAGGGCCTACGCGGCCCATCCCGCGCACCGCGCAAGCACCTCCGCACAGAAGGCCGCGGAAATGCTGGCGGGCCGCTTCTTCGAGCCGGACGCCTATCCGGATAAGGGCCGCGTCTCCGACTGGACCGAGTTCTGCTTTCCCTTCTGGATGACGGACCTCGTTTCCGCCCTCGACGCGATCAGCATCATCCACCCCGGCCTTCGAACGGAAAAAACCGGCCAGGCGCGCGACTGGCTGGCCGCGCACCAGGAGCCGTCAGGGCTCTTCACCGGCCACCTGCTCCGGGACAGGTTCCACGACCTCCAGCTCTGGTTCAGCCTGGCGGTGTGCCGCGTGTTCGCGCGGATGCCCTCGTGAGGTGCGTTCAGGAAATGGTGGTGAGCACCTGCCCGGGCCCGACGGCGTCTCCGGCCGCCGCGTACAGCTCACCGACGGTGCCGGCGCGGTGGGCGGCCACGGCCGTCTCCATCTTCATGGCTTCGAGCACCAGCACCGCTTCGCCTTCCTCGACGCTGGCCCCGGGCTCAGCCAGCCACTTGACCACGGTGCCGGCCATGGTGGCCAGCAGGTCGCCGTCGTTCTTCTCCGCCGCAGCCTCCCCGCCGTCCTGCGGAGCCGCTGCGCGTCCCCTGCCGCCGCCGTCGAGCAGGGAATCCAGCAGCGCCTTGGGGAGTCCCAGCTCCATCCGCTTGCCGTCCACCTCGATGCCGATGGTCCGGCGGGGCTCCTCCGGCGCGGCGGGACTGAAGGCCGGATCCGCCTCAAGGGCGGTGGTGAATTCGTTTTCGATCCAGGTGGTGTAGACGCCCAGCGTGTCGGTCCGGGTGAAGTCCGGCGCGTCCACCACCGCGCGGTGGAACGGCAGCACGGTGGCCAGGCCGCCGATGCGGAACTCCCGCAGGGCGCGGCGGGCACGGCGGAGCGCCTGCTGGCGGTCCGCCCCGGTCACCACGAGTTTGGCCAGCAGGGAATCGAACTGCCCGGGGACCACCGAGCCCGAACGGACGCCGGTGTCCACCCGGATCCCGGGACCGGTGGGGGCTTCGAAGGTTTCCACGGTGCCGGGGGACGGCAGGAAGCCGCGGCCCGGGTCCTCGGCGTTGATGCGGAACTCAAAGGCGTGCCCGCGCGGCTCCGGGTCCTCGAGGATGGGAAGCTTCTCCCCCGCCGCGATGGACAGCTGGGCGGCCACCAGGTCCACCCCGGAGGTCTCCTCGGTGATGGGATGCTCCACCTGCAGGCGGGTGTTGACCTCCAGGAAGCTCAGGAAGCCCGTGCCGTCCAGCAGGTACTCCACGGTGCCGGCACCGACGTAGCCCGCCTCGCGGCAAATGGCCTTGGCCGAGGCGTGGATGGCGGCCCGCTGCTCAGCGGTGAGGAAGGGGGCGGGGGCTTCCTCCACGAGTTTCTGGTGGCGGCGCTGCAGCGAACAGTCGCGGGTGCCCACCACCACCACGTTGCCGTGCGTGTCCGCGATGACCTGGGCCTCCACGTGGCGCGGCCGGTCCAAAAACTTCTCCACGTAGCATTCGCTCCGGCCGAAGGCGGCCAGGGATTCGCGGACCGCGGAGTCGAAGCTTTCCTCGATGTCTGCCTGGTCCCGGACCACCTTGAGGCCACGCCCGCCGCCGCCGAACGCCGCCTTGATGGCCACGGGAAGGCCCACCTGTTCGGCGAAGGCGCGGACCTCCGCGGCGCTGGCCACCGGTCCGTCGCTGCCGGGTGCCAGCGGGGCGCCGGCCCGGACCGCCACCTCGCGGGCGCTGACCTTGTCGCCCAGCAGCCGGATGGTCTCCGGGGAGGGGCCGATCCAGGTCAGGCCGGCGTCGATTACGGCCTGGGCGAAGCCGGCGTTCTCGGACAGGAAGCCGTAGCCGGGGTGGACGGCGTCGGCGCCGCTTTTCGCCGCAACGGCGAGGAGCTTGTCGATGTCCAGGTAGGTTTCCTGGGGCCGGGAGCCTGACAGCGAGTAGGCCTCGGTGGCGGCGGAGACGTGCAGCGCGTCGGCGTCCGGATCGGCGTAGACGGCCACGCTTTCCAGGCCTGCATCGTCGCAGGCCCGGGCGATCCGGACGGCAATTTCGCCGCGGTTGGCAATGAGGACTTTACGCATGGGGGCTTTCCTTAGGTGTTTCGGGCAGTTCTGCCGGAGGAGCTGCGGCGGTGAACCGGACGGTTGTGCCCGGGGGAAGCTGGGCGGCCTTGTCCAGGTCGGCATGGACGACGACGGCAATCACCGGGTACCCGCCGGTCACCGGGTGGTCGGAGAGGAACAGGACGGGCTGGCCTTCCGGCGGCACCTGCACGGCGCCGCGGACGGTTCCTTCGCTGGCGAGTTCGCCGTCCCGGCTGCGGCTGAGCGGCTGGCCGTTGAGGCGCAGACCGATCCGGTTGGACTTTGGCGTGACGGTCCATTCCTGGGCCAGGAAGTCCTGCAGTGTGTCGGTGCTGAACCAGTCCTGCCGGGGTCCGGGGACCACCCGCAGCACGGTTGCCCCGTCCTGAATCGGAAGGGGGGACACTTCCGGGTGGCCCACCACGCTGCCCGGTTTGGCGGCGTGCACCGGCAGGATGGTTCCCGCTTCGAGCAGCTCGGGGCCGATCCCTGACATGGTGTCCGTGGAGCGGCTGCCGAGAGCATCGGGGCCACCGAGTCCACCGCGGACGCCGATGTAGGAGCGGAGCCCTGCCGTGGGGGTGCCCACGGTCAACCTCTCCCCCGCCAACAGCGCGAAGGGGGCGTCGCACGCTGGGTGCCGCGCCGCCGTCGTCCGCTGGATGTCCTCTTTTGAGTCTGCCCCCGGTGTGATCTGCAGCGGGACGGCCGCTCCGGCGACGGCCAGGACCTGGTCGGTGAGGGCCTCGAGCTCGAGGCCGCCGAAGAGGAGTTCGATGCCGGCTGCGCCTTCGGCGTTGCCCACCAGGCGGTTGGCGCGGCGGAGGGCTCCGCGGTCCATGGCGCCGGCGCTGCTGACACCCAGCGAGGCGAAGCCCGGCCGGCCCAGGTCCTGGACGGTGGCCTGCAGCCCCGGTTTGCGGACGGCAAGTCCTGCGTTCCCCTGGTGCTCTGCCGTCCGGTTGGCGGGGACTTTGGGCCGTTCCGTCATGATGGCGTGGCTGCGGACGGCCTTGAAGCGGACGGTATCGCCGGGGCGGATGAGGGCGGGATTTTCCCGGTCCAGGTCCCACATGGCGGCTTCGGTCCGGCCGATCAGCTGCCAGCCGCCCGGCGACTGCCGCGGGTAGACGGCCGAGTACGCGCCGCCCAAGGCCACAGCGCCGGCGGGCACGGCCGTGCGCGGGGATCGGCGCCGCGGGACTTCGAGGCTGGGGTTTTCGCCGCTGAGGTAGGCGAAGCCCGGTGCGAATCCGGCAAAGGCTGCGGTCCAGAGCTGGCCGGCATGTGCGGCCACCACTCCCTCACGGCCCAGTCCGGTGAGCGACGCCACCTCGTCCAGGTCCTCGCCGTCGTACACCACGTCGATGGTGACCAGCGCGCTCTCGGTGTCCGCTGGCGCCTCAAGGTCCAGCCCGCGGACGTGCGCGGCCAGCGCCTGGACTGCTTGGGGCGAATCCGCGGTGACAAGGACGGTTGATGCGGCTGCGATGACGTCGATCTGGCCCGGCTGCGGGTGTGCGGTCAGCTGCGCCTGGAGGCTGAGGACGGCATCGAGGGAGGACAGCTCCACCAGGATGGCCCGGTCACCCGCGCGCCGGATCCCGGTCAGCTCCGGGCGAGGGGCAGTGGCGGTGCGCTGCTGCTGCGTGGCGGCCATGCTAGGCGAAGCTTTCGATCCGGATGCCGGCGTCCACCAGTGCGGCACGGACGGCGGCAGCCATTGCCACGGCGCCGGGGGTGTCACCGTGCAGGCAGATGCTTTCGGCGTGGACGGGAACCAGCGATCCGTCGATGGCGCGGACTACGCCATCCCCGGCCAGGCGCAGTACGTGCTCGACGACGTCCTCCACCTTGTGCAGCACGGCGCCGGGTTCGCGCCGGGAGACCAGGGTGCCGTCCGGGTTGTAGGCACGGTCAGCGAAGGCCTCGGCCACGGTCCGCAGGCCCGCGGCTTCGGCCTGGCGCTGGATCTCGGAGTTGGGGAGCACCATAAGGGGCAGGGTGGGGTCCACTGCGAGGATGGCTGCCACAACGGCCCCAGCCTGCTTCGGGTGGGTGACGATGGTGTTGTAGAGCGCGCCGTGCGGCTTGACGTAGCGGACGGCAGTGCCGGCGGCAAGGGCCACGGCCTGGACTGCGCCGATCTGGTAGACCACATCGGCGGTCAGCTCGGCCGGGGTCATGTCCACGAAGCGCCGGCCGAAGCCGGCCAGGTCCCGGTAACCGGGGTGTGCGCCCACGGTGACGCCGGCCTTCACGGCGGCCTGGCAGGTGGCCATGATGCCTACAGGGTCGCCGGCGTGGAAGCCGCAGGCCACGTTGGCGCTGGACACGCTTTCAAAGATGGCCGCGTCGTCACCGAAGGACCAGTTCCCAAAGGACTCGCCGACGTCGCTGTTCAGGTCGATGCTGGGCATTGTGATCTCCGTCTCGGATTGCTGTTCATCCAAGAATGCCCTAAAAACTCGGATTGTTCAACAATCTGAAGCCCCCTATTATGCTTCCGGCCCGTGACGCGCCATCACATCCTGCGGGTTTTCCATGATGCGCCATCACATAATGCCCTCCCGGCCACATCGCCGGGGAACGGCATCCCTTAGAAGGTGTCCAAGGCGTCACGGAGCATCCGGAGGCCCTGTTTCTCAAACTCCAGATCACCAACCTGGTAAGCCCACGCGGCTGTGGCAACGGCTTCCCGCAACTGCATAACGCTCCAGAGCCTACTGTGCCTGGGGTCCGAACCGTAACCCGCGAAGAAGGCTGACTGCAGCTGCGGAGCCGTACGCCATTGCTGTACGGCAAGCCGACAGAAATCGCTGGCGGCCGGCCTCAACTCGTATCTGCCAAAGTCGATGACCTTTAGGACTTCTCCGTCGAGGAGCCAGTTGCGCGGCTGCCAGTCACCATGGGTCGGGACAACAATCACCGGCTTCGGCTTGTAGGCGCCCAGTATGGCCCTCGCTTTTTCCGCGGCGCGGCTGTCGATGCGGTGGGGTTTACCTAGCCAGGCCAGGGCCTTGGTGGTGGCTGCCTCCTCATAATCCGGATCGCGATGCGCGGCCTGGTCATGGAAAACACGCAGCAGAGCACCGGCTTGGACGTATGTTTCAGGCGCGTATTCGGCTTCAGTGCCCTCTACCAGGCAACCTTCCAGATACTGCGTGACCAGGATATTCAGGGCGCGGTCCGCGAACCTGAGCTTCGGCGCACAGTTCCGGCGGGCCAAGACATGAACGGAGGATTGGTGGGCTGCAATCTCACGCTGTATGTGGTGGTTGGAAGGGCCTCCGGCCTTGATCACGTACCTGTGCTGACCATGCTCCACCGCGAGCACCACGGTTTCGACGATGTTCCAGGACAGGTCATCCAATAATCGGACGCCCGGGAGCCAGGCTTCCACGAGCTCTGCCTGCCCAGTATTCAGCAGGTTGCGGTGCCAGGAATCCATTCCGGCAGAATATACGGTCCGGCGGCACTGCCGTTACAGCCACTACGCGCTGATGCCTCCCTGATCAAACCGCGAGACGTGCTTAAATGTGGGAGGCCCCAACCTGGTGGTTGGGGCCTCGACCAATGTGTGTCCGGCGGTGACCTACTCTCCCACACCCTCCCGGGTGCAGTACCATCGGCGCTGTGGGTCTTAGCT
>NZ_LMSF01000029.1:0-481040 GCF_001428325.1 Arthrobacter sp. Soil761 | reverse complement strand
GCGCAGCCCGGCAAGGTCATCAGCCCAGAACGGGCTGGTGGCGTCATTGATCCTCACCCAGGCCTTGCCGCCGCCGGTCAGCCAGTCGATCACGTTGGCGCGGGCCTGGTCTTTCTGGGACGGGTCCACCGCATCTTCAATATCCAGGATGATCGAATCGGCGCGGGAAACGGCCGACTGGTCGAACAGCTCCGGCTTCATGGCATTGACCAGCAGCCAGGAACGGGCGATCTCTGCGGGGATATTGCGTTCCGGCCTAACAGTTTCGGCGGCGATGGTAGACGTCATGCTTTCTACAGTATCCGCCCCGCAAGCGGCAAGGCGAAGAAATCGGCCAGCTTGTGAGGATCAATACGAACTAAACGGGATATGACTGTGTCTCCGGATAAATGCGGGCAGCAGAAAGGGCCGTTGTGACCTGCACAACGGCCCTTGCTGCTGCCCGGCTGGGAAGGGTCAGGGGATGTTGCTCCCCCGAGCCGTGACCCAGAGTTTGTACCAGTCGGCGCGGGTGAGGGCCTGCGCCACCCGGGCTGCGTCGCCGCAGGCCCGGATGCGGTCCGGGTTGACCGTCCCGATGACCGGCGCGATTCCGGCCGGGTGCTTCATCAGCCAGCCCAGCAGGACACCCTCGCCGGAGGTGCCGTACTCCCCCGCAAGCCCCGCCACGAGTTCGGCCGTTGCCGCATCGGCTGAGGTGGGACTGTCCGGTTCGGCGCCGGTGTAGACGCCGCGGGCCAGGGCGCCGTACGCCTGCAGGGTGATGTTGTTCCGGGTGCAATACTCAAGCGTCCCGTGCGGGAAGCTGTAGTCCAGGTGCTCCGGGTGGTTGACCAGGACCTGGCTTTCCAGCCATGCCCGCTTGAGCAGGCTCATTTCCAGCTGGTTGGCAACCACCGGGGTCTCCAGCCGGTCCTGCAGCGCCTCGATCTGCGCTGCGGACATGTTGGACACGCCCAGTTGCCGGACCTTGCCTTCGTCCATGAGCTGCCCGACGGCGGAGGCCACCTCCGCGGGGTCCGCCAGGGGGTCCGGGCGGTGCAGCAGGAGGATGTCCACGTAGTCCGTCCGGAGCCGTTCCAGGCTGCCGTTGACCCGTTCCAGGATGGCGTCCCGGCTCAGGTCGTAGTGGGTCTGAAGGCCGCGTTCGTTCAGCCGGATGCCGCATTTGGTCTGCAGCCGGATCCGTTCCCGCAGACCTGGAGTGGCGGCCAGGACCTCGCCGAACACCGCCTCGGACTTGCCGCTGCGGTAGATGTCCGCGTGGTCGAACAGGGTGATCCCGGTGTCCAGGGCGGCCTGGACGGCAACGGCGGCCTGGTCCACATGGTGGCTGCCATGTGGTTCGTCAGACCAGCTGCCGCCCAGTCCCATGCATCCGTAGATGACCTCCTGCATCAGGCCCGCCCACGCCGGCGGTTCACGCCCATCAGCGCAACCACGCGGTGGTGTTGGCCGGCAGCTTGCCATCCTCCAGCGGGCCGCTGCTGACCAGCACCTTGCCGGCCGGAAGGTCGACGGCGGTGTTCCCGAAGTTGGTCACGGACTGCCACCCGTTGGGGCGCTTGAAGTGCAAGACGTCCGGGTTGCCGTTGTCAACCCATTCGAGGTCCTCGTCCGTCTGCAGTTCACGGCGGAGCTTCAGGGCCTCGCGGTAGAGCTCCAGGGTGGAACCTTCGGTGCCGTCCTGGGCCTCCACGGCGTACTTGCTGAACCAATCCGGCTGCGGCAGGTGGGAGCCGCCGTCGCCGAAGCCGAAGGAGGTGCCTTCCACCTTCCAGGGCAGCGGCACGCGGCAGCCGTCGCGGCCAATCTCCACGCCTTTGTTGCGATAGAAGGACGGGTCCTGCCGTTCCGATTCGGGAATCTCGGCCACTTCCTGCAGGCCCAGTTCCTCGCCCTGGTACAGGTACGCGGAGCCGGGAACGGCGAGCATCAGGAGGGTGGCGGCCCGCGCACGGCGCTCGCCCAGTTCAACGTCCAGCTGGTCCTTGGGGCCGCCGGCCAGCAGCCAGTCCTTGCCGTCCTGGCCCTTGGCGCCGGCCTTTTCCTTGGCCACCTGCGGCAGCCCGTAGCGGGTGGCGTGCCGTACCACGTCGTGGTTGGAGAACACCCACGTGGAGGAGGCGCCGGTGGCGGCAGCCTCGGCCAGGTTGCGGGTGATGATCTCCTTGAACTCGGCGGCGTCGAAGTCGGCCTGCAGCAGGTCGAAGTTGAACGCCTGTCCCAGGCCCTGGGGGCTGGCATAGCGGGCACGCCTGGTGGCGTGCACCCAGGCTTCGGCGACGGCGGTGCGCGGCGGGTTGTACTCGTTGAACACCTCGCGCCATTCGGCGTAGATCTCGTGCACTTCGTCGCGGTCCCAGAACGGGTGCGTCCCGTCGTCGAATCCGTCCACTCCGGTGTTGGCGGCGCTCAGTTCCAGCTTGGAGAGCAGCGGCTCGGTGAGGTCCTTGGTGAGGGCGTGGGCAACGTCGACGCGGAAACCGTCCACGCCGCGGTCGGACCAGAACCGCAGCGTCTTCAGGAAGTCAACCCGGATTTCGCGGTTGGACCAGTTCAGGTCCGGCTGCTCCTTGGCGAAGATGTGCATGTACCACTGGCCCGGGGTGCCGTCCGGTTCGGTGATGCGCTCCCAGGCGGGGCCGCCGAACACAGAGTCCCAGTCCGACGGCGGGAACTCGCCGTTGGGGCCCTTGCCGTCACGGAAGATGTAGCGGTCGCGGGCCGGCGAACCCTTCGGCGAGGCCAGCGCTTCCTGGAACCACTTGTGCCGGTTGGAGGAGTGGTTGGGGACAATGTCCGCAATCAGCTTGATGCCGGCTTCGTGGAGGGCCTTGGCCATCTCGTCGAAGTCGTCCAGGGTGCCCAGCTTGGGATCCACGTCGCGGTAGTCGTCAACGTCGTAGCCGCCGTCGGCGAGCGCGGAGGGGTAGAACGGGCTCAGCCAGACGGCGTCGATGCCCAGCGACTTCAGGTACGGGACCTTGGCGGTGATGCCCTTCAGGTCACCGATGCCGTCGCCGTTGGAGTCGGCAAAGCTGCGCGGGTAGATCTGGTATACGGAGGCCTGGCGCCACCAGTTGGGGTCGGCCGGACGGTCGGAGTCGGACAGGGTTGCCAGCGTGGCAGTGGTGGACAAGGGGTGGTCCTTTTCTTTGCAGCAGGTACATTTATATTGAATCTAAATTTACTTCCCCAAGTATTATCTGGTGCTTTGCTCAGGAAGGTCAACAGCATGCCTGAACTGGTTCCGGCGACTCCCCAGTTGCTGCGGCGGGTCAGTGCCGGCGCGGTCCTCGAATTCCTCCGCGCCTCGGCCGCGGTGACCGTCACGGACGTCATGGCCGCCACTGGCCTGACCCGCGCCACCACCATCGCCGTCTGCGAGGACCTGGTCCGGCGCGGCTGGGTCCTGGAACGGGAAAACCAGCGCGAGTTCGGCGGGTACCACAAGGGCCGCCCCGCCCGCCGGTTCGAACTCAACGAGCGCGCAGGCGTGGTCCTGGGCATGGACATCGGCTATTCAAAGGTCACCGTGGTGGTTTCCGACCTCCGGGGCAAGACATTGGGACGGTCCAGCCGACCTTTCCATGCGGGGGACGTTGGTTCCCGGGAACGCATAGCCTTCATCGACGGCGTAGCCCAGGCGGCCCTGCGGTCCGCAGGAACGGAGCCCGGCCGGGTGCTGGCCGTCTGCGCCGGAGTTGCCGCACCCGTGGACCGGCACGGGGAGGTGGTGGCCACGCAGAAGTTCTGGGGGCTGTTCGACCTGGGACTGGGGGCGGCCCTCAAGGAAACCCGGGGCTGGACGGTGCTGCTGGAAAACGACGCCAACCTTGCGGCCCTGGGCGAACGCTGGCAGGGGGCGGCCGCGGGAATTGACGACGTGGTGGTGATCCTGGCCAGCGAACGGCTGGGTTCGGGCATCGTAGAGGGCGGCCGGCTGGTCCACGGAACGCGGGGCAGCGCCGGGGAGCTGGCGTACCTGGACCTGGTGGAAGGCGTGGGCGACACCTACGGCATCGCCCACCTGGCGCGGACCTGGGCCGCCGAAGCCCTGGCCACCCCGGTCCCCACCGCCCTCCGCTCCGTCCCCCACGGGCGGTTGGAAGCTGAGCAGGTCTTTGCGGCGGCGGAACAGGGCGACGCCGTGGCTCTTGGCATCATGGACCGGCTGGCGGACAGGATGGCACGGGTGGTGGGAACCGTAGCCACCCTGCTCAATCCGGAGCTGGTGGTGATCGGCGGCGGGGTGGCCGATTCCGCGGGCGTACTCCTTGCACCCATCAGCGAGCGCCTGAAAGACTTCACCGCGACCCCCGCGCGGGTGGCGGTCTCCCCGCTGGGCGACTCAATCGTCACGGTGGGTGCCGTGCGCTGCGCCCTGGACTACGTGGAGCAGAATTCCCTGGACCTGGAGCTGGACCTGGAGCTGGCCGCGCCGGTCGCCCCGGCATAACCGAGGCCACGCGCCCCTTGCCCGCCGGGGTCTACGCGCCCGGTTCCAGGGCCGCTGCCACCGGCAGCGTGCCGTCGCGGAACTCGATGGTCCGGCCTGCGGTCTGGGGCAGGTCCAGCACCGCCGCGGCCACGATCGCCGTGTTGGCACGTGACGTGTCACGGTCCCCATCCGGGGACGGGTCCACGTCGATCAGCCCGGTCCCCGGCTTGTCGGTCAGTGCCCCGGGGCCCAGGATGGTCCACGCCAGCCCGCTGCCGCGCAGGTACTCGTCAGCGGCCGCCTTGGCTTCGGCGTAGGCGAAGAAACTGTTGTCTTCCGGCACTCCGTGGTCCTTGCCCGCAGCGAAGTAGGACACCATCACGTACCGGTCCACCCCTGCCTGGGCCGCCGCATCCATGGAGCGGATGGCAGCGTCCCTGTCCACCGCGTAGGTGCGGCCGGGGTTGCCGCCGCCAGCCCCGGCGGACCAGACCACGGCGTCATGCCCGGCCAGGGCATCGGCGATGGTCGCCGTCGTGGCATTTTCCACGTCCAGGACGGACGGCGTGGCGCCAGTGGCGGCGACGTCGTCCGCATGGTCCGGATTGCGGATGAACGAGGTGACGGAGTGGCCCTCGCCGGTGAGGAGCTGGGACAGGATGAGGGCCACTTTCCCGTGGCCGCCGATGATGGCGATGCGTGTCATGCACCCATTCTGCCGTCTAGGCAAGACATCCGTAGCGCAGGTACACCACGCCGTTTCCGAACGGGCGTTCCTCCAGCAGTTCCAGCCGGGCCTCCAGTCCGTCCGGCAGGAAGCGCAGGCCGCCGCCCACGGCAACCGGGGTGATGAAGAACTGGCATTCGTCCACCAGGCCGGCGTTGAGGGCGTGTGCCGCCAGCGTGGGGCCGCCGATGCTGATGTTCCTGTCCGTGCCGGCCTTCATGTCCCGCACCGTCTCCGGGCGGAACTGCCGCTCCAGCCTGGTGCGGGGCGTGGCAGCGATGGCCAGCGTCGTCGAGTACACCACCTTGTCCGCCCCCTGCCAGATCCGGGCATAGTCCTGGATCACCGAAGGATCCCCGGACGTGCCCATGGTTTCCCAGACAGACATCACCTGGTACATCCGCCGCCCCAGGAGGTAGGTGCCCACATCCCGCTCCAGGTCGTTGATGAAACCGTGGACCTCCGCATCCGGCGCGGACCAGTTGAAGTTGCCGTCCTTGTCTGCCGTGTAGCCGTCGAGGGACATGATTGCGGAGTAGATCAGCTTCGCCATGGCCCCATTCTGCCGCCGGATATCAGGCCCGCATAGGCCTTCGCGACACCAGGAACTGCTGGCCCAGCGTCCAGAGGTTGGAAACCGTCCAGTAGACCAGGACTCCGATGGGGAAGAAGATCCCGCCCACGCCGAAGACCACGGGCAGGACGTACAGCAGGACTTGCTGCTGGCGCATCAGGAGACTGTCGCTGTCCTGGCCGTCCATGGTCCGTGCGGCCACAAGTTTCTGCGTCAGGAATTGGCTGGCGATCATCACCAGGATCATTACGACGGCGAGCACAGCCACGGCAGCCGGGTCGCCTGCGCCGTGCAGCAGGGAGGCGGACAGAGGTGCCCCGAAGATGCTGGAGGAATCGAACTGGACCACCTGGTCGTGTCCCATCACGCCCATGCCTTCGCCCTGCCGCGAGGCGTTGGAAATTCCGGACAGCACCTGGAAAAGCGCCAGGAAGAACGGTGCCTGGATCAACAGCGGCAGGCACGCAGAGAACGGGTTGGTGCCGTGCTTTTTGTAAAGGGCCATCTGTTCCTGGGCCATGGCCTGCCGGGACGCAGGGTCTGTCCTGCCTTTGTACCTGTCCTGGAGCTCCTTCAGGTCCGGCTGCAGGAGCCGCATCCTGCGCTGGGCCCTCACCTGGGCCAGGAACACCGGGATTAGTGCTGCGCGGATGACCAGGACCAGCCCGATGATGGACAGCGTCCAGGTCCAGCCGCCCGCCGCCGGCATGCCCACGGCGGCCAGCCCGTCGTGGAAAGCCACCATGACGGCGGACACCAGCCACCGGAACGGCTCCATCACCGCCGTGAAAAAGTCCACCGATCCCCCGTCCGCCAATTGCTGCCAAGCTACTGCGGATCCGGGAAACAAGAAAGCCCCCGGAATCTCACGGATTCCGGGGGCTTGACCGCCGAAGACAGGTATTGGTGTGGGGAAGGCCAAGGGGGCAGACAGGACGTTCAGCGGCCCCTCGGCCCCGTGTGTGGGACATGCGGGATGAATCTTCAGCCTGTTTGGACGAAAAGGAAGAGGAAGGCCGCACCCATGGCTAAGCCGATCCACATGCTGATCAGGCGTGTCTTCTTGTACTGCCTGGTTTTGCCCCGCTGGTCTGCCATGAGCCACTGATCGTACAGCACCAGCGAGGCCACGATAATCGCGGCAGAAATCGATAAGTAGGTGAACGACATGGCTCAATCTCGACCTGCGGGGCCTACAGAGCGTCACGCCCTTCAGTTTCTGATTTCACCCGATAGTGCCGCGCACGGCTCAGGATGATCCCAAGCCTGCTCACGCAGGCGATGACCAGAACCGTGCCTGTTGCCGCGAAAAAAATATCGACCCCGGTCCAGCCTTCCCAATCGAACCGCACCAGGGTTGGAATAAGCAGGCATAAGCCGAGGATGAAGCCCCACCAAGGCAGAATCCAGCCCTCGTGCCCGTCAGATGACGTAGTGCCCATGCTTCCACCTTCCCAATAGGGCGTCCACGGAGCTTCCTGGTGTGGTGAGGCGGGCGGCCGCCGTAAGGAGCCACCCGCCTCGTCCAGCAGCTGGGGAGTCAAAGCCAGCGGCTGGGTACTTTATCTACAGGCCAAGCAGCCTGTTGTGCCCTGACGGGCCCTAATATGGCGTGACATATGCCACTTTTCTGCTCAGTCCAACCTAATAGTAAGCATGCTGAGCAGTCAACACCGGCCGCTTAGATAAGTGCCTTGAAGTCGAGACGCCGCTAGAGATGGATGGACTTGCAGCAAACAGAAAAGCCCCCGGGATCCATGGATCCCGGGGGCTTAGCCTGTAGCGGTGGGGAGGCTCGATCTCCCGACCTCACGATTATGAGTCGTGCGCTCTAACCAACTGAGCTACACCGCCACGAATGAGAAAAACCTGCGTCAAGCCGGTCAAACCGCCTTGACGCAGGCCCTCATTCAGAGCCCCCCACCGGAATCGATCCGGTGACCTCGTTCTTACCAAGAACGCGCTCTACCACTGAGCTAGGGGGGCAACGAGTAAATACTCTACCGGAAGATTTACCCACCAACAAATCGGCGCCCGGAGCCCCTTCCGGACGGTCGGGCAAGTGCTTTTCCGGGCTGCGGAAGCGTGTTTTTCCGCGGAATTCCGGGGCTGGAGGGGTGATGGGAAGCAGGGCGGACGACGGCGGCAGGCGCCTTCCCAGGGCCCCTCGCCACCGTGCCGAAGCCCGAATGTGGCGAGTCCCACACCCGTGCGGTTAAACGCCGATGGGCCGGCTCGAAAGCCGGCCCATCGCCGTCGTCAATTCCTCAACGCCGGGGGTTTACCACTTGCCCTTGCGGTTGAAGTCGCGGTGCCCGCCCTCGCTGCCGCTGCGGGGCTTGCGGGAGCCGTCGCCGTGGCCGCCGAAGCGGGAGTCGCCCGACTGGCCGCGGTCGCTGAAGGAGCGCTCGCTGTACGAACGGCCGCCGCGGTCAGCGGAGGACCGCTCGCCGTCGTTCTTGCGGAATTCCTTCTTGAACCCGCCGTTGCCCTTGAAGTTGCCTCCCCGGTCGCCGCCGCGGCTGCCCTGGTAGGCGCCGCGGTCACCGGACGGCTTGCGGCCGTTGTCCAGTTCGAGGTGGATCAGCTCGCCGCCGATCCGCGTGCGGGACAGGGCCTTCAGCTGGTCGGGGCTCAGGTCCGCGGGCAGCTCCACCAGGGAGTGGTCCGAGCGGATGTCGATGCCGCCGATCTGCGCGGAGGAGATGCCGCCTTCGTTGGCAATGGCGCCCACGATGGAGCCGGGCATGACGCGCTGGCGGCGTCCCACCGCGATCCGGTAGGTGGCATTGCCCTCGGTCAGCGCACGGGTCGGCCCACGTGAGCCGAAGCCGTCCTTGGAGCGCTCGCGCTTCTGGAATTCAGGAGCGGCAGGCAGTTCCTTGACCAGCAGCGGCTGCCCGCCCTGCGCCATCACGGCAAGGGCGGCAGCGATTTCTGCTGCGGGAACGTTGTGCTCCTCCTCGTAGGAGGCGATGAGGTCCCGGAACGCCGCGACGTCCTCGGAGGCGAGGGTCTCGGTGATGCGCTCGGCGAACTTGCCCAGGCGCAGCGTGTTGACGGTCTCGGCCGTGGGCAGGTGCATCTGCTCCACCGGCTGGCGGGTGGCCTTTTCGATGGAACGCAGCAGGTACTTCTCCCGCGGCGTCATGAACAGGATGGCGTCACCGGAACGGCCTGCACGGCCGGTACGGCCGATGCGGTGCACGTAGGACTCGGTGTCGTGCGGGATGTCGTAGTTGATGACGTGGCTGATGCGTTCCACGTCAAGGCCACGGGCGGCGACGTCGGTGGCCACCAGGATGTCGATGCGGCCTTCCTTCAGCGCGTCGACGGTCCGCTCGCGCTGCTGCTGCGGGATGTCACCGTTGATGGCGGCGGCCTGGAAACCGCGGGACTTCAGCTTGTCAGCAAGGTCCTCGGTGGCCATCTTGGTGCGCACGAAGGCGATGACGCCGTCGAAGTCTTCCACCTCGAGGATGCGGGTCATGGCGTCGAGCTTGTGCGGGCCCATGACCTGCAGGTACCGCTGGCGGGTGTTGGCGCCGGTGGTGGTCTTGGACTTGACTGAGATCTCGGCGGGATCGTTCAGGTACTGCTTGGACATGCGGCGGATCTGGCTCGGCATGGTGGCGGAGAACAGTGCCACCTGGCGGTCCGAAGGCGTCTGCTGGAAGATCTGCTCAACGTCCTCGGCGAAGCCCATGCGCAGCATCTCGTCGGCCTCGTCCAGCACCAGGTACTGGAGTTCGGACAGGTCCAGGGAACCCTTGGAGATGTGGTCGATCACGCGGCCGGGGGTACCAACAACCACCTGGGCGCCGCGGCGCAGGCCGGCCAGCTGGGGCCCGTAGGCGGAGCCGCCGTAGACGGGCAGGACGGTGAAGTCGTCGATGTGCTTGGCGTAGGAGGTGAAGGCCTCGGCCACCTGGAGGGCCAGCTCGCGGGTGGGTGCCAGGACCAGGGCCTGGGTCTTGCGGGACGGGCCGTTGAGGTCGTGGAGCTCGGCCAGGCGGGACAGTGCCGGTACTGCGAATGCTGCAGTCTTACCGGTGCCGGTCTGGGCGAGGCCCACGACGTCGCGGCCTTCAAGCAGCAGCGGGATGGTTGCTGCCTGGATGGGGGAAGGCTTTTCGTAGCCAACGTCCTGCAGGGCGGCCAGGACGCGGCCGTCGATGCCAAGGTCGGCGAACTTCACGGTGTTTTCTTCTGCCTCAGCGGCAGGGGCGTCCGCAGCGGCAGGAGCCTCGGCGGCGGGAGCGGTTGCAGGAGCCTCGGCGGCGGGAGCCACGGGGGCATCCTCAACAACGGCGGTGGTTTCGTTCTGGTTTTCGGGCATAGGGGGATATTCCTCATCCATAGGGGGCCAGGCGGCACTACCCGAGGTGAGCGGAGCCGCAGTACGCGTGCCGATGATGCCGGGCAAACGTTGACCGGCCGGTCACAGAAGTCCGGCGCTTTCGCAATCCCGTGGCAGGACTTCGCGCTGCATCTCTTGGCTGCTATCCCAGCAGTCTGTACAGCGTTTTCTTTAGCCGGCTCTCCCTATGAAAATGCCCGCATCGCTTGTGCGGGCCCCAACACTTGCCAGTCCTGCCTCAAAAATTGGGCAGGAATAAGGGATTTCCGGAGTGGGGGATATTTCAAGTGTAAGGTACGGACGCCATTGACCGCCAATTCAATGCCCGACGGCGGCGGTGAGCTTGCGCACACAGCCCGCCCCGGGCAGGGATGCTACTGCCCCAGCCGCCGCAGCAGCAGCCCAAACTTTGTGTGGTATTCGTCCTGGAGCCGGATCTCGCCGTCGGCCTCTGCACTGCGGAGCGCCTCGATGACCTCCGCGTCCGGCTCACTGAACCACTGGCCGATCGTGATGCCGTGGCGCGGCACGAAGGTCCGCTGGATGGGGTCGCCGGCGCGGATGCTGCCGGTGCGGATGACGCGCAGGTAGGTCCCCACCCGCCCCTCCTCGGTGAACCGCTTCACCCACTGCGGTTCCTTCATCCGGCGCTGGAACGTGGCGCAGGGGACGCGCGGGGAGGTGACCTCAAGTTCGACGTCGGCCCCCACCTTCCAGCGCTCCCCGATGACGGCGTGGGTGGCTTCGATGCCGGCCACCCGCAGGTTCTCGCCAAACATGCCCGGCGGCAGTTCGCGTCCCAGGGTGCGCGCCCAGAAGTCGGCGTCGGCCTGGGAATAGGCGTAGACGGCCTGGTCCTCTCCGCCGTGGTGCACCCGGTTGGCCTGGATGTCTCCGCGCAGGCCCAGCTTGTGGACCTTCACCGGACCGTCCGCCGGGCGCTTGTCGATGGCCGTCACGCCAACGTTTCCCTGGTCCGCGATGAGCTGGTGGACGCGGCAGACAGCAAGGACAGAACCAGATTCCATGGCATCCAGTCTAGGGTTCCCGCGCCCTGGCTCCCTGCGGCGCGGGGATGGGCAGTTCCCCCCTGCCGTCGAGCGCGGTTTTACTCGCAGCCGGCCTGCCCAGGGATTACGCTGATCCGAGGATTGCAATTGGGGGTGCAGCGCTGTGCCCAATTCACGTGGACAACTGAAGGGGACGCTGTGGATTCAAACACCATGGACCCGAACGAGGATCCCAGCAAGGAGCCGGACAACGCTTCCGAAGTGGAGCACGGCGCGGCCGGCCGGCCGCAACCGGGAACCGGCAGCAGCACCGCCAAGCCTCCGCCCTGGCAGGTCCCCAAGCCGGACCTGCGCCCCGAACTCCTCAATGAGCCCGTCACCCCTGTCGACCCGTTCGCGCGGGAGCGGGAAAAGCAGCTCAATGACGCGGCCGCACGGAAGAAGCGTTCCCAGCGGCGCACCGTGGTGGTGGGCCTGGGCGTGACAGCCCTCCTGGCCGGGACCATCACAGCCGTGGTGGCCAGCAATGAGGATGATCCCGAGTACGCGCAGGTGTGCTTCAACGACGAAACCGGCGAGCGCGTGGCGGACACCAACTGCGATAGCTCTGCGGGCCGCGGGGGCGGCATCTACGCCTGGTACTTCTACTCCCGCGGGGCAAGTGTTCCGCCCATTGGCCAGAACCGGTCCACCGCGCCCAACTACACGCGGACCGTCCCCAGCGGCGCAAAAGCCTCCACGGGGTACAGCAGCCAGGGCGGCACGGTCAGCCGCGGCGGCTTCGGCTCCAGCGCCAAGAGCGGCTCAAGCGGTGGCGGCGGCAAGGTTTCGGGGGGCTGACGGATGAAGAGGATGTTGTCCGAACCCCGGCCGGGCTGGAAGCAGAAGATCGAAGAGCAGGGCCTGGTGTTCTCCACCACCACCATGGACGACGGGCGCCGGATCGAGTACTGGAACGAATCCGCGTACTACGAGTTCACCATGGACGAGGTGGAGACCCTTGAAGTGGTGGCCGAGGAAATGCACCGGATGTGCCTGGAAGCCGCGAAGTTCCTGGCCACCGGCGCCATGGGCAGCATCGGCATCGGCCCCCAGGCACTGGAACTGGCGGCCGCATCGCTGCAGGCCGGCGACGTGGATGTTTACGGCCGGTTCGACTTCATCTACGACGGCCGGGGCGGGCCGGCCAAGATGCTCGAATACAACGCCGACACCCCCACCGGACTCATCGAGGCCGCCGTCGCCCAATGGTTCTGGCTCCAGGACGTGTTTCCGGAGAAGGACCAGTGGAACGGCATCCACGAGGCCCTCATCCGGCAGTGGAAGAAATTCCAGTACCGCACCGGCATGAGCACCCTCCACGTGGCCCACTCCGAGGTGGAGGAATCCGGCGAGGACTGGATGACCGCCGCGTACATGCGCGACGTCGCCGGCCAGGCGGGGTGGACCACCATCGGGATCAACATGTCCGATATCGGCTGGGACCCGAACCTGAACCGCTTCGTGGACCTGGACAACTTCCTGATCAACACCATCTTCAAGCTCTATCCCTGGGAGCTGATGATGAAGGAGGAGTTCGGGCCCCGCCTGCTGGAGCGGGCGCACAACCCGCGCTGGGTGGAACCCGCCTGGAAGATGCTGCTCTCCAACAAGGCCCTGCTGGCCGCCCTGTGGCATCTGTACCCCGGCCATCCCAACCTGCTGCCCGCGTACCTCACGGATCCGGGGCCGCTGAAGGAGTGGGTGGGCAAGCCCCTCCACGGCCGTGAAGGCGACAACATCCGGATCCACGCGGACGGGATCAGCCTGGAGCAGCCCGGCGGCTACGGGCGGGAGGGCTGGTGCTACCAGCAGTACCACCCATTGCCGGACTTCGACGGCAACCATCCGGTGCTGGGCCTCTGGGTGGTGGACGGCGAGTCCGTGGGCTGCGGCATCCGGGAATCGGACGGGCCGGTCACGGACTACTTCTGCCGCTTCGTCCCCAACACCATTGACGCGCCGGCGCCGCTTTCGGCGGTGGCCGACTCCACCAAGGCAGGAATCGTTCTATGAAACCGGTGACAGCATGAGCACGGACATGACGACGACGGACGGCCCCGGGCGCGGGACCGGCACCACCGTGCCGGCCAAGGGACTGCGGGCCGGCATCCTGGACCTGGGCGACTCCGTGATGCTGGGGCTGGCCTCCACCGCGCCGGTGTACTCCCTCGCCGCCACCCTGGGCCTGATCGTTGCAGTCACCGGCAACTACACTCCCCAGATCCTGCTGCTGGGCTTCATCCCGGTCCTGTTCATCGCCTACGCGTTCCGCGAGCTGAACAGCGCCATCCCGGACTGCGGCACCACCTTCACGTGGTCCCGCCAGGCCTTCGGCCCCTGGGCAGGCTGGCTGGGCGGCTGGGGCGTGGCCCTGGCCGGAATCGTCGTCCTGGCCAACCTCGCCCAGGTAGCGGGGAAGTATCTTTGGCTGCTGGTGGGCGACGGATCGCTGGCGGAGAACACCTTGCTGGTCACCGGCACGGGGCTGCTGTTCATCATCCTCATGACCTTGGTGAACTACCGCGGGATCCGGCTCGGCGAGCACGTCCAGCGCGTGCTGACCTACGTGCAGTACATTGCGCTGGGCATTTTCGCACTGGCCATCGTGGTGCGGATCGTGGGCGGGGCACCGGAAGGGCAGGCCTTTGACCTGGAATGGTTCAACCCGGCCGGCGCCTTTGCCGACCCCGGCGCCGTAGTACACGGCGCCCTCCTTGCCCTGTTCATCTATTGGGGCTGGGACACCTGCCTGGCGGTGAACGAGGAGACCGAGAACCCGTCCACCACACCCGGCCGCGGCGCCGTGATCTCGGCGTTCGTCCTGGTGGCAATCTACGTTTCCGTGGCACTGCTGGTGATGATGTACGCCACCGTGGGCTCGGAAGGGATCGGCCTGGGCAACGAGGCCAACCAGGACGATGTGTTCCTGGCCATGAAGGACGTGGTGCTGGGCCCGTGGGGCTGGCTGATCGTCGTCGCGGTTCTTGCCTCGGTGCTGTCCTCCACCCAGACCACCATCCTGCCCACGGCCCGCGGGACCCTCTCCATGGGGGTCCACGGCGCGCTGCCGGCAAAGTTCGCAGAGGTGCATCCGCGCAATCAGACCCCGGGATTTTCCACCCAGGTGATGGGAGGCGCCGCCGCGGCCTACTACGTGGCCATGAGCTTCCTGAGCGAGAACCTGCTGGCGGACTCCATCAGTGCCATCAGCCTTTTCATCGCGTTCTACTACGCCCTGACCGGCTTCGCCTGTTTCTGGTACTTCCGCGGAACCCTGCGGGCATCGGCGCGCAACCTCTGGTTCCGCGGCATCCTCCCCCTCGCCGGCGCGCTGCTCCTGACCGCCGCCTTCTTCATTTCTGCGGTCCAGATGTGGGACCCGGCGTACGGCGACACCCAAATCTTCGGTGTCGGCGGCGCCTTTGTGAGCGGGGTGCTGCTGCTGGCGCTGGGCGTGGTCCTCGCGGCCGCGTGCCGTTTCATGCCGTCCACCCGCGGATACTTCCAGGTGAAGAAATGACTGGTGAAGCCGTGACCGCGGGCCCGTCTGACGTCCTGGACCTCGACTCCCTGCTGTCCGCGAACGAACTGGAGCTCCGGCAAAAGGTCCGGGATTTCACCCGCCAGCGGATCAAGCCGGACATCGCCCGCTGGTACGAGGACGCCGTCTTTCCCCTCGACCTCGCGACGGAACTGGGTGAGCTGGGCGTCCTGGGGATGCACCTGGACGGCTATGGCTGCCCGGGCCGGTCCGCCGTCGAATACGGCCTGGCGGCCATGGAACTGGAGGCCGGCGATTCCGGCATCCGCACCTTCGTGTCCGTCCAGGGCTCGCTGGCCATGACGGCCATCCATACGTGGGGATCCGAGGAGCAGAAGCAGGAGTGGCTGCCCCGGATGGCGGCCGGGGAGGTCATCGGGTGCTTCGCCCTGACCGAGCCAACGGCGGGTTCAGATCCCGCCTCCATGGCCACTTTCGCGGAGCGGGATGGCAGCGGGGATGACGCCGGCTGGGTGCTCAACGGTGCCAAGCGCTGGATCGGGCTCGCCTCAGTGGCCGGGGTGATGGTGGTCTGGGCCATGACGGACGACGGCGTCCACGGCTTCCTTGTTCCGGCGGGCACCCCCGGCGTGACTGCCACGCCTATCCGGCAGAAGCTGTCCATGCGCGCCTCCATCCAGTGCGATGTGGTGTTCGACGACGTCCGGCTGGGTCCCGAGGCCCTGCTCCCGGGAGCGCGGGGGCTGCGTGGGCCGTTCACCTGCCTGAACGAGGCCCGGTACGGCATCGCCTGGGGTGCCATGGGCGCCGCCCGGGATTCCTACGAAGCCGCCCTGGCGTACTCGCAGGAGCGGCTGCAGTTCGGCAGGCCGCTGGCCGGCTACCAGCTTACGCAGGAGAAGCTGGTGAACATGCTGGTGGAAATCCAGAAGGGCACCCTGCTGGCGCTGCACCTGGGCCGGCTGAAGGACGCCGGAAGCATCCGGCCGGAGCAGATTTCGCTGGCCAAGCTGAACAACGTCCGCGAGGCGATTGCCGTGGCCCGGGAGGCGCGGTCCATCCTAGGCGGCAACGGCATCACCACGGACTATTCACCGCTTCGGCACGCCGCGAACCTGGAGTCGGTCCGCACCTATGAGGGCACGGACGAGGTGCACACCCTGATCCTTGGCCGGCACATCACCGGCCTGGACGCCTTTCACTGACCCCTCCCCCCAACCAGCTAGCAGTAGATGCCGTTTTGGGGGCCCAAAACGGCATCTACTGCGAGTCAGTTGGGAGGGCGCGGCGCGAAGGGGGTGCAGGGCACTCAGGCCGAGAAGCCGCCGTCGGCCTTGATCAGCTGCCCGGATACCCAGCGGCCGGCCGGGGACAGAAGGAACGCGACGGTGCCGGCGACATCGGCCGGGGTGCCGAGCCTCCCGGTGGGCTGGCGCGCGGTGAGCTCCCGGCGGACCTCCGGGGACATCCAGCCGGTGTCCACCGGCCCCGGGTTGAGCACGTTGGCCGAGATCCCCTGCGGACCCAGCTCGCGGGCGGCGGCGATGACGATCCGGTCCAGGGCACCCTTCGAGGCACCGTACGGAAGGTTGAACGCCGTATGGTCACTGGTCAGCGCAACGATCGCGCCGCCGTCGTCCGGTGCCTGCCGCGCAAAGGCGGCGATCAGCTGCCAGCTGGCGCGTGTGTTGACGGCGAAGTGGCGGTCAAAGGATTCGATACTGGTGTCCAGCACGCCCGAATCCACCGATTCAGCGTGGCTGAGCACCAGGCCCTGCAGCGGGCCCGCCAGCTGCCCGGCCTCGGCCACCAGCCTGTCCGGGACGCCGGGATCCTGGAGGTCTGCCGACAGGACCTGGACCTTGGCTCCAATCGCTTCCAGCTCGGCCGTGAGGCGGACCACGTCCTCGGGTTCGCTCCCCCACGGCATGCGGGCGTCGTAGTCGGCCCAGTAGGACAGGGCCAAGTCCCAGCCGTCCGCCGCGAGCTGCCGGGCAATGCCGGCCCCAATGCCGGCAAGCCGTCCCACGCCGGTGACCAGGGCAACGGGACGGACAGGGGCGGGTGCGACGGGTTCCATCCGACCAGCCTAGCCGCGCCCCAGATCAAGCCGCTGCCGGCTCCGCTTCCCGCGGACTGTGGTTCCGGCGGATGGTGGCGCTGATGACCGCGGCGATGGTGCACATGGCCGCGGCGCCCAGCCAGGCGTAGGTGTAGTGGCCGGTGGCATCCCGCAGGGCCCCGGCCGCGATGGCCGCCGCGGCGGCGCCCAGCTGATGGGCGGCGAAGACCCATCCGAACACCACACTGCCGTCAGCACCGAACGTTTCACGGCAGATGGCGGCCGTGGGCGGAACGGTGGCCACCCAGTCCAATCCGTAGATCACCACGAACACGATCATGCTGGGCTGCACGTCTGCATTCAGCAGCAGCGGCAGCACCAGCAGCCCGATGCCGCGGAACTGGTAGTAAACGGCGAGCAGGACGCGGGGGTTGAAGCGGTCCGTCAGCCAGCCCGAGGCGATGGTCCCGACAATGTCGAAGATTCCGACGACGGCCAGCAGGCCCGCGGCCGTGGTTTCGGGCATGCCGTGGTCATGGGCAGAGGGGATGAAGTGGGTGCCGATCAGGCCGTTGGTGGTGGCGCCGCAGATGGCGAAACCGGCCGCGAGCGCCCAGAACGTGCGCACCCTGCTGGCGCGCTTGAGGACCTGGAGCGCCCGGACGGCGGCGTTGCTGCGCGGGGCGCCTTCCGGAGCCGCTGCCTGGGAACCAGCCTGTTCTTCAATGGGTGGCCCTTCCGCGCCGTAGGGCAGCACCCCGACGTCGGCCGGCGAGTTCTTGAGGAACTTCAGCACCAGCGGGACCACGGCAAGCGCCCCGGCAGCGATCAGCAGGGAGGCCTGGCGCCACCCGGGATCCTGCGCGAGGAGGGCGATGAAGGGCAGGAAGACCAGCTGGCCGGCGGCGCTGCCGGCCGTCAGGATGCCGATGACCAGGCCCCGGCTTTTCGTAAACCACGTGTTGGCGATGGTGGCGGCGAAGACCAGTGCCATGGAGCCGGTGCCGAGCCCGATCAGCAGCCCCCAGGTGAGGAGGATCTGCCATGACTGGTTGACCAGCACGGTCAGCGCGCTGCCCATGCCGATCAGGACCAGGGCTGTTGATGTGACGGCCCGGATGCCGAACCGCTCCATCAGGGCGGCGGCAAACGGAGCCGTGAGGCCGAACAGCACCAGGTTGATGCTGACGGCCGCCGAGAGCACGGTGGTGGGCCAGCCGAACTCCTGCTGGAGCGGCACCATGAGGACGCCCGGGGCGGCCCGGAATCCGGCTGCCCCAACCAAGGCAAGGAATGCCACGGCGGCGACGATCCAGGCCGGGTGCAGGCGGCGTCGAGGTCCGGGCGCCTGAAGAACGGTGGTCTGCAAGGGAGTTCCGGCCGTTTCCTCGGGCAGGGTGCTCACGATGCCGCTCCCTTCCCGGATGCGGTGGACAGCCGGATGGGTTGATCGGACCTGGACTGGCTGTGCCAGCTGGTGTTGGCCGCCGTCAGCCGCGCGCCGCATTCGGTGCAGGTGTCCGCCGAGGTGGTGGGTTTCCCGCAGCCGGTGTGGATCACGTAAAGGTGGGCCTGGTCCGACGGCGCGGGCAGGTGTTTTTCCGCCCAGATGGTGACTGCGTTCAGCACCGGCAGGGCGTCCTCACCCTTGGGGGTGAGGACGTACTCCTGGCGTGTGCGGCCGCCGTCGTCGTAGGCGTTCCTGGCCAGCAGCCCGGACTCAACCAGGCCTGCCAGGCGTTTGGTGAGCACCGAGTCCGCCACTTCCAGCCGGCTTTTCATGGCGTCGAAGCGGCCATTCCCAAAGAAGACCTCGCGCAGCACCAGGATGCTCCATGGGTCGCCCAGGATGTCCAGGCCGCGGGCCATGCTGCAGCTGCGTTGGGACCAGTCGGATCGAAGAGGCATAGGGAAAACCCTAGCTGGCTTTCCTCAAGAAAGCCAGACCCTTTCGTGGTTACGGGATGGCCGAGAACGCCTGGTCCAGGTCCGCGATCAGGTCCTCCACGTCCTCGATGCCGCAGGACAGCCGCAGCAGGTTTACCGGGACGGCCAGCTCGGTGCCCTTGACGGACGCGTGGGTCATCTCGGAGGGGTAGTTCATCAGCGACTCGATCCCGCCCAGGGATTCGGCGAGCGTGAACACGGACGTGGACTCCGCCACCTTCCGGGCCGCCGCCTCACCGCCCTTGAACTGCACCGAGACCATGCCGCCGAACTTCCGCATCTGCTTTTTGGCGAGCTCATGGCCGGGGTGGCTGGGCAGGCCCGGATACAGGACGGCCTCAACCTCCGGGCGTTCCAGCAGCCACTCCGCCACGGCCTGCCCGTTCTCGCTGTGCCGGTCCATGCGGACGCCCAGGGTCTTCAGTCCGCGGGTGGTCAGGAAGGCG
Organism: Arthrobacter sp. Soil761; assembly: GCF_001428325.1. Taxonomy (NCBI): domain Bacteria; kingdom Bacillati; phylum Actinomycetota; class Actinomycetes; order Micrococcales; family Micrococcaceae; genus Arthrobacter; species Arthrobacter sp. Soil761. The sequence continues at coordinate 461,926 of NZ_LMSF01000029.1, read as the reverse complement.
TCCATGGGCCCGGACACGGCGCCCACGGCGAACTGGACGAAGCCGATCTTTTCCGCCAGTTCGGCGTCCTTCACCACGACGGCGCCGCCCACCACGTCGGAGTGGCCGCCGATGTACTTGGTGGTGGAGTGGACCACCACGTCCGCACCCAGGGCGAGCGGGGTCTGCAGGTAGGGGGACGCGAAGGTGTTGTCGACCACCAGGAGGGCCCCGGCGTCGTGCGCTATGTCCGCGAGCGCTGCGATGTCGGTGATCTTCATCAGCGGATTGGAGGGGGTCTCCACCCACAGGAAGCGGGCCTTATGGGAGGCCACGGCGTCGCGGACCATGTCCAGGTTGGCCATGTCCACGGGGGTGTTGCCAATTCCCCAGTCGCCGAGCACCCGGCTGATCAGCCGGTACGTGCCACCGTAGGCGTCATTGCCCAGCACGATGTGGTCCCCGGGGCGGGTCAGCGCGCGGATCAGGGCGTCCTCCGCGGCCAGGCCGGAGCTGAAGCTGTAGGCGGAGGTGCCCAGTTCCAGCGACGCGAGCTGTTCCTGCAGCGCGTCCCGGGTGGGGTTTCCGCCGCGCCCGTATTCGTAGCCGCTGCGCAGTCCCCCGATCCCGTCCTGGGCATAGGTGGAACTGAAGTGCAGCGGCGGCACCACGGCTCCGGTGCGGGGCTCGAAGTCCTGGCCGGCGTGGACGGCGCGGGTGTTGAAACCTTGGTTTTCAGGCAGGGACATGGTGCTCCTTTGCGGGTAACGCAGATCAGTTGCTGAGGTAGGCCAGCAGGTCGTGCCGGGTGAGGATGCCAACGGGCGCACCCACGAACGTGACCATCAGGGTGTCCGTGTCAGACAGCAGTTCCCTGGCGGCAGAAATGGTTTCCAGCGATCCGATGACGGGCAGCTTGGGTCCCATATGCTCGGAGATCTTGTCCGTCAGCTTGGCCTCGCCCCGGAACAGTTTGGCAGTCAGTGTGCGCTCGTCCACGGCGCCGAGGACCTCGCCCATGACCACGGGCGGTTCCTGGGACAGGACCGGGATGTGGCTGACGCCGAACTCGTTCATGATGTTGATGACGTCGCGGACAGACTCGTTGGGGTGGATGTGCACCAGGTCCGGCAGTTCGCCGTTCTTGGACTTGATGACCTCCCCCACGGAGGTTTCCTCGCCGCCGGAGAGGAAACCATAGGAGCGCATCCACTGGTCGTTGAAGATCTTGGCCAGGTAGCCGCGTCCTGAGTCTGGGAGGATGACCACGACGACGGCGCTTTCCGGCAGGTCCCGGGCCGCCTGCAGCGCGGCTACCACGGCCATCCCGGAGGAGCCGCCCACCAGCAGCCCCTCCTCCCGCGCCAGCCGGCGGGTCATGGCGAAGGAATCGGCGTCGCTGACGGCGATCACCTCGTCCGGGACCGACTTGTCGTAGTTGGCCGGCCACATGTCCTCGCCAACGCCCTCCACGAAGTAGGGGCGCCCGGTCCCGCCGGAGTAGACCGAGCCCGCGGGGTCCGCGCCGATGATCTTGACCACGCCGCCGTCGGACTCCGGCCGGTCCGCCGAAACCTCCTTGAGGTACCGCCCGGTGCCGGTGATGGTGCCGCCCGTGCCCGCGCCGATAACGCAGTGCGTGACCTTGCCGTCGGTATCGCGCCAGATCTCCGGGCCGGTGGTCTTGTAGTGGCTGCCCGGGGCGGCGGGATTGGAGAACTGGTCCGGCTTGTAGGCGCCCGGCGTCTCCCGGGTGATGCGGTCCGAGACGCCGTAGTAGCTTTGCGGGCTGTCCGGCGGAACGGAGGTGGGCGTGACCACCACTTCCGCGCCGTACGCCTGCAGCACCGCACGCTTGTCCTCGCCCACCTTGTCCGGGACCACGAAGATGCACTTGTAGCCCTTCTGCTGCGCCACCAGGGCCAGGCCCACGCCGGTGTTGCCGGAGGTGGGCTCCACAATGGTGCCGCCGGGCTTCAGCTTGCCCTCGCGCTCGGCGTCCTCGATCATCTGCGCGGCGATGCGGTCCTTGATGGATCCGCCCGGATTCAGGTACTCAAGTTTGACCAGGATGGTGGCCTTGAGGCCGTCGGTCACGTGGTTGAGTTTGATGAGCGGGGTATTGCCGATGAGGTCCAGGATGGACTGGGCGTACTTCATAGGTACTAAGCTACCGCTTCCTGCGCGCCCGCCCCGGTGCGGGATGCGAGGATAGGCCGGTGAAGCAGTTCGCATGGCTGAAAGCCGCCCGGAGCTACCTGCTGCCCGGCGGAACGCTGGCAGCAGGTATAGCCACCCTGGCACTCGGTGCGCTCCCCCTGCCCGCGTTCGGGGAGCTTTCTTCCCGGACCATTCCCATCCTGGCCTTCGTGCTGGCCATGTCCCTGGTCACCGAACTGGTGGACGAGGCAGGACTGTTCCGGGTGGTGACGGACAGGCTGGCGGCCCTGGGCCGTGGCCGGGTCTTCCAGCTGTGGCTGCTGGTGGTGGGGGTGGCGACGGTGTCCACCGTGTTCCTGTCCCTGGATACGACGGCGGTCCTGGTGACGCCCGTGGTGGTCCTGCTGGCCGTCCATGCCCGGATCCCGCCGCTGCCGTTTGCGCTGACCAGCATCTGGCTGGCCAATACCGCTTCACTGCTGCTTCCCGTTTCCAACCTCACCAACCTCCTGGCCCAGGACCGGCTGGGCCTGAGCCCCTGGCGTTTTGCGGGGCTGGTGTGGGCGCCCGCCCTGGTGGGCCTGCTGGTCCCCCTGGTCCTGTTGTGGCTGGCTTTCCGGCGGGACCTGCGCGGAACATACGGGCCGCAGCCTGCGCATCCCATCCGCGACCGCACCCTGTTGAAGGCCGCTGCCGTCACGCTCCTGGTCCTGTTGCCTGCGCTGGTGTCCGGAGTGCCGGTGCAGTGCCCGGCACTGGCAGCCGCGGCCTTCCTCCTGGTGGTCTTCCTGCGCCGCCGGCCGTCCGTCCTGCGGTGGTCAATGGTGCCATGGCGGCCGCTGATGCTGACGGTGGGCCTGTTCATGCTCATGGAAGCACTGCACGCGCACGGCCTGACCGCACTGCTGGCGGGTGTTGCCGGTTCCGGTGAGAGCCTGCCTGCGCTCCTGCAGCTGGCCGGGCTGGGCGCCGGTGCCGCCAACGCCGCCAACAACCTGCCCGCCTACCTGGCACTGGAACCGGTGGCGGGATCGCCGGCAAGGCTTGCGGCACTGCTCATCGGAGTGAACCTTGGGCCGCTGGTGACTCCGTGGGCGTCGCTGGCCACGCTGCTCTGGCATGAGCGGCTGCGGGTGCTGAACGTCCCCATCCGGTGGGGCGGGTTCGCCCTGGCGGGCCTGGTGGCCGTGGTGCTGACGGTGCCGCTGGCCGTCCTGGCGCTGTGGCTGGTTTCCGGCACGCCGTGAAACGGCCGGGCCGCCGTGAAACGGCAGCCCCGGACCGGCACCCGTGAAACGGCAGCGTACAGCGAAGGCTGTCAGCCGCGCTGGGCGTCCCCTTCGGCCGGGAGATTCTCCCAGAGGCCCATCACGTTGCCCTCGGAATCCCTGAAGTAGGCCGTGTAGCCCATGCCGGGAATTTCGTTCTTCGGTACCACCACTGATCCACCCAGTTCCTCCACCCTCTTGAGGGTGGCATTGATGTCCGGGACGTCCACCGTGACCACCGGGTTGGTGATCTCCCCCTCCCTGGCCATCATGCCCCCGTTGATGGCACCGGCGGCCACTGGCTGGCCGTTGTCATCCATGTCCGCGGTGATGACCATGCTGTAGTCCATCCCTGGCACTGGTTCGATCCGCCAGCCCAAGGCTTCCCGGTAGAACTTGCTGGCCCGGTCCTGGTCGTCCGCGGGGATTTCGAAATGCACCACTCCGCCCATCATGGCCCTCCTGCCGTGTCGGGTTGCGGCGCAGTCTGTTCCGCGCCACAGGGTGGATTCTAGGTTTTGCCCGGGCGGGAAATTAGGGCCGTTCTACCTTTGCTTCCGGCCGTTTTCCTCCCCCGGCTGGCTTATGGGCCGGCTGGTTGTCCCGCCGCTGTCAGTGGTCCGTGGGACGATTGAAGGCATGACGATCGCAGAGGCACCTCCCCGGGTGGCAGCCGCGGCGGACGTGTCCCTGCGGTGGTATCCGGAGGCTCCGTACAGCCTTTCCCGCACGCTTGCGCCTCTTCTGCGGGGCAGCAGTGATCCTTCCTTCTGCGTTCAAGGCGACGTTATCTGGAATGCGTTTACGACGCCGGCCGGTCCGGCAACAATGCGGCTCGCCCCGGCGGGCGGCGAGGCAGCAGGCGCCCCCTTGGTGGACATCCAGGCCTGGGGTCCCGGTGCCGCGGCCGCCGTCAGGGCAGCGCCCCGGCTCCTGGGGGACGACGACGACTGGCGGGGTTTCGACGAACCCTCCTTCCATGCCACACTGCCCCACATGGTCCGGGAGGCCCGGCGGCGCAGCCTGGCGGTGCGGCTGCCGTCCAGCGGCCGCATGGTGGACCAGCTGGTGCCGATCATCCTGGAACAGAAGGTGACGGTCATTGAGGCGCGGCGCGCCTACCGCTACCTGGTGCACCGGTACGGAACCCCGGCGCCCCGGGCCGGTACGTCCACCCCGGCCGGGCTGGTGGTGGCGCCAACGGCAGCGCAGTGGCTGCAGGTTCCCAGTTGGGAGTGGCACAGGGCCGGCGTGGGTCCCCAGCGCTCAGCCACCGTCATGCGCGCGCTGCGCTCCGCCGCCGCACTTGAACGGCTCGCCGCACTGCCGGCCGCGGAGGCTGCCGGGAAGATGCAGGTCATTCCGGGCATCGGGGTATGGACCGCCGCCGAGGTTGTGCAGCGCACCCACGGCTGCCCGGATTCGATCTCCGTGGGCGACTACCACCTCGCCGCCTACGTGGGGGCGGCGCTCACCGGACGCAGGACGGACGACGCCGGGATGCTCCGGCTGCTGGAACCCTGGCGGGGGCACCGGCAGCGCGTGGTCCGGATGATCCAGAGCACCGGTTACCGCAAGCCCACTTTTGGCCCGCGGATGACCATCCAGGACCACCGGGGGCACTGAGGCTTGCCACGGCAGGTCAACGGGTGCTTGATCCGGACCGCGATGGGTAAGGCTACGGGTGTGGCGTCCAGCCAGGCACGGCCGGACCACGATTGAGAGGAACCCATGAGCTCCGATCCTGGACGCACCAACTACGCCGGCGGGGAACCCCTGGACGTGGATCCAACCGGGCAAGACCCCGCGGTGGTGGACCCGGAGGCGCACGATCCTGACGGGGATGCCAAATTGAAGCTGCAACTGGCCATCTTCGACGTGACTCGCCGCGGGGCCACGGGCAAGAGCCTTGAGGAAATCCGGGAGATGCTGCTGACCGCGTTCACCGCGCGGGACGTTGCCCCACCACCGTTCACCTGGGTGGAGTCCGTGGCGTCGTCGGCGTTCTACGGTGAGCCCTACATCATCGACTACCCAACAGCCATCGCCGCCGACGATCTGGAGGCTGCCCCCGATGAGACGGTGCGGGAGCGGCTGGCCGCCCGACGGAAACTGCGCGAGACCCAACTGCCGCAGGGGATCCTTCCGGCTCCGTCCGAGTGGCACATTCCCGCCAACGAGGTCACCGGCGGCAGGACGCGACAGGCCCCCATGGCCGGAAGGAACGGGGCAGCGGTCCTGGCCTTGGTCGCACTGGCGGCGGGCGCCGTCGTGGCCGTTGTGGCGCTACGGCTATCCCGCCGCCCAACCGGCCGCAGTAGCTAGCGGGCAGTTCTCCCCATGCCTCCGGCGGCGCGCCTCGCGTAAGCTTGAGCCTGGATATTTGGGGGAATGATGGCAGGCATTTACGGGGCGGACGTCGCCCAACTTCGCGCCCTGGGAAAGGCCCTTACTGCCTCTTCCGCGCGCTTGATGTCCACTGCCACGGCGCTGTCGAGGAACGTGGGCGAGCCGGGCACCTGGAAAGGGGCCGACGCCGAGAGGTTCCGGAACGACTGGAATGGCACGCACAGCCTCCTGCTGGGCCGCGTCATTGAGGCCCTTGCGGACGCAGGGAAGGCAGCCGCACGGCACGCGGACGAGCAGGAACGCGCCAGCGGCGCCGGTGGCGCGTCAGGCCGGACCAGTACGGCCGGGGGCCCTCCCGGCAAGGCCGCCGGGGATCCGACGTCCGATTACCTGACCGGCGGGGAGCATTCTGTGGCGCGCCACCCCGACCGCGGCGAAGCGAACCTTGCCGCGCCCGAACTGGACAGGCTACAGGGCCTGGTCAGGGACACTGCGTCGGGCGACAACTTCTTTGTGGGCAACGATTCGGACGTCAACAAGCTCCGCGACGCCTTGACCGGGCTCAAACCTGCCCAGCTGAACCAGTTGCTGGAGTCGTTAACCGATGATGAGCTCCGAAGCCTGGGCAGCGGCGCGGCGACCGACGGCAAGGGACTGTTCAACTGGGAGGGAACCACGCCTTTCGAACGTCAGCAACTGCTGGACCAGCTCCTGTCCAAGGCGTCAGCAGAGCAGGTGGGGCGCCTGAAGGACCTCATCCCGTGGGCCCAGCCGGACGGGCAGGCCATGGGAGATGCAGCGAGGCCTGATGGCCCTGACGCCAGCAGCACGAACCGGTGGATGGAACCCAAGTGGCCGGTGGTCGGACAACGCCCGGGCACTGACGACATCAGGCAGGGGCAGTACGGGGACTGCGTGCTTTTGGCCGCCGCCGGGGCCATGATCAATGCCGATTCGGGTTGGGCCCGCGAGCACGTAACGGACAACGGCAACGGCACGGTTTCCGTCCTGCTGTTCGACAAGAACGGAGAGGAGCAGTGGGTCACCGTCACCTCGGACCTGCCGGCAAACAGCAAGGGCGCACAGATGGGAGCCAAAGCAGGGTTTGGCGGCAACTGGCCTGCCTATGTCGAGAAAGCGCTGGCACAGGTTTACACCGAGGACGACAGAAACGACGGGACAGCGGAAGGGGCGCCCCCGGACCAGGCGTATCCGCCAGGCAACTACCGCGCCCTTGAAGGCAACTGGGGTCCCGACGCATTCCAGTTTTTGGCAGGACCGGACGTGGAACGCACCGACGACGCCGGGAAGCTGTGGGAGGCGGCCGGCCGGGGACGTCCGGCCTTGGTCACAACACTGGGTGAAACGCCGGAGGAGGCGCCCAACGGATACCGTGCCGGCCACGCCTATTTCGTTACCGGAGTTGACGAGCGGGGGAACATCATCCTTCAAAACCCATGGGGCCCCTCCGAGCCGCGCATGTACATCTCGCAGGACGAATTCACCAAGCTCTTCAGCGATGCCACGGTGGCGGGCTGATGCCGCGTCCAGCCCTGCGGCTTCGTGGCCGCATTCTCGCTTGCACGGTTTTGCCTCTGGCACTCTCTCTGAGCGGCTGCTCCCCCTCCGCAGAGCCGTCCCAACAGCACTCACCCCAAGCATCAAAGGAGCCAGCCATGACGTCAACGGCAAGCTGCACCAACACTGGAATTTACCGGATCATCCCGTCTGCAAATGGCTCTTTTCCGCTTCTGCCGGACTCCCCGCGGGGCTCGGATGCCACACCGCTCGTGCGGCTGTCCAGCACACACCTGAAGAATGACCCGCCGACGGTGGACCTGTCGGTAGCCTTGTTCGAGGTCAGCAGCCCGGCATCGAAAGACTTTCCGGGGTTGGCACTCGGGCAGGAAGCCACATTTGACGGCTACACCATCAGGATCACCTCGATCTGCGAAGGCGAAGTCCGATTCGACCTGGTGCAGCAGCCCGGCTAGTCAGAGCCCCAGCCGGGCCACCGCTTCCTCGCGCATCTGTACCTTGCGGACCTTCCCGGAGACCGTCATGGGGAAACTCTCGCGCACCTCCACGTAGCGCGGGATCTTGTAGTGCGCCAGCCTCCCCCGGCAGTACTCGGCCACCGCTGCGGCGTCCAGCCGTTCCGCGCCCGGCTTGAGGATTATGCAGGCCATCAGCTCCTCCCCATACGTGGGATCAGGAACCCCAATCACCTGGACGTCCTGGATGGCAGGGTGCGTGTACAGGAACTCCTCGATTTCCCGGGGGTAGATGTTCTCCCCGCCCCGGATCACCATGTCCTTGATCCGGCCCTCCACCACCACGTACCCGTCGTCGTCCATCCGGGCGAGGTCGCCGGTGTGCATCCACCCGTCGGCGTCGATGGCTTCGGCCGTCTTGTCAGGCTGGTTCCAGTACCCGGCCATCACCGCATAGCCGCGGGTGCAGAGCTCACCGATCTGCCCGCGCTCCAGTTCCTCCCCCGTGGCAGGGTCAACGATCCGGCTCTCGAGTTGCGGCATGGTCCTGCCCACGGTCTCGGTGCGCTGCTGGAGGGTGTCCCCCTTGCGGGTCATCGTGGACACGGGCGAGGTCTCGGTCATGCCGTAGCAGATGGCCACATCCACCATGTTCATTTCCGAGATCACCCGGTTCATCACCTCGATGGGGCACAGCGAACCGGCCATCACCCCCGTGCGGAGCGTGGACAGGTCATAGGAGGCGAAGTCCGGCAGCGCGAGCTCGGCGATGAACATGGTGGGAACCCCATAGAGGGATGTTCCGGCGAAGTCCTGCACTGCCTCAAGTGCGGCCGCCGGCGAGAAGCCGCGGCCAGGGATGATGGTGGCGGCGCCGTGGCTGAGCGCATTGAGGTTGCCGATCACCATCCCGAAGCAGTGGTAGAAGGGCACCGGGATGACCACCCGGTCATGGTCCGTGTAGCCCAGCAGCTCACCGATGGCGTAGCCGTTGTTCAGGATGTTGTGGTGCGTGAGCGTGGCGCCTTTGGGAAAGCCCGTGGTGCCGGACGTGTACTGCAGGTTGATGGGATCGTGCGGGTGGAGTTCGGCCATGCGGGCCTTCAGGGCAGCGTGACTCACGTCGTCCGCCCGCTTGAGCAGTTCGGCGTACGTCAGTTCGGCATCGCTTTGGGGGCTCCCGGCCGTCAGCCCATCCAGGCCGTGGTCCGGCAGGAAGACCAGCTCCCGCAGGTCCGGGCAAGTCAGCAGGGCCTGCCGCGCCATGGCCACGTAGTCGCTGTTGTTGTCCGACGGCGCCGTGAACAGCATGCGCATGCCGTTCTGCTTGACCACGAATTCCAGTTCATGGCTGCGGTAGGCCGGGTTGACGTTGACCAGGATGGCGCCGGCCTTGGCGGTGGCGTACTGCAGCAGCGTCCATTCGGCGCAGTTGGGGCTCCAGATGCCCACCCGCTCCCCCTTGGCGATGCCCAGGGCGAGGAGCGCACGCGCCAGCCGGTCGACGTCGTCGTTCATCTTTGTGTAGCTCCAGCGGCGGGCATCGGCGCCCGGCACCGGTGCGGCCTCAATCAAGGCGTCATGGAGGGGGAACTGGGCGGCCACGCGCTCGAAGTTCGCGCCGATGGTTTCCTCCAGGAGCGGGACGTCAGTGTCCCCGGCTGTATAAGCACGCATGATGGCACGCTACCAACAGGATCCCTGCAGGAGAAGGAAGACAGGCGGGGAAACGGGCGCAACACAACGGGGCGCCACCTGCAGCCCCGGTATTGTGAAACGCATGAGTGCACCCATTGACCTGATAGCAACGTTCATTCCCAACGACGGCGAGTTCTTCCGCGTCAAGCTGGCCCTGGAAATCGCGATCGATGAGGTGGTGAACGAGCCAGGCTGCATCCGTTACGAGCTGACCGAAGCCACGGAGGAGAAGCTGGTCCTGACCGAACAGTGGGCGTCCGAGGAGGACCTGGACAAGCACTCCAAGGGCACCGCTGTGCAGGACCTGAACGAGTCGCTGAGCGCGTTGCTGGCCGAACCGGTCAAGCTGGAACGCGTCTGACGCAGCCTGAACGCAAAAATGCGGGACCTCCAGTGGGAGGTCCCGCATTTTTTGTGCTGTCAGAGTCTTAGAAGTCGGGGATCTGGGTGCCGTCCTGCGTACCGTCCCGGGGGCCGGCAGGCTGGCTGGCCGCCGCTGCCGCTTCTTCCCGCTGGCGGGCCACGTGGGCGTGGACCTCGTCCATGTCCAGTGCCTTCACCGCGTCCACCACCTGTTCCAGCTGCTGGGCGTTCAGGGCGCCGGGCTGCGAGAACACCAGCACCTTTTCACGGAAGGCCATCAGGGTGGGGATGGAGGTGATGCCTGCCTCCGCCGCCAGCTGCTGCTCTGCTTCGGTGTCCACTTTGGTGAACACGACGTCAGGGTGCTTCTCGGAAACTGCTGCGTAGGTGGGGCCGAACTGCTTGCAGGGGCCGCACCATTCTGCCCAGAAATCGACCAGGACAATGTCGTTGCCTTCGATCGTGGATGCGAACTGTTCACCTGTGATGTCGAGGGTAGCCATGTGTCCACGCTACGCGCCGGGGCCCCGGCTGTCGCCCGTGTTCGCTCCCCGCGTCATCGGGAATAGGGGAAGGACGACGCCGGCACGGGGGTTCAGCGGTTGGCATCCCACAGGTGCGGGGAAGGCGTGCGGCTGCCGGGCAGGGCGCTGGAGGCGCGCCACTCATGGATCCACTCGGGCAGCACCAGGTCCCCGGGCGGTGTCCCGAACTCCGCGATGATCTCCTCCTGGCTGACCGGGCCGGTCTTGGTGACCAGCCGGGTGGCGATGTAGGCACGTGCGTAAATCTCGCCGTCGGCCACCATGCGCTGCTCGAAGAAGATCGCCTTGGTGTCCAGCCCGATGATGCGGGTCTCGATGGCGTAGTCCTGCCACAGCTGCAGGGATTTGCGGAAGGAGATGGTTTCCGCCGACACCACCGGGCTCCAGCCGCGGCGGCGCATCCGCTTCCAGACGCCGCTGCGCACCATGAGGTCGAACCGGCCCAGGTCCATCAGGGACAGGTACATGCCGTTGTTGACGTGCATGGCGATGTCGATGTCCGTGGGCAGGACGCGCAATGGCAGGGATGCCGGTTCCCATACGGTGAGCGGCGGCCGCCGTTTCGACCGGAAAAGCAGAAGCAGTGTTCTCAGGAGCAGGTGCATGCCTCAATGTTACCCGCCGGTAACATCTTTTGGCCTGCTGTGCCGCGGTCCATCCCCTTAGGATTTTCTGCATGACGCAGCAACGCTACCGGGCCCTGGCGGAATGGCCCCTGATGGCGACGGCACTGGTATTTCTCGGCGCGTACGCCTGGCAGGTCATCGGCGGGGTCGAGGGCAGTGGGGCGGACTGGCTTGAGGCGGTCATGTGGGTGACCTGGTTCGTCTTCGTCCTGGACTACTCGGCAAACCTGTGGCTCTCGGCTGACCGGCGGCAGTGGTTCATCCGGAACCTGCACGAGCTGGTGATCGTGGCCTTGCCGTTCTTCCGGCCGCTGCGCCTGCTGCGCCTGGTCACATTGTTGTCCATCCTGCACCGTACCGTGGGCGAAACGCTGCGCGGCCGCGTGGTCACGTATGTGGCGGGGTCCGCGGCGCTGCTGGTTTTTGTCGGTGCGCTGGCTGTGCTGGACGTCGAACAATGGGCGCCGGACGCCAAGATCACCACGTTCGGCGATGCCCTGTGGTGGGCCACCGCAACCATCACCACGGTGGGCTATGGGGACATGTACCCGGTGACGCCCATCGGCCGGCTGGTGGCCACGGCGCTGATGATGAGCGGCATCGCCGTGCTGGGTGTCGTGACGGCGTCCATTGCCTCCTGGCTCGTCCAGCGGGTTGAGGATACAGCGGAAACGGTGGCGGAGGCCGTGGAAGAGCCGCTGCGGGTTGAAGTGACGGAACTGGTGGCCGAGATTGCCTCATTGCGCCGGGAAGTCGCCGAGCTGCGGGAACGCCGGACGCCGTAGAAGCGGGGATTGAGAGATTCCGTTTGGTGGTTGGCCTGCGCCCTCCAGGTCACGGCCGGTGGCAAGTATTGGGCTTCCGGATGCTGAGTAGCTTCGCTGCCGCGGGCGGGTACCGGCCCCGAAAACTCGGGTAATTCCTACTGGTGCCCCGGCCTTGGGGCGATTCCTAGACTCGGGATTCCTAGGACCAACACGCACTGGCAGGTCCCCCGGGTGGCTTCCGGACGTTCCTGCCTTCACGCGGAGTTCCGCATTTTCTGGGTATGCGGATGCCTCCACCCTGTGCCGCCTGCGGCTCCGGCAACTGCCGGGGCCGGCGGTGCAATGACTTCGCCATCCGTCCGGCGCACCGGTGTGCAGCAGCACAACCTGGCTGGACCGAACCCAGATGGGCCAACTCCATGAAACAGCCTTTCATCCCCTCCCCCGAGGGCACCAGCAGAAGCTTCGCCACCGACGAACCACGGACTGACCTCAACACCGGCCGGCCGGTCATCAGCAACAAGTTATGGGCGGGCATGGCCACGGCGGCCGTTGTGGCCGCGGTAGGCGTGGGCGCCATGGCAGCGCCGCCCGCTACCCTCGGCGGAAGCACGACGGCGGCGGCCCAGGTGGCAGAGGCCGCCTCACCACCGTCGCCAAGCGCCGCAGCCGAAACAGCCACGGACGCCGTGGCATCCGGACAAAGCGATCCGGGTGCGGCATCGGCGGTGGCGGCACAGGCTGCTGCGCCGGCCGCCGACCCGGCGCCTGCCCCCGCACCGGCAGCAGCCGAACCTGCGCCGGAACCTGCGCCCGCACCGGCCCCCGCGCCTGCCGGTGACCCCAACGTGTACACCGTGGTCCCGGGCGACACCGTGGGCGCGATTGCTGCCGGCCATGGCGTGGACATGAACGCCATGCTCGCGGCCAACGGGCTCAGCGCCTACAGCATCATCTACCCTGGCCAGACGCTCCTGCTGACCGGTCCGGCCATCGCAGTGGCCGCACCCACCCCGGCTCCGGCCGCGGCACCTGCCGCGGCCCCGGCTCCAGCGGCCGCACCGGCACCTGCTCCGGCTCCCGTCCCGGCTGCGCCTGCAATCCGGACCATTTACGTTGCCGGCTCCGGCGGCCAGTCCATGGTGGACGCCTGCATCGGGCCCATCCACTTCACCCCCAATGACGGCTATTCACTGTTCATCACCGAGCATGATTTCTGCGGCGGCTGGGCCCGGTTCTCCGGGATCAGCGTAGGTGAGACGGTGAGCATCCCGGGCTATGGAACCTTCACGGTAACGGGGCGCGGGACGGTCCCCAATCCCGGAACCACCAACGACGTGATTGCGGTGTTCGGCGGTTTCCCCCGGGCGATCCTGCAGACCTGCATCCCGGGCACCAGCCAGATGCTGCTGATCGCACTGAACTGAAGGCACGTGAACCCAGGAGCTGACCCGGGTTATCAAAAGCTTGTCCGCGGGTCCGAACCTTTTACGGCTTGGATCCGCGGACAAGGCCATGACGTGTCGCCGGCCCTACACCCCGTGGCGCTCCGAGATGTGCTCCACCAGTTCGCCTACGCGCTGTTCGGAGTAGTTGCGCGCAATGTCGCCCTGGCTGATGATGCCCACCAGTTTGTGGTCGGAGATCACCGGGAGCCTGCGGACCTGGTGCTTTTCCATCATGTCGATGGCTGCATCGACGTTGGCGTCGGCGTCGACGCAGTAGGGCTTGCCGGAGGCGAGGTCGCGGGCCATCATCTGGCCCGGGTCACGGCCGGCGGCGACGCACTTGAGCACAATGTCGCGGTCGGTGATCATGCCCTTCAACTTGCCGTCATCCCCGCAGATGGGGAGGGCGCCGCAGTCCAGGTCCTGCATCATCCGGGCGGCGTCCACAAGGGACTCGCCTTCACGGATACATCGCGCATCCGTGGTCATGAATTCACGTACAGCACTCATTGAATCCTCCTTCATCGATGGATTTATCGACGCAGGGCATCGGGGCACGTGCGCCGATTCTGTCAGACTACGCCCGCACCCCCATGGTGTCGACGACGGTTTGGCACCGTTTCCAGGCGGCCTCCGACCCTGCCTGAAGACACGAAAAAGCCCCCGGAACCTGGTGGTTCCGGAGGCTTTCCTTGGGTGGCAGATGAGGGATTCGAACCCCCGTAGGCGTTGCCAGCTGATTTACAGTCAGCCCCCTTTGGCCGCTCGGGTAATCTGCCGAACTTCAAAAGAAGTACCCGCTGATGCAGTGTTCAGAGCGTCCGTTTCCGTCCGTTCCGCTTCAGTAACCGCGGGCAAGACAACTTTACAGAACTTCCGCCGAAGAATCGAATCGAGCCCCGGGCAGCCCCAAAAGCCGCGGAACAGCCCCGGAAAACCGCTGTTTTATGCCTCCTGGCCCAGGATGCGTCCGGCCAGCTTGGCCTCGAAGCTCAGGGCCTGCTCCTCGGTGATCTGGTTCAGCTGCACGGCCCGCTGAAGGTCCGCCCGTACCCCGTCCATGCGGGAGGAGGCGTCGGCCACCGGGCTGAAGATGATGGAGGCTGCCAGCGCTGCCGCCGCCACCGAGGTCGCCGCCGTGGCCACCGCCCCTGCTGCTGCTGATGTGGTCCGGGTGACATAACGGGCGGCCTTGCGGTGCATGGTGTTCCTCTCGAACTTCAGTACAACTGCTCCAACTCTCGCCAGCGCGCCTTCGTTCCCCCGGTGCGTCCGCTGAGAGGGAACTGTGAATCCGCGGCCCCCACCGGTCCGGGCATCCGTACTAGGCTGGATTCCAGTGATCCTGGCCCTGTTCCGCACGGGGCGCCCCATCAACAAAGGAGAGTCATGGCAGGCGAGTCAACGTTCGACGTCGTAAGCAAAGTGGACAAGCAGGAAGTGGCCAACGCGCTCAACCAGGCCCAGAAGGAACTCGCCCAGCGCTACGACTTCAAGGGCGTCGGGGCCGAGGTGGACTTCAGCGGCGAGAAGATCCTCATGAAGGCCAACTCCGAGGAACGCGTCCTGGCGGTCCTGGACGTACTGCAGTCCAAGCTGATCCGCCGCGGAATCTCACTAAAGTCGCTGGATACCGGCGAGCCCTACGCATCCGGCAAGGAGTTCCGACTGGAAGCCTCCATCAAGGAAGGCATTGCGCAGGACCTGGCCAAGAAGATCAACAAGCTGATCCGGGACGAGGCGCCCAAATCGGTGAAGTCCCAGATCCAGGGCGACGAACTGCGGGTCTCCTCCAAGTCCCGCGATGACCTGCAGGCCACCATGGCGCTGCTGAAGGACTTCGAGGAAGCCGACCTGCAGTTTGTGAACTTCCGCAGCTAGCCCTCCCCGCCGTCGATTTCGACGCGGATAATTTCCTCCGCTACGCCTAACGGCCGGCGCACCCGATATACGGGGGGCGCCGGCCTTTTTGCGTGTCGCGGGCGGCTTTGCGTCTTGCGGACGGCCTTGCGTGTCGCGGGCGGCTTTGCGTCTTGCGGACGGCTTTGCGTGTGGCGGGCGGCTTGGCGTGTCGCGGGCGGCGGAGCCGGTCGCCGATTCCGCTGCGGCCCCGTCATGCGTAACGAACGCGAAATTACAGCACGTTTAGTTTGCGTAATTGCCGGCGCCGGGTAATCTCATCCTTAGGCCTGCCTAAGTAAGGCTTACCTGAGCGAAAGAACCTCCATGACTGCCAACTACCTGATCGGCCTGCGCGAAGGACTCGAAGCCACCCTGGTGGTGGTCCTCCTCATGGCCTACCTGGCCAAGACAAACCGCCGCCACCTCATCCCCCGGCTGTGGACAGGCGTTGCGGCGGCCATGGCTGTCTCCGTCGGATTCGGGGCCCTCCTGACCTTCGGCCCCAAGGGCCTCACGTTTGAGGCGCAGGAGGCGATTGGCGGCAGCCTGTCCATCCTCGCCGTCGGCCTGGTCACCTGGATGGTCTTCTGGATGGCCCGCACCGCGCGGACACTCGGCAGCGACCTGAAGTCGCGCGTTGACCGGTCCGCAGGCGGGGCCGGTTGGGGCCTGGCCGTGGTGGCAGCCATCGCCGTGGGACGGGAAGGCCTGGAAACGGCCCTCTTCCTGTGGGCGGCGGCCAAGGCCACCGGTGAGACCACCCAGCCACTGCTGGGCGCCCTGCTTGGCCTGGCAACCGCGGCCGGCCTGGGCTACCTGCTGCACCGCGGCGTCCTGAAGGTCAATCTCTCCCGCTTTTTCACCTGGACCGGCGCCGCCCTGATCGTCATCGCCGGCGGCGTGCTGTCCTACGGCGTCCATGATCTCCAGGAGGCCCGGCTCCTTCCGGGCCTGCACTCCCTGGCGTTCGATATCAGCGCCGCGGTACCGCCGTCATCCTGGTACGGCACCCTGCTCAAGGGCACCCTGAACTTCTCCCCGGCTACCACCTGGCTGGAAGCCGCGGCGTGGCTTGTGTACGTACTGCCGGTGCTGTTCCTCTACCTGCGCACGCACTTCACGTCGGTGCCGCCAGGCAGGACCATGGCCGGCAACAACCACACCGCCAAAGCCCCGGCCGCTGCCTGACCGCCTGCTTGACCGCCAAAAGACCTCCGCACCCGCACCCAAAGGACAACCCAATGCCCGGCTTCACCCTGCCCAAAACACCCCGGTACGTCTTCCGAAACAAGCCCGCCGCCCTTGCCGCCGCCGTCGTGGCCGTCCCTCTGCTCCTCACCGGCTGCACGGACAACACCAAGGCAGCGGACACCTCGGGTGGCGCCATCGAGGTTGTCAGCTCAAATACCGAGTGCAAGGTCTCGGCCGGCAGCGTGCCCAGCGGAAACCTCAGCTTCTCCGTGAAGAACGAGGGCACGGAGGTCACCGAGTTCTACCTGCTGGCAGCGGACGGGCTGCGCATCCTGGGCGAGGTGGAGAACATCGGCCCCGGCCTGACCCGCAACCTGGTGGTCACCGCCCCGGCAGGCACCTACACGACAGCCTGCAAGCCGGGCATGGAAGGCGACGGGATCAGGGGCGCCCTGGAAGTCACCCAGTCCGGAAACCAGCCGTCGGCCGACACGGACTTCCAGCACCTCCTGGACACCGCCACCGGGCAGTACGCCTCCTACGTCAAGGACCAGAGCGAGCAGCTGCTCACCGGCACCCAGCAGTTCGCCGCCGCCTTCGCGGCCGGCAACGCGGAGGAGGCGCGCTCCCTGTACGCGGCAAGGCGCCAGCACTGGGAACGGATCGAGCCCGTGGCCGAGTCCTTTGGGGACCTGGACCCGCAACTTGATGCCCGTGAAGCCGATCTCGAACCGGGCCAGGAGTGGACCGGCTGGCACCGTGCCGAGAAGGACCTGTTCCCGCCGGCGGACTACACGGCGTTGACGGCAGCGGAACGGTCCTCGATCGCAGACCGGATGGTGGCCGACACCAAGGACCTGGTGGAGCGCACCCGCACCCTGGAGATTTCCGCGGACATGCTGGGCAACGGCGCCAAGGAACTGCTGGACGAGGTTGCCACCGGAAAGGTGACCGGGGAGGAGGAGATCTGGTCGCACACGGATCTTTGGGACTTCCAGGCGAACGTCGACGGCGCCCGCATCGCCTTCGAAAGCCTGAAGCCTGCTTTGCTTCGGAAGGACGCTGCCCTGGCCTCCTCCCTGGATGAGAAATTCGCCGCACTGCAGGCGGAGCTGGCCACGCACGCCCAGGGCACTGGCTTCGCCTCCTACGACAAGCTGGCCCCTGAGCAGGTCCAGCGGCTGGCGTCACTGGTTGACGCGCTCGGCGAACCGCTGTCCCGGCTGACGGCGGCGGTGGTCCTGTGACCGGCTGCCCCTTTGGCGGCCGGCCGCCGGAGACCTCCGCGCCGGATGAACCTGCCGCTTCACCTGGGGCGCCGCAGGATGGCGGGGACCGGGAACAGCCGACGGCGGGAGCCCGCCTGAGCAGGCGCGGCCTGTTTGGCATCGCCGGACTGGGCGGTGCGGCAGCGGGGCTCGCCGCAGGCTTCCTGGGGCACGACGCCGTGGCCGCCTCTGCCGCGCGGCCGGCCGCCGACAGCCCGGTGGTCCCCTTCCACGGCGACCACCAGGCCGGCATCACCACCCCCGCCCAGGACCGCCTGCACATGGCCGCGTTCGACGTCACCACGACGAAGCGTGAGGAACTGGTCCAGCTGCTCAAGGACTGGACGCGGGCTGCGGAAGCACTGACCGAGGGCCGCCCGGCGGGCGCAACCGGCGCCGTGGACGGACCCTATGGCGCCCCTCCGGAGGACACCGGCGAGGCGCTGGACCTCAACGCGGGAAAGCTGACCCTGACCTTCGGCTTCGGCGCCGGCCTGTTCGAAAAGGACGGCGTGGCCCGCTTCGGACTGGAAGGACGCCGGCCCGAGGCCCTGGCCGACCTGCCGCACTTCCCCGGCGACGACCTGGACCCCGCCCGCAGCGGCGGCGACCTGGTGGTGCAGGCCTGCGCGGACGACCCCCAGGTGGCGGTGCACGCCATCCGGAACCTGGCGCGGATCGGCTTCGGCAAGGTGCGGGTCAGGTGGTCCCAGCTGGGCTTCGGCCGGACATCGTCCACGTCCCGCACGCAGCAGACCCCGCGGAACCTCTTCGGGTTCAAGGACGGCACCAACAACCTGAAGGTGGAGGACCAGCAACTGCTGGACCAGCATGTGTGGGCAGCGGCCGCCCGGCCCCAGGATGCTTGGATGGCAGGCGGCAGCTACCTGGTGGCCCGCCGGATCCGCATGCACATCGAGATCTGGGACCGCACGTCCCTGGGCGAACAGGAAGGCCTGATCGGCCGGACCAAGGGAACGGGTGCACCCCTGTCCGGCGGCGGGGAGTTCACCGAGCCCGATTTCGCGCGGCAGGGCAAGGGCGGAAAACCCCTGATCCCCCTCGATTCCCACATGCGGATGGCACATCCCAGCCAGAACAGCGGGGTGCGGATGCTGCGCCGGGGCTACAACTACACCGACGGTTCCGACGGCCTGGGGCACCTGGACGCCGGGCTGTTCTTCATTGCGTTCGTCACCGATCCACGGACCCACTATGTCCCCATGCAGATGGCGATGGCCAAGGGCGACACCCTGGCGGTGGAGTACCTGAAGCACACGGGCTCCGGACTTTTCGCGGTGCCGGGCGGGGTGAAGCCCGGCGGCTTCATCGGCGAAGGCCTCTTCGCGTAGCGGGACCGCCCATGCCGGCCCCGCCCCGCCGTCGTTCCCGACGCGCCAAAGGCTAACCGCTGCGCAGGTTCCTTGGCGCACCCGAAATACCAGGGGCGCCAAGGAATCTGCGCAGCGAAAATGATTGTGCGCGTCGCCGGCG
The DNA here is from genome assembly GCF_001428325.1 of Arthrobacter sp. Soil761. Taxonomy (NCBI): domain Bacteria; kingdom Bacillati; phylum Actinomycetota; class Actinomycetes; order Micrococcales; family Micrococcaceae; genus Arthrobacter; species Arthrobacter sp. Soil761. The sequence continues at coordinate 442,874 of NZ_LMSF01000029.1, read as the reverse complement.
AAGGCGCGCGTCGCTGCTGAAGGCAGGGCGTCGGCATACAGGGCGACGGCGGGCAACCGGCTACGGCTGCCGGCCGGCCATCCGCTCCAGCCGGGCGATCCGGTCCCGCATGGGCGGGTGGGTGGCGAACAGCTTGTTCATGGCGCCGCCGCGGAAGGGGTTGGCGATCATGAGGTGGGAGGCGTTGACCAGCCGCTGGTCCTGCGGCAGGGGCGCGATGGTGACGCCGCGTTCGATCTTGGCCAGTGCCGAGGCGAGCGCCAGCGGATCGCCGGTGAGCTGCGAACCGTCCTCGTCCGCGTCGTACTCCCTGGTGCGGGAGATGGCCATCTGGATCAGCGACGCCGCGAACGGCGCCAGCAGTGCCATGGCGATCATGGCCAGGGGGTTGGCGTTGCGCCGGTCACCGCCGCCGAAGAACAGCAGCATCTGCCCCACGGACGTGATGACGCCCGCGACGGCGGCAGCCACGGATGAGGTGAGGATGTCCCGGTTGTAGACGTGCATCAGTTCGTGTCCCAGGACGCCGCGGAGTTCACGGGCGTCCAGGAGCTGGAGGATGCCCTCGGTGCAGCAGACCGCGGCATTTTGCGGATTGCGTCCGGTGGCGAACGCGTTGGGGTTCATGGTGGGCGACACATAGATGCGCGGCATGGGCTGGTTGGCGCGCATCGAAAGCTCGCGGACAATCTGGTAGAGCTGCGGCGCCTGGGCTTCGGAGACCGGGATGGCCTGCATGGCCCGGATGGCAATCTTGTCGCTGTTCCAGTACCCGTAGAAGGTGGTGCCGACGCCGATCAGGGCCATGATCCAGATGGGGGCCGAGCTGCGTGTCCCCACGCCGATGAGCCCGCCAAGGCCCAGCAGCACCGCCCACAGCACCCCGAACAGTGCCGCGGTCTTCAGTCCGTTGTGATGGTTATGCACGTTTCCTCCTCGTTAAAAGGAACGGCCGGCTAGGGAACCGGGTTCCGCGCATCGTACGTCCGGAAGCCCGGCTGCAGTTTCGCCGCCAGCAAGGCCCCCGCAATACACAGCGCACCGCCGAGCAGCAGGACCCAGCCCTCATTCAAAATCTTAGTCGCGCCACCCGCCAGCAGGTCCCCGATTCGAGGGCCGCCGGCCACCACCACGATGAACACGCCCTGCAGCCGGCCGCGGAGGTGGTCAGGGGCCGCGGCCTGCAGGATGGTGTTGCGGTAGACGCTGCTGATGGAGTCGGCAATGCCTGCAAGGACACAGCAGACGGCGGCGGGCAGGAGCCACAGGGTCACCGCCCCGGCCGGCGCGGGACCGGCCAGCAGCACCACCAGGCCGAACGCCCCGATGGACGCGCCCCAGCCCATCACCGAAACGACGACGGCGGTCCCCTGGCGGCGCACGCTGCCCAGCGGACCGGAGAACAAGCCGGCCAGGAAGGCCCCGACGGCGGTGCAGGCCAGCAGGATGCCCACGGTTGCCTCGCCGCCGCCGATCATGAGGGCCGCGACGGCGGGCAGCAGCGCCCGCGGCTGGGCAAGGACCATGGCGATGAGGTCGATGATGAAGGTCATGCGGAGGTTGGGCCGCGTGCCAAGGAACCGGAACCCCTCGATGACGGAGCGGATCCCCGCCTTGCTGTGTCCACCGGTGGGCGGCATGGGTGGCAGCCGGTAGACAGCCCATAAGACGAAGGCAAAGCTCACGAAGTCGATGGTGTAGGTCCAGCCGAACCCGAGCCACGCCACCAGGAGGCCGGCCAGCAGCGGCCCCGCGGTCATGGCAAGGCCCAGGGTCAGCATGCTCAGCGCGTTGGCGGCCGGCAGGAGTTCCTTGCGGATGAGCGTGGGGATGATGGCGCTGCGTGCCGGCTGGTTGATGGCCTGGGCCCCGCTTTGCAGTGCCACCAGCAGGTACAGCACCCACACGTTGCCGAGCTGCACCCAGGCCTGCAGTGCGATCAGGCCGGTGGTCAGCCAGAGCACGGTGGTGGCCAGCAGGGCAATCCGCCTGCGGTCGTGGGCGTCGGCGATGGAGCCGCCCATCAGGCCACCGATCACGAGGGGAACCAGCGCGAAGATGCCCAGCAGGCCCACGTAGAAGCTGTCCTGCGTCAGGCGGTACACCTCGAGGCTCACTGCCACCAGGGTGAGCTGGCTGCCGACGGCGGACACCGCCGATCCGAGCCACAACCGGCGGAATGCCGGGCTTTCCCTGAGCGGTGTGACATCGGCAAGCAGTTTCCCCACCCCGTAACACTAGCGGGCGACACGGGAAGGTAAGCCACGCCTTATTGTGAGTTGCTAAAAATAAGTGTTTCAATGGAGCCATGATGGAGCACTTTGACGGCCAGGAAGCGTGGGCTGCAGCCCTGCGCGCCCACGGCCGCAGGGTGACCAAGCAGCGGCTGGCCGTCCTTGCCGCCGTCGAACGCCACCCCCACTCGCCTGCCGAAAGCATCCTTGCCGCCGCCCGGGCCGAGCTGCCCGAACTGACGGCCCAGTCCGTCTATGTAGTCCTCGGCGACCTGACGGACCTGCACATGCTGCGCCGCTTCGAGCCGCCGCACTCCCCTGCCCTGTATGAGACGCGCGTGGGCGACAACCACCACCACGCCATCTGCATCAGCTGCGGCCGGGTGGAGGACGTGGACTGCGCCGTCGGCCACGCCCCCTGCCTCACGCCGCACTGGAACCCGGACGCCAAGCCCATGACCATCCAGATCGCGGACGTCATGTACCAGGGCATCTGCCAGGAATGCCAGCAGGCCCAGCAACTTCCTCCCCACAGTCCCTCGCAAGAAAAAGAGAAATAGGAGAACAATGACTGCCGTTTCCACAACCCAGTCAGGCGCGCCGGTTACATCCGACGCTCACTCGAAGTCAGTTGGTGCCGATGGTGCCATCATCCTGACCGACCACTACCTCGTTGAAAAGCTCGCGCAGTTCAACCGCGAGCGGGTTCCGGAGCGCGTAGTGCACGCCAAGGGCGGCGGCGCATTCGGCACGTTCAAGACCACCGAAGACATCTCCAAGTACACCAAGGCCGCGTTCCTGCAGCCCGGCGTCGAGACCGAGATGCTGATCCGCTTCTCCTCCGTCGCGGGCGAGAACGGCTCCCCGGACACCTGGCGCGACCCCCGCGGTTTCGCCGTGAAGTTCTACACCACCGAGGGCAACTACGACCTCGTGGGCAACAACACCCCCGTCTTCTTCATCCGCGACGGCATCAAATTCCCGGACTTCATCCACTCCCAGAAGCGCCTGCCGGGCACGCACCTCCGCGACGCCGACATGCAGTGGGACTTCTGGACCCTGTCCCCCGAGTCCGCCCACCAGGTCACCTGGCTCATGGGTGACCGCGGCCTGCCGGCCTCCTGGCGCGAAATGCAGGGCTACGGCTCGCACACCTACCAGTGGATTAACGAAGCCGGTGAGCGCTTCTGGGTCAAGTACCACTTCAAGTCCAACCAGGGCGTGAACTCCATGAGCTCCGAGCAGGCCGAACAGCTGGCCGGCTCTGACGCGGACTTCTACATCCGCGACCTGTCCGAGAACATCGCCGCGGGCAACTTCCCGTCCTGGGACCTGCACGTGCAGGTCATGCCGTACGAGGATGCCAAGACCTACCGCTTCAACCCGTTCGACCTGACCAAGGTGTGGCCGCACGGCGACTACCCGCTGATCAAGGTGGGCACCATGGAGCTGAACCGGAACCCGGAGAACTACTTCGCGCAGATCGAGCAGGCCACCTTCGCGCCGTCGAACTTCGTGCCGGGCATCGCCGCCTCGCCGGACAAGATGCTGCAGGCCCGCATCTTCTCCTACGCGGACGCACACCGCTACCGCGTGGGCACCAACCACGCGCAGATCCCGGTGAACCAGCCCAAGAACCAGGTCAACAACTACAGCCAGGACGGTGCCGGACGTTACCTGTTCAACGCCCCCTCCGTTCCGGTCTACGCACCCAACTCCGTGGGCGGCCCGGCTGCCGTTGAGCCGCAGAACCCGGCCGGCGGCTGGGAGAACGACGGCGAGCTGACCCTTGCCGCGCACTCCCTCCACGCCGAGGACAGCGACTTCGTCCAGGCCGGCGCGCTGTACCGCGAGGTCTACGACGAGGCAGCAAAGGCCCGCTTCCTGGAGACCATCACCGGTGCCGTGGGCGGCGTCCAGAGCCCGGGCATCAAGGAACGCGCCATCCAGTACTGGACCAACGTTGATGCCGAACTCGGCGCCAAGCTGCGCGCCAACCTCGGCGCAGGGGATGCCCCCTCCGCTCCGGCCTCGGATGCAGAGTCCGCCAACAAGATCGGCTGACCAGGCTTCCTGCCGGCTGAACCGAAAGAACACCCCGTCACGGGCCTCCGTGGCGGGGTGTTCTGCAGTCGGGCCGCTTTTGCACATACGGCGGCGTAGACCTGGCTGGTTGCGGGCGGCAGCCCTACGCTCCGTAGATGAACACTTTCGCAGGCATCCCCGTCGAAGCTTTCCGCTTCTACGCACAGCTGGAGGACAACAACAACCGCGACTGGTGGCTGGCACACAAGGCAACGTACGAGGAATCAGTCAAGGCACCACTCACCCTCCTGCTCTCCGAGCTGGAACCCGAGTTCGGACCGGCCAAGCTTTTCCGCCCCAACCGCGACGTCCGCTTCTCACTGGACAAGTCGCCCTACAAAACTGCCCAGGGAGCATTCGCTGCGCGCCAGGAAGGCGTGGGTTTCTATCTCCAAATCAATGCTGACGGGCTGTTGATCGGTGGGGGCTACCACTCCCACACTCCCGCCCAGCTGGCACGGTTCCGCGCGGCCGCCGACGCTTCCGCCAGCGGCGCCGCCCTGCAGGACATTGTTGATGCCGTGGCCGGCGCCGGTTTTGCCATCGAGGGCGAGACGCTGAAAACCGTCCCGCGGGGATTCGACAAAGACCATCCCCGCGCCGAACTGCTCAAGCACAAATCGCTCTCCGCCGGAGTCGAGGTGGGCCGGCCGGAGTGGGTCTCCACACCCGCCGCGAAGGAGCGGATCGCGGAACGGTGGCGGCAGCTCCGGCCGCTCGTGGAATGGGTGGGCCGGTACGCGGCGCCCTGAAACGCGGCTGCCGGAAATGCGGCTGCCCGCCCGGCACAGGCCGGGCGGGCAGTTCAGGAGGAGTGGTCGCGGGCTGTCAGGTGCGGCTCAGCTCATCCTCGTCGTCCCGTTCGGCGGCGGGGGCTGCAGCGGAACCCGCGGCGCCGTTGACGCTGGCGTTGGCCTCGGCGAAGCGCTCGTTGAGCCGGGAGTGCCGCTGTCCGTACGCGAAGTAGATCGCCAGGCCAATGACCAGCCAGAAGGCAAAGAAGATCCAGGTCTCCACGGCGAGGTTGGTCATCAGGTACAGGCACAGCACCGCGGAGACAACCGGCAGTACCTTGCCGAACGGGACGCGGAAGGCGGGCTTCAGGTCGGGGCGCTTCCTGCGGAGCACCAGGATGCCCAGGCTGACCACCACGAACGCGGACAGCGTGCCGATGTTGATCATTTCCTCGAGCAGGTCCACGTTGGTCAGGCCTGCCACCAGGGCAACCGCGGCGCCGCAGATGATCTGGAGGCGCGCCGGGGTGGAACGCTTGTCGCTGGTCTTGGACAGCGACCGGGGCAGCAGTCCGTCGCGGCTCATGGCCAGCACCACGCGGGACAGGCCCATGAGGAGCACCATGATCACGGTGGTCAGGCCCACCAGGGAACCGAAGGCGATGACCTTGGCGGCGGACGTGTCGCCCACGGCCTCGAAGGCAGTGGTGAGGGTGGGGCTCTTGGCCTCGGCCAGCTGGGTGTAGGACACCATGCCGGTCAGGGCCAGGGACACGAGGATGTAGAGCAGCGTCACCAGGGCCAGGCCGCCAAAGATGCCGCGGGGCAGCGTCTTCTGCGGGTTCTTGACTTCCTCGGCGGAGGTTGCCACCACGTCGAATCCGATGAAGGCGAAGAACACCAGTGCGGCCCCGGCGAAGATGCCCATGGTGCCGTACTGGGCGGGCGCGGCACCGGTCAGGAAGCCGAAGAAGGACTGCTTCAGGACGTCCGCGGCGCCGGTGCCTGCCGTGGGCTGGGCGGCGGGAACGAACGGGCTGTAGTTCTCCAGCTTCACGTAGGTGAAGCCCACCACGATCACGAACAGCACCACGCCGATCTTGATCAGGGTGAAGATGTTGCCCACGCGGGCGGACAGCTTGGTGCCCAGCACCAGCAGCACGGTGAAGATGGCCACGATCAGGAAGGCGCCCCAGTAGAGGTCCACGCCGCCCAGCGAGAGGGCCGGCGGGATGTCGAGGCCCGTGAGGGCAAACACCTTGCTGAGGTAGATGCCCCAGTACTTGGCGATGACGGCGGCGGCCGTGAACAGCTCGAGGATAAGGTTCCAGCCGATGATCCAGGCAAGGAGTTCGCCCATGGTGGCGTAGGTGAAGACGTAGGCCGATCCGGCCACGGGGATGGCGGTGGCGAACTCGGCGTAGCACATGATGGCCAGCGCGCACGTGACGGCGGCGATGGCGAAGGAGACGGTGACGGCGGGGCCCGCGAAGTTGGCAGCGGCCTTGGCGCCCACCGAGAAGATACCGGCGCCCACAGCAACGGCGACGCCCATGATCATGAGGTCCCAGGTGCTGAGGGAACGCTTGAGTTTGCGCCCTGGCTCATCGGCGTCGGCAATCGACTGCTCGATGGATTTTGTCCGCAGAAGATTCATAAGGGGGGTCACAATCCTGGTTTGTGATGGAAACAGACCTATCAACGATAGTGTCCATCCACTGGACGGCCCCAATCGTCCCGAATAGTGAGACGGCCTCTGCGCCGAATATTCTTCCGCCAACGCACTCGGGGCCCTCCTAATGGAGAGCCCCGACGCGTAAAGCGTCGAACTTGCTAGGCAGGCCAGTCCATCAGCGTTGACCGGATCAGGAAGCGTTTGCCCTCCGGCGCTTCCACCGAAAAGCCGCTCCCCCGGCCCGGTACAACGTCCACGGTCAGGTGGGTGTGGCTCCAGTAATTGAACTGTTCCCGGGACATCCAGAACTCCAGCGGAAGTGGCTGCAGGCCGTCGGACAGGTCGAACAGCCCCAGCAGGACGTCCGAGTCCCCCGTGATGAAGTCCCCTGCCGGGTAACACATGGGTGAGGACCCGTCGCAGCAGCCTCCGGACTGGTGGAACATGAGCGGTCCGTGCCGGTCCCAGAGCATCCGCAGCAGGTCCACGGCCGCCGGCGTGAGCGCCACCCGGGAAAAGTCTTCCCCGGGCAGCGTCACGGCGGCATCCATCCCGTGGTCCGGCATCAGAACCTCAGCACCACGCGGCCGTCGATCTTGGCGTGCTTCATCTCATCGAAGACGGCGTTGACCTCGGAGAGCTCCCGGACGGACACTGTGGGGCGGATCTTTCCCCTGGCGTAGAAATCCAGCGCTTCCTCAAGGTCCTGCCGGGTTCCGACGATGGAACCGCGGACCGTCAGCCCCTTGAGCACGATGTCGAAGATCGGCGCCGGAAAGTCCCCCGGAGGCAGTCCATTGAACACGATGGTGCCGCCCCTGCGGGCCATGCCAATGGCCTGTCCGAACGCTGACGGATGCACCGCCGTAACCAGCACCCCATGGCACCCTCCTGTTTCACGCTGGATCACCTCTACCGGATCTTCATGCAGCGCGTTGACGGTCACTTCCGCTCCGTGGGCCCTGGCCAGGGCCAACTTGTCGTCGGCGACGTCCACGGCGGCCACCCGCAGGCCCATGGCGACGGCGTACTGGACGGCGATGTGCCCCAGCCCTCCGATGCCGGAGATGGTGGCCCACTGCCCCGGCCGGGTTTCGGTCATCTTCAGGCCCTTGTAGACGGTGACGCCGGCACAGAGCACCGGCGCCACCTCGACGGGGTCGGATCCCGCCGGTATGCGCGCCGCGAAGCGTGAATCCACGAGCATGTACTCCCCGAAGGACCCGTCCACCGTGTAGCCGCCGTTCTGCTGGGCCTCGCAGAGGGTCTCCCAGCCGGTGCGGCAGTACTGGCAGTCGCCGCAGGCGGACCACAGCCAGGCGTTGCCCACCACGTCTCCGATGCGGAGGTCGGTGACGCCTTCACCCAGTGCCACCACCTCCCCCACGCCCTCGTGGCCGGGAACGAACGGCGGGGCGGGTTTGACTGGCCAGTCCCCTTCTGCTGCGTGGAGGTCGGTGTGGCATACGCCGGTGGTCAAGACCTTGACCAGTGCCTGGCCGGGCCCGGGTACCGGCATGGCGACGTCCTGGACGGACAGGTCGGCACCGAATTTGGTTACTACTGCTGCTTGCATTGTCGTCGTCATTGGCGAAATCCTTGCGTCGTTGTGGCGGGGGGTAGTGCTGGCCTAGAAGAAGCCCAGCTTGTTTTCGTCGTAGCTGACCAGCAGGTTCTTGGTCTGCTGGTAGTGGTCCAGCATCATGGCGTGGTTTTCACGGCCGATGCCCGAGGACTTGTAGCCACCGAAGGCGGCACCCGCCGGGTAGGCGTGGTAGTTGTTGACCCAGACACGGCCGGCCTGGATTTCCCGGCCGGCGCGGTAGGCCACATTGCCGTTGCGGGACCAGACGCCGGCGCCCAGGCCGTACAGGGTGTCGTTGGCGATGCCCATGGCGTCGTTGTAGTCACTGAACCGGGTCACCGCCACCACGGGGCCGAAGATCTCCTCCTGGAAGATCCGCATCCGGTTGTGGCCCTCGAACACGGTGGGCTGGACGTAGAAGCCGCCGGCGAGGTCCCCCGGGAGTTCGGCGCGGGCGCCGCCGGTGAGCACCTTGGCGCCTTCCTGCTTTCCGATGTCGATGTAGGACAGGATCTTCTCCAGCTGGTCGTTGGAGGCCTGTGCACCAACCTGCGTATCGGTGTCCAGCGGGTTGCCCTGGACCATCTTTTCCACCCGGGCCACGGCGTCCGCCATGAAGGAGTCGTAGATGTCCTCCTGGACCAGCGCCCGGGACGGGCAGGTGCAGACTTCGCCCTGGTTGAAGGCGAACAGCGCGAAACCTTCCTGGGCCTTGTCGTAGAACGCGTCGTTCTCCTGGGCAACGTCGTTGAAGAAGATGTTGGGGCTCTTGCCGCCCAGTTCCAGGGTGACGGGGATGAGGTTCTGGCTGGCGTACTGGCTGATCAGCCGGCCGGTGGTGGTCTCGCCGGTGAACGCGATCTTCCGGATCCGGGAGCTGGAGGCCAGCGGCTTGCCGGCCTCCACGCCGAAGCCGTTGACCACGTTCAGCACGCCGGCGGGCAGCAGGTCCCCGATGAGTTCCACCAGCACCAGGATGGAGCTTGGCGTCTGTTCGGCGGGCTTGAGCACCACCGTGTTTCCGGCGGCGAGCGCGGGTGCCAGCTTCCAGACGGCCATGAGGATGGGGAAGTTCCAGGGAATGATCTGGCCCACCACGCCGAGCGGTTCGTGGAAGTGGTATGCGGTGGTGTTCTCGTCCAGCTGGGAGAGGCTGCCTTCCTGGGCACGGACGGCTGAGGCGAAGTAGCGGAAGTGGTCCGCCGCCAGCGGCAGGTCCGCGTTCAGGGTCTCCCGGACCGGCTTGCCGTTGTCCCAGGTTTCGGCGACGGCGAGCATTTCCAGGTTTTCGTCGATGCGGTCGGCGATCCTGTTCAGGATGGCGGCACGTTCCGCTGCTGAGGTCTTGCCCCAGGACGGTGCCGCCTTGTGCGCCGCGTCCAGCGCCAGTTCGATGTCTTCGGCCGTGCCGCGGGCCACCTGGCAGAACGCCTTGCCCGTCACCGGAGTGATGTTGTCGAAGTATTGCCCCTTCACGGGGGCCACCCATTCCCCGCCGATCCAGTTTTCGTACCGATCCTTGAAGGTGACCTTCGAACCGTCGGTTCCCGGCTGTGCGTAAACGGTCATGTGCTTAGCTCCTTTGCTGTGCAGAAGGCGGGCCCCAGGGGCCGTTCGCCGTTGGAGACAGCGTAGGAGTTGGCAGGTTGCAGCCAGGTTGCAGGCCTGTGGCCGGTGTCACAGGGGGGCGTTGTCAGGCGCGCAGTTCGGCTTCCAGCCGTTCCAGGTCGGCCACGACGGCGGCCCGCTTGGGTGAGCGCGGCGGCAGGAGGCGGAGCGCGGCGCGGCGGATTCCGACGTCGTCACTTGCCTCGGGAAGCGCGGCGTACTTGAGCAGGGACTCGGCACTTCCATCCGTGAGGACGGCCTCCCGGAGCAGGGACGAGACCCTGTTCCTCAGCTCGATGATGCCGGGCGCCTCGGAGCGCGGGAGCACGCCGCCGCGGTAAATCTCCAGGGCAATCCGGTGTGCACCGCGCTGCAGGCAACTAAGCACCTGGCCGGTGTCCGGCACCAGGTCGACAGGCAGCCGGTAGGGGCGCGAGCCGGGAACAGCGTCCGGGGAAAGCTGTTGGATGACCTTGCGCAGGCGGACCATCTCGGCGCGCAGCGTCATGGTAGGGCCGTCCCCGGGATACAGCAGAGAGCTGAGTTCCTCCGCGGTGAGCCCGTCCGGGTGGGTGCTGAGCAGGGCCAGGATCTCGCTGTGCCGGGCGGACAGCGAAACCGTCCTGCCGCCCAGGCTGAGCAGCGCCTGGTCGCGGCCCAGCAGCTGCAGGCTGTTCCGGTAGAGGCTGCCTTCCTTGGCACCCTGGCCCTGCCTGCCGGCGGACGCCGGGGACCGCCGTCGTACGGGCTTCCTGGCCAGCTCCGCCGCGCGCTGCAGGCGCTCCACCCGCAGCTGCGCCTGCGCGGCCGCCACGGTGGCCTCCACCAGCGACAGCGTATGCGGCGCCACCGCGGTGGCTGTCCCGGTGATGTCCACGACGCCCAGCACGGCGCCTGAATCGGGGTCGTGGAAGGGGACGGCGGTGCAGCTCCAGGGATGGACGGCCCGCTGGTAGTGCTCGGCGCCGGCGATCTGGATCCCCTTGCCCAGGGCCAGGGCCGTTCCCGGGGCACTGGTGCCAACACTGGCCTCGGACCAGTCGGCACCGGGGACGAACATCATGCCTTCGGCGCGGCGCTGGAGCGTGGGGTCGCCGTCCACCCACAGGAGCCTGCCCACCTCATCGCCTACGGCCACCAGGAGGCCGCTGTCATGGCTGGGCTGGACCAGGAGTTTGTTGATGACCGGCATGATCGCTGCAAGGGGGTGCTGCCGGCGGTAGTCCTCCAGCTCGTCCCAGTCGAAGGCAAGCGGCGCGGCCGCATTGTCAGGATTGGCTTTGAAGCCGGCGGACCGTAGCCACGATTCCCTGATGAGTTTGCGCAGGCCGGGGATTTCGGGCGTGGCATCGCCCAGGCCCGGCATCTCTGGAATGGCACCGTCCAGGCGCTCGTGACCTGCCAGCGCGGCGCGCTGGCGCGGTTCAGGCTGGAGCAGGTTCGTCATCGAACTCCCGGAAAGTGCAGGCTTCTGGCGCGGCTAGTCTAGCCGTACCAGTTCCTCCAGCGCATCCACCCCTGCCACTGCTCCACCCGCGGCAGCGTAGCCCTCCGCAACCCGCCGCGCCCCCGGCGCCTTGGTCCGGGCCTGGTGGACGGCGGCGCGGAGCCTTTCCGGGGTGAGGTGCTTCCGGCTCAGCCGCACCCCGGCGTCGGCGGCCACCACCCTCGCCGCCACCTCGTGCTGGTCCCTGCCGAACGGAACCACCACCACGGGCACCCCTTTGGCGAGCGCCTTCTGCGTCGCCCCCATGCCGCCGTGCGTGATGGCGACGGCGGCGCGGTCAAGGACGGGACCGTGCGGCACGAAGTGTTCCAGCCGGGCATTGGCCGGGACGGACGCAAAGGCTTCGGCGCCGGATGCCCGGTGCGCCCCGGCGGACCCGGTGTCCGCTGCCGGCAGGGTGGCCACCACGGTGAAGGGTTCAGCGGCCAGGCCGGCCAGCGCCGCCCCTACCAGGGCTTCGTCGGCCTGGTATTCGGAGGATGTGGTCACCAGGACCACGGGGTCCTGGCCATCCCCGAGCCAGGAGGGAGGCTCCGCGGGCGGTTCCCAGCCGAGCGCGCCGATCATCCGCACGTCCGGCCCCCAGTCCGGATGGGGATACTCGAACGGCTGCGACGTGGCCACAAGCATCAGCGGCGCGGTGCGGAACATCTCGTCCGCACCGCTGACGGGTGGCAGTTGGCCGGCGGACAGCTCCGTCCGCAGCGCGTTGATGTGCGGCAGCATCAGCTTTTCCACGGCGCCGGTCACCAGGCGGCGGGCCAGTGCATCACGGGCCCTCCCCAGCGGGCCGGACATGGGGGCAAGCCCGGGTCCGAACGGCGGCGTTCCCTTCGACTGGAGCGGCGGGGTGTAGGGGCTGAAGGTGGCCCACGGCAGCCCCGAGGATTCGGCCTGGATGCGGGCTCCCCAGGCGTTGATGTCGATGAGCAGCAGGTCCGGGCGAACGTCATCAATGGCCTGCTGCAAGTCCGGGGCGTCGAACCGGGCGCGGGCCGTGAAGGTCTCCACGCTGGAAGCCAGGGCCGCCTTCGCGTTGTTGGCGCGGTAGTCAGTGGCCTCGACCGCAAGTATCCGGTCATCCACCGGTCCGGCATGGAACCCCGCCTCCATGAGCAGCGGGACCTGCCGGCGCAGGGTACGGACGTGGACACCATGGCCGCGGGCCTTCAGCTCCTGGAGCAGCGGGACCATGGGGAAAAGGTGGCCGATGGCGGGAGAGGTGTAGGCAAGGACGGTGGACATCAGGGCCTCCGGATGAAGGGTTCCAGCATTTCGAGCAGGCAGTGGGCCACGTGGTCGCGGCTGAGCCCGGCATCGAGGCGCAGCAGCTTCCAGGTGTAGACGTCGCAGAGGGCGACGAACTGGGCAAGGCGGCGCTTCCGCTCTACCCCGTCCGGCAGGAAGTCATCTGCCAGGAAGGGCGCGAAGACGCGTTCGCACCACTGCCGGTGGAGCTGCCGGCCGCCTTCGGTGATCTCTGCGAGGACAGGGGACGTTTCCTCCTCGGCCAGCATCTTCAGGGCCAGGGCGCCGGTGGTTTCGTAGTGTTCCAGGAGATTGTCGACGGCGGCGGGTACGTCGCCGGGAGGAGCGGCACCGCGCTTGCCGGCAACCTGCGCTGACGCGAATTCCGCCGTGGCGTGGATCAGGCCCGGGCGGTCGCCGAAGCGGCGGATGACGGTCTGGACGGTCACCCCGGCCCGTTCAGCAACGGCGTTCAGCGTCACGCCGGCGAGCGGTCCCTCCATGAAGAGGTCCAGCGTTGCCTGCAGGATCCGGCGCCCGGTTGCGGCGGCAGAGGCCGCACGCTTCCGGGAGTCGTAGGCACGGGTTCGCACCGTATTCATGTTAATTAGACTAACTTGAATACGGCTCTGCGGCCAGAGGTCACAGGGCCAGGTTTACAACCAGGGCCCGCCCGACCCATCAGATGGCCCCTTCACGGCCAGCGCCTCCAGCTGCCCGTCCGCGCTTCCAACAAGCAGTGAGAGGCGGGTGCGAACGTGGCAGGCCTGCTCCTTGGGGGTTTTCGCCTCTCCCAGAGGGCGCAGCCACAGTGCAATGTTCACGTAGTACTGCAGTCCATACTGCGATTTCTGCAATTCGGCCACAGTGATCACGTCATCGGTGTCGCGGTACCAGGATCCGCTGTGCTTCGAGAATCCCGCACCCTTCATGAAGCCGTCAAAAGTGGTTTGAATGACGTTCCTGCTCATGGCCCTCCCTAAGTAACCACCTGCTGGTGGAGTGCGGCCGGAGTCAGCCGCGGGAGATGCGGATCATGTCTTCGCGCGGCACCACTTTGATCCGTTCGCGCACCACGTGGTCCAGGCCTTCGGGTCCGGTCCAAGCGGCCCCGAGTCCAGCCTCATGGGCGTCGAGCTTGTTCCACCCTTCCCAGGTGGTGTATTCGATGCCGCGTTCCTCGAGCAAGTCGATGATGGCCTGGGGATCCGGGTTTTGTGCAGCGGGGAGGTTCGGCCGGTCCTCCAGCAGGAAGCCGATGGTCTCCAGCGCATCGCCCTTGGTGTGGCCGATGAGCCCGACGGGTCCGCGCTTGATCCAGCCCGTGGTGTAGATGCCCGGGACGGGGTTCCCGTCGGCATCCAGGACGCGTCCGCCCTCATTGGGGATGACGCCGCGCTTGGCGTCGTACTCCAGTTCGTCCAGGGCGGAGCCGTGATAGCCGATGGCCCGGTAGACAGCCTGGACGTTGTATTCGACGTACTCCCCGGTGCCCTTGGCGTTGCCGGTCCCGTCCAGCTGCATGCGCTCAAACTTGATGCCGCCCACCCTGCCCGTGCCGTCGTCGAGCACTTCCACGGGGCTGTGCAGGAAGTGCAGGTGCAGCCTGCGGGAGGAGGGGCTCTCCGACTCCGCGTGCTCCTCAACCAGCCAATTGGTGAGCGTGTTCACCATGGTCTTGACCTGGTTGTTGCTGCGGATGGCCTCATCCGAGGCATCGTCGAATTCAAAGTCCTCCGGATACAGGACGATGTCCACGTCGTCCATATGGCTGAGCTCGCGCAGCTCCAGCGGGGTGAATTTCACCTGGGCCGGTCCGCGGCGGCCGAAAACGTGGACGTCCGTGACGGGCGAGGACTTCAGGCCCTGGTAGACGTTGTCCGGAATCTCGGTGCTCAGCAGCTCCTCGGGGTGCTTGACCAGCATGCGGGCCACATCCAGGGCCACGTTGCCGTTGCCGATGACGGCGATTTCCCTGGCCTCGAGCGGCCATTCCCGGGGAACATCGGGGTGCCCGTCGTACCAGGACACGAAGTCGGCGCCGCCGAAGGAACCCTGGAGGTTGATGCCGGGAATGTCCAGGTCCGCGTCCTTCACGGCGCCCGTGGAAAAGATCACGGCATCATAGAAGGCCCGGAAATCGTGCAGGGTAAGGTCCCGGCCGTAGGTCACGTTGCCCAGGAACCGGATGTCCCCGCGGTCCAGGACCTTGTGCAGGGCGTTCACGATGCCCTTGATGCGGGGGTGGTCCGGGGCCACGCCGTAACGGATCAGTCCGTAGGGCGCGGGATAGGCCTCGAAAAGGTCGATGCTGACCTGGAAGTCGCCGTCCTTCACCCCGCTGGACTTGGTGAGGATGTCCGCAGCATAGACTCCTGCCGGTCCTGCGCCGACGATCGCGACGCGGAGGGGACGGTTGGCGGTTTCGCTCTTGTTGGACACCGGGAGCCCTTCTGAACTGGTCCTGCTCACGTTTCATGAGACTGCGCCGCGTCATGCAGCGCACAGTCCCCCATTCTAGTTGGCGGCCAGGGCCACCACCTTGCCTTCGCGGTACAGGAGTGCCCGGAGTTCGGCCTCCGCCGAGTCCAGGCGCTTTGGATCGATGGTTTCTCCGTCATGGAAGTGGTCCAGGACGCGGGGGTCCACGTAGCTCTTCCGGGCGATGGAGGGTGTGTTGCCCAGCGTCTCCGCGGCCTCGTGCATGGCCCGGCTGATGGCCCGTTTCCGTTTGGCCGCCGTGCGCTGGGGGCCGGTCCGGGCAAGGCTTGCCGCCGCGGCCACCGTCCCGCGAAGGGTGCGGAAATCCTTGGCGGTGAAGTCCGATCCGGTCCGCTCCTTCACGTAGGCGTTGATGTCCGCGCTGGTGACCGGACGCCAGATCCTGCCCTCCTTGTAGGCCAGGAGCCGGGCGTTGGGCCCGCGGCGCTTGAGGAGGCGCAGCACGACGGCGAGGTCCGGGTCGCGGATCTCCGATTCCCAGTCCTTGCCGCTCTTGCCCGGGAAGCGCAGCAGGATGCGGTCCTTGCGGACCTGGACGTGGGCGCACAGCAGGGTAGCCAGGCCCCGGCTGCCGTTTTCATTGGTGTAGCGTTCGGATCCGACGCGCAGGGATCCGCTGTCCAGCATCCGGAACGCGGCCGCCAGGACCCGCTCGCGGGTGAAGCCATCGCTGCGCAGGTCCATGGTGACCATGCGGCGTGCCGCGGGCAGCGATTCGGCCAGCTGGAGGGACCGGTCGAACTTCACCCGGTCCTTACGCTCACGCCACTCCGGGTGGTAGATGTACTGGCGACGGCCCACCGCGTCCACCCCGGTGGCCTGGATGTGGCCGTTCTCAAACGGGGCAATCCAGACGTCCGTCCACGCGGGCGGGATGCCGATGCTCTCCAGCCGGTCACGGACGGGACCGGGCGGCAGGGTGGAGCCGTCCAGGTCCCGGTAACTGAAGCCTTTGCCTGCCGGCACCCTGCGGTAGCCGCGGCCCGAGGCGTTGCTGCGCCGGAGCCTCATGGGGCCGACTGCGGGGTACGGGCACATGTCATGAAAGAAAGCCTACTGACTATTTTCGGGTTTTCCCGCCTGCCTCCCGGAATACCTGCCCGCGGGCTGCTGTTATGGAGAGCGTGCCCATGCCAGAAGGAACCCCCGTAGCCACCTCCCACACGTCACGCTCCACGGCAGGTGATGCGGTGCCCGCGGGTCCCAAGGCAGTCGCCGGGGATTCGACGGCGGGACTGCTGTTCGGCATCGGCGCGTACGTTTTGTGGGGGCTGCTCCCGCTGTACTTCTTCATCCTGATGCCGGCCGGCGCCGTCGAGATCGTGGCCAACCGCGTGGTGTGGTCGCTCCTGTTCTGCGCCCTCCTGATCACGGTCACCCGGGCGTGGGGTGCGCTGGCTGCCGCGCTGAAGGACCGCCGCGTATTTGGTTCCCTGGCGCTGGCTGCTTTCCTGATCGCCATCAACTGGCTGACCTATACCTACGGCGTGACCACCGGGCAGGCGGTGGAAACGTCACTGGGCTACTTCATCAACCCGCTGGTCTCGGTGCTCCTCGGCGTGCTGGTCCTGAAGGAAAAGCTGCGTCCGCTCCAGTGGGCCGCGGTGGGCGTGGGCTTCGTGGCCGTGGGCGTCCTCACCTACTCCTACGGGAAGTTGCCGTGGATTGCGCTGACGCTGGCGTTCAGCTTCGGCCTGTATGGCTTCGTCAAGAACCGGGTGGGGTCGAGGGTGGACGCCATCACCAGCCTCAGCGTGGAGACCATGGTGCTGGCACCGCTGGCCGCCGTGGCCATGGTGGTCCTGGCCGCGAACGGCAACTCCACGCTGACTTCCCAGGGGCCCGGGCACTTCTGGCTGCTGCTGGCGTCCGGCGTGATCACCGCCGTTCCGCTGCTCTTCTTCGGCGCCTCCGCGCGGCGGCTGCCCATGACCACCATCGGGCTGCTGCAGTACTTTGCCCCCGTGCTGCAGTTCCTGGTAGCGCTGCTGGTGTTCCGGGAGGCCATGACCGTGGAGCGCTGGATGGGGTTCGGGGTGGTGTGGCTGGCACTGCTCCTGCTGACCCTGGACATGCTGCGGACGGCGCGCAGGAACTCGGTGGCCCGCCGGGCAGCGCTCCGCCAGGCCGCCTAGAAAGCGTCCGATGACAAAGAAGGTGGGCTCCCAACCGGGAGCCCACCTTCTTTGTGTTGCCGGAGGGAGTCGTTCCGGTTAGGCGTTGGCCTTGATGGCGGCGGCGAGGACATCCAGGCCGTCGTTCAGCAGTTCGTCGGTGATGACCAGCGGCGGCAGCAGGCGGATGACGTTGCCGTAGGTGCCGCAGGTGAGGATGATGACGCCTTCCTTGAGGCAGGCGGCGGCAACAGCCTTGGTCAGTTCCGGGTTCGGCTCCTTGGACCCTGCCTGGACAAGTTCGACGGCGAGCATGGCGCCGCGGCCGCGGACGTCGCCGATCACGGCGGTGCCGGAGCCGGCCAGTTCAGTCTGCAGGCCGCGGAGCCGGCCCAACGCGAGTTCCTCGATGTGGCGGGCACGGCCGTTCAGGTCGTACTCCTCCATGGAGCCGATGGAGGCCAGCGCCGCGGCGCAGGCCACCGGGTTGCCGCCGTAGGTGCCGCCCAGGCCGCCGGGGTGGACGGCGTCCAGCAGGTCGGCGCGGCCGGTGATGGCGGACAGCGGCATGCCGCCGGCGATGCCCTTGGCCATGGTGATGATGTCCGGGACGACGCCCTCGTGGTTCACTGCGAACCATTCGCCCGTGCGGCAGAAGCCGGACTGGACCTCGTCCGCGATGAAGACGATGCCCTTTTCCTTGGCCCAGGCGGCCAGCGCGGGCAGGAACCCCTCGGCGGGAACGATAAAGCCGCCCTCGCCCTGGATGGGCTCGATGATGATCGCGGCCACCTGGTCGCCGCCGATCTGCTTCTCGATCATGGTGATGGCACGCTTGGCGGCCTCGGCACCGGTGATGGAGGGGTTTTCCTCGCGGTACGGGTAGCTCATGGGCATGCGGTAGACCTCGGGAGCGAACGGTCCGAAGTTGGTCTTGTACGGCATGGCCTTGGCGGTCAGCGCCATGGTCAGGTTGGTGCGGCCGTGGTAGGCGTGGTCAAAGGCGACGACGGCGTCCCGGCCGGTTGCCAGGCGGGCCACCTTGACGGCGTTTTCCACTGCTTCCGCGCCGGAGTTGAAGAGGACGGTGCGCTTTTCGTGGTCGCCCGGGGTGAGGCGGTTCAGCTGCTCGGCGACCGCCACGTAGCCTTCGTACGGGGTGACCATGAAGCAGGTGTGGGTGAAGTGCTCCACCGCTTCCTTGACGGCGCCGACGACGGCGGGATCGGACGCTCCCACGCTGGTCACGGCGATGCCCGAGCCGAGGTCGATGAAGGAGTTGCCGTCGACGTCGTGGATGATGCCGCCGTCGGCGTCTGCAACGTAGACCGGGACGCTGGAGGCGACGCCGGCAGCCACCACGGACTTGCGGCGTTCGGTCAGTGCCACGGACTTGGGGCCCGGGAAGTCGGCCTGGACGTTGCGCTTCTGCTCCAGGCGGTAGGTGATGTCTGATGCGGTGGTGGTCATGGGAAGGCCTTTCTTTGAAGCCTGGCGGTGGGTGGTTTTACGCGTCGAGGGCGGACATCACGTGCTTGATGCGCGTGTAGTCCTCCACGCCGTACATGGAGAGGTCCTTGCCGTAGCCGGACTGCTTGAAGCCGCCGTGCGGCATTTCGGCGGTGAGCAGGATGTGGGTGTTGATCCAGACGGCGCCGAAGTCCAGGTCGCGGCTCAGCCGCATGGCGGTGCCGTGGTTGGTGGTCCAGACACTGGAGGCCAGGGCGTAGTCCACGTCATTGGCCATGGCCACTGCCTCTTCTTCGGTGCTGAACTTCTGCACCGTGATGACCGGGCCGAAGGTTTCCTTCTGCACCACGTCGTCGGTCTGCTTTGCTCCGGTGATGATGGTGGGTTCGAAGAAGTAGCCCTTCTCCCCCGCGCGGTGGCCGCCGGTTTCGATCCGGCAGTTGGCCGGCAGGTTCTCCACCACCGACGTGACGGCGTTGAAGTGGTTCACGTTGTTCAGGGGGCCGAAGTAGTTGTCTTCGTCGTTCTGCGAGCCGGTGTGCAGGGTCCTGGTGTGCTCCACCATGGCGGCCACGACGTCGTCGTGCACGGACTCCTCCACCAGCACGCGGGTGATGGCGGTGCAGTCCTGGCCGGCGTTGAAGAAGGCGAACTCGGCGATGGCCGCGGCGCTCTTCTTGATGTCGGCATCCTTGAACACGATGGCCGGAGCCTTGCCGCCGAGCTCCAGGTGCGCACGCTTCAGGCCCTTTGCGGCACCGGAGGCAACGGCGATGCCGGCGCGCACGGAACCGGTGATGGACACCAGGCCGGGGACCTTGTGCTCCACCATCATGGCGCCTGTTTCGCCAGTGCCGAGCACCACGTTCAGCACGCCGGCCGGGAAGATGCCGCCGGCCAGGCGTGCCAGGACCAGGGTTGATTCGGGGGTGGTGTCCGACGGTTTCAGGACCACGGTGTTGCCGGCCGCGAGCGCGGGGCCGATCTTCCAGATCGCCATCAGGAACGGGTAGTTCCAGGGCGCCACCTGGGCCACTACGCCGATGGGTTCGCGGCGGACGTAGGAGGTGTGGCCCTCGAAGTACTCGCCCGCGGACTTGCCTTCCATGATGCGGGCGGCGCCGGCGAAGAAGCGGAGCTGGTCGGCGCCGGCAGCCACTTCCTCGGAGGCGATCAGGGAGCGGACCTGGCCGGTGTTGCGGTGCTGGGCTTCGACGAGCTCGTCGCTGTTGGCCTCGATGGCGTCGGCGAGCTTGAGCAGCATCAGCTGGCGCTGGCCCGGGGTGACATGCTTCCAGGTCCTGAAGGCGTCCTTGGCAGCCGCCATGGCGGCATCGACGTCCGCCTGCACGGAAACGGGGGCCTGCGCCACCACGTCGCCGTTGGTGGGGTTGACCACGTCCAGCAGGGTGGTGCCGGCGGGGGTGACGAACTTCCCGTTGATGAAGTTCTGCAAGGTTTGGACCACGGTGTGCAACCTCTTTCGTAAGGGCCATCGGCGGCCGGGCGGAGACCACGACGGATGGATGGAACTGCCTTGAGCCTATGCCAGCGCCCAAGCGGGGTGAATAGCCACCTGCACACCCTTGCCAAAGAGGTTTAGTGCGGTTGCCCAGCTCACGTTTATCCTTGCTTCATGGCCATTTCCCTTGCTGCCCTGGTGGGCGTGTC
Organism: Arthrobacter sp. Soil761; assembly: GCF_001428325.1. Lineage (NCBI taxonomy): Bacteria > Bacillati > Actinomycetota > Actinomycetes > Micrococcales > Micrococcaceae > Arthrobacter > Arthrobacter sp. Soil761. Next base: position 422,441 of record NZ_LMSF01000029.1, on the reverse strand, counting down.
CTCCCTGAAGCTGTCCAAGGCGGGCGTGGCGGAGACTACCTGGAACCAGGACATCAACTGGGTTGCCGTCACGGAGCTGGAGGATCCCCAGCGGTTCCTCAACGGCGGCGAGCTGGTCCTCACCACCGGCCTGCGGCTGCGTTCCGCCCCTGAGCAGCGCCGTTTTGTCCGCCAGGTGCAGCGCGCCGGCGCGGTGGGCATCGGTTTCGGCGTGGGCCTTTCGCATGAGGCGGTGCCGCCGGCCCTCCTGGCGGAGGCCAACCGCTGGGGCCTGCCCGTAGTGGAGGTGCCGTACGAGACCCCCTTCATTGCCATCACCAAGCTGGTGGCGGACGCCCAGTCGGCGGACCACTACGCCAAGCTGGAACGGCTGATCGCAGGGCACCAGGTGCTGGCGCGGGCGCTGCTGACCGGCGGCGGACTTTCCGAGCTGTTGAAGAACCTGGGGGGCATGCTGCGTACCGACATCGCGCTCACGCAGTTCACGGCACAGCTGTACAACAGCAGCACCGCCAGCCCGTCGGCGGAGACCTGGTCCAGCTATCCCGTCCCTACCGGGCGGCGCGATGCGTGCACGCTGTGGGTGCGCCAGCCGTTCGAGGACACAGGGATCATTGGCTACGCGCAGAACCTGATCAGCGTGGAGCTGAACAACATGGTCAAGCAGCGGCAGGCCCAGCGTGCCCTCTGCGGCCAGGTGCTGGAGGACGTGATCCACGGCGCGCTGGAGACCAGCGAGGCGCAGCGCCGCCTGGCCGGCGTGGGCGTGAACAGCACCCGCAAGAACGTGGTGCTGCTCGCTGTTTCGGCCGCCCATGGCAAGGCCCTGGGGAGCACCTCGGTGCCGCTGGAACTGGAAAAGGCCGTTGCCGCCGTCGTGGGCAAGGACCTGGTACTGGTGGTCAATGACGACGGCGGGACGGCGCCGGCGCTGGCACGGAAGCTCAGCGACCACCTCGCCGAAGCCGGGATCCACGCCACGATCGGCATCGGCGGGGCGTACACCAAGCCGAACGGCCTGCGCTGGAGCTACTTCGAGGCCCGGGACGCCGCCAGCCACGGCCTGCCCGTCAACGAACCCGAGCGGCTCAGCCTGACGTCGCTGCTGCTGGCCAGCGAGGATGTGCCGCTGGCGGATATGGCCCACGAATCACTGAACCCCCTGCGGTCCTTCGATGCCACACACGGCTCTGAGCTGATGGCCACGCTGGAGAGCTACCTGAACAACAACGGCTCGGTGGCCGCGGTGGCGGAGGAGCTCACGCTGCACCGCAACACCGTCCGCTACCGGCTGGCCCAGATCACCGAACTGACGGGGTACGACCCCGCCGTCACCGCCGACCGGGTGCAGCTGTGGCTCGCCCTGGCCGTGGCCCGGTTGTCGGCCCGCCAGGGCCGGTAGGCAGGGAGGCAGAATAGGGGGCCGGCAGCGCCCTGCTGCCGGGTCAGATGACGCCGTGCCCCAACAGGTCGCGGGATTTCTTCCAGGCCTTCCGGAAGCCGGCCCGGGCTGCCAGCATCCGTTCTTCCTGCCGGCTGAGCAGGTGGGCATAGATGCCTGCGGCGGCCGCGTCGGTGTTGTCGGCGGCGACACCGGCAAGCAGGTCACGGGCCACTGCGGCGTCCTGGAACCTGCCCAGGATCTTTTGCTGCCGGCGGGCGGCCTTTGCCACCTTGCCCGCACGCTTGCCATGCACCAGCGCGGCTGATTCGGCCACGTGGCGCAGCCGCTTGGCGTCCTTGCGGACACGGTGGAGGGCAAGTTCCTGTTCCCTGCCGCGCCGTGCCCCCTTGGCAGCCTTGCGTGAGCGGCGCAGCCGTTTGGCGGCCTTGTCCACCGCCTTTGCCGCCGCCCGCCGGCCGGCCGTCACAGCTTCGGCCCGCACCGGCGGGTTGTCCCGGAAGTCCTCGAGCTTGTCCAGGAGCCGGAAGTAGCGCTCCGTTCCCAGGGCTTCGCGCAGGAGCCGGTACGCGTCGTCGTAATCGGCGGCCGTGCGCTGTTCCAGCCCTGCCGTTGCTCCCGCAACACCGTCCCCGGGCGGCAGCCCGGCCAGCTCTCCGCGGAGCTGCTCCCGCAGGACTTCAGCGTCGCGCGGCCGGCCCAGCAGCTGGCCCAGCCACTTCAGCTCGCTCCGCAGCTTGCGCACCGGCGACGCCCGGTACAGCCTCCCGTAGGCGCCCAGGACCGAGCGGATCCGGCGCGTTGCCGAGCGCATGGCATGGACCGCTTCCGGCTCCTCGCCCCGGACAGCGGCGTCGGTGGCAAGGATCTGCTCAATCTGCGCCCCCACGTACACGGTGACGACGGCGGCTGCGGGGGCGCGCTTTCCGGCCAGCAGCGCCGGGCTGCCTTCGTCGCCGGCGGGGCCGGCGGCGTCCCCGCTGCCGGGGGACCGCGTTCCGGCCGCCTTGCCCGGCCCCAGTGCGCGGGCCAGCTTGGAGGCGTGGCCTGCGGGGCGGGCGCCGGCAGCGGCAAGCAGTTCCTCCACCGGGCCAAAGAGGCCTGGGTCGCCGTGAACCAGTTCCAGTTCCCACTCGCGCCACTGCTGCCGGGTGGCTGCGGCCCCATCCTGCAGCCGTTCCGCGGTGACCTGGTCGTCGGCGAGGTCGGCGAGGTGCACGCCGTCGTCACCGTACAGGGGGTAGGTGGTGCGCCGCGCGTGCAGTCGGACCACCGGCACCGGGACGGCACCCCTGAGGTAGGCATGCAGGTGGGTGAGCAGGGCGTCCGGGACCACGTCCGGGCGGCCCAGGGGTGCGTGCAGTTCCGTGCGTTGCTGCGGGCCTTCCCCGGCTGCGGCGGCGGCCTGGGGTGGCAGCTTCAGGTGCCACCCGGCGTCCTTCCCGCCCGTTCGCCGGCGGAGGGTGATGCGCCGGGCGGCGAGGGAATGCTTTGGCGTGTCGAAGTAGACCGCTTCAAGGAGATCGGTATGCGGCTTGCCCATGCGGGCCACCCCTGCCGCCTGCTCCAATGCGGGCACTGCGGCGCCAGTGTCGACGTCGTATTTTTTCTCGATCTCGAGTCCCCGGGAAGCCTCCACAGCCGTCCTTCCGCACCACCTGGTCCGCGCCAGGCCCTCCGACAGTCCGTTGGCAGTCTATTGCAGCGGCGCCGGACCGGGAGAGGTTGGCCACAAAAGCGCAAACATCAAACGTCTAACCTTTAGTGTGGAGGGTATGTCCGCCACTCCCCCCGCTTCCCCGCCCGCAAGCATCCAGGCGCCCACCGCAGCCCCCGCCGCGCCGGCACCCGGCATGGCGCCTGCCAAGCCACGCTCCGCCGTCGTGTTCGGTGTCATTGCGTTGGTGCTGATCGGGCTGAACCTCCGCGCGGGCATCACCGGGGCGTCAGCCCTGCTGCACGACCTCCAGTCGGTACTGGGCTACGGGGCGTTGGTGGCGGCCATCATTCCGTCGATTCCCACACTCTGCTTCGCGGTGGCCGGCGCCGCGACGTCCTGGCTCAGCGGCAAGGTGGGTGTGGAGAAAGCCATCCTGCTGTCGCTGGCCCTGCTGGCCGGCGGCCTGTTGCTGCGCGGCATCCCCGCCACCGGCATGCTCGTGGCCGGCAGTGTGGTGGGCATGTCCGGACTGGCCATCTGCAACGTGGCCATGCCGTCCTTCATCCGCGAGCACTTCGCATCCCGCACCTCGCTCATGACCGCCGTCTACACCGTGACCATGACCACCGGCGGCACCCTGACCTCCGTCCTGGTAGTACCCCTGGCCCAAGCCCTCGGATCCCCGTCCGCCGCGGTGGGCGCCGTGGGCATCGCTGCCGTGGCCGCCTTCCTGGGGTTCCTGCCCGTGGCACTGCACGCGCACCGCAACGCCGCCCCGGCCTCGGGCCTGCGCGTGTCCCCCTGGCCGCTGTTGCGGACCCGCAAAGGTCAACTCCTCACCGCGATCTTTGCCCTTCAGGCCCTGCTCGCGTACGCCCTGCTCAGCTGGTTTCCGTACATGCTCACCACCATGGGCCTGAGTGCCTCGGACAGCGGACTGATGTTCGGGCTCATGCAGCTGGTCTCGGTTCCGGCGGGCATGGTGCTGATCGCCATCGGCTCCCGCCCGCGGATGCTGCGCCCGGCGTTCTACCTGGTGAGCATCACCATGGCCGTGGGAATCCTGGCGCTCCTGGTCCTTCCCGTGGGGCTGGCGGCCGCGCCCGCCGTCCTGCTGGGCTTTGGCCTGGGCATCTTCCCGCTGGTGATGGTCATGATCAGCCGCAGCGGCACCAGCACCGCCGAAACCACTGCACTGTCCACGCTGGCCCAGTCGTCGGGTTACCTGCTGGCCACGGTGGGCCCGTTCGGCATGGGCCTGCTGCACAGCGCCACGGGCGGCTGGATCCTGCCGCTGGTGCTGCTGCTGGCACTGGCCCTGGTACAGATTGTGGTATCCCACCTGATTACCGGCCACGCCATGACCGGAAAGCCCGCAGGGGCAGCTCCGGTCCGGGCTGCGGACGGAAGGAAGTAACGCCATGTCCTTGAGCCCGTCAGTCCGGCCGCCGCTCGCCGCCGAAGTCACGGCCAAGCTGCGCGGGATGGTCCACTCCGGCGAGTGGGCCCTGAACCAGCGCATCCCGCCCGAACCGGAACTCATGGCCCGGCTCGGCGTCTCCCGCGGGACCCTCCGTGAAGCGGTCAAGGCCCTTGCCCACGGCGGCATGCTGGAGGTCCGGCGCGGGGACGGCACTTATGTGCGCGCCACAAGCGAGATGTCCGGCGCCGCGCAGCGGATGTACCAGGACCACACCGAGCAGCACATCCTTGAGGTGCGGCTGGGCCTGGACACCCAGGCGGCCCGGCTGGCCGCCCGCAATGCCACGGACGACGACGTCACGGCCCTGCGTGCCCTGCTCGCCAGCCGGGACCAGGCCTGGAACAACGGGGACGTCGACGCCTGGGCGGACGCCGACTGGCACTTCCACGAAGGCATCGCCCGGGCGTCCGGGAACCCGCTGCTGCACGAGCTCTACGCCAGCTTCGGAACCGCGTTCCACCAGGATCTCCTCAAGCAGCAGCGCCGGCCCGGCTTCAACGGGCTTCCGCGGGACGGCCACGAGACGCTGCTCGCTGCGATCGAGCGGCGCGATGAAGACGCTGCCGTCGCCACGGTGAACCGGAACCTGAACTCCTGCGCGGAGTGGCTGGCCGAGTAGTCCCGGCGGTACACCCTGCGGGGAAGGGCCCGCTCCGGGGTTTCCGCACCCCCAAACCATCAGTAGGCTTACCATCTGACGAAGGTTGTTCTGCCCTGCGCCGCATCCCGTGGCGCAGGGCACCCTCCGGACGATGAGGAGTACCCATGGCGCGATCAACACGCCTTAGTGATCAAGAGCTGGGCAACGAGCCCCTCCGGCAGGCGCAGGACGGTGCAGCGGCTGCCGATGGGGCACATGCCGATGCCGGGCGGCCGGGCGGTGCAGCCCGCCAGGGTCAGCGCCCAGGCACCATCAGGAAGGCCTCCGGGTCCAGGCCGCCGGGCGCGCTCTGGTCTGACGGCCTGGGCAGGGCAGGCACCCGCGCAGCCCAGGTTCTGCTGGTTGTGCTGGTGGTCGCCGTCTCCGTCTTCGCGCTGATGCAGATCAAGCTCCTGGTGATCCCCGCCCTGATCGCCCTGATCCTGGCAGCAGCGATCGGCCCGTTCGTGAACATGCTCCGCCGCCGCGGGATACCGGGCGGCCTGGCCACCGGCATGGCGTTCGTGGCGCTGCTGGTGATCCTGGCCGGCGTGTCCACCGTCATCTATTTCTCCGTCCGGAACCAGTGGGGCGAACTGGCGGCGCAGGCCTCCTCCGGCCTCGACGAGCTGGAGCAGTTCCTGCTGACGGGGCCCATCCCCATCGAGCAGGAACAGCTCAACCAGGCACGGGAGGCGGTGGTGCAGTTTGCCACCAGCAGCCAGGTCCGCTCCGGCGCGGTCACCGGGCTGTCCGTGGTGACCGAATTTATTGCCGGGGCCAGCCTCATGGTGGTCATCCTGTTCTTCTTCCTCAAGGACGGCGCCAAGATCTGGGACTTCTTCCTCCGCCCCTTCTCCGGCCAGCGTGAAGCCAAGCTGCGCCGGTCCGGACGCCGCACGCTCGAGGTTTTGGGCGGCTACGTCCGCGGCACCGCGATCGTGGCCCTGGTGGATACCGTGGCCATCGGTGCGGCGCTGCTGATCATGCAGGTACCGCTGGCCATTCCGCTGGCCATCATCGTCTTCATTACCGCCTTCATCCCGCTGGTGGGGGCCACGGTCGCAGGCATCCTGGCCGCCCTCGTGGCGCTTGTTGCCAACGGGCCGGTGGTGGCCCTCATTGTGGTGGCCGTCGTCGTCGCGGTCAACCAGCTGGAGGGCGACCTCCTGCAGCCGGTCGTCATGGGCAAGTCGCTTCAGCTCCACGCCCTGGTGATCCTCATGGCATTGACTGCCGGCACCATCCTGGCCGGGATCGTGGGCGCGGTCCTGTCCGTGCCGCTGGCGGCGGTGGCCTGGGCCATCATCCAAGTGTGGACAGCCGAGGACCCGGACCTGAAGGACATGAACCCGGACCTGCCCCCCGCCAATACGCAACCGGTCTAGTGGGCTCCGCCCCAAGCACCCCGGACACGGCAGCGGCCCGGCACTTACGTGCCGGGCCGCCGTCGTCAGCTTCTTACTGCGTGTCCGCCCTACTCGCCGCGGAGGCCTGCAAAGACGTTCTTGGGCCGCTGCATCTCGCCGTGCTTGGCGCCGAGGATGATCACCAGGGCTGCGAAGCCGGGGATGGCCCACTGCAGGAGCTTGAGCTGCTGCTGGGCCGTCCTCAATTCGTCCGAGGCCGCGCCGTGCGGCTCCGTTGCGCCTTCGGCGCCTTCACCGGCAAGCTTTTCCACCTTCTTGCCCAGGATGCCCGAGTACAGGGTCACCGCGGCGCCCACCACGGTGACCGCCGTCTTGATGACGGTGTCGCGGGCCACGCCCTCCTGCTTGGCGATGCGGCCCTTGTTCTCCCAGGCGATGGCGAGGTCCGCCACCAGGTGGGAGGCGAAAGCCGCCGTCTGGAACGGCGCCCACTTCATCCAGCCGGCACTGGAAAGCCGGGTGCGCTCGGCGGGGTCCTTGGCCTGGGCCGCCGCGCCGTTGAGTCCGATTGCGCCCATGAGTGATCCGCCAAACCATGCTGCCGCGGTCAGGTCGTGAACTGAACGGGCAATGAGGTTTCCTGCCATGATGTGCGTTCCTAACGTTGTGAACTGGTTCCGGGTTTTGCCGCTGTGCAGCGGACTTCGCTTGCCTGTTCCATCGAGGTATGGTGCGCCCATGGTAAGCACACTTACTAATATTACGAAACCCCGTCCCGGGCGGGGGCAACCGCGTAATATCGTCGCCATGGGAAAAACAGGAACATTGTTCGGCTGGGCCTTCGGGGACCCCGCCCGTGAAAGTGACGGCGGCTACGTGGACGGCCTGCAGCGCGAGGCGCTCAGGAATGCGCGGGAAACCGCCAAAGCCAAGGGCGTGGAGGCGGTCACCGGGTCCGAGGTGTTCACCGTCCTCAGTGCGGACGATTCCCTGGTGGAACTGGACAACGCCCCGGGCCAGCTGGTGGTCCGCTGCACCGTGCACGTGGAGGGACCGGGCGCGGAGAAGCTGAGGGCCGAAGGGCCCATGAACGGCTGAACCATGTCCGACGGCGATTCCACCCTCAGCCAGGCAGCAGACGCTGTCGAGGAGGCGTCCAACCACAAGGCCCTGGACATCCTGGCCCGCACCGGATTTGCCGTCATGGCGGTGCTGCACATCATCGTTGGGGCCATCGCCGTTGCCATCGCCCTCGGCCATCCGGGCGATGCCGAACCCACCGGCGCCATCGCCCAGCTCGCGGACAACCCGTGGGGACCCGTGGTCATGTGGGGGTGCGTGGCGGCCTGCCTGGGCCTTGCCCTGTGGCAGGCCAGCGAAGCGACGTTGCGCGCACGGAGCCTGGCCCGCAAGGAACGGCTGGCCAAGCTGGTCTCCTCGGGATTCCTGGCCATCGCATACGGCAGTGTGGGCCTTACGTTCGCGGGCTTCGCCCTGGGCCAGCGCAGCGACTCGGGAGACAACACCCGGGACTTCAGTGCCAGCCTGATGGCCAACCCCCTGGGGCCGTGGGTCCTGGTGGCGCTGGGGCTGACCATCCTGGGCATCGGCATCTACTTCATCGTCAAGGGAATCCGTCGCGGCTTCAAGGAGGAGCTGTTCCACTTCGACGGCACCCGGCGCGGCAGGCTTATCGACAGCCTGGGCGTCACCGGCCATGTGGCCAAAGGGATAGCGCTGGACCTCACGGGCCTGTTGTTCGTGATCGCCGCGGCCAAGCACCGGCCCGAGGAATCCACCGGCCTGGACGGCAGCCTCAAGGCCCTGCAGCACCACCCGTTCGGGCCCACACTCCTGGTGGCCATTGGCGCCGGCTTCATCGCTTACGGGATTTTCGCGCTGATCCGGGCCCGGTTCGGGCGCATGTAGTCCGCCGCTTTATGGGTAGGAAGGAAGTATGACCCAGCAGCCGCGCGTTCTTTCCACCGTCACCGGGAGTGCCGGGCAGGCCTTTGCCGCCCTCTTCCGGCTCCTCAAACTCGCGCGGCCGGACCGGCCCATCCACCCCCAGGGCCTGGGCCTGGCCGGACAGCTCACCAGGACCGGCAACCCCGCACAGCCCAGCGGCATCGACTGGCTCGATTCCCCGGGGACCGACCCGGTGGTGGCCCGCGTTTCACGGTCCCTGGGCCTGCCGCAGGCGCTGCCGGACATCCTGGGCCTGGCGCTCCGGGTTTCGCCGACCAGTGCTTCCGCCGGTTCCTCGACCCCTGCCGCTGCCTCCGCTACCAACCCCGCGGACGTCCTGTTTGCCTCCACCGGCTGGGGACTGCCGGGCAGGTTCCTCCTGATGCCGCGGCTGGACATTGCGGGAGCCACCCTGACCACGCTGATGCCGTACCGCGGCCGGACGGGCCCGGTGCTGTTGGGACTGCGGACGCTGAACCTGCCTTCGGGGTCGCCGGCCTCCGGCGAATGGGTGCTGGGACTGTCCTGGGCCAGACCCGGAGGGCCGTGGCGGGCGTGCGGTGAACTGCGGCTGAACGCGGGTGCTGACCCCGCGGACATCCCGCTGCGTTTCGACCCCCTTGAGAACCAGCCGCCGGGCGCCCGGACGTACGCCTGGACCCGCCGCCTGCGGAAGCCGTCCTACCGGGCCGCACGGCGGGCCCGCACCTCCCGCCGTCGGACATTTGAAGGACACCGGACGCCGGCGGGGTCCGCCGAAGCACCCACCAAAGCATGACCGGAACCGGAAGGAACTCCATGTCCACCGTCTCGCAGCTGTTCACCTCCCCCGCGGCCGACGTATGGCGGGTCATCGCCGACGGCTGGCTGTATTCCGGCTGGGTGGTGGGCGCATCCCGGATCAGGGACGTGGACGCCGAATGGCCCCGGCAGGGTTCCCGGCTGCACCACTCCGTGGGCGCCTGGCCGCTGGTGATTGATGACAGCACCAGCGTGGCGGCCGTCGAGCCAGGCCGCTCGCTGGAACTGGTGGCGCGGGGCTGGCCGATGGGCGAGGCCAAGGTGGAGATCACGCTGGAGGACCGGGGCGACCAGTGCCTGGTGACCATCGCCGAGGATGCCATCCGCGGCCCCGGCAAGCTGATGCCGAAATTCCTGCGGGACCCGCTGATTTCGGCGCGGAACCGCGAGACCCTGCGTCGCCTGGAGCTGATGGCCGTTGGCGGCGCTGGTAAGCAACAGGGTTAGGGCATATTAAAGCAGGAACCGCGGGACCAATGGCCCCGCGGTTCCTGGCTGATTTTGCGTTGAATCGGTGCGTTAGACCTGCGCGGCCACCCCGTCGCGGGAAATGTCCACCATGTCCTCGCGCGGCACCACCTTGATGCGCTCACGCTTGACCTCCACGCCGTGCGATCCCCCGGCCTCAGTGGCAGCTGCACCCAGTGCGAGTTCGTGCGCGTCCAGCGCCAGCCAGCCTTCCCAGCTGGTGAACTTCACGCCGCGTGCGTCGAGGAGTTCGGTGACGGCGTCCTCCTTCGGTGCCGAAGCGACGGGAAGGTTTTCGCGGTCTTCCAGCAGGTAGGTGACGGTCTCCAGGGCGTCGCCCTTGGTGTGGCCGATGAGGCCGACCGGCCCGCGCTTGATCCAGCCGGTGGCGTAGATGCCCGGCACGTGGTTGCCGTCGGAGTCCAGGACGCGGCCGCCGTCGTTCACCACAACGCCCTTCTTGTGGTCGAACTCCACGTCCGGGAGGGCGGAACCAAAGTAGCCGATGGCGCGGTAGACGGCCTGGACCGGGTAGTCCACGTACTCGCCGGTGCCGCGGGCGTTGCCGGTGCCGTCCAGCTCGGTGCGCTCAAACTTGATGCCGGCCACCTTGCCCGGGGTCTCGGCGTCGTCATAGATCTCCACCGGGCTGTGCAGGAAGTGCAGGTGCAGGCGGCGGGACGCCTTGAGCTCGGAGACGTCCTCGGGCTGCTCGGCAATCCAGTTGGTGAGCGTGCCCACCATGGTCTTGGTCTGGTTGTTGGTCTGGATCTGGCGGTCCGATTCCTCGTCGAACTCGAAGTCCTCCGGGTACAGGATGATGTCCACGTCCTTGGAGTGGGACAGCTCGCGCAGCTCCAGCGGGGTGAACTTGACCTGGGCGGGGCCGCGGCGGCCGAAGACGTGCACGTCGGTGACCGGGGAAGCCTTCAGACCGGCGTAGACGTTGTCCGGGATCTCGGTGGTGAGGAGGTCGTCGGCATGCTTGGACAAAACACGGGCCACGTCCAGGGCCACGTTGCCGTTGCCGATCACCGCGATTTCCTTGGCCTCGAGCGGCCATTCGCGCGGGACATCGGGGTGGCCGTCGTACCAGGAGACGAAGTCGGCGCCGCCGAACGAGCCCTCCAGCTCGATGCCGGGGATGTTCAGGTCCGCGTCCTTGATGGCGCCGGTGGCGAAGATGACGGCGTCGTAATGGGTCCGGAGGTCCTCAATGGTGAGGTCCGTGCCGTAGTCCACGTTGCCGAAGAAGCGGATGTCGCCGCGGTCCAGCACCTTGTGCAGGGCGTTCACGATGCCCTTGATGCGGGGGTGGTCCGGGGCCACGCCGTAGCGGATGAGGCCGTAGGGTGCCGGGTAGCGGTCAAAGAGGTCGATGCTGACGGTCAGCTCGCCGCTTTTGACGGCTTCGCTCTTGGTGAGGATGTCAGCGGCGTAGACGCCGGCCGGGCCGGAGCCCACGACGGCGACGCGCAGCGGACGCGCAGCAGTTCCTACGGTGGTGCTGGATGACACGGCTGTGTTCCTTTTCTTCGTTCCGGCCCAACTGGCTCGCATTTGTTGTCGTTTTGACGGCTCAGAACGACAACAACTGCCAGTCAGTTGGGTGGGGCTAGGTGGTGAGGACGGTCTTGCGGGGGCTGTTCGGGGTGGTGGTGCTGTAGTCAGCGGTTTTGAAGTGCGACGGCGCGAAGGGGCTCACGCGCACCACGTCACCGATGACAATCACGGCAGGATTTGCGACGCCGGCCGCCTGGGCCTGGTCGGCGATGGAACCGAGCGTGCCAATGGTGACGCGCTGGTCCGGCAAATAGCCGTTTTCCACGATACCAACCGGGGTGTCCTGCGGCAGGCCGGCTTCGCCCAGCGCGGACGCGGATTCGCGCAGCTGGCCGACGCCCATGAGCAGGACGATCGTGTGGTCCGGACGGGCGGGTACCTCGGAGAGTTCCTCGTGGCCGGTGACCACGCTGAAGCCCTTGGCCAGGCCGCGGTGGGTGACGGGAATGCCGGCTGCTGCGGGAACGGAGATTGCCGAGGTGACGCCGGAGACCACTTCAACCTCGACGCCGTGCTGGCGGCAGTATTCGGCTTCCTCGCCGCCGCGGCCCAGCACGTAGGGGTCCCCGCCCTTGAGCCGGACAACGCGGTGTCCCTTGAGGGCTTCCTCGACGAGGATCCGGTTGATCCCAGCCTGCGGAACGGGGTGGTGGCCGGGGGTCTTGCCGACTTCGATGATCCGGACGTCCGGGGCGAGTTCGTTGAGCAGTCCGCGGGGGCCCAGACGGTCGGCGACCACGACGTCGGCCTGGCCCAGGAGACGGCGGCCGCGGACCGTGATGAGGCCCGTATCGCCGGGACCGCCGCCAACCAGCGCGACGGATCCCTGGTGTGCGCGGCGGCGGCGCAGCGGCAGGTCGCCGGTTTCGAGGGCGGTGGCCACGGCATCGCGCACGGCCATGGCCCGCCGCGGGTCGCCGCCGGCGTTGATGGCGATCTTGACGTCGTCCACCTCCGCAACGGCGGGAGTCCAGGCGGCGGAAGCTTCATGGTTGGAGGCGTTGACGCACCAAACGCGCTGTGCCTCGGCGTCGGCCGACACCTGGGCGTCCACGGCGGAATCGCCGGTGGCGGTCTGGACGAACCACACGCCGTCGACGTCGCTGGAAAGGTAGGGCCGCGCTTCCCAGGTGAGCAGGCCGGCGCCGGCCATCTCCAGCAGCGCGGGCGAGGCAACCGGAGCCACGACGGTGACCACGGCCCCTGCGTCGAGCAGCCCCTTGGCGCGGCGGGCGGCAACGGGGCCGCCGCCCACCACCAGCACCGGGCGGCCGAGCAGCCGCAGCGCCGTGGGGTAAATGTCCTGAATTGCCATGAATCAACGGTAGGTCCGCGTCACATTCGCCCACAAAGGCCGAGCAACACCAGTTCACGTAAGGTAATGCTGCGTCACAAACGTTTAGCCGCAGCGGCGAGGAACCTGCCCCTGCGGACGATGAGGCGCTCCAGGTACCGGGCCAGGAACAGGCGCTCGACGGCGCGGCCCAGGACCCCCAGCGGGGCGGTGAACTCCACCCGGTCAACCATCAGGCTTCCCGTGGCAGTAGGCGCGAATTCGTGGACGTGCCGGAAGGCCTTGAAGGGGCCCTTGACCTGTTCGTCGGTAAAAACTGCGCGGGTAATCGAAGGCGGTAATGCGGCTGGTCATGGTGAGCGGTATGCCGAGGTGCCTGGCTCGCCACGTTACTTCCTGGCCTTCCCCGATAAGCCCGGTTGTCACCCCTCCCACCGCCCGCTCGCCCGCTGTCCGCTGCGACTCCAAGTGGATGTCAATGCTGCGCGCCCGGTCGAAGAGCTGCTCCACGGGGAGCGGGGACGCGGTGCGGCACTCGAAGCTGGCGGTCATGGCGCCAGTCTGCCACGGCCCGTCCTGGTGGGCGCCGGCGGTCGCGGGGCACTTTGGCGCGTTCCGGCGTCGAACCGGCCCTGAAACCCGGCGTGTCCGTGTCAAAGTGCCCCGGTTCCGTCAGGTCAGGGCACAGGACAGTCAGGGCGCAGGACAGTCAGGGCACAGGACAGTCAGGGCACAGGACAGCAGAGAGCCCGACGGCGGGACTCGCCGTCGGGCTCTCAAGGTGCCTGGGTGCGGGCTGACTTAGCGGGTGCTGCCGGCCAGCAGGCCGCGGCGGCGCAGGAGCCGCTTCTCGATGGGGCCGAACACCAGAAGCTCAATCAGGATGCCGACCGCGAGGATCAGCAGGATGGCGGCCATGACCACGCCCATATCGGACAGGGTCCGGCCCTGGTCCAGCAGCGACCCCAGGCCGAAGCCGATGGTGCCGCCCACAGCGATGATCTCCGCGGCCATGAGGGAGCGCCAGGAGAAGGCCCAGCCCTGTTTGAGGCCGCCCAGGTAGCCCGGCAGCGCGGCCGGGAGGACAATCTGCAGGGCCATCTGCAGCCGGGACGCGCCAAGCACCGTGCCCACCCGGCGGTACTGCGGCGGGATCTGGTCCACGCCGGAGATGAGCCCGTTGATGATGGACGGGATGGCGCCCATGAACACCACGAAGTACACGGTGGCGTCGGTAAGGCCGAACCAGATAATGGCCGCGGGGACCCACGCCACGGAGGGCAGGACCTGCAGTCCCGAAATGAGCGGTCCAAACGCGCGCCGCAACGGTGCCACCTGGGCCAGCAGCAGGCCGACCGGCGTGGCGATGGCCACCGAAATCAGGAAGCCCACCACGCCGCGCTGCAGCGACGTCCAGACTGATTCCTGGAACTTGCCGTCGCCCCAGAGAACGCCCAGCTGGCCAAGGACGTCCAGCGGCCCGGGAACCAGGTCGCGCCGTTTAACGCCCAGGGACACGTAGAACTGCCAGACCAGCACCAGCACCAGCAGCGCGGCTACGGGCAGGAGGATGCGGCTCCAGTCGATCCGGTGTTTGCGGTCGGCGTCGGACTGCAGCGAGTCAAGGCCGGATTCCAGCTCCCGGAGGTCCTCGTTGCCGGTGGACGTCCGGGTCAGGGCGGCATGGACTGGCTCGCGCGTTTTGGTTTCGTCGGGCTCAACCACCGGCGCGGAGCCGGACAGGGACTTACTTGGCATGGCGGCGAATCTCCTCCCGCAGCCGGGCGGTGATGACCCCGGTCAGCTGGCCGGCGAGCCCGGCGTCGGTTCGGTGTTCCTCGGTGACGGCCCATTCCTGGACCACGCGGCCGGGGCGCGAGGACAGCAGCAGGACGCGCTGGCCCAGCCGGACGGCCTCGCGGACGTTGTGGGTGACGAAGACGATGGTGCGCCCGGTTTCCTTCCAGATGCGTTCCAGCTCGTCGTGCAGCAGGTCGCGGGTGATTGCGTCCAGCGCGGCGAACGGCTCGTCCATGAGCAGCAGCTGCCGGTCCTGGGCCAGCGAACGTGCCAGCGAGACGCGCTGCCGCATGCCGCCGGAGAGCTCGTGCGGGCGCTTGTCCCCCGCCGTCCCCAGGTGCACCAGTTCCAGGAGCTCCTGGGCCTTGGCCTTGCGCTCGGCCTTGCCCACCCCGCGGAGCTTGAGGGCCAGCTCGATGTTTTCCCGGGCGGTGAGCCACGGGAAGAGGGCGGCGTCCTGGAACATGAAGGCGGCGCCGTCGCTAGGTACTTCCAGGGCGCCCGACGTCGGCGCTTCGAGTCCCGCGATGATGTTCAGGAGGGTGGATTTGCCGCAGCCGGAGGCACCAAGGAGGGCAACGAACTCGCCCTGCTTGATGTTGGCGTTGACGTCGTCCAGTACCGGGGCGCCGTCGCCGAAGCGCTTGCCCAGGTGTTCCAGTACGACTGGCATGGTGCCGTCCTTAGGTAGTGGGGGTGGGTCAGTCCTGGCCGAGTCCGGCCGCAGAAATCTTGTCGGTACCGCCGGTGACCTGGTTGAGGGCACGGAGGTCGAAGAGGCCGTTGATGTCGGCCTTCTTGGTGGTGCCGGCCTCCACGCCGTCCTGGAGGAGCTTGGAGTAGCTGCCGGCCAGGGGGTCCAGGGTGAAGGTGATGTTGGCCAGCGACCTGGTAAGGACATCTCCCGGCAGTGCTGCCCCGGCGGTTTCCTGCAGGGCGGAGTTGATGAGCTCCGCCTTCTGGCCGGCCGGCGCCGAATTGAGCCACGCTACCGATTCCGCGTTCCCCTTCAGCAGCGCCTTGACCGTGTCCGGGTGGTCCGCGGCGAACTTCTGGTTCACGATCAGGATGGTGGTGGGGAACTCGCCCGGCTTGCCGGTGCCGGTTCCGTCCCACAGGTCCTTTTCGTCCACCAGCACCTGGGCGCCGGCCTGGAGCACCAATCGTGAGGCCCACGGCTCAGGCAGCCACGCGCCGTCGAGCTTTCCGTCCTGGAACAGCTTGAGGGACTGGGCGTTGTCTGTGGGGTTGATGGCGACATCGCCGCTGCCGTCCACGTTGGTCTTGTAGCCCTGCTTGCTGAGCCAGGCCCGGAGGGCCACGTCCTGCGTGCCGCCGAGCTGCGGGGACGCGAGCGTCTTGCCCTTGAGGTCGGCGGCGGAGTTGATCCCGGGCCTGACCACCAGCTGTGCACCGCCCGCCGCGGCGCCCGCAATCACCCGCACGGACTGGCCCTGGCTCTTGGCGAACGAGTTGATGGCCGGATTGGGGCCGATGTAGGCGGCGTCGATGGCACCGGCATTCAGGGCCTCGATGGCTGCCGGGCCGGCGTTGAAGGTTTCGGTGCTGAGCCTGGTGCTGCCCAGGGCGTGCGCGAGGAACCCCTTTTTGATGCCCACCAGGGCCGCGGCGTGGGTGACGTTGCCGAAGTAGCCCAGCTTCAGTTCCGCGGCCGGGGTGGGCTCGGCGGCCTGCGCCTCGCTGTTGCGGGAAATGTTCGAGGCCACGATGGCGCCGACGGCGATCAGCAGGACCAGCCCGATGGCCAAGGCAGCCTCGACGGCGCGCCTGCGCGTGGGAACCGCGCTTTCGCCTGCCACGATGCGGGTCATCCCGGGCTTGGAACTAGTCATTGTTTCACCATAGGGAGTGGCCCAAACCCGTTCAACGACGCGGAAACGGGGGGTCACGCACGTTCATCTAGCGTCACATTTGGCCGCACTCCTGCCCTGTTTCGCAGATTCAGTTGCCTTTGACGTTGACCAGCTGCCGCAGCTTGTGCCGCACCGTGACCAGGTCCGCGGCATCCTGCATGACCTGGTCGATCGGCTTGTACGCGGCCGGGATTTCGTCAATGAAGGCCTCCGAGGCGCGGAACTCGATGCCCCGCATGGCCCGCTTCAGCTCCTCCAGCGTGAAGGCCTTCCGGGCAGCGTTCCGGGAGTACTCACGCCCCGCCCCGTGCGGTGAGGAGTTCAGCGACGCCGGGTTGCCACGGCCCACCACAACATACGACGCCGTCCCCATGGACCCGGGGATAAGTCCGGGATCTCCGGGGGCGGCTTTGATGGCGCCCTTGCGGGACACCCACACGGACTTGCCGTAATGCGTCTCCAGCTCGGTGAAGTTGTGGTGGCAGTTGATCCGCTCGCGTTCCCGGACCGGCCCGCCCACCCAGTGGCTGAACTGGGTTCTTACGCGGTCCATCATCTCCTCCCGGTTCAGCAGGGCGAAGTGCTGGGCCCAGCGCAGTTCGGCGATGTACCGCTCGAACTGCGGGGTTCCCTCGTCCAGGTACGCGAGGTCCGGGTGCGGCAGGTATATCTGGTTCTTGCGGCTGATATGCCGGGCGACGCCGATGTGGTGCTGGGCGATCCTGTTGCCGATGCCCCGCGAGCCCGAATGCAGGAAGAGCCACACGCCGTCGTCCTCATCTGCGGACACCTCGATGAAGTGGTTCCCCGAGCCCAGGGACCCCAGCTGCAGCTCCCACTTGGGAACGTACTGGGCAGGGTTGAAACCGGCCTTCGCGGCCCGCTGCTTCAGCTCCGCGATCCGCGGCTGCGCCGTGGGAAGGACCTGCCTGTTGTTATGCCCTGCCGATAAGGGGATGACCCGCTCGATGTCCTCCCGGAGGCGCTTGCGGTCCTTGGGCAGGTCCTTCACGGAGTACTGGGTGCGGACCGCGATCATGCCGCAGCCGATGTCCACGCCAACCGCGGCCGGAATGATGGCGCGCAGCGTGGGGATGACGGAGCCCACGGTGGCGCCCATGCCCAGGTGCGCATCCGGCATCAGCGCCAGGTGCAGGTAGATGAACGGCAGGGCCGCGGTCATCACTGCCTGCTCGCGGGTCTTGTCATCCAGGATGGACGCCCAGTTGAGGAGCTTCGGGCTGATGGTCTCCATGCTTTCGCCTCCTCTGACAACCTTACGAGACGGCAAAACCGCGGCTTGTTCGCGCGTCAGAACCTTCACGGTCCGGATCTGCGAACAAGCCGCGGTTTCGAAAGGAGTACCTAGATGCTGTAGCGCTCGTCCTCGTGGTCGCCCGGGTGGTCCTTGACCAGGCCGGCGGCCAGCGTGTTGCCGTCCAGCGGGTCGATCACCAGGAATGCGCCGGTGCGGCGGTGGTGCAGGTAGTTCTCCAGCGGCAGCGGGGCGGCGAGCCGGAGCTGCGCGTGCCCGATGTCGTTCAGTTCCAGGCTGGAGGCGCCTTCAAGCTTGAAGGTGGCCAGGTCCAGCTTGCCTGAGACGCTGCGGACCATCGCCTGCACCGTCCGGGTGCCGTGCTTGACCAGCACCTTCTGGCCTTCGCGGAGCGGCTTCGGGGACAGCCAGCACAGGGCGGCGTACAGGTCGGCGGAAGCCTCGCGGACGGTGCCGGCGGCCGCGATGGTGTCACCGCGTGCGACGTCGAACTCGTCCGCCAGCCGGATGGCCACCGACTGCGGGGCGGCGGCTTCCTGCAGGGAAGCCCCGGCAAAGTCGATGCCCACCACGGTGGTGGTCCGCGGTGCCTGGCCCGGTGTCAGCACGGACACCTGGTCCCCCACCTTTACGGAGCCTTCGGTGATCTGGCCGGCGTAGGCGCGGTAGTCGCGGAACGCCTCCACATCCAGGCCGGCGGCGACGGCGTCGGGGGCCAAGGCGCCCTGCGGCCGGATGACCAGCTGCACCGGGAAGCGGAAGCTTTCCAGGTGGCTCTCCAGTTCATCGGCGGCTGGCAGGGTCTCCAGGACCTCCAGCAGTGCGGGGCCGGTGTACCAGGGGGTGCGCTCGGAGCGCTCCACCACGTTGTCGCCGTCGAGAGCGGAGACCGGGATGACCAGGAGGTCGCTGATGCCGTCGGCGCCCAGGCCCAGTTCGCGGCCCACCTGCTGCACGTCGGCTTCGATCCCGCGGAACACGGACTCGCTGAAGTCCACCAGGTCGATCTTGTTCACGGCCACGATCACGTGCGCCACGCGCAGCAGCTGCAGCACGGACAGGTGCCGGCGGGTCTGCTCCAGCACACCCTTGCGGGCGTCAATGAGCACGACGACGGCATCCGCAGTGGACGCGCCGGTCACCGTGTTCTTGGTGTACTGCACGTGCCCGGGGCAGTCGGCCAGGATGAAGCTGCGCTGGTCGGTGGCGAAGTAGCGGTAGGCCACGTCGATGGTGATGCCCTGTTCGCGCTCGGCGCGCAGGCCATCGGTCAGCAGGGCCAGGTCGATGCCGCCCTTGTCGCCGCCGAAGCCGCGGTCGGCCGAGGTGCGGGCGACGGCGTCGAGCTGGTCAGCCAGGATGGCCTTGGAATCGTGAAGGAGGCGGCCCACCAGAGTGGACTTGCCGTCGTCGACCGATCCTGCCGTGGCGAAGCGGAAGAGCGTGGTGGGCAGGGCCGTTTCCAGGTCTGCCGGGAGAACTGCTTCGGTGGTCATTAGAAGTACCCGTCCTTCTTGCGGTCTTCCATGGCGGCCTCGGAGATGCGGTCATCTGCGCGGGTGGCGCCACGTTCGGTCAGGGTGGAGGCGGCGACTTCCACCACGACATCGGACACGGTGTAGGCGTTGGATTCCACAGCGCCGGTGCAGGACATGTCCCCCACTGTGCGGTAGCGGACGGTCTTGGTGATGACTTCCTCGCCGTCGCGGGGCTGGGACACTTCGCCCACCGCGCGCCACATGCCGTCGCGGGCGAAGACCTCACGCTCGTGGGCGTAGTAGAGGCCCGGCAGCTCGATGTTCTCGCGCTCGATGTAGCGCCAGATGTCCAGCTCGGTCCAGTTGCTGATGGGGAAGGCCCGGACGTGCTGGCCCACGGTGTGGCGGCCGTTGTAGAGGTTCCACAACTCGGGGCGCTGGTTGCGCGGGTCCCACTGGCCGAACTCGTCGCGGAGGCTGAGGATGCGCTCCTTGGCGCGGGCCTTGTCCTCGTCGCGGCGGCCGCCACCGAAGACGGCGTCGAACTTGTTCTGCTGGATGGCGTCCAGCAGGGGGACGGTCTGGAGCGGGTTGCGGGTGCCGTCGGCGCGCTCGGCCAGCTCGCCGCGGTCGATGAACTCCTGGACGGAGCCCACCACCAGCTTCAGGCCCAGCCGCTCAACGGTGCGGTCGCGGAAGTCGATGACCTCGGGGAAGTTGTGGCCGGTGTCCACGTGCAGCACGGGGAACGGCACCTTGCCGGGCCAGAACGCCTTGGTGGCCAGGTGCAGCATCACCACGGAGTCCTTGCCGCCGGAGAACAGCAGCGCAGGCTTCTCGAACTCGGCAACAACCTCGCGGATGATGTGGATGGCCTCGGACTCCAGGGTGTCCAGGCTGGACAGGCGCGTGGATACGGCGGCGTCAGTCACCTGGGTCTCCTCGGTAAGTGAAGTGCTCATACGTGTAGTCCGCATTCTGTCTTGTCGGTTCCTGCCCAGCGGCCGGCGCGGGGGTCCTCGCCGGGTGCCACCTTGCGGGTGCAGGGCTGGCAGCCGATGGAGGGGTAGCCCTGGGAAAGGAGCGGGTTGACGGGCAGGAGGTTGTCGTCGGAGTACTGGACCAGCTGGTCGAATGTCCAGGCGGCCATGGGGTTGACCTTGACCAGGCCGTTCTTCTCATCCCAGCCGATCAGCGGCGTGTTGGTCCGGGTGGGGGCTTCGTCGCGGCGGACGCCGGTGAACCAGAGCTCGTAGCCGGCCAGGGTGCGCTGCAGCGGGGCCACCTTCCGGAGGGCGCAGCACTGGGCGGCGTCGCGGGCAAAGAGGTCCTTGCCCAGGAGCCGGTCCTGCTGCTCCACAGTGTTTTCGGGGAGCACGTCCACCACGTTGACGCGGAGGTTCGCGGCCACCTCGTCACGCGTGGCGTAGGTTTCCGGGAAGTGGTAGCCGGTTTCCAGGAAGAGGACGTCGACGCCGGGCATCTGGTCCGCCACCAGGGCGGGCAGGACGGCGTCGGCCATGGAGCAGGCGACGGCGACGGCGGGCAGTTCGAAGTTGCGCTCCACCCAGGCGATGACATCGCGGGCAGGGGCGTCCCAGCCGAGTTCGGCCGCGCCGGCTTCAGCCAGCGCCTTGAGCTCCTCGACGGGACGCTTGGCGGGTGCGGGTGCCAGGTGTTTTGCCATTACTGCAATGCCTCCTCGTCTGCTGCGTGGGCCCATTCGGCGAAGGTCTGGCCTTCGGCACGGTCGGCCACGAACCGGCGGACCACCCGCTCCACGTAGTCGGGCAGGTCGTCCACGTACACCTTCAGGCCGCGGACGGTGCGTCCCAGCCCTGCTTCCTCGCGGTCGTTGGAAGCCAGCCCGCCGCCCAGGTGGACCTGGAAACCCGGGGAGGGGTCGCCGTCGGGCGTTGGCAGCATCATGCCCTTCAGGCCGATGTCCGCCGTCTGGATGCGGGCGCAGGAGTTGGGGCAGCCGTTGATGTGCAGCGACAACGCCTGCGGCAGCTGGCCCGAGCCGGCGAGGTCGGCCAGGCGGCGCTCCAGCTCGGCCACGGCCGTGGCGGCGGTGTGCTTGGTCTCCACAATGGCCAGCTTGCAGTACTCGATGCCGGTGCAGGCGATGGTGCCGCGGCGGAACACGGACGGACGGGCGGACAGGCCCAGGGCGTCCAGTTCAGCCACCAGGGGCTCAACCTGTTCCTTCTCGACGTCCAGGACCACCAGCTTCTGGTGCGGGGTGGTGCGCAGGCGCCGGGAGCCGCGGGCCTCAAGGGTGTCCGCGAGCTTGACCAGCTGGGCACCGGACAGCCGGCCGGCCAGCGGGGTGGCGCCGATGAAGAACTTGCCGTCCTTCTGCTCGTGCACGCCGATGTGGTCGCCCGGTGCGGTGGGCTTGGGCGCGGCGGGACCGTCGGCCAGCTTGTAGCCCAGGTATTCGTCCTCGAGGATCTGGCGGAACTTCTCCGGACCCCAGTCAGCCAGCAGGAACTTCAGGCGGGCCTTGGTGCGCATGCGGCGGTAGCCGTAGTCACGGAAGATGCTGGTGACGCCCAGCCACACGTCCGCGGCCTGCTCCGGCTTCACGAACGCGCCCAGGCGCTTGCCGAGCATCGGGTTGGTGGACAGCGCGCCACCCACCCACAGGTCGTAGCCGGCGCCGAATTCGGGGTGCTTCACACCAACCAGGGCGCAGTCGTTGATCTCGTGCACCACGTCCTGGCTGGGGTGGCCGGTGATGGCGGTCTTGTACTTGCGCGGGAGGTTGGACAGCAGCGGGTTGCCGATGAACCGCTCCCCCAGCTCCTCGATGAGCGGGGTGGGGTCGATGATCTCGTCCTTGGCGATGCCCGCCACGGGCGAGCCCAGGATGACGCGGGGAACGTCCCCGCAGGCCTCGGTGGTGGACAGGCCCACGCCTTCCAGGCGGTTCCAGATCTCGGGGATGTCCTCCACGCGGATCCAGTGCAGCTGGATGTTCTGGCGGTCGGTGAGGTCGGCGGAGTCGCGGGCGAAGTCCACGGAGATCTGGCCGATGACGCGCAGCTGCTCGGTGGTCAGGGCGCCGCCGTCGATCCGCACGCGCAGCATGAAGTACTTGTCCTCGAGCTCGTGCGGCTCAAGCGTTGCGGTCTTGCCGCCGTCGATCCCGGGCTTGCGCTGGGTGTACAGGCCCCACCAGCGGAACCGGCCGTGCAGGTCCTGGCCGGGGATCGCGTCGAAGCCCTCTTTGGCGTAGATGGTCTCGATACGCTCGCGCACGTTCAGGCCGTCGTCTTCCTGTTTCCAGGTTTCGTTGGCATTCAGGGGCGTCTTGCCGTCCACCTTCCACTGCCCGTGCGGCTTCGCAGCAGGACGGGACGGGCGGGCGGGGCGCTTGGTGGCAGCGGAGTCCGCGGACGCTCCGGCTAGAGCTGTATCAGTCATGCATCGACTGTAGGTCCCGCCCGAATTGCGTCACAAAGGGCCGGAAACGCTAAGTCACCTAGGGAAATATTTCGTCACGAAACGCCGGAGGGCCTTGAAGATGCCACCCTCCTGTGCATCCGCGGCGGGTGCGGCCGGGGCCGGTGCGGCGGCTTCCAGGGGTGCCGCTGCCGGTGCTTCCGCAGGGGTCCCGTTCATCGTTGCGACGGCGGCGTCGTACCTGTCCAGCGCGATCTCGGCGAGCACGGGGGACGGCAGCAGGGGTTCGGTCACGACGTCGGCTCCTGCCTTGGCCAG
Source organism: Arthrobacter sp. Soil761 (assembly GCF_001428325.1). Taxonomy (NCBI): domain Bacteria; kingdom Bacillati; phylum Actinomycetota; class Actinomycetes; order Micrococcales; family Micrococcaceae; genus Arthrobacter; species Arthrobacter sp. Soil761. Next base: position 399,635 of record NZ_LMSF01000029.1, on the reverse strand, counting down.
CTGGTCGTGGAAGAAGCCCGGCGCCAGGAGGTAGGAGGCAATCACCACCCTTCCGCCGACGTCGACGGCCCCGGCGGACTCCCCCGCCCCGGCACCTCCTTCAAGTTCCTCCCGAAGCATCGCGACGGCGTCGGGCACTGAGGGCTTGGCCGAGGCACCGTAGGCGGCCACGATCCGGTTGGACCGGAGCTCCTGGAGCTGGCGCAGCAGCTCCTCCACGCTGACGGCGGCGTTGGGGTTGGACGAGCCGGCGGCGGCAAGGACGATGACGTCGTTGTCCGTGGTCCCGGCTTCGCGCAGCCGCTGGTCCAGCAGTCTGGCGAGCCGCGGGTCGGGGCCCAGCGGTGCGGCGGCCGCACTGCCCGGACGGCTCTTCACGGCCCGCGCGATGTCCACCTTCACGTGGTAGCCAACGCTGAGCAGCAAGGGAACCACCACGGCGGCCTCCCCCTCCGGCAGGCCCGCCACCACATCCACCAGGTCCGGCTGCTGGACGTCCACATAGGCTTCCCGGACGTCGAGGCCTGGCCGCAGTTCAGCAATGGCGGCGCGCAGGGCGTTGACCTCCGCGGCCCCCTGTGTGTTGGACGTCCCATGGGCACAGGCGATCATGATGGGGCTGTTCATAGGGGCTAGCGTAACGTTGGAGCCGCCCTGTCCGCCCTCTTTGAAATACCGGGACGCCCCATGACATTCGCCTTTGACAACTCCCCGGTGTGGCTGGATCTGCTGGGCGTGTTTTTCTTTGCCGTCTCGGGCTCGCTGCTGGCGGCGCGGAAGCAGATCGACATTGTGGGATCGCTGCTGCTCGCTTCCCTGGTGGGGCTCGGCGGAGGCGTCATCCGGGACATCATCCTGGCCATTGTTCCGGCGGCCTTCACCAATCCGGCGTACCTGGCCCCGCCGCTGCTGGCCACGGTGCTGGTCTTCTTCCTGTTCTCCAGCGTGCAGCGCTACACGTCCCTGCTGATCCTTTTCGACGCCGCGGGCCTGGCCCTGTTCTGCATGACCGGCACGCTCAAGGCGCTGGCAACGGGCCTTAACCCGGTGGCGTCCGTGCTGCTGGGGGTGACGACGGCGGTGGGCGGAGGGCTGCTGCGGGACATCACCGCCAATGAGGTTCCCGAACTGTTCAACCCCAAGGACATCTACGCGCTGCCGGCTTTTGTAGGGGCTGCCATGACTGCCGTGCTCTGGGTCTTCGGCGTGTTCAACGTCCTCACGGCGGCCGCCATCGCGGCAGTGGTTTTCACGTTCCGGGTCCTGGCGTGGCGGCGTTCCTGGCAGGCCCCCCTCGCAGTCCGCGGGTGGCACCGGCGCGGCACCGATCCAGGGCTGTGAGTGCTGCCCCGGTGTCATTTTGGGGTGCTCCGCATTGGCTAGGATATGAGCATGACTGACATGTTCCTCGAGAAGTTCCGTGCGCTTGTTCCGAAGTATCTCGAGGATGAATGGCAGGAAGAGGACGGCCTGACCCCGGAGGAACTGGATAAGGCCCTCGCCGGGCACCAGTTCCAGATCCCCCTGGTATTGCGCGAGTTCTACCTGGCCCTTGGCGGCTGCGAGGACCTCATGGAGGCCTACCACTACTTCTGGGACCCCGAAGAGCTCGAGGTCGACGACGAGGGCTTCCTCATGTTCCTCGAGGACGAAGAGGAACAGTTCACCTGGGGCTTCCGCGTAGGAGACCTCAGCGTCCCCGATCCCATCGTGTACCGCCGCAACAATGCCCGCGGCCAGTGGAAGTCCGAGGAAGGCACCTTCTCCGAATTCGTCTTCGACATGTTCGAGTGGGCGTTCGAGGACGAAGAGGAAGAGTAGGGACTCCCCGCTTCGGCTGGGCTGCCTTGCTGCGGTCCTGGGGCACTTTGACACGGACACGCCGTGATGCCAGCCTGTTTTGCCAACTGTCGCGGCCAAAGTGCCCCGCGACCGCGGGAACTCACCGCGCACTGAATGATCCCCGCCGGCTCTGTTCCAGCACCGCCAGGACCTGGTCCACCATCACCCCGGGATGGTGGACCACATCCGCATAGCCGAACCTCAGGCAGAGACGCCCGCCGACCACTGTGGCATTGTTGCGTGCCCTGTCCTTCTTAACCTGCTTTGCCTCCAGGTGGCTGGCGCCGTCGGTTTCCACCACCAGGAAATCCTCAATCAGGAAGTCCACTTCGCCTACGCCCGGGAGCTCCACGTGCCGGCGGACATGGAGGCCGGCCCTGTGGAAGTGGTAGTTGGCCAAGACTTCCAGGAGCGAGTCCGCCCGCGGAATTACGTGATCCAGGACTGACCGGGCGCGGGCGTTGCGGTTCCCGGGAAGCTTGCGCCGCAGGAAGTCCACCGTCACATCTCCGCGTTGCGCGGCGCACTGGACCATTAGCAGCCCCTCCAGTTCCGGCAGGCAGTGCAGGGCATGGATGAGGACGTCGGCCAGGCCTGCCACCGGCAGCCAGGGATGGACAGGGTGGCGGATCCGGCCGTGGGTGAGGGTGCCCGGCACTGTCTTCCTGTGCCCAGGGCTCAGATGGACCACACCCGCCTTCTCCATGGTCCATAGCTGATAAATGGGGGCAGCGGAAAGGCAGGTCACGAGCGCATTGTGCTGCAGCGCCAAACCGAGCACGCCGCCTTCCACCGGCAGGCCATAAACACCCCGCCGGAACCTCACGATGAGGCCTGCTGCCAGGAACTTGTCCACCCGCGTTCTGGGGAACCCCGCCCGGTGCAGTGCTGCAGTCCGGGCCACCCCTCCCCGGCGACGGAGAAAAGCCTCAATATCCATGGCTCCACGGTCCCCTGTACCTTGCCGCAAGCGACAGTTCCGGGCCGCGCCATGTGGAGAACCTGCAGTCGTGGGGCACTTCGACACGGACCCGCCGCGGGTTCAGCCCTGTATGCAGGGGCGGCCCTCAATGTGCCCCACGACGGCCGCAAAGGCAGCCCTGAAAAATCTTTGACACCGGCAGTAACAAGGGACTTGCGCATTATGACAAAGCTGTCATAAGCTATTCACGGATCCGCTAAACGCCTCCGGCGGGTCTGATGCGAACGGAGAGATGGCCCCGGTTCACAGCAGCTTCGGTTGTTGAGGACCGGGGCTGTCCCGTTAAGCGGGGGCACAAGAAGAAGCCCGGCACCAACTGGATAAACCAGGGGAACCGGGCTCCTAGAAACCAAGGATCAGCTGGCGCGGTCCACCACGGCCAGCGCGAAGTTGGACAGCGACTCCTTGACCACGCCCTCGGGCAGCGGGGCCAGGGCAGCGATGGCTTCGTCGGCCCAGCGGCGTGCCACCACCCAGGACTGAGCAGTGACAGGGTGCTCGCGCAGCCCGGCCACGGCGGCAGCCAGTGCATCATCAGAGGACAGGTCGCCGTCAATCAGCGTCAAAAGGTCGACGGCGGACTGGTCACCGTCAGCGGCAGCCTTGCGCAGGAGCAGGACGGGCAGGGTGGGAACGCCTTCACGCAGGTCCGTTCCGGGCGACTTGCCGGACTTCACCTTCACGCCGGTTACATCGATGACGTCGTCGGCCAGCTGGAACGCGACGCCCACCTTCTCGCCGTACTCCACCAGGATGTCCTCAAAGGCCTCGTCGGCGCCGGAGAAGATGGCACCGAACTGGCCGGAAGCTGCCACCAGCGAGCCGGTCTTGTCCGCGATCACGGAGAGGTAGTGCTCCACCGGATCCTCGTCAGGGCGGGGCCCCACCGTTTCGTGCAGCTGGCCCAGGCACAGCCGCTCAAACGTGCGGGCCTGGATGCCCAGCGCACGCCCGCCGAGTTCGGACACCAGGATGGAGGCCCGGGCAAAGATCAGGTCCCCGGTCAGGACGGCCACGGAGTTGCCCCATACTTCGTGGGCCGTAGGGGCGCCGCGGCGGAACGGCGCGGAGTCCATAACGTCGTCGTGGTACAGGGTTGCCAGGTGCGTCAGTTCCACCACGACGGCGGCCTGCACCACTGCGGGCAAGGATGCGTCCCCGAGGTGGGCGCAGAGCAGGGTCAGCAGCGGCCGGATGCGCTTGCCGCCGGCTTCCACCAGGTGGCGCGACGTTGCGTCAGCCAGCGGATCCGAATTGGCGATGGCTTCCCGGAGTTTCTTCTCCACCTTGGCCAGGTTGTTGGTGATGGCCGGCCCCAGCTCGGCGTCCCCCGCGATGGCCGCGAAGCCTGCCGGCAGCTGGAGGCCCGTGGCAATGGCGGTGGTGTTGAGGCTGGGTTCGGAGTCCGGCAGGCCGTGCCCGGCGTGCGTCCAGCTGTGGTCTGCGGATTTGGTCACGGGTTAACCCTAACTTTTTGTTGCGGATACCGCTGATTCGGAGCTGACGGGGTATTGGACGTGGCCGGAACCAGCGATTCCAGGACGCGGATCACCCGGTCCTCGAAGCCTTTGGCGGTGGGGTCCGTGAGGTTGGCAAGGAGCCTGACCACGAACCGCATGAGAACTGGGATTGGCATGCCTGTCCGCAGCGCGAGTTTCATGACGGCCGGCTTGCCGATCAGCGCGGCGAAGGCCCGGCCGAGGGTAAAGTGCGAGCCCCACTCGTCCCGCACGTAGTCCGCGTACCGCGAAAGGTGCGCGTCGGCGTCGTACGTTCCGCCTGCTGCCATGGAGCGCGAGGAGGCGTCGATGATGAACTCCGCGGCAAAACGCGCCGACTCCATCGCGTAGGAGATGCCCTCACCGTTGAACGGGGACACCATGCCGCCGGCGTCGCCCAGCAGCAGGAGTCCCGGCGAGTAGTGCGGGGTGCGGTTGAAGCCCATGGGCAGCGCGGCGCCGCGGATCTCCCCCACCTGGTTTTCCGGTGTGAAGCCCCAGTCGGCGGGCATGCCGGCGGTCCATTCACGCAGGACCTGCTTGTAGTCGAGCTTGCCGAATTCCTTGGAGGAGTTCAGGATGCCCAGGCCCACGTTGGAGGTGCCGTCGCCCACGCCGAACACCCAGCCGTAGCCGGGCAGCAGCTTGCCGTCACGGCCGGGAAGTTCCAGCCAGCCTTCCATCCAGTCGTCGTCGGTCCGCGGCGAGGTGAAGTAGGTGCGGACGGCGACGCCGAGCGGCCGGTCGTCGCGCTTCTGGATGCCGAGTGAGACAGCGGTGCGGGTGGAGTTGCCGTCGGCGGCCAGGACGACGTCGGCACTGAAGTCGTGCGTCTGGCCCGTCTTCCGTCCGGACTCGTCAAGGAGCGCTGCGCGGACCCCGGTGACCCGGCCGTCGTCGTCCCGGAGGGCATCGGTGACGCTGTGCCGCTCGAGGATGGTGGCACCCGCGGCCTGGGCGTGCCGGGCCAGTTCCTCGTCAAAGCCAAGCCGGGTGCGGATCAGGCCGTACTGCGGGAAGTCGGACACCTCGGGCCAGGGCAGTTCGATGGTGCGGCCGCCGGCGATCAGGCGCAGGCCCTTGTTCCGCCGCCAGCCGTCGTTCTCAGGGTGCGGCAGGCCGAGCTTCTGGATCTCGCGGACGGCCCGGGGCGTGAGCCCGTCGCCGCAGACTTTCTCGCGCGGGAAGCTGGTTTTCTCCAGGACCGTGACATCGAGGCCGGCCTTGGCGAGGTAGTACGCGGCGGTGGATCCGGCAGGGCCGGCGCCGACAATCAGTACCTTCACAGGTCAGCGGACGATGTTGCGGCGCAGCTTGGCCACCGGGCCCTTGTGCGCGGCGATGGCGGCAGCGCCGCCGTTGGACGGCGGGGCGGGCTTGAAGGCGCGGTGGACTGCCACGATGCCGCCGGTCAGGTTGCGGTAGGTGACATTCTCCCAGCCGGCCTCCTGCAGCCAGGCGGCCAGGTGGTCCTGGTCCGGCCAGGCACGGATGGACTCGGCCAGGTAGACGTAGGCGTCGGGGTTGGAGGCGACCTTGACCGCGATGGCCGGCAGGGCCCGCATCAGGTATTCGGTGTACATGGTGCGCCACAGCGGGACCACGGGCTGGGAGAACTCGGCGATGACCAGCCGGCCGCCCGGCTTGGTGACGCGCAGCATCTCCAGCAGCGCCTTCTTGGGCTCGTTCACGTTGCGGAGGCCGAAGGAGATGGTGGTGGCATCGAACGTGTTGTCAGCGAACGGCAGGTTGGTGGCGTCACCGGCAATGAAGTTGATGTCCGGGCGGCGGCGCTTTCCCACCTTGAGCATGCCCAGGGAGAAGTCGCAGGCCACCACGTCTATGCCGGCGTCGGCATATGGCTCGCTGGAGGTCCCCGTTCCGGCCGCGAGGTCCAGGACGCGCTGGCCCTTGGAGACTTCCATCGCGTCCACCACGATCCTCCGCCAGCGGCGGGTCTGCCCCATGGAGAGGACATCGTTGACGACGTCGTATTTCGGTGCGACGTCGTCAAACATCGTGGCTACTTCGTCCGGACGCTTATCCAAGGATGCTCGGTTCACCATGACATTGTCTCAAATGTTCCCGTGCGTGCTGACCAGCCCTTTTTTGCCCACTCAAGCCTGCATCAGGGTGCCGGGGAGGCCACCGTGTACGCGGGAGTAGTGTTGTCTCATCATGACGAGCACGTTCCGCACCTTGACAGTCCCCCTGGATGGCAAAGCGTTCCCCGGGGGGCTGCCTTCGTTTCTGGTCAGGGACGATGTCCTGTGCTGGACCCGCAGGGAAGCCGGGCTGGCCGGGTTTGGCGAGATTGCGCGCTTCACTGCCACCGGGCCGGACCGGTTCCTGGAGGCGGACATCTGGTGGCGGCACCTGGTCCTCGAGGCTGAGGTCGCGGACTCCGTGGAGCTGCCCGGCACTGGCCCCGTCGCATTCGGCTCCTTTGCCTTTTCCAAGACTTCCGCCCACGAGTCGCGGCTGATCGTGCCCGAGATCGTGGTGGGCGTGCGGGACAACCAGGCATGGCTCACGCAACTGACGTTCGACGACGGCCAGCTCACCGAAGAGTCGGCCCTCGCCGCACTGGACCGCTGGCTCAGCGGTGCTTCCGCCGAAGACCCGGACGTTGAAGGCACGACGGTGGCAGCGGACTCCGCCGGGGACGCTTCCCTGGGCGGCGTGCCCGGCAAAGCCCGCGGCGCCGTCGTACGCCCCCTCCCTCTGGCGGCCGGCGCAACGCTGCACACCGGTTCCCTCAGTGAGGAAGCCTGGATGGAGGCCGTGGCCGCCGGTGTTGCCGAGATCCGCACGGGGGCACTGGAGAAACTGGTGCTGGCGCGGGACGTTGTGGCTACAATTCCTTCCGGCGTACATGCCGCGGACGTGCTGCGCGAACTTGCCGCACGGTACCGCGAATGCTGGACGTACGGCGTGGACGGGCTGGTGGGGGCCACGCCCGAGATGCTGATCCAGGTGGAGGGCCGCACCGCGCAGGCGCGCGTGCTGGCCGGCACCCTGGACCGCCGCGACGCGCACGGCGAGGACGGTCCGCCCATGGATTACGCTACGCGCGTGCTCGCCGGCTCCGAGAAGCAGCGGCATGAGCACGAGATTGCCATCCAGTCCCTGACCAGGCAGCTGGCGCCGTTCTCGGAGGCCATGAATGCGCATGATGAGCCCTTCATCCTGGAGCTGCCCAACGTGTGGCACCTGGCCTCGGACGTCAAGGCGGAACTCACCGAGGTGGAGGGCCACGTGCCCACCTGCCTGGCCCTGATCAACGCCCTGCACCCCACGGCAGCTGTCTGCGGAACTCCCACGCTGGTGGCGGGCGAACTGATCCGGAAGCTGGAACATCTTGACCGCGGCCCCTACGCCGGTCCGGTGGGCTGGCTGGACGCTGCCGGGAACGGCGAATGGGGCATCGCCCTGCGCGGTGCGGTCATCGAGTCGACCGACACCGTGAGGCTATATGCCGGCTGCGGCATCGTTGACGGCTCGCAGCCCAAAGCCGAGCTGGCCGAAACGTGGGCCAAGTTCCGGCCCATGCTGGAATCGCTGGGCATCAAGAGCTGATTTTCCCCCGGATTGGGTACGAGGTCTGGGATTACAGACTCTTCCCGCTCCTAAAGGCTTGCTTTTGCCCCCGCTACAGTTATCCAATAGTGAAACTTAGTTGCGTGTGACGTACCTCTCTTGTTGAGCGTTACACTATAAGCCGCGTTAGTACCTCATAGCCCCTGCAACAAAAGGTAAGAAATGCAGACTCCCCGTACCCTCCTGGGCACTTCCAAGCTGACCGCTGCCACCATGATCGCCATCAGCGCCCTGGCCCTCTCAGCATGCACGAACGCCTCGGAAACGGGTCCCTCCGGCGCGGCCACGTCCTCAGGCAAGGCCAGCGCGAGCTTTGATCCGTCCACGGTTAAGAAGGACGACGCCCTCGCTGCCATGGTCCCGGACACCATTAAGTCCAAGGGCACCATCACGGTAGGCTCCGACACCAGCTACGCACCGGCCGAATTCCTGGGTCCGGACGGCCAGACTCCCGTGGGCTACGACGTGGACATCGCCAAGGCCATCGGCGCCACGCTGGGCCTCAAGGTCCAGGTCCAGACTGCCGAATTCACCGGCATCCTTCCGGCCCTCGGCCCCAAGTACGATCTGGGCATCTCCTCGTTCACCATCAACCCGGAGCGACTGGGCGCCGTGAACATGGTCAGCTACTTCAACGCCGGCACCGCCTGGGCCGTGCAGAAGGGCAACCCCAAGAAGTTCTCCCTGGATGATGTCTGCGGCAAGTCCATCGGTGTGCAGACCGGCACCGTCCAGGAAGACCCCGATCTTTCCGGCCGCAACAAGAAGTGCGTCGCAGACGGCAAGAAGCCCATTGACATCGTCACCCTGAAGAACCAGACGGATGTCACCACCCGCCTGGTGAACGGCAGCATCGACGCCATGACCGCCGACTCCCCCATCATCGGCTACGCGCTGACCCAGACCAACGGCCAGCTGGAGAAGCTGGGCGACGTCTACGATTCCGCTCCCCAGGGCATTGCTGTGGCCAAGGCTGACACCGCCTGGGCAGAGGTCATCCAGAAGACCGTCACCAAGCTGATGGAAGACGGCTCCTACAAGAAGATCCTTGAGGGCTGGGGCAACTCTGAGGGCGCCATCACCAAGTCCGAGGTCAACCCGGCGGTCAAGTCTTGAGTTTTCGCGTTACCGACGACAAGTCAGGCGTGCATATGGAACACCCTCAACACCGGGATGCGCCGGTACTGAACAAGTCAGTGCCGGTGCGCCACCCCGGCCGGTGGATCAGCGCCCTCATCATCCTCGCTGTCGTAGCAGTGTTCCTGCAGAGCCTGTTCACCAACCCCAACTTCCGCTGGGACGTTGTGGGCACCTACATCCTGGACGTCAAGGTGGTCCAGGGTGTGGGCTGGACGCTGTTGCTTACCGTGGCCTCGATGGTCCTGGCCATCGTCCTGGCCATCCTGCTGGCATTCATGCGCCAGTCCGACAACCCCATATTCCGCTGGTCGAGCTGGGTCTGGGTGTGGTTCTTCCGCGGCACACCCGTCTATACCCAGCTGGTGTTGTGGGGCCTGATTTCGGTCCTTTATCCCAAGATCAGTGCGGGCATTCCGTTTGGACCTGAATTCTTCAGCCTGGACACCTCCGCAGTCATCACTGCCACGGTGGCTGCCATCCTCGGTTTGGGTCTCAACGAATCCGCCTACCTGGCGGAGATCTTCCGGGCCGGCCTCAAGTCCGTGGACAGGGGCCAGCAGGAAGCCGCCGAGGCGCTGGGCATGTCCAAGGGCAAAATCATGTGGCGGATCATCCTGCCACAGGCCATGCGGGTGATCGTGCCGCCAACCGGCAACGAAACCATCGGCATGCTGAAGACCACCTCGCTGGTCCTGGCGGTCCCGTTCACCCTGGACCTGACATTTGCCACCAATGCGTTGGCCAACCGCACTTATCTGCCCGTGCCGCTGCTGATCGTGGCAGCCATCTGGTACCTGGTAATCACCAGCATCCTGATGGTGGGTCAGCACTTCATCGAGGCCTACTACGGCAGGGGCGTGGACAACCAGGCCCCCGCAGCCGGTGTCAACCCGGCTGCTGCCAAGGCTGCCGCGGCCGGTGCCGATGCACACCGGTCAATGAAGACGGACTTCCCCGAGGAGAGCGCACGATGACGATCACAGCAGAAAAGCCGCTGGTCCAGATCGAGGGCCTCCACAAGTACTACGGGCACCACCACGTGCTGCGGGGCATCGACATGACCGTCAAACAGGGCGAGGTGTCCGTGGTGATCGGGCCTTCGGGTTCCGGCAAGTCCACCATGCTGCGCTGCGTGAACCTCCTGGAAACGATCAGTGCCGGGCGGATTTCCGTGGGCGGTCAGTTGATCGGCTACCGCGAGGTCAACGGCCGGCTCCACGACCTCAAGACCAAGGAAATCGCCGCCCAGCGCCGGGAAATCGGCATGGTGTTCCAGCGGTTCAACCTGTTCCCGCACAAGACCGCGCTCCAGAACGTCATGGAAGCACCGGTGCATGTGAAGGGCCAGCCGAAGGCCGAGGCCCAGAAGCGGGCGCTTGAGCTGCTGGACCGTGTGGGGCTGGGCGACCGGGCAGGCCACTACCCGTCCCAGCTTTCCGGCGGCCAGCAGCAGCGCGTGGCCATCGCCCGGGCGCTGGCCATGGAGCCTGAGCTCATGCTCTTTGATGAGCCCACCTCGGCCCTGGACCCGGAGCTGGTGGGCGACGTCCTGAACGTGATGAAGGACCTGGCAAAGTCCGGCATGACCATGATCGTGGTGACCCACGAGATCGGCTTCGCCCGCGAAGTGGGCGACACCCTGACCTTCATGGACGGCGGCGTGGTGGTGGAGTCGGGCGATCCCCGCGAGATCATCGCCAACCCCCAGCATGCGCGCACCAAGGAGTTCCTCAGCCGCGTGCTGTAGCTTCGTCCGCTTTCGAAGCCCAAATTCCCTGGCGCTGCCGTTATCTCGGTAGCGCCAGGGAATTTGTGCTTCCAGAGGGAATATGCGCGTCGAGGACGTGCGCACGCCCCCAGGCGCTTACCGGCCGGCCAGCACGCCCTCAACTGCCGCGGCCACCGCTTCCTTGATGCGGGCGTGGAGCTGCCGCAGCGACCGGCGGTCCGTCCGGACCTCCACGATGCTGCGCCCCTGCACAGGCCGGGCCAGCGCTTCGGCGAGTCCCGCCGTCGTACTTACCAGTGAATGTGCGACGCCGTACGCTGCGGCGAGTGCCGCGATGTCCACTGAGTGCGGGGTACCGAAGAGGCGCTCGACGACGTCCCCGTAGCGGCCGCCTTCCTCGACTCCCCCGTGCTCCAGCAGCCCGAAGATGGCGCCACCGGAATCATTGAGGACCACGATCCGCAGGTCCGGCTGCTCCTCCCCCGCGCCGAGGAGAAGTCCGCCGGCGTCATGGAGGAAGGTCACGTCGCCCATGAGGGCGGTGGTCTCCTGCCGGCCGCCCAGTGCGATGCCGGTTGCTGTGGAAATGGTGCCGTCGATCCCGGCAAGGCCCCGGTTTGCGTAGACGGTGGCGGACGGATCAGTGGCGGGCACTCCGGCCAGGTCCACATCCCGGATGCCATTGGAGGACCCGAGCAGCAGCTGGCCGCGTGCATGCTTCCAGACCTGTGAGGCAACGGAGGGGCCGGTGGCGGCGGCCTCTGCGGAGACCACCTGGTCCAGGGCATGCTGGGCAGCCGAGCCGGCGAGGAGCCAGGAGTCCAGCCAGGCGGAGGTGCCCCGGCCGGCGAAACCGGCAAGGTCGGCCAGGTTCTCCAGCGGCAGCTCGGTGCGCCGGCCAGGCTCGTACCACGCGACCGGAACCGGCTGGTACAGGGCGGATTCAACATCGTCGCGGGCCAGCAGCGCGGCAACGGGACGGGACAGGGTGGGCCGGCCGAACAGCACCACTCGCTCAACCGGCTGCGCCGATCCGGGTCCGAAATGCTCCAGCAGCAGCCGGTACGGGCCCACGGCGTTGGGTCCGAACCGGGAATTGGAGGACGGTTCGGCGAGCAGCGGCAGGTTGTGGGCGCGGGCGAACGCCTCGGCCACCGGGCCGGCGTCGTGCCCTGCCAGCACCACGGTGCGCCGCTCCGGCAGGCTGTCCGCTGCCGGGGGCAGGTTCATGACCAGGGGCTCGGTGCCCACCCGGTAGCGCGTCCGTTCCACCGCCTCCGGCAGACCTTCTTCGGGGGACGGGACCAGGGGGTCGCGGAACGCGAGGTTCAGCTGGACCGGGCCCGGCGGCAGGTCCGGGAAGGCGCCGGTTGCCGCGGAAAACCCGGTTTGAATGGCCCGCTCCGGACTGGTTCCCGCGGGTATGTCGGCCGCGAACCGGACCTGGTCGCCAAACAGGTCCGGCTGCACGGTGGTCTGGTTGGCGCCGGTTCCGCGCAACTCCTCCGGCCGGTCCGCGGACAGGACGATGAGCGGTACGGCAGCATGGTTGGCCTCCATCACCGCCGGCATCAGGTTTCCGACGGCGGTCCCGGACGTGGTGAGCACGGCTGCGGGCGAGCCGGTGGACAGGGCCAGGCCCAGGGCCGTGAACCCGGCGGACCGTTCGTCGATCCGGACCAGCAGGTCCACCCGGCCGGCCGCGGAGGCCTCGGCCAGGGCGTACGCCATGGGGGCCGACCGGGAACCAGGCGACACCACCGCGTGCCGCACGCCGCCGTCGAGCAGGACGTCGACGGCGATCCGCGCCGCAGCCAGGGCGCTCAACTGGGCTTTCGGGTCATCCCGGTCGGGGAATCCAGGGGCGGCCTCCGGGGCAGGTTCGTTCGGCAAAGTCACCCAACCAGTCTGCCACCCACCGACGCCCGCTCATGTATGGCAAACAATCTCCCAACCCCCGCTCACCTTTGGTCGCCCAAAACCAAACGCCCGCTCACCTCCGGGCCCCATTAGGAGTCAAAGGTGAGCGGGCGTTTCCAGAAAACCCGTCAAAGGTGAGCGGGCGTTTCCAGTCTTAAGGAAGACTAGCCGCGGAACACCTGGACCACCGCGGGACGGGGCGCGCGCACCTGGCCGGGAGCCGGCGTCGTACCTGCCGGGACGTAGTCCGGGAAGTAGGAGTGCGGCGCCTCGAAGGTGCCTTCCTCGCCCGGGTGCTGCACGGAGACGAACACCATGCGCTCGTTGTCGTGGATGACCGGGCCGCAGGTTTCGGCGTCGCGGGGAACGGAGAGGAACTGCTCCACCTTGCCGCGCTCGGCGCCGTCCAGGGTGACCTTGAAGAGGCCGTCGTTGTAGCCGATGCCGGACGGCGCGCCGTCGGTGGAGATCCAGAGGTTGCCCACGGAGTCGAAGGCCACGTTGTCCGGGCAGGAGATGGGCGAGACCTTGTCCGCCGGGTAGCCGGAGAAGTAGGTGACATCGCCCTGCGCCGGGTCGCCGCAGACCATCAGGAGGGTCCAGTTGAACTTGGTGGAGGTCTGGTCGCCGGTTTCGGTGATTTCCACGATGTGCCCGTCGCGGTTCTGGGTGCGCGGGTTGACTTCGGTGGCGCCCTCCTTGGTGCCGGTGCCGCGGTCCGAGTTGTTGGTGCAGACCACGTAGACCTTGCCGGTGTGCAGGCTGGGCTGGACGTCCTCGCACCGGTCCATCTTGGTGGGTCCCACCTTGTCCGCTGCCAGGCGGGTGTAGACCAGGACTTCTTCGACGGACATGCCGGGGACGGCGGACTTGCCGCCGACCACCAGGGGCAGCCATTCTCCGGTGCCGTCGAACGCGCCGTCGGAGGGGAGCGCCCCGGTTCCGGTGATTTCTGCCGCGGGAGAGTTGCCGGTGAACTTGGCAACGTAGAGGTCACCCTGGGACAGCAGGTCCATGTTGTGCCTGCGGTCGCCCTCACGGTACTTCTCCGCCGAGACGAACTTGTAGAGGTAGTCGAACTTCTCGTCGTCGCCCATGTAGGCCACCACGTGACCGGATTCGGCCACGATCACGTTGGCACCCTCGTGCTTGAAGCGGCCCATCGCGGAGCGCTTCTTGGGCGTTGAGGTGGGGTCGAAGGGGTCGACTTCCACGATCCAGCCGAAGCGGTTGGTTTCGTTTTCGTAGCCGGCGTTGCGGGTGTCGAAGCGGGGATCGTCCAGCTCCCACTTGCGGGCGGTGGGCTTGGCGGTGAGGCCGTAGCGCTTGTCGCTGGCGGAGGTGCCGCCGGCCACGAAGTAGCCGTTGAAGTTTTCCTCGCCGGAGAGGATGGTGCCCCAGGGGGTGGTGCCGCCGGAGCAGTTGCCGAACGTGCCTTTGATGGCGCGGCCGGAGGGATCGGCGACGGTTTTGACGAGGGCCGAGCCGGCGACGGGGCCGGTCAGTTCGTAGGTGGTATCGGAGAGGTAGCGGCGGTTCAGCGGGGCGCCCTTGACGTAGCTCCACGGCTTGGTGGTGTTCTTGCGCTCGAGTTCCACCACGGCCAGGCCGTGCGCTGCGCGGCCGATGGCACGGGTTTCGGCGGCATCGTAGCCGGCCGGGACCATGATGTTCTCGTTGGTGTATTCGTGGTTGGTGAACAGTACCGCGCGGCGGCCCTTGCTGCCCGGGATTTCCACGATGTCGGTGTAGTCGTTGTTGTAGCCGAACTGGCGGGCCTGGGCTGCGGCAGTCTGGTTGTTGAGGTCGAAGTCCGGCGAGTCAGCGAACAGCGGGTCGCCCCAGCGGATGATCGGCTGCCAGGTGAAACCTTCCGGAACGGTGAAGGCGTCGACGGCTTTGTCCACGGGCTTGATGGCGGTGAACTGCAGCTTGGAGTTGCCGAAGCCTTCCTTGGCGGCCTTGGACAGGCCCGCAGCGGAGGCGGGTTCGGCGGGGCTCACCGCGGAACCGAGGACGACGGCGAGTGCACCGGCGGCTCCCATGCCCAGGGCGGCGCGGCGGGACAGGGTGGCGGAGGCGATGTCGCGGAAGTAGCTGTTGGAGCTGGTGTTGCAGACGTCACCGGCGCAGGCGTTGTCGCACTTGAGCGCGCAGGTGACGGGGCTGCGCTTGCCCTTGGTATGGCCGAGCATGGGCAGCAGGGTGAACTTGCGGGCAGTTTCAGACATGGGAACCTTCCAAGAATTCTCGCTGGGGTGCCCGATCACCCTTCCAGCCGGTTCCTACAGGAAGCCATCAATTGGATGAAGTTATGGTGAACCGCCCGTGACCTGCAGGAACGTGATGGCGCGTCCGCCGGGAAGTCACGGTAAGTGATGGCGCGTCCGCCGGGAAGTCACGGCAGGTGATGGCGCGTCCGGCGGGAAGTCACGTCAGGTGATGGGGCGTCCGGCGGGGAGGAGGGCGTGCACGCGGCGGAGCCGGGCCAGCCACCAGTCGCGGCGTTCCGCTGGAGCCGCAAACCGCTCAAGCAGCCCGGCGTCGGCGGCAACGTCGCGCAGGCGTATGGCGCCGTCGTCGGCCACTAAGGGGTCCGTGGTTATGTCCGAATCAAACAGCGACACCGTTCCCAGGCCGCAGGCGTAGGGCAGCTCGGGCAGGGCGGCGGCGAGGGCAAGGCCCGCGCGGATGCCGATGGAGGTGTCCAGCGCGGAGCTGACGACGGCGGGGAGTCCGGCCTGTGCAACGATGTCCAGGGCGCGCCGCACTCCCCCAAGCGGTGCCACCTTGACCACGATCAGGTCCGCCGCGCCCGCCCGGGCCACCCGGAGCGGATCGGTTTCCTTGCGGACGCTTTCGTCGGCCGCGATCAACACCGGCGTCCCGGCGTCCCGAAGCCGGGACCGGACCTCGGCAAGGCCCTCGATGGAAGGCACCGGCTGCTCTGCGTATTCCAGCCCAACAGGCGCCAGCCGGGTCAACGCCTCCACGGCGCCGGGCACGTCCCAGCCGCCGTTGGCGTCCACGCGGATGGCCGCGTCCGGCAAAGCGGCGCGCACGGCACGGACCCGGGCGACGTCGTCGTCAAGCGACTGGCCCTGCTCCGCCACCTTGACCTTGACGGCGTCCACGCGGCCGAACCGGGCCAGGACGTCCGGCACCCGGTCCGCGGAGACAGCCGGCACGGTGGCGTTCACCGGGATGCTGTCCCGCAGCGGGGCCGGGAACCCCTGCCAGCCCGCCTCGATGGCGGCGGCCAGCCAGTGCGATGCCTCGGCGTCGCCATACTCGGGAAAGGGGCAGAACTCGCCCCAGCCCGCCGGCCCGCGGAGCAGGAGGGACTCGCGTTCCATGATGCCCCGGAACTTCACGCGCATGGGCAGGCTGACCACATGCGCGCTGGCCAGGAGTTCGTCAAGCATGCCGTTTACTGTAGCCGCACCTCACTGCGAATTTTGCGCGTCGTGGAGGCGCAGGGCCAGCGAAGGACGTCAGATCCACTTATTGTGCTTGAACGCCAGGTAAAGGGCCAGCCCCATGGCCGCCATCACGCCCAGCGCATAGGGGTAGCCATAGGTCCACGCCAGTTCGGGCATGTTGACGAAGTTCATGCCGTAGATGGACGCCACCAGCGTGGGGGCGAACAGGATGGCAGCCCAGGAGGAGATGCGCTTGACCTGCTCGTTCTGCTCAAAGCTGGACTCTGTCATCCGCTGCATTTCATCGTTTTGCCGCTGGGCCACGAGGGCGGCGTTGACGGCGAGCGCGTTCTGGAGCAGGGCCCGGAAGGATGCCACGCGTTCATTGATCCTGAGGACGTGGTCCAGGACATCGCGGTAGTGGTCCCGAAGCTCGGTTGACTGTTCGCGGTCCGGGGCTCCGGCGATCAGGGCCTGCAGTATCCCCGCCAGCGGACTCGTGGCCCGCTGGAAGGTGATGACCTGCCGGGACAGTTCATAGATGCGGCGGGATACGTCCGGATCCGCACCGAACAGGTCATCCTCAATTTCGTCGATGTCGTTTTCCAGGCCCGCCACCACCGGCTCGTATTCGTCCACCACCTGGTCCAGGATCCCGTAGAGCACCGCGTCCGGTCCCAGGGCCAGGAATTCCGGCATCGATTCCATCCGGCGGCGGACCTTGGCCAAATCCGGGGACTCGGCGTGCCGGACGGTGACCACGTACTCGTCGCCGGCGAAGACGTGGATCTCGCCGAAGTCCACCCTTTCCTCGTCGTCACGGTACCGGGCTGGCCTCAGCACCAAAAACAGGCACTCGCCGTAGTGCTCCAGCTTGGCCCGCTGGTGGCCGGCAAGTGCGTCCTCGATGGCCAGCGCGTTGAGGTCGAATTCCTCGCCGACGGACTGCAGTTCCTCTGCGTCAGGCCGGTACAGCCCTATCCACGCCATCCCCTCCCGCTGGCGGAGCAGGAAGTAGGTCTCGTCAAGGTCTTCCGGGTCCTCGGTGCGCAGCCCGTTTACGTACACGGCGTTGTCGATGATGGTCACGGCGTGGCCTCCCTGGCCCGTTCGCGCTCCCAGTCGTCCAGCAGGGCCGGCATCCGCGCATTGAGGAACCGGTAGAACCGGGCCATGTCCGCCACCCGGGCCCGGGCCGCTGATCCCTCCGGGAGGGTTTCCGCCGTGGCGTCGGTCAGGGCGGCCAGCTTTTCGTAGATGGGGCTGTTCCGCATGGACACCACGTACCACTCGTCCTCATGCAGGGCGTAGAGGTCGCGGCGGCTGCCGGGCTGGGAGACGCGATGGACGAAGCCCACCGTCTGCAGGTACCGCACAGCCCCGGAGACCGCCGCGGCGCTGGCCCCCAGTCGCTCCGAAAGTTCCGCAGCCGTGAGGCTCCCCTGCTCGGAGGACACCAGTGCCAGCAGGGTCCGTGCCGGCATCTTGGGGAAACCGGCGGCGGCGAAGGCAGCGGCAGTTATTTCGGCAGCGGCGGCGGTGGAAGCCGCGGCGGCCAGCGTGTCCCGGGCAGCCGCCACCTCAGCTCGGGCGCTCACGCGGACCCCACTTCCCGCCGCCGCATGCCCGCAATGGCAAGCGCGGCGGCAGCCGCGGCGATGGCCAGCATCCACCATGCGCCGCTCCAGTCCGTGGCGTCCCCGTGCGGTACCGGTGTGTGGGTGAACGGGGACAGGTCGCGCAGGCTTTGGTCCAGCCCCAGCATGCCCCCGAAGATTCCCAGCATCACGCCCAGGGCCAGCAACGCCCAGCTGGTGGCGGTGGTCCCGGCAGGCCACAGGACGAACACCAGCGCCGGAACGGCAAGGTAGATCAACGCTGCGGGCAGCTGGGCCAGCGCGGTTTCCCACAGCGCATCGGCCGGCATTGAGGTATCCCCCGAACCGGTGAGCGTGGCCCACGCCCCCACCCCGGCCAGTCCCACCACCAGCACCACGGCCCCCGCGCCCAGCAGCAGGTAGCCGGCCAGCCACCGGACCCGGCCCACCGGTGCGGCCAGCAAGAGTTCGGCGGTTCCGGCGGCTTCCTCCTGCCGCAGCCTGATCACCGCCTGGAGGGCGCACGCCGCCGCCAGGACCCCGGCCATCGAGAAGAGTACCGACACCATGAGCTGGGTCAGTGATGTGCCCTGCGACTGGAGCATGGCCCGCATCACGGCAGTGATGTTGGTGTCAGGGGTGTCGACGGCGGCAATCGCCTTTCCCAGCGACCCCGCCAGCAGCCCGAGGGCCAGGCCGCTGAACCCCCACCCGATGATCGACCCGGACTGCAGCCGCAGTGCCAGGGCTGCCGGGCTTCGCAGCCCCGGCCGGGCGGCGGCGCGTCCCGGCCTGGCACCCCAGACGCTTGCCCCGCTGTCCCGCGTGCGGAGGATGAGCCAGGCGGCCGTGAGGCAGCCGGCGGCGAGCCCCGCCGGCAGCAGCAGCGGCCAGGTGCGATTGCCGGAGAACGCGAACGTCTGCTGGCCCCAGCCGATCGGTGAGAACCAGCTGGCAGCCCCTTCAGTCATAGTGGTCCCGTCGGCGCCGGGCGTTCCGGTGGCGTCCCCGATCCCACGCAGGACATAGGCCAGGACCACCAGCGCGGCCGAGACCCCGTTCGCACCGCGCGAAGTCCCCATGAACTGGGCCACCAGCAGTCCCACGCCCAGGAAGGCGAGGCCGGCGGCGCCCGTTGCGGCTCCGGCGGTCAGGGCACCCTGCGCGTCCAGCCCCTGGCCGGCGAAGCCGCCAAACACCGCGAGCGCCACCAGGATGTTGGCCGCGACGCCGTGCAGCAGAGTGGCGGCGTTGGGCAGCAGGCGACCGGCAGGCGTGGCGGACACCAGTTCCGCCGTCCCCGTCTCCTCGTCCGCCCGGGTGTGGCGGACCGCCAGGAAGGTGCTCATCAGACCTGCCAGCAGGGCAAGGAACGCGTAGATCAGGAAGAACGTGAAGGCCCCCTGCTCAGCGCCGCGGGGCAGGCCGCGCAGCATCATGATGGCGGGCGTGGCGATGGCCACCTGCAGGATCTCCGTGCGGCTGGCCACGTTGCCGTAGGTCTGGGTCACGGCGGCCGCTGCAAACCAGGCGAAGATCCCGATGGCTGCCACCCAGCTCAGCAGCTGCCAGCGGTCCCGGCGCAGCCGCTGGCCCCAAAGGACCAGGAGGACGGCCATGTCAGCCCCGCCCCCTCGCGCCGAGCAGGTGGCGCCGGGAGCCATGTCCGCCGTCGGGCGCATCAGCCTGTGGCCCTGCGGTACCGGCGCTGTCGCCGTAGTGGCGCAGGAACAGTTCCTCCAGGGACGGCGGAACAATCGTCAGGCCCTGAACGCCCAAGGCGCCCAGGGCAGGAAGCACCTCCGCGATCCGGTCGGTGTCGGCGCTGAACCGGATCCGCCCGGCGTCGACCGTCAGGTCATGCACAGCCCCCAGGCGGGCCAGGGCCTCGGGGTCCAAACCGTCAGCGGCGAACGACACCTCCGACCTGGTGAGGTGCCGCAGGGAGTCCAGCGTCCCGCCGTCGACAATCCTGCCCGCGCGGATGATGCTCACCCGGTGGCACAGCACCTCCACCTCGGAGAGGATGTGGCTGGAGAGGAGCACGGTGGCTCCGCGGTCGACGGCGGTGAGCAGCTCCCTGCGGAAGACCTCCTCCATGAGCGGGTCAAGGCCGCTGGTGGGTTCGTCGAGCAGGTACACCTCGGCTTCGGTGGCGAGGGCCGCGATCAGGGCCACTTTTTGCCGGTTGCCTTTTGAGTAGGCGCGTCCCTTCTTGGCGGGATCGAAGTCGAAGATATGGCAGAGCCGGTCTTTTCGACGCCGGTACGCACCGCCGTCGGCGGTGCCGCCGCGCAGCCGGGACAGCAGGTCGATGGTTTCCCCGCCGGAGAGGTTGGGCCAGAGCCGGACATCCCCGGGAACGTAGGCCAGCCGGCGGTGCAGCTCCACCGCCTGTGTCCAGGGCTCGAAACCCAGGACGGACGCGGAGCCGGACGTGGGCCTGGCCAGCCCCAGCAGGATGCGCAGGGTGGTGGATTTCCCGGCGCCGTTGGGACCCAGGAAACCGTGGATCTCACCGCGCTGGACTTCCAGGTCGAGGCCGTCAAGGGCCCTGACGTGCCCAAAGTGCTTGTGCAGGTTCGCTGTGTGGACAACGGTGTTCATGGTTCAAGTCTTCGAAGTTTTCACAAATTTATGAAGGTACTAAAGTCCCCACTATGAGCACCGGCCACCCCCAGTCCAGCGGCAAGGCCGCCAGCTCGTCCTCGGCACCGCTGTATGCCGCGGGGTTCGTCACCGCTTTCGGTGCCCACAGCATCGCGGCCGGGCTGGGCGCGCAGAGCGGAAACATCGGGCTGACCCTGCTGAACCTGGGCATCCTGCTGGCCCTCTACGACGTTGCCGAGGTCTTCCTGAAGCCCGTCTTCGGTGCGCTCAGCGACCGGATCGGCGCCAAACCCGTCGTCGTCGGCGGCCTCTTCGCTTTTGCCGCCCTGTCCTTGATCGGCCTTGGCGCAGCTGACCCGCTGATCCTTGCCCTGGCCAGGCTGGGACAGGGCGCGGCGGCGTCGGCCTTCTCGCCGGCGTCGTCCGCCATGGTGGCAAGGATGGCCCGCGGCGGGAAGGCCGGCACCTACTTTGGCCGGTACGGGTCCTGGAAAAGCCTGGGATACATCATCGGCCCACCGCTGGGCGCGGGGCTGATCCTGGCCGGCGGTTTCCCGCTGCTGTTCGGCACGCTGTCCGCGCTGGCTGCGGTGACCGCGGTGTGGGTGCTGCTGTCCGTGCCGCATCTGGCGCCGCTGCCGCGGAAGCGGTACACGGTGCTGGACCTGGCGCGGCAGGTGGGCGAGCGCCGGTTCCTGGTCCCCACGCTGGTGCTGGCCGCCTCAACGGGTGCGTTGGGTGCCGCCGTCGGCTTCCTTCCGGCGCTGGCCACCCGGCACGGCCTGGACGCCTTCGCCGGGACGGCGGCGGTGAGCGTGGTGGCGCTGGGCTCGGTGCTGACCCAGCCGTGGATCGGGCGGCTGCGGGACCGGCACGCCGTCACGGACAACAGGGGCACGACGACGGGCCTGCTGCTGATTGCCGCGGGCGTCGGCCTGGTGGCGGCCGCCCCGGGAGTGGTCACCATCTTCGTTGCCGCGGCGTTCATCGGGGTCGGGATCGGCACGGTGACCCCCCTCGGTTTCGCCCACCTGGCGGACACCACGCCCCCCGAGCGGATGGGCAGGACCATGGGCTCGGCGGAACTGGGACGCGAACTGGGCGACGCCGGCGGGCCGCTGCTGGTGGGCGGCATCGCCACGGCCACGGCGCTTCCGTTCGGGCTGGGTGTGCTGGGACTGCTGGTGGCCGCGGCGGCCATCCCCCGGCTGGACCCGGTCCAACCCACCCACCGCGGCCCAATCAACCCCCCGCGGCCCAACTAGCTCGCAGTAACTGTCGTTTTGAGCCCTGAAAACGACAGTTAGTGCGAGCCAGTTTCAACGCTTGAGAGGTCTTCCAGCTTTCTGTGTCACCCTTAACCGCGATGACTTCTTCACGGCAACTACCCACCAGGACCCCGGCCCGGCCTGCCCCGGGCTCGGCGTTCCTGTTCGTGCTGTCCACCCTGGCGTGCATTGCCGGGCTGGTTGCCACCTACTACTTCTTCGTCCAGACCACCACCGGACAGTTCATTGACGAGTCCGCGCTGGTGGAGGCCGTGGAGATCCACGGCCCCGCCGGCAAGGCCGCCACCCGGTTCCTGGACCTGCTGCCCACCATCTCGCTGGTGATGGCCGCCGTCGTGGTCCTTTTTGTGACGGTGATCCGGCGGCACTGGACGGAGGCAGGGATCGCCGTGGCCGCGTGCATCGGCGCCAACGTGGCAACCCAGGTACTGAAGGACCTCCTGCCGCCGCGCCCGGACAAAGGCGTGTTGACGCTGGAGCTGAATTCGCTGCCGTCCGGGCACACCACCCTGGCTGCGTCCGCGGCGGCTGCGGTGTTTTTGATGGCGTCACCGCGCTGGCGCCCCATGGCCGGCTTCATTGGCGGCACCTTTGCCATCGCCTCGGGGGTGTCCACGCTGATCAACCAATGGCACCGGCCGGCCGACGTGGTGGCAGCGTTCCTGCTGGTGGGGGCGTTCATGATCCCTGCCGGCTGGCTGATCCTCCGCCGTGGTTCATGGAACGAATGGGACGGGTTCGGCGAGCACGTGGGATCCGCCCGGATCTGGCTTACGCTGCCGGTGCTGATCGGGCTGGCCTCGGCCGTGGTGGCGGTGTATTCGTTGATCCGGATTGCGCCCAGTCCGTGGCAGGAGGCCAGCACCACCAACTACTTCTGGGCGGGCATCTCCCTTATTGTGATCGCGGGATACCTGGCCACCGTTGCCACCACCTCCCT
Organism: Arthrobacter sp. Soil761; assembly: GCF_001428325.1. NCBI lineage: Bacteria > Bacillati > Actinomycetota > Actinomycetes > Micrococcales > Micrococcaceae > Arthrobacter > Arthrobacter sp. Soil761. The sequence continues at coordinate 377,064 of NZ_LMSF01000029.1, read as the reverse complement.
GTTCGCCTACGCGGCACGACGGCGGGACGCGCCCAGTAGCACGGAGCGGCCGCCGGCAGCGGGGTTTTGAGCAAATCTTGAGGAATTGATACCCCCTGGCTTGAGCCATGCCCGGGATAGTTGCAGGTGCCCGGGCGGCGTCTTGAAGTGGGCGCCGCCCGGTACCTCCACTGCTCTCCCGCTTGCAGCCTCTCCGGCGGAGGTCTCAGGGATCGAGCCGCTTGCGCAGGAGGCAGAACTCGTTGCCTTCCGGGTCCTGCAGCACGTGCCACTGCTCGTCGCCGGTCTGCCCCACGTCGGCCGGCCGTGCGCCGAGGGCCAGCAGGCGTTCCAGCTCCGCGTCCTGGTCCCGGTCCACGGGGTTGACGTCGATATGCAGCGGAAGCTTCCCCACCCGCGGATTGCTGCTGGGGCTCAGGAAGATGGTGGGCTGCAGACCGCCGAAGCCGGCATCGGGCGGTCCGATCTCGATCGCACCATCCTCCCGGTCGATCTCCACATAACCCAGGACCCCGCTCCAGAACCGCGCAAGCAGTTCCGGGTCGGCACAGTTCAGGACCAGTTCGCTGATACGGCATGACATGGTGCCAGTGTACGGACGGGCCGCGGCTGCGTGCGGGCGGACAAGGACCGGAAGGCACGACGGCGGCACGCACCTCGCGCGGGAACTCACCTTCGACGCGCATCGCCTTTCCCGACGCGCGTAGTTGTTCTCGACGCGGATATTCCCCTCCGCGGCCCAAATGTCCGGGGCGCAAAGGCAACTGCGGGTCGAAAGTGAACATACGCGTCGTGACGAGGGCGGGCTGAACCACCGCTGGACGGGCAACCCAGCCCGGCGGGAGGCGGCGCCGCTGCGTGGGGGGTGTTAGCAGCGGCGCCTTCTTCCGTCGGGCTGGCGGTGGACCGGCGCCTAGAAGGTCGTGGACAAGCAGGTGACTTTGTTGCTGTTGTTTCCTTGTTCCAGTGACACGGTGGCTGACGCGGTGGTCTGCACCTGGTTCGCGTATGTCGCTGTGACACGGATGGTCAGTGGGGTGGTGGTCCTGTTGGCCAACACGATCTGCGAGTTGATGGTCAGGGTGATGGTGCTGGTTGTTCCCAGGCTTACGGACTCGTTGTAGGAGGGCCCATACGTGCCGTTCGACTGGAGTGCGGCGTAGGTAAGTGTCGTTGGCGCCGTCGTCCCCACCGCTGACAAGGTTGCGGTTTGCCGCGGGTTGTCATTGGTGCAGGTGAATCCCGAGAACTGGTTCGGCCACGCGCCGGAGGCAGTGACGGTCATGGTGGCCGTGGCGCTCTGCTGCCAGAGGGCCGAGGCCGAGGCGCCGCCTATGCCCAGCAGCACCGTGAGGATGAAGGCCCCGGCGGCCAGGCCCGCACCGGGAACATTCCCGAACCGTGCCATCTACTGCGCCCCGGCAGCCGCGTTGTCCCGGGAACGGGTCTTGCGGACCGACCTGTACACGGTGATGGCTCCGTAGCCGATGAGTGCCACGGCAGCGATGACTGTCCAGGTCCCACGGTCGGAATTCCCCAGGAAGTTGGCCACGAAACCCACGTACGGGACTGCGTAGAACAGCTTGCCCTTGACCTGGATGGCGCGGACGGGGTTCTCATCGTTGGCGCCGTTGTTGTCGCCCTTGGTGATCAGTGTCTTCTCGCCCTGCTGGGTGGACCCGAACCCCACGATCCGGTGCGTCTCCACATCGGGCCGGCCTGAGTAGAGCTGGAAAGTGATGACGTCACCATATTTCAGCTCATCAAACGGGGCAGGTTTCATCACCATGAACGTGCCCGGCGGGTACTTCTGCGCCATGGATTTGGTCAGCACCGTGTAGGTCTGCGAACCCGTCGCCACCGGAACCACGATGAGGACCAGGGCGGCGAACAGTGACACCAGCATGGCTGCCATGCTCAGGAAACGTCCGACGACGGCCCGGGCGGCAGTGCGCCTTCGTCCACGCTGCCGGGTGGTTGCCGGAGTCCCGCTCTGCGGTTCTGTCGGGTCGGCTTCGCCGCCCAGCAGGCGTTCGGTCAGGTCAGCAGCCACTGGGCACCCCGCAGAGCTGACGTGCGGTGAGTTGGAGCGAGATGTTCACTGCTTGTCCTTTCACTGTGGAGGGGGCGCTGGAGCTCAGGCTCACCTGGAAACAGAAGACGGTGGAACCGCCTTTGGCAACCGTGGGCGAGACAAGCCCTGCGGTACTGATTGACGCGAAGCCTGTGGCGGTGCTGCATTCCGCGGAGGAAGCCGCAGTTTTCGCGTTGACGGTGACGTAACCGGCGAGGGTTCCGCCGCTGACGTTTGCGATGGTGGGCTGGCCTGCCGTGATCGCCGTGTTGAACTGGCCGCCGGCGTTGGTGTTGTTGGTGACCACCACGCCGCCGTAGACCGAGGTGCCCGGGCCCAGTGTCCCTGCGGGAGAAAGGGTCAAGGTGGCAGCCGAACCGTCAGCAAGGGTCATTGTGGTTGTTTGTCCCGTGTTGACCGCCGTCAGCGCCGTATCGAACGACGCCGACGTGATGGTCCCAGGGGAGGCTGATGCCGCCGCGCTCCACAACGCGTAGGTTCCCTGAACGGTGAACAGTCCCAGGACCACTGCAACGGCGGTCAGCGCTGCCGCCTGCAGCCTGCGCTTGGTGCGCATGGTTCCTCCTGGTCCTGATTCCGGGCTTCGGTCAATCGAGGCGGGTGACCTTGAGGCCACCCGCCTGCGCAAGGCTAGGAAAGACCGGTCTGGGTCACCTGGGTCAGCTGGAACGCCACGTTGTTGAAGTTGTAATTCGCTGTGGTGTCCGCGCGGCCGGCAGTGCTGGACAGGAACTCAAAGGTGATTGTCGCGGTGACCGTCTGGGCTGAACCCGTCGGCAGCAGGGGGTTGGCTACGGGCGCGCCGGCAACGGTAAGAGCCGGACCGGTCACAGACACGTTGGCGGTCGTGAAGCCGTTGGTCGCGGTGATGCCAGTGGTTGCCGCGTTGGCGGCCATCTTGTTGCCGACCAGGGTTACCGTCAGATCCTGGGTGAAGGTGAGCTTGTCGCCCGGGACCACCTTGTAGGTGCTGATGTCGGCAATCGTGGTGCCCGCACGGTCCTTCCAAACACCGGATGCAGTCTTGGCAACGTTCAAGTCACCGGCAACGATGGTTCCCGGAGCCGCAATTGCCTCCGCGTTCCAGTTGGCCAGGGTTCCCCCGCCGCCCAGCAACAGTGCTGCGCCAACGGCGATGGCTGCGGTTCCCTTGATCAGAGTGCTGTTCTTCATGATGTCCCCTCAGACTTTTTTGGTGTGTGCGTTTTGTCTAGCTGGGGACAACATTGCCGTGCCAAGCTCAGGAAGTGAGGGGGTAAAACGTCAACGAAAGCTCAAGTTATTTGAAATTTCAACCAGCCCCTGACCTGCACTTCTATCGGAATGCAGCTCATTTCTGCTCCAGCAACAGCCGGCACCAGGCATCGGTCAACCACTCGGCGAACTTATCCGGACTCCACCCGCGCTGGTCCACCAGCAGCACCCAGTATTCGGGCCCGTTCATGCTCCACACGGCGTCGGCCAGCTCTTCGGCAGGCCGGTCCGTCCGCAGTTCCCCGGTGGAGGCAAGGTCCTCAACGAACTTCAGCATGTTCGCCGCCCGCCGGTTGGAGATTTCCTTCCACAGTGCTGCGCAGTCGGGATCCGTGCCGGCGGCATCGCGCAACGCCACGTATACCGGAGCAAGGCGCGGCTGGATGCGGGCCAGAGCATGGGCGTATATGGAAATCTTTTCGGCTGCAGCCTTCGCCTCCCGCATTTGGATCACGTAGTCGCGGCGCTCGGCGGGCACCGCCTGGCCGGTCCCGGAGATGGCCGTTTCCACCACTTCCCTCAGGAGGTCCGGTTTTCGGCCGATGGTGGCATAGATGGTGTCGACGGCGACGCCAGCCCTCCGTGCGATGCCGGCCACGGTGCTGGAACGGTAGCCCTCCCCCACGAAAATCTCGCGGGCAGCAGCCAACACGGCGTCGCGGGTGGCCGCCGCCTGTTCCTTCCGGAGCGGCGAGTGATAGCGGCGGGCCGGGGCATTGACTGCATCCATCGGGAGGCCTACCCTAATTTCATCCGAAGTATATTCGGATGAATCTTAGCAGGAAGCCCGGACAGGCAGTAGCGAACCCGCAAGGCGGCGGCAAGAGCCGCAACGCCGTGGCAGGCTCACAGCAGTCCGGGGCGGAAGGGCAGGCGTCATGTCAGAGCACTTCGATACGGTCGTCATCGGCGGCGGCCAGGCGGGTTTGGCCATGGGCTACCACCTGTCCCGCCTCAAGCGCCCGTACGTCATCCTGGATGAGAACGCCAGTACCGGGGACAGCTGGCGCAGCCGCTGGGACTCCCTCCGGCTGTTCACCCCGGCCCGGTACGACGCCCTTCCCGGCAGCCGCTACCCGGCTCCCCCGTGGTCCTACCCGTCCCGGGAGGAGTTTGCCGGTTACCTGCGCAGGTACGCGGAAAGATTTGCGCTGCCGATCCGGAACAACGTCCGGGTCACCAGCCTCAGCCGCAGCGGACATCACTTCGTCATTGAAACCGAGAGCGGCCGGCAGTTCGAGGCGGACAACGTGGTGGTGGCCGCCGGCTGGGACCGGAAGCCCAAAGTTCCGGCATTCGCACATCACCTCAACCCGGACATCCAGCAGTTCACGGCGGCAAGCTACAGGAACCCAGGAGACCTCGCCCCGGGCCCGGCCCTGGTGGTCGGCGCGGGAAATTCGGGCGCGGACATTGCCCTGGAGCTGGCCACCAGCCGCACGACATATCTCTCAGGCAGGCATCCCGGCGAGATTCCTTGGCCCATCGACGCCGTGGCAGCAAGGCCACTGACCCTCGCGGTCTTCTTCGCTTTCTCCCACGTCCTGACGCTCAACACGCCGATGGGCCGCAAGGCCCGGCCACAAATCCTTGCGCACAGCGGACCACTGGTCAGGGTGAAAAACCGGGACCTGGTGCGTGCCGGCGTCGAACGCGTCTCCAGGACGGAGGGCGTCAGGGACGGCCGCCCGTTGCTGGCGGACGGCCGGACCCTTGAGGTTGCCAACGTCATGTGGTGCACCGGCTTCCGGCCCGCGCTGGAGTGGATCCGTCTGCCAGTGTTCGGCCCGGACGGCGAGCCGGAGCAGGACCGCGGCGTCGCAAGGGCGCAGGCGGGGCTCTACTTCCTGGGCGCCGTCTTCCAGCAGTCGCTGGCGTCCTCCATGGTCCACGGCGTAGGCACGGACGCAGCCTTCATCGCCAGGCGCATCGCAGCAACCAAGGCATCCACGGCAACACAGACACCCGCCGGCGTCAGGCCGGAAGGTTCAGCTGCTCCACAATGATCCGCGCGGTTCCGGGGTCGCCCAGGATCCTGAAGTGTCCCGCCACCGGGAGTTCAATGTTGGTGGCACCGGGAAGGACGCTCCCCTCCGGAATGTGCGGATCGAACGGCCCGTAGATGGACGTGATGCGGCTGTTGATGGTCAGTTCACGGGACATCTGGAGGGTCAGGGCGTTGCGCGGCGAGAAGATCCGGAGGCTGGGCAGCAGCATGTACCGGGCGTAGCGCGAGCCGGAAAACGGTGCGCACACGGCGATCATCCGGTCGATCCGGTGCTCCGGGTCCAGGGACAGCATGGCGTACTTCCCAATCAGGCCGCCCTTGCTGTGCGCCACCAGGATGGCATCGCGCAGTCCCGCCTCCTCCAGGTGCTGGGCCACCAGCTTTGCAGCGTCCGGGACCTTCATCTTGTTGCGCTGCAGCACCGTGACCACGTGCACGGGATGCCCGGCGTCGTGGATGGCCTGGATGAGCGGCATCATGAACTGCCAGTTTTCGTACACGCCGGGAATGATCAGCACGGGCTGCCGGGTGCCGTTGCGGAAGGACTCCGGCTGCACGCGCGACAGGAATCCGCGGACCTGCCAGCCCGCGGCATAAACATAGTCCTGCGCCCACCACACGGCTTTTTGCAGCGGGCTGATGCGGGCTTCAGCGCCGGGATCACTCATGTGTCGAGAATAACGCGCTCCTGCGACACTTCCCGCAATGACGGTCCGGGGGAAAGTGGAGCCGCAGCTGGACCTGGCGTATTGGCCCCGACCAGCTTCACCGTGACTAGCGCTGGGTGCAGGCGTCGTCCACGAGGCGCCGGGCCAGGTTCAGGGCACGCTTGCCGTAGCGGGCGCCGTCGAGAACCGCGCCTGTTGCATAGGCCCCGTTGAGGACAATGAGCAACTCCTCGGCCAGCTCGCCAGGGTCCTGCGCACCGGCGTCGGCTGCCAGCGACTGGAACCAGTCCCGCACCTGCTGCTTGTGCGATGCCGCCACCAGATGGGCCGGGTGGTTGCCCTCCGGAAACTCGGTGTTCGTGTTCAGCATCGGGCAGCCGCGGTAGGTAGCACCGGCGGTATCTCCGGCCAACACCTCAAAAACGGCAATGAGTTTCTCCCGGGCGTCGTCGCGTTCCCCGGCCACCTGCCGCATCCGCTCGAACCAGGCGTCCGCGCGTCCCTGAACGAACGCTGTGGCGAGAGCGTCCTTGGTGGGGAACTGGCGGTAAATGGTGGCGTTTCCCACCCCGCATTCCTTGACCACCGTATCCATCCCGACCGCGCGGATTCCCCGCTGGTAGAACAGGCGCGTGGCCACCTCAAGCACATTGCGCCGGTTCTCCTCACCGCTCTTGCGCGCCACGGCAAACCCCACCCTTCCAAAACCAAAGCCAAAAAATGTACCGCCTTTAGTTTGACAGACGGATCGATCCGTCACAAACTAATGAGAACGATCCGTCACATCGGATCCGACCCGTTAAATATGAAGCTAAGGGAACCACCATGAAGACTGCTGTCCTCGGAACCGGCACTGTCGGCCGCACCATCGCCACCCGCCTGGCAGAGCTCGGACATACCGTGACCATTGGCACCCGCAGCCCCGAAGCCACGCTCGGCCGCACTGAGGCCGACGCCATGGGCAACGCACCCTTCGCCACCTGGGCTGCAGCAAACCCGGGCGTCACGCTGGCCGGCTACGCAGAGGCCGCCGTCGGGGCGGAGCTCATCGTCAACGCCACCAACGGCAATGGATCCCTGGATGCCCTGGCACAGGTAGGCGCGGAGAACCTTGACGGCAAGGTCATTCTGGATATCGCCAACCCGCTCGATTTCAGCCAGGGCATGCCGCCCACCCTGTTCGTCAAGGACACCGATTCACTCGGTGAGCAGATCCAGCGCGCTTTCCCCACCGCCCGCGTGGTGAAGTCCCTCAACACCCTCAATGCCGACCTCATGGCGCGTCCGGACACCCTTCCCGAGGCCAGCACTGTCTTCGTCTCCGGAAACGACGCGGACGCCAAGCACATGGTCACGGAACTGTTGAAGGATTTCGGCCACCAGGACGTCATCGACCTCGGGGACATCTCCACCGCCCGTGGCACGGAGATGCTCCTCCCTGTCTGGCTTCGCCTCTGGGGCGCCCTCGGCACGCCCGAGTTCAACTTCAAGATCGTTCGCTGACCCGGGGAACCGGTTCGGGACGCCAGCCTTGGGGTGGCGTCCCGGCGGTCAGCAGTTCCGGCGGTCAGCAGTTGCGGCGGTCAGCAGTCCCGGCGGTCAGTAGTTGCGGCGGTGCTTCAGGCGGGGAATGACGACGCCGAACACGGCCGCCGCCGCGAACCCCAGCAGGCCTGTGGCTGAGATCCCCGGGCCCAGGGATGCCAGGGCGGTCACCCCGGACAGCAGGACCGGGCCGCCTGTGGAGCCGGCATCCGCCATGAACCGCCAGAGGCCCAGGAACTGGCCGCGGCCCCGGTCCGGCGAGAAGTCGGCGCCCAGCGTCATCACCAGGCCGGAGCTGATGCCGTTGCCAAAGCCGATCAGCAGCGCCGCCAGCAGCAGTCCCACGAAGGAACCGGTGAGCGGGATCAGGAGCAGCGCAGTCCCCATGAGCAGCGTGGAGGGAATCGCCACCCACTGCCGCCCCTTCCGGTCCATCAGTTTCCCGGCGGGATAGAACACCAGCATGTCGATGGCACCGGAGAGCCCGTAGATCAGGGATGCGGAGGTGGCGTCCATGCCCAGGTGGTCGGCCCAGAGCGGGATCACCACCTGCCGGGAGGACCGCAGCGCGCTGAGCAGCAGGATGCCCACGCCCAGGGAAAGGAACACGCCGGCATGCGACACCGCGACGCTCCGAAGCGTGGGCTGGGGGCCCGCGTCCCCGCCCAAGGGGACATCCGGCGTCGCAAGGTCCGGGATGGTGAGGGACAGCAGCGCGGCGGCCGCCATGGCCACCACCCCCACCCAGTAGGCGCCGGCGATGCCGAAGAACTGCATCACCGCCGCGCCCGCGAACGGGCCGATGAACACGCCGATGCGGTTCACGCCGCCCAGCGTGGACAGCGCCCGGGCGCGGAAGGCCACCGGCACCGCCTCCGTCAGGTACTTCTGGCGGGCCAGGCCAAACACCGCCCCGGACATCCCGACGACGGCCATCGCCACGGCGAGCAGCCACAGTCCGTTCGGGGCCAGGGCGGAGGTGGCGGCGGCTGCCAGCGCCAGGCCACCGGCGACGGCGGCGCCCACGATGGACCAGCGTTCACCGAAGCGAAGGGTTACCAGCGACGCCGGCAGGTTGAAGAACCAGGATCCCAGTCCGATGAGGGTGACGATCAGGGCCGCCACTGCCACCGAAGCGCCCAACTCGCGGGCAGATAATGCCACCACCGGAAGGATGGCGCCCTGCCCAATTCCGAAGAGCAGTGTGGGTCCGAAAGCGGCGACCGCAATGCTGCGCAGGCTGAAGGGCTGGGAGGGGTCCGGGGAAGTCATCAGATTTATCCTATGGCCGCCCCCTCCCTGGGGAGGCTGCGGTGTGACGCAGCGGACAGGGACTCACAGTGGCCTCCGCGGAGACTGGATCAATCAACGGGCCCTTGGTTCCAACCCGGCCAGGGCGCGGAACAGGTTGACGACTTCCACCACCGCCCCGATGGCCGAGCCCACGATGCCGAGCACCAGCAGCACCCGCACCAGCACCGGCCAGCCGGACCAGCCGGTGCCGAAGTCGAAGGGAAATACCTCCCACAGGCGCAGCATGGCGGCAACCCCGAAGCCTATGACCACCAGGTTGCCCAGCGCCACGAGGGTACGTGCGTGGATCACCACGCAGACGAGGTTGACGATGATGCCCGCGATCAGGGACGCGTTGATGAGGTCAAGGACGCGGGACATGTCGGCTGTCAGGAACGGCAGCACCTGCCACCCAGGCCACATGTTGATCCCGTACAGCAGCAGGGCGTTGACGATGGCTGAGCCAAGGTTGCCGCTGCGGCTGGTGGTTGTCCTGTCCGCCATGGCAACAGGGTCCGGCATAGGGACCATGCCCGAAAGTGCCGAAGGTCCCCCGGCGGCGCCTTCCTGCCACCGCCCAGCCCTACCGCCCAGCCGCCGAGAACCCATGGACCCACGAACCGGACAACGGCGGGCCCTTCGGCCCTGTTTCGCCGACGCCCAGGGCAACCACGCTGGCTGAAGGAGGTGGTGGAAGATGTTTACTCTTCGCACCCTGGGCGGCATCGCCCTCTTGATGGCCGGGAACAGCTGGTTGTGGATTACGCCCACCTTCGCCACCCGCGGGGTCAACACGTCAGGTATCTGGTGGAACATCACCATGGTGCTTGCGCTGCTGACCGTCTTGGGGTTCCTGGTGGCCACGTGGGGACTCTTTGCCCGGTGGAGCTGGTGGGAAAATGCGGCCCTCGCGTCGGCTGCACTTGGGCTTGTGGCCTTGGTGCCCTTCTGGTTCGCAGCCATCGGCGGGGGCGAAACTGTCGGGACCACGGCGTGGAATGTGTTCGTCCACGTCCTGATGGTGGCCGGCGTCGCGGTGTTGCTGCTGGTCCCGTCGCTGGAGCGGTGGGTGAACCAGCAGGTCATGGGATAACCGGGAATCAGTAACCCTCCAGGACTTCCCTGGCCTTCCCGTTTGCCGCCGCGCTGGTCAATTCCTCCGCCACGAGGTGCAGCTTGACGTTGGCGTGCTGGCTTCTGGCGGCCAGCACCCGGAACGCCGATTCGGCATCCACACTGTGCAGGGCCATGACAATGCCTTTCGCCTGCTCAATGACCGCCTTGTGCCCGAACGCACCCTCGATGGCCTCCGTCGCGGCATGCTGGGACTCGATGCGCAGGCTCTGGGTCACATCCACCATGAAGCCGCGGGCCAGCTCCACGCGCCCGGAAGGCGCGGCGACGGCCTGGATCGCAGAAAAGACGCGCCGCTCCCTGCCGCGGACGTCAATGATCCGGTGCAGCAGGGCACCCTGGCCACCGCCCTCAAGGAGGTCCGCCCACAGCGCGCGCACCGGTTCCCGGTCCCCCGGGTGCTTGTGGGCCATCAGCACGTCAAAAGTGGGCACCACCTCACCTGGCTGCAGCCCGTGAATGCCAAACATGCCCTCGGACCAGTTCATGCTTCCTGAGGCAACGTCCAGCTCAAAGGTCCCCGACGGACAGACGGCAGTAATCGGCAGCGGAAAGAGGTACGCATCCAACTTCGACCACATGCATTCCTCCAAAACTCACATACCCAGTGCGGGTTTTCTCGCACAACAATAGCTGAATCCGGCGGCCGCTGGTTGCCATATCCGCTGGCGCAGCAGGCGGATTCGGGGGGTCACAAAAGCCGCGCGGAGGAGTAGCGTTCGCCTTATGGGCGCTGATCCGCGCCCGCAGCCAAGGGGAGGTCAATTCATGGGTGAAGTGTGGATCCGCACGCTGGGCAACGGGCTGGTCCGGGCAGATCGAGTCACGGAGATTTCATCTACCCGCGGGTCCCTGCATGAGGACAGCGGGTATTCATTGAAAGTGATCGTGGACGGCAAGGGCCACGTGCTGATTGACGACGGCGGGCTGCAGGGGTCCCTGCCCGAACGGCTGGAATATGCCAGGCATATGGAAGACGCCCTGCTGCTGGCCATCGACGAGGCGCGCGAGAACGACGCGTCCATGGTGATCTCCTACGAGCCGGAGCGTGAACGCTGGTCCGCAGCACCAGTTTCAGTATTAACCGGACGGCTTCCCGAAGTCGTCTGACCCGCGGATGAAGCCTGCCCGGGCAACAGTGAGTGCCCGGGCAGGAGGACTTAGCTGTGCGTGGGTTCTTCCACGAGCGCGGTGGCGATGCTGGCCGCGTCCTCCAGTGCGGCCAGGAACCGCTCTGCGTCCAGGGCGGCGGCACAGCCGGTGCCGGCGGCGGTGATGGCCTGCCGGTAACGGTGGTCCACGGCGTCGCCGCAGGCAAAGACGCCCGGCAGGTTTGTGCACGTGGTGGGGGCGTCCACCTTGATGTAGCCTTCCTCGTCCAGGTGCACCTGGCCCGCCACCAGTTCGGTCCGCGGCAGGTGTCCGATGGCCACGAAGATGCCGGTGGCGTCCTGGTGCCGGGTCTCACCGGAACGGGTGTCTGTGAGGGTTACGCCGGTGACCTTGCCGTCGCCGTGGATGGCGGTAACTGCAGAGTTCCAGGCGAAGCGGATCTTGGGGTTGTCCTTGGCCCGCTGCGCCATGATGCGGGAGGCGCGCAGCTCGTTCTTGCGCACCACCACGGTCACGGTCTTGCCGAACCGGGTCAGGAAGGTGGCTTCCTCCATGGCGGAGTCGCCGCCGCCAACCACGATGATGTCCTGGTCACGGAAGAAGAACCCGTCGCAGGTGGCACACCAGGAAACACCGTGGCCGCTGAACTTTTTCTCCTCAGGCAGGCCGAGTTCCTTGTACGCCGAGCCGGTGGCCAGGATGACGGCCGTAGCCTCATAAGTCTCCCCGCCGCCGGTGACCACGCGCTTAACGGAACCTCTCAAGTCAACGGACGTGGCGTCGTCGTACTCAATGCGCGCGCCGAACTTTTCCGCCTGCTGCTGCAGCCCGTCCATCAGCTCAGGGCCCTGGATGCCGCCGGGGAAGCCCGGGAAGTTTTCCACTTCAGTGGTGTTCATCAGCGCGCCGCCGGCGGTGACGGAGCCGGCCAGGACCAGGGGGTTCAGGCCCGCGCGGGCGGCGTAGATGGCGGCGGTGTAGCCGGCGGGGCCGGAGCCGATGATGATCAGCTGTTCTTTGCTCATGGATTGTCCTTCGGTGGCGGTACTACTGGGCGTCCGCGTGCTGCGCGGGCAGGAGTTCGGTGATCAGTTGTTCAACGCGTGCCTTGATCTCATCACGGATTGGACGGACGGACTCAACGCCCTTGCCGGCCGGATCCTCCAGGACCCAGTCTTCGTAACGCTTGCCCGGGAAGAACGGGCACTCGTCACCGCAGCCCATGGTGATCACCACGTCCGATTCTTTCACTGCCTCGGTGGTGAGTACCTTGGGGACCTCTGCGGACATGTCGATGCCTGCCTCGGCCATGGCCTCCACCGCCGCCGGATTGACCTTGTCGGCCGGCTGGGAACCGGCGGAGCGCACCTCGACGGCTCCCCTGGACAAGGATGTGAGGAACGCTGCCGCCATCTGGGACCGGCCGGCGTTGTGGACGCAGACAAAGAGGACGGAAGGCTTTCCTGCGGGGTCGATGCTCATGGCACTCCTCAAACTGGTAGGAAACTACGTTCGGTGTAATAAAGCCCCCCCGTGTTGCGCAGGTCACATTTGTTGCCTAATCTAATTGAGGCTCATGCAAACGGGCCATGCAAGAAGCTGCAGCGTCGCAGCCAATGCCGGGGAAGGCTTTACAACTTGAACTCTAAGCTGAACATCGTAGTCCGGGTGGATCTGGACCACAGCAAGGCCAAGGTGATTGCAACGGGGCATATCACCATTCACAGCGTCAACGCCCTCTATGTAGTGGCAAAGCGTGCCAACTCCCTCAGGGGAGGCCTGGACCTGGAACTGGACGTTTCCAGCGCCTGGGTGGACGAGGAAGCACTGGAAATGCTCCGCGCCGCCTCTGAAACAAGGCACCTTCCAGCCAAAATCGATCCGGAACAGGCTCCCTGCACCATCAGCGTGCTGGCTGACCGCCGACATCCGCGTCACACGGCCGGCCGCCTGGCCGCATAAATTTCCCGGCCGCTCGCCGCGCCCATTTTTCGGGCCAGAGCAGGCCGACCACCGCTTCTCTTTCCGCTCCAACAGCCCGAAGTGCAGCTGCATCTGAACAAACGGATGGCTGCACTTCGGGATGGTGGGGCAGTTTTTGTTTTACCGGAGCTGGTCCTTGGCAACCAGGATGTCCTGAAGCTCCTCAACGGTGAGGCCGGCGGCCCTGCCCAGGTCCTCCTGCCCTGCACCCAGCCTCGCGGCGCTCTGGACTGCATGCTCAAACCGCTCCTGCGCCGCATCCAGCTCCCACTGGAGGCTCTCCACCCTTGCGGAAGCCAATTGGACGGCCTCCAGCGGATCACCGGCAGTGCCGCCGTCGACGATCCTGTAACCGCATGCGCAGGACCATTCCGCCGAGCCAAGCTCCAATGGTGCCCACCCCAGCGACGCTATCGGTACGGGGCCGGCCGCCATCGCTGCGCCGCAGTGAAAGGGTGCCTTGGGGACGCCAATCACAGAGGGTGCGGGCTGAAGCGGGAGTTCTTCGTAGTGCTCAACGCGGGTCGACTGCCCCGGCGCCTGAGGTTCAAGTACTGCAGTCATGCAATCCGCCGTCCAGTAGTTAACTAACAATGTAGCTAGTCTAACTAGGATTATCTCTTTGTCTACCGGCCGGTAATGCCGGGGCCGGAGTTGACGGCGTCCACTGCTTCCCGCATGCGCACCAGGAAGTGCATGACGGCCTTGATTTCTTCGGAAGACAACGATTCGGCGGCTTCCAGCATGCGCTTGTGCATCTGGTTCAGGTTGTGCCGGACTTCCTCGTCGGCGCCGGGAGTAGGCCGCAGGATGACGGCGCGGCGGTCCGAGGGGTGGGGCTCCCGGGTGACGTAGCCGCCGGACACCAGGCGGTCCACAAGACTGGTCATGGAGGCGGACGTGATGCACAGGCGGGCTGCAAGTTCCGTGGGTCGGATTCCCACGCCGGCAGCCTCTGCATCGATGAGGTGCCGCAGCGCCAGGAGGTCCGTCTCCCCCATTGCGGCGGACGATCGGGTGCGCCTTCTCATAGCGCTCTCCGAGGTCCGGAATTCGCGGAGCGCGTTGATGACATCAACAGCCCCGGGCTCGACGCCCTCGACGGGTGGGTACCAGTAGCCTTCGCTTGCACCATGCGGGTTCATGCGAATTCCTTCGATATGCTACTTGCTTGGCTGTCTAACAAACCCATGGTAGCCCACTTGTTCCCCCGCCACCTCCACAACGTTGAAAAGCAGCAGGCAAGTACCCGGGCGGGCGGCACGGGAAAAGTAGAGTACCGGCTACTCGTGCCGCACACCGTCCCGGCCCAATAGGTTTCTTCCAACCCGCGGCGCCACGGCCAAGGGGCGTGACGAGACGGGGGTGCAGGGTGGCGGTTGGCCCGGCAGACAATGTGGAGCCCGAACGGCAGGGGTTCCTGCTGGATTTGGTGACAGGGGCCGACGGCGATGCAGGGTCCCTGCAGAAGCTCACCGATGCTGCCGCCCGCTGGATCAGCACTTCCGCCGGAAGGGCACTGGAGTGCGCCGCCGTCCTGCACCGGCAGCGGTCCTGTTTTGCCACCGCCGGCAGCACTCCGGCCGCGGCCAGCGTGGCATCGGAGGACGAGCACGGGGACAGCCCCACCGCTCTTGGTTCGCCGCTGATGGCGCCGGCAGTGATCAACCAGGCCGGCGCCCGCTGGGAGGCGTACCGCAGGCGGCTGCTGGACAAAGGCTTCGGCTCAGCGCTTGCCGTTCCCCTGGAACTGCAGCCGGGCTCGGCTGGAGCCCTCGTGTTCCTGGGACCGGCAAACTACGTTTTCAACGCCAAGGTGATCAACGAGGCAGCCTGGTTTGGCGAGGTGGCATCGCACAGCCTGAAGCTGGCCCTCGACGTGCACGGCGTCATCCGCGCCGGGGACAACCTGAAACAGGTACTGGAGAGCCGGACCAGCATCGACGTGGCCTGCGGCGTGCTCATGGCGCAGAACCGCTGCTCATACACGGAGGCGTTCAGCAAGCTTGCCGGCACCTCGCGGCACCGGAACCTGAAGGTCCGCAGCGTTGCGGAGAACATCCTGAGGTCACTGCCCAGCGGCACGCCCGGAACACGGTTCGAGCCCCCGGCAATCGCGTAGGAACTGCGGCGAAAAGCCTAGTGCCGTGCCCGTGCCCTGATAAGGCCGGCCGCCACCAGCCCTGCACCTCCGAGTGAAGCCAGCATGCCGCCGAGAGCCACAAAGTAATCGGTAATGGTCATTGTCCTGCGCTCCTTCCGTACTGCCTGATGAGCCCAAGCTATGCGGCGAAACTCAGCATTTCCTGAAGGATCGCCAGCAGCTTTGGTCAAGATCCGGTAAAGGAAAACTGCGGCGATCCACATACTTTGGCCCGCGATCTTCTCTTTGTGGGGGCGTTCCGTATTATTCATGCATGTGGACAAAACAAAGCCAGAGCTTCTGCCCCACCTGCGGCAGGACCACCAATCACGTCACCCATTTCCAAAAGGACGACGCCGGGTCCCTGGTTGCGGACGTCCGCTGCATTGAGTGCCCCGAGATTGCCGGGGCGGTCGCCTAGGTAGTTTCGTTCCCCGAAGACGGCGGTTGGCCTTCCCTGCCGGAGGCGTGCGGACGTACGACGGCGAAGACCGCCAGGGCCGCGGCCTGGACCACCGTGACGGTAACCGCAAGTGCAGGAACTGAGATCTCGTAGAGCAGGCCGATGACGAAACTGCCGGCCAGCCAGGCAAGGCCGTAGCAGGCAGTGAACATCCCGTAAGCACTCCCCCGCCGGGCCACCGGAGCGAGGCCCGCCACCCCGGCCCGCATGGTACTTTCCTGGACACCCATCGCTGCTCCCCACAGCAGCACCCCCGCCACCGCAAGCGCCGTGCTGTTGCTGAAGCCCAGCCACGGGACCGCGGCGGCCAGGACCGGAAGGGCCAGGAGAACCTTCAACCCCACCCGGTCAAAAAGCCAGCCGGAAACCAATGCCGCCACGGCATCCACTCCCATGGCCGCGGCGTAAAGCACCGGGACCAATGAGGGCGGCAGGAGTCCGGTGGCCACCAGATGGAACGACAGCAGGCCGAACGTGGCATAGCCGAACATGGTCAGGCTGCTGAAGGCTGCGTAGAGCCAGTACTGGCGCGGCATTGGGGCCGGCTTCCCAGCAATTGTGTCCTGGGCGGGAACGGGGCTGGCGGGAGCGGGGCTGGGTGGGGCTGGCGGCGCGGCGGAAGGCTCGTAGACACCGGGGTCGGGAACACGTCGCCTGAGGCGGAACAGAATCAGCATGGCAGCAAGCCCCGGAACAGCCAGGAGCAGGAACCCGGGACCGTAGCTGCCGGACAGCGCCAGGGCCGCCCCCACCAGCAGCGGCCCCACCAGCGCCCCCACCTGGTCCAGCGCCTCGTGCAGCGCGAACGCCTTGCCCTGCCCCATCGCTGAACCGGCCTCGGCCAGCATGGTGTCCTTCGCCGGGCTCCGCACCGCCTTGCCCAGCCTTTCCGCCAGGACCAGCAGGCAGGCTATCCACAGCGCATCGGTGATCCCCAGCAACGGCACGGACAGCGCGGTCAGGGCATAACCGCTGAGTGCGAGCGTCCATCGCAGCGCCGGCCGGTCGGCCAGCCGCCCGAACACCAGGCGGAGCACCAAGGCCACCGCTTCACCAGCCCCCGTGACCACGCTGACCAGGAGCGCGGACGCGCCCAGCGCACCCAGGTAAGGGCCGGTGACGCTCCGCGCCCCTTCGTAGACCATGTCCATCAGCGCACTGACCACCCCGAAGACCAGGATGAAGCGGATGGCAGTCATGGGCGCCGGAGGAGTTGTCCCGCCGGCGCTACCGCTGGTACGCATGCTCCCGGGCCTGCTTCACGCCCCGGCCGGACACAGCTCGGGTTGACACGGCCCGGGCTGACACGGGACGGCCGGGTCCGGCGCGACGGGACCGGGTGGGGTGAGGGTGTACACCTTCCGGACGCGTTACCGCCAGGATCACCCCGATGCCGGCCAGTGAGGAGACCATGGCCGATCCGCCATAGGAGATGAACGGCAGCGGCACGCCGATCACCGGCAGCAGTCCGCTGACCATGGCAATGTTGATCACGGCCTGTCCCAGGATCCAGGTGATCACGCTGCAGGCCACGATCCGCGAGAAGGTGTCCGTGGTGCGGGCAATGGTCTTGAACACCGCGATGGCCAGGATGGCGAACAGCCCCAGCACCAGCAGGGTTCCGGCCAGGCCGAGTTCTTCGCCGAGGATGGAGAAGATGAAGTCGTTGTGGGCTTCCGGGATCCAGTTCCATTTCTGCCGGCTCTGTCCCAGGCCCACGCCAAACCAGCCGCCGGAGGCCAGGGCGTACGCGCCGTGCTGCGCCTGGTAGCCCATTCCCTGTGCGTCCTCGTCGGATCCCATGCCCAGCCAGGATGAGATCCGCCCCATCCGGTTGCCGCTGGTGGCCGCGAGCAGCAGCGCTGCCACCGCGCAGACCAGCCCCGCAACCGAGAACACCTTCATCCGGACTCCGCCGTAGAACATGGTGGCGGCGAGGATCATCATGATGATCATGGTGGTGCCCAGGTCGTGCCCCAGCGCCACGATCAGCATGATCAGTCCCCCTGCGGGTGCCAACGGAATGACCGCATGCTTCCACTGCCCCAGGAGGGCCTGCTTGCGGTCCAGGATGGCGGCGGCCCAGACGATCAGCGAGAGCTTTGCGAACTCGGAGGGCTGCGCGGTGAAACCTCCCACGCTCAGCCAGTTCCGGTTGCCGTTGACGGACATTCCCAGCGGTGTGAACACCAGCACCAGGGCAACAAGGGAGCCGATCAGCAGCGGCCAACCCAGCCATCGGATACGCCGCACGGGCATCCGGGCCAGCACCAGCATGATCACCACGCCAGCCACGGTCCACATGGCCTGCTTCAGGGGCAGGTCGTACGGATTGTTTCCTGCCGCCACAGATTCCACGGACGACGCCGATGCCACCTCCACGAGTCCGATCGCCGAGAGCGTGAGGACCACCGCCAGGATCAGCGGCCGGAGGCGTCCCGGGGAGTCATCCACCAGCCACACCGCCACTTTGCCCAGCCCGCGCCGGGCAGGACGGCCCGCCACGCGCTGCTTTTGTCCTGTATTCATCTGTCCGTTCCTCAGCCTGCACAGCAGGGCTTCCCCCATGGCCGGGCCCATCTCCGGGGCGGGTACCCGCCGAGAAAAAAGAGTACGCCCTCTGCCGCCGCCAGGACCGGGACGGCGCGGCTGCAGGCTGCCGTTCTTGGGGAATTGCCAGCTTGGGCCTGTAGGGTAGCCGAAACCTGTCCCCTCCCGAAGGTCATTTTTTCGTGTTCGGTTCCAGAAAATCCCCCGGCCCGGATCAGGTTGGCTCCGCCCCCGGCGCCTACCCCGGCCAAGGCGAGCTGTACGCCGCCAGTTTGCGCCGCCGTCGGCCTGTACGCCGTGTCCCGCGCTGGCTCAAGGCCGTTACCGCCGTGGTGTCCGCGCTGCTCGTCGGTGCCGTGGCCTTCGGCGGCTACTGGGCGTGGCGCCTGCAGTCGAACATCACAACGTCTGAACTGACGGCGGGTGGAGAGCGGACCGAAGGGACCGTGAACGACAGCACGGACCGGATGCAGATCCTGGTCCTGGGCTCCGACACCCGGGACGGCAGCAACAGCCAGTACGGCAGCGCGGAGGACTCCTCCGGCTACGGCCAGTCCGACGTCATGATGCTGCTGGACATTTCCGCGGACAACAAGCACGTCAACGTGGTCAGCTTCCCGCGCGACCTGCTGGTGGACGTGCCGGCGTGCACGGACCCCAAAACCAAGCAGGCATATCCCGCCCGCCAGGACGTGATGATCAACAGCGCCATGGCACAGGCCGGCATCGGCTGCGCCGTGGACACCGTGAACAAACTGACCGGCCTGGAGGTGGACCACTTCATGATGGCCGACTTCAACGCGGTAAAGGAACTGTCCAATGCCGTGGGTGGCGTGGAGGTCTGCGTCAGCGATGCCGTGCACGATCCGGACAGCGGGCTGAACCTGCCTGCCGGAACGTCCCAGGTGCAGGGCGAACAGGCGCTGGCGTTCCTGCGGACCCGGCACGCTTTCGCCAACGGCGGGGACCTGGGGCGCATCCAGGCCCAGCAGGGCTTCCTGGCTTCGCTCAGCCGGAAGCTCAAGTCCGAGGGCACGCTGGGCAATCCGCAGAAGACCCTGACCATTGCCGACACCATCACCAGGAACCTGACCGTTGACTCGGGCCTGTCCTCCATCCCATCGCTGCTGACCATCGCCAACCGGCTGAAGAACATCGACCCGGCCAACATCAACTTCATCACCACGCCCACGGTGCCGGCGCCGGCGGACCCCAACCGGCTGGCACTGAATGAGCCGACAGCCTCCAACTTCTTCGCCGCGCTCCGAAGCAGCCCGGACCTGAGCCAGCCCTCCTCCGCCTCCCCCACGGAGGCGCCCGCAACTCCCGCGGCACCCGCCTACGACAAGTCACTGCAGCCCATCTCCATTGCCAACGGCACCGGCGTGACTGGGCGGAGCAATGCCATTGCCGGGCTGCTCTCCGAGGCCGGTTTCACCAACCTGACCAAGCTGCAGGCCCAGGCGCAGGAGAAGACCATGGTCTACTACTCGGCCGGGTTCGAGGACGTGGCCGCGGACGTGGCAGCGCTGTTCGGCCTGCCCGCAGGCAACGTGCAGCAGGTGGCGAACATCCAGGGCGTGCAACTGTACGCGGGCACGGACTTTGCCGCCGGCACCAAACCCGCCGCACCGCCGTCGTCCGCCGACTCCTCAGGCGGCGTGGTGGCCCAGACGGGCAGCGACCAGACCTGCCAATCGGCCAACCCCCTGGGGTAGCAGGACTACAGGCCGGTCTACCGGCGCGGCGGCTCACACGGCATGGGGCTGAAGGCGCGCTTCCCCAGGAGGCTTCGTTCGCGGGTCCGGCATCGTTCGCCGGGCAGGCTTCGTTGGCGGGACTGGCTTCGTTCGCCGGGCAAGAACCCTGGCGGCCACTTTGGTGGTTCCCAGTCCTGGTGTTCGCTTGTGTAGTGGCGGCCGGTGGGCGAGGTCCAGCCGGGTGGTTCGTTCGTGCTGGCCGGGGTGGGTTTCCAGCCGGTGGTGTGCCGGAGCCTGTGGTGTTTCGGGCAGGGCTGTCCCAGGTTGCTGATTCCGGTGGTGCCGCCGTGGTGCCAGGCGAGAAGATGGTCGGCCTCCGTGTCCAGGGAGGTGTTGCTGCAGCCCGGGAACGGGCATTTCCCGTCCCGCATCCGCAGCCAGGCCCGCATCGCCTTGGGAACCCGGTAACTCTTCCGGCCAATCTCCAACGGCGCCCCGTCCCGCGGGTCCACCAACACCCGGTAGAACGAGCCCGCCCCGTCCGCGACCAGTCGCCGCGCCATCGACGCCGGCACCGGACCATACCCATCCAGCATCGCCGGCTCATCGGTCAAACCCATCAGCGCGAACACCGGAACCGTAACCAGCACCTCGGCGCGGACCGATGGCGAATGGTGGCCAGTTCCCGATGCGGCGCTGGTCCCGCTCCTGCTGGTGCTGCCGCCCCGGGTGTCGCCGCTGCCGAGGATCGCTGCGGCGAAACTGTCGGCCCGCAGCTGGGGCATGGTCCTGTCCTCGCCCGGCCCCTGCAAACCCCGTGCGGCAACGGTGAGCCGGTTCCAGCCAGCCTGGGCCTGGTCCGCGGGCAGGTACGCGCCCAGCCACGCCATCCCGTCCCGGTCCGGCCGGAACTCCACCCGCCGCTCCGCCACACCCCTGGCATGCCGCTTCTCCATCGATTCGGCGTGGTGGCGCTCCCGCCAGGTCCGCGCCTTGACCCGGAACCGGTGCGCCGGCAGCTCCCCAACCGGGCACCCCCTGGCCGGGGGAAGGGCGTCCGGGTCCGGTGTATCGGGTGGCAGGAAATGCGCCTCCAACGCCGCCGCCCCGGCCGCATCAAGGCTCGCCGTTTCGTCGGCCAGCACTATCGCGTGCTGCCATGACAGGGTCCCGGACTGCAACGCCTCCAAAGTCCGCGGCAAGCTGCTGGTCAGGGCGTGGGAGGTGGCCAGGAACGACGCCGCCGCCCGGGGACCCAACGCCAGCACGCACCCGATCTCCGCCGCGACCGCCATCTCCTGCGCCACCACCGGCACGTCCGGCCCCGCCACAGCATGCGCAGCCTCCGCGTACGCCACCGCAGCCTTCGCCTTCACCCCCGCAACCCGCGCCTCCACCTCCCGGGCCCCGGCAAGGATGTCCAGGCACCCATCCGCCAAACCGCACAACGGATCAGGAACCGAGAAAGGCTCAGCATCCAAAAACGCATCAGCATCCGCGAACGCCTCCAGACCCGCCCCATCCACCTCAGCCTGAAGCACAGCAAGGGCAGCACGGATCTCCTCGAACGCCCTCACCACCGCCACTTTCCCCATAAACCCATCATGACAAGGGGGTCTGACAATTGCCGGTGGGCCACCGAAAGTGAACCGCCCCTCCACTGCAGCGGCGGTTGTTCAAGCCGAAAACTTTGCGGGGGACTGGGATTACAGTTCATCTTCACCTGAATACAGTGATGGATGTACTCTAAAACCGTGCAAACCCTCCAGCCCATGCAGACCCTCACCCACGCCCCTGTGCTGGCCCGTTTTGGCTATGCGGTGTCGGACCCTACCCGCGCCCGAGTCCTGCTGGCACTTGCAGATGCCCCCTCCTATCCTTCCGACCTGGCGGACAACTTAGGGGTGTCCCGGCAGAGCATGTCCAATCACTTGACCTGTTTGCGCGGCTGCGGACTGGTGGTTGCGGTGCAGGACGGGCGGCGGAGCCGTTATGAACTGGCGGACGCCCGGATCGGCCACGCTATCGAGGACCTCATCAATGTTGTCCTCGCGGTGGACCCAGCCTGCTGCGCCCCTGATGGGGAATGCTTCGCATGACCGCTGCGCTTAACTCCCCCACCGTGGAACGCCGCAGGGTGCTGAGCCGGCGAATCCGGCTTCTGGCGGGAGCAACCATCAGCTACAACGTCATCGAGGCCGTCGTGTCCCTGTGGGCGGGCGGCGCGGCCGACTCCTCGGCGCTGATCGGCTTCGGCCTGGATTCGGTGATCGAAGTAGCCTCCGCACTGGCATTGTCCTGGCAGTTCTCCGCCAAGGACCCGGAGCGGCGTGAGCATCTGACCCTGCGGATCATCGCCATCTCATTCTTCGCCCTGGCCGCATTCGTGGCTGTGAATGCCATCCGCTCTTTGGCGGGTGCGGGAGAAGCCCAGCACTCAGTGCCCGGCATCGTGATCGCGGCGTTGAGCCTGGCCGTCATGCCGGTCCTGTCCTGGACCCAGCGCAGGGCTGGGCGGGAACTGGGATCAAGCACAGCGGTGGCCGATTCCAAGCAGACGCTGCTATGCACCTACCTCTCCGCCGTGCTGCTGGTTGGCCTGGTCCTGAACAGCACCCTGGGCTGGTGGTGGGCAGACGCCGGCGCGGCGCTGGTGATCGCCGGCATTGCGGTGCGTGAAGGCGTCAACGCGTGGCGCGGGGACGCCTGCTGCGCCGTTCCCCACGTGGTGGCTGAAGAAGCCGAAAACACTGCGTGCTGCCCGGACTGTTCCAGCGCCGCCAAACCGGAGTCCATGGGTATGCCCAGCATCCGAAAGGACTGACCTGCAGCTTCAGGCGTCGGTTGGTCAGGCGTCAGTTGATCAATTGGCCGGCAGGCTCGGGTTCCTGCGCTGGTTGCTTGGAAGCATTAGGCGCGGAAGGCGCTCGGCCCGGAGTCCCGGGAGTGGAACCTGCAGGCGTTGAACGGTCGACGGCGGGCTCCAGCCTTTTGTTCGCCCATCCCCGGAGCGGCCGCTCAACAAAGCGGAACGACGCGTACGCCAGCAATACCGTGAGGGCTGCGGTCAGTGCGATGCGGAGCGGCAGCGCCGGGATCAGGGGCATCAGCAGCAGGTAGACCGGCAGGTGCCAGAGGTACAGGCCGTAGGACAGATCGCGGCCGGGGCGGGCCAGCCAGGGGTGGCTGAGGATACGGGAAAGGAACCCGGCCGGCTGGAGCACCAGGGAACCGATCAGTACCGCGGACAACAACGCGAGCGCCGCGGGCCCCCACGTCCAAAACAGGTTGAACCAGTCGCCGGGGGTGTCCGGCTCCTTAAGCAGGAACAGCGCTGCCACCAGGGAGATGCCGGCCAGCGGTGCAGCCCAGCGGGCAGCGGACACCAGTGCGCGGTGCAGCCGGGAACCGTCCCGCACGGCCGTGAACATCAAGGCGAGCGCACAGCCGATCAGCAGTTCGTCCGCCCGGGTGTCCGGTCCGTTGTAGATGCGGTCCAGCGGCTCGCCCGCGTTCACCAGCAGGAACCGGTTCAGTACGAAGACGGCGGCCAGGGCGACGGTGGCCAAGGCTGAGGTACGGACCTTCCAGAAGCGGAGCATCAGCAGCAGGAGCAGCGGCCACACCAGGTAGAACTGCTCTTCCACGGCGAGGGTCCAGGTGGGGCCGAGGGTTTCACCCGCGATGGACTCGCCGAACATGCCAAAGTGCGCCAGGTTCATCACGTACGCGGCAGCGGGAAGGACGAACCCCGCCTGGCCGCCCCAGCCTGACGCCGGGAAGAGAAGGCCGACGGCGACGATCACCGCGCAGAGTGCCAGGAGCGCCGGCCAAAGCCGGGCCAGGCGCTTGGCGTAGAAGACGCCCAGGTGGAGCCGGCCGGTGGCGATCCGTTCCTTCATGATCAGCAGCGTGATCACGAAGCCGCTCAGCGTGAAGAACACGTCAACACCGATGGATCCACCCGGCATGGAGTCCGTGGCGGTATGGAAAAAGAACACGCCCGCCACGGCGATGCTCCGGAGCCCATCCAGGGCATGCTTGCGCCCCGCGATCAGCCCCGTTTGGGGCGCCGACGGGCGTTCCGGTACTGACAAATTTCCGCTGCTGGACCTAAAAACCACTAAGCAAGCATATATAACGTTTCCATAACTGCGCTGTGCGCGGGCTTGGAGAAGGCTGGTATCGGTGCGCTGATCCCGCCCTTGTGGCTGATTCCTGCTGCTTCTACATTGAACAGATGGTGGACCAGGACATGGCGGACGACTTTGAAGGGATTGTGGATCTGATCGCCGGGACGGAGGACATCAAGTCGGTGCTGGATGGACTCACCGGCTTCGCGGCAGCCAGCATGACCAGCACTACCGGAGTGCCCATCGAATGCGCTGTCACCCTGCACCGGCGCAAGCGTACGGCCACCATCGGCGGCAGCAGCGGCAGGGCCGCGGTGCTTGACCGGATTGAACAAACGCTGGGAGACGGGCCCTGCGTGGAAGCGTTGGAAAGCGGAGTTCCCGTCCTGTTGGGAGACGTTTCGTCCGACCTGCGGTGGCCGGAATACCGGAGCGCCCTTTCTGCCGCGGGGGTTGCCAGTGCCCTTGGCATCCCCATGAAGATGAATGACGACGCCGGGGCAGTCCTGGATTTCTTCGCCCCCTCCACGGGGTGCTTCACTGAGCAGGCGGTGTCTGATGGGCTCCGGTTCGCCGAGATGGCGGGAAAGGCCCTGCGGCTCGCAGTCCGGATCGTGGCTGCGGAACAGCGGGCCGAGCACTTGAAGTCGGCCATGGACACCAGGACCGCCATCGACCTGGCCTGCGGCATCATTATGGCCCAGAACAACTGCAGCAAGGATGCCGCCTTCGGCCTTCTCAGCAACGCCTCCAGCACCCGGAACCAAAAGCTCAACGAACTCGCCGAAACGCTGGTGGACCGGTTCTCGGGCCCTGGAACAGCTGAGGCCCACTTCGACGACTGAGGCTTCACCCCACCCCTTCCCGCTTGGGGAGGGCCCTGTTAGCATGACGCGTGCCGACAACGAAGTCCCGCTCACAAAAGGAGTCCCCGTATGCCCACCCGGCTCAATCCCTATCTGAGCTTTCGAAACAATGCCCGTGAAGCCATGGAATTCTACAAAGACGTCTTTGGCGGTGAACTGAACATCGGCACGTTCGCGGAATTCCAGGCCAGCCAGGATCCCTCCGAAGACCAGTTGGTCATGCACGCACAACTCGATACCCCAACGGGGCTGACCCTGATGGCGTCGGACACCCCGCAGCGGATGGACTACACGCCCGGAAACACGTTCAGCATCTCCCTCAGCGGCGGTGACGACGCGGAACTCAGGGGCTACTGGGAGAAGTTGTCCGACGGCGGCACGGTGACAATGCCGTTGAACACAGCCATCTGGGGTGACACCTTTGGCATGTGCACCGACAAATTCGGTGTCCAGTGGCTGGTGAACATCGCCGGGCCGAAGCAGTAACCTGCGCTGAGAGGTCAGCCGCCGGCCCTGCCGCACCAGGTGTCCAGGGCCTCGGCAAGCCCGTCTGCTGAGCCCGCGCCCACCCAGGCGACGTACCCGTCCGGCCGCACCAGGACTGCGGCGGGCGCACCCACAGCACCCAGCACGGGAAGCTGCCAGCCGCCGTCGTACGTGGCCGGAACATGCCGCACCCTGCCGTTGGAAAGGCCCGCACCCAACTCCTGCCCGCTGAAGTCCAGCAGCAGGGGCCGCGCCTGGTGCAGCAGTTCGAAGACCCGGATGGGACCTTCGGCAGTGGTGACTTCCAGGTCCGGCATCCGGCGACCCAGGAGCGGATGGCCGGCGCCCAGGTCGTAGGCCACGTCGAGCCCTGTCACAAGCGCCGCGATGGGAACCCCGGCCCCCTCCACGCGGAGCACCTCGCCCAGCAGGTCGCGCAGCGCCTCCTGCCGGGGGTCTGATTTCTGGAAAAGCGACTGCGCCATGGTGTACTTCAGCGCCCGCTCCCCCGCCTGGTGGCGCTCCGCGTGGTAGGTCTCCAGCAGTTCCTCACCGGAGAGGCCCCGCACCACCTGCCCCAGCTTCCACCCAAGGTTGACCGCGTCCTGCACGCCGAGGCCAATACCGAGCCCGCCTGTCGGTGAGTGGACATGCGCCGCGTCGCCGGCCAGCAGCACCCGGCCCTTCCGGTAGGTCTCCGCCTGGCGGGTGGCGTCGGTGAACCGTGACAGCCAGGTGGGACTGTGCACGCCGAAGTCGGTGCCGAACACGTCGGTCAGCGCCTGCCGCAGGTCCGCCAGGGTGGGCTCGGTGGTTGGACCGAGCGCAGCCTCGGTCACCACCACCCGGACCGTGCCGTCCCCCATCGGGTAGAGGCCGTGGATGCCGCGGGCGTCCACCTTTCCCTGCTGGACAGGCTCCCCCGCCACCTTCACCTCGGCAATCAGGCTGCTCCGGGTTGCGTCCGGGCCCGCCATCGTGATGCCCGCCGAACGCCGCACCGTGCTGCGGCCCCCGTCGGCGCCCACCACATACCGGGCCCGCAGCGATCCGCCGGCGCCAAGATGAACGGCCACGCCGCCGTCGTCCGCCTCCACGCCGGTGACCTCCACGCCGCGCCGGACCTGCACGCCCAGCTCCTCCACCCACTCAAGCAGCAGCCGCTCAATGTGGTTCTGGAACAGCGCCAGCGTGTATGGATGCCGGGTGGGCAGCCCGCCCAGGTCCAGCGGTGTGTTGCCGAACGTGGCCGCGTTAATCGTTTTGCCCTCGGCAAGGAACCTGTCCACGATGCCGCGCTGGTCCAGCAGTTCAAGGGTGCGGGAATGGATTCCGCCCCCGCGGGAGCCCGCCAACTCCTGGGACTCCCGCCGTTCAAGGACAACGGCGTCCACCCCCGCCAGCCGCAGCTCGCCCGCCAGCATCAACCCCGTGGGCCCACTCCCCACAATCACCACGTCATGCATGCCGTCCCCCTCAATCCACGAATAGTCGACCGCCAGTATGCGGCACCCCCGGGGCCTTGCGGCAAGGCCCCCGCGGCGGGGTACCTTGGAAATGGAAGGGGATTCCCGCGCTGCTGTCGATTTTCGCTTCCGGTGCGCGTCGTATGGGTAGGGGCTCCACTGAAGGGCTCCAGCCAACAGCGAAGGGAGCACGACATGTCCAAGTATTTGATCCTGATTTTCCAGGATGAGGCGGTAGCGCGGCAGGCCGAAGGCGAGTCGATCAGCGCCAGCTACCAGGAGTTCATGCAGCGGCGCGGTTCCAACCTGATCAACGGGGCCGCCCTGCAGCCATCCTCGACCGTGACGTCCGTCCGGCGTGATGGGTCGGGCGGGTTCCTGGTCTCGGATGGTCCGTTCGCGGAGTCGAAGGAAACCCTGGGCGGCTATTACCTGGTGGAGGCAGCCGACCTGGATGAAGCCCTCGAAATCGCCAAGGAGGTACCCGCCGGGGTTGGAGTCGAGGTCTGGCCCGTTCGGGTGGTCAGCTGATGCCGCACGCCGCCAGCTCCGAGGTCGCCGCGGCGGTGGCCGACGCCCACCGGCGCGAATGGGGGTTCGTGCTGGCGGCCACGGTGCGTGTTGCCGGGGATATCGACGCCGCCGAAGAGGCGGTCCAGGACGCGTATGCCAGTGCCCTGGCCACGTGGGGCGTGAACGGCATCCCCAGGAATCCGGGGGCCTGGCTTACGGTTACGGCACGACGGCGGGCCCTGGACATGCGGCGCCGCGTGGCCACCCTCCAGCGGGCCCTGCCCAAGCTGCTGGAACCTGAGGAGTATGGCGACGACGCGCCGGACGCTGATGACATCCCGGACGACCGGCTCCGGCTGATTTTCACCTGCTGCCATCCCGCCCTGGCGCTCGAAGCCCAGGTGGCGCTGACGCTGCGGCTGCTGTGCGGACTGTCCACCGCCGATGTGGCGCGCGCGTTCCTGGTCCCGGAAGCCACCATGGCGGCACGGATCACCCGCGCGAAAAAGAAGATTGCCGCCGCCGGCATCCCCTACCGGGTACCGCCGGTGTCTGAGCTGCACGAACGCGTGGACGGCGTGCTGTCGGTGGTGTACCTGGTGTACACGACGGGGCACACCTCCCCGTCAGGTTCGGACCTGATGCGCCGCGACCTTGCCGAACGCGGTTTGGAGCTGGCCAGGACACTGCGGGTCCTGCTACCCGCTGACCCCGATGTTGCCGGCCTGCTGGCCCTGGTCCTGCTTACGGACGCCCGCAGGGACGCCCGGGTGGACAAGCACGACGACCAGGTTCTGCTCGAGGACCAGGACCGGTCGAAATGGGACCGGCGTGCCATCGCGGAAGGTGTTGGGCTGTTGCGGGAGGCCTTGGTTTCGCGGCCTCCGGGCAGGTTCGCCCTGATGGCCGCGATTGCCGCTGTGCACGATGAAAGCGGATCCTGGTCCGACACCGACTGGCAGGAGATCCTGGTCCTGTATGACCTGCTGATGGAAAGGTGGCCGTCCCCGGTGGTCCAGCTCAACAGGGCCATCGCGCTGGGCTTCGCCGTGGGTTATGCGGAAGGCCTGGCGGAGCTGGATGCGCTCGGTGCCGAGCCGCAGCTCGCCCGGTACCCGTATCTTGCCGCGGCGCGGGCCGACTTCCTGGCCCGGCTTGGGCACCCGGAGGAGGCGCGGGTGGCGTTCCAGGAAGCCCTGATCCTCACCGGCAATGAGGCGGAGCGGCGTGCCCTCCGGGCCCGCCTGGGTCAACTCGTGGAGTAGCCATCGCCGGTTCCTGTCCTGTTCCGGGCAAAGGGAAAGCCCCTCCTAGGAGGGGCTTTCAACGTAGTGGTCATTTGTCTGTAGGTAACGGTCAGTGGTGATGCACTCCCCCTTCCCGGACGCCCCCGGCGCCCATCCGGACTATGACCCAACCCACTTTAATAACATGTGGCCAGTGCGTAAAGACCCTTGTGCCGAAAAACTTGAAAGAAAGGACGACGGCGCGGGGCCGCCGTCGTGCCATGGCTGGTTGGGTCAGTCCAAGCCTTCGCCGTGGCTAGGACCTGGCCCAGATGGACACCCAGTCGACCAGGACGTGGCCGCTGGTCTCGGGCAGCGGGCATTTTGGCGAGCAGGACTCGGTCTGCAGGATGTAGTGCATGGGTGTGTTCAGTCCGAACGACCTGGACACGCCGATCGAATTTCCATCAAGGAAGAATTCGATGCCGTCGGCACGCCACTCAGTAGTAGCGATATGCCAGTCGCCGTACGGTACTTCCGGACGTAGGGCGTCCCAACGGTGCACGCCGTTCTCCACGCCGTGTACGGCTGCGTAGATGAGCTTTGACAGGTCTCCCTCGGGAAAATCGATCTCGCCGTCCTCGGGCCATCGCTTGCTGTCCGGCCACAGCAGCCATGCCAGTTTGAATCCCGGCAGGACATCGGCCTTGAAGCGGACCGAATAGCGCCCGTACACCAAGCTGTTGTACGGCCGCTGGCTGGCCCCATCCAGTTTCGGTGACGGAGCAGCACCCATTACCACACCGTTTTCAGAATGCAGGTAGAAGTCCAGGACGCCATCGTGGACACTCAGGACCTTCGACGGGAAATACCCGGATGTCCGTTCGCCCTTGTTTTGCTGCTGGGCGGCTGTGTCCGGCGTGCCGTCCGCGTAGTTCGCGCTCCAGCGCGTGCCGTAGACGGGGCCCGGGAATCCGCCAGTGCCAACGTCTCCTTCGGCGAAGTCCTCAACAAAAACCTGCCTCCAGCCAGGCAGGTCTCCCACTGGCACGGACAGGGAGGCTGCAGAAGGGTCTGAAGGTCGATCGAGGACAAGGGGCGGTACCGAACCAGGCGAGGGCTCCTCTGTTGGTGGCTGTGCTGACTCAGAGGCCGCGGAAGGGACGTCCGTCGCCGCCTGCGCAGAATCGGAGACCGTACTCTCCGGTTCGGCTCCCTGGGGCGGCGATGAACCTGGAGCACGCCTGAGGTCGCCGCATGCCACAGCTGATAAAAGCGTCATAACCAAGACGAGGACGACGCAAGTCCATGCACGATGCTGAATCCTCTTCAAGAGTTTCGCTCCTCCCAGAAGACCTTGGACGGGAGCCTGGTCCCCCTAGTCAATTCAGCCTACGGACAAGCCGCGCATCCGGTCACGAGTAGTGGGTACTCATATTTCCGTTCAGGGCCTTGAGGGGGCTACGCGTTAGGTTGATTACGGGGAGGACCGTCAGCCCAATGGGGATACCGTGCGCCAGTATGAGGTTGCGCCGGTTTCCTTTTGGTGCGCGTTACGGGAAAAAAGCCCTGTCCCTGACTCGGCCATAGGCGGCGGAATACGGACAATTTCGAGTTCAAAGATATCGAGCAGACACCTGCTTCCCGTCAATGTGTCCAGAATCCAAAACCGCCCGTATTCCGGGTCTGTGTCCGTCACCGGGCCCCGATGAATCAACGTGTTCTGGTAGAAAGCTTCGATCGCATCGCCGGAAACGAGCTCACTGCAGGATCCAACGACTTGGGGGTCAAGACTTGTCACGACTCATCCTTTTCTCTTGGCTTACAGATCCCCCTGTCTCATATCCTTCCTGCGCAAGCTGACTGCCGGGTGTCTACAGGATGATGATTCCCTGACATTTTGGGTGCGGGGCCCCGCACGAGCCCACGCAAAGGCCCGGCCCTTGATTGCGGGTGCTAGCCGACTACCGGGACCGGGCCTTTGCGTGACGGACGGGCCTTTGCAGGAATGTCAGGCGCGGGTCCTGCCACGCAGGAAATGGAAGATCAGGACCACCACGGCGACAACCAGAAGTATGTGGATCAGTCCCCCGCCGATATTGGCGAGCAGGCCCAGAAGCCAGAGGACCGCGATGATAATGGCTATCCAAAGCAACATCAGAATCTCCTTGGTTCGTTTCCAGATGGCACATATATACCCCCGCCAGGGGCGGCCCCTGGAAAGGCCCACAAAGGTTTACCGCGTGGTGCCTCTTACCCTAATTCAGATTTCCATTAGGGGAAATGGCGCCACGAATTGCACCAAGAATTCGTCCCTCAAACAGCGGCCACTAAATGTCGGCCAGCAGCGACGTGGGGTTTTCGATGGCATCTGCCACGAAGCGGAGGAAGCCGCCGGCGGTGCCGCCGTCACAGACGCGGTGGTCGAAGGTCAGCGTGAGTTCGGTGACCTTGCGGACCGCCAGCTCACCGTTGACCACCCACGGCTTGTCGATGATCCGGCCGACGCCGAGGATGGCCACCTCCGGATGGTTGATGATCGCCGCGGACCCGTCCACACCGAACACGCCGTAGTTGTTCAGGGTGAACGTGCCGCTGCCCAGCTCGGTGGGCGTCGCCTTCCCGTCGCGGGCCACCTGGGTGAGGCGGCGGATCTCGCCGTCGAGCTCCCTGGCGCTGAGCTTCTCGGCGCCGCGGACGGACGGGACCACCAGGCCCCGGTCGGTCTGCGCCGCGAAGCCCAGGTTGACGCCGTCGAACGCGACAATCTCCTGCGACCCGTCCTCCGCGGCTTCGATCCGGGTGTTCAGCTCCGGGTACTTCTTCAGCCCTGCGGTGACGAAACGGGCGATGAAGGCCAGCAGGCCCGGAGCCTCGGCGCCGTTGGCCTTAAGTCCCTCGCGGAGCTCCAGCAATGCGGTGGCGTCCACATCCACCCATACGGTTGCTTCCGGGATCTCTGCCCGGCTGCGGGCCATGTTGGCGGCCACGGCCTTGCGGACCCCACGGACCGGGGTGCGGGCGGCAATGCCAAGCCCGGTGCGGGCGTCCACGCCGTTGGCCGGGGCGGCTTCCCGGGGTGCCGTGGCCGGCCGCGTTTCGGCGGGCTTGGCCTCCTCGGGCTTGGCTGCGGGGGCTTCCACCGGTGCAGTGGTCCGCAGCGCAGCCTCAACGTCGCGCCGCATGATCAGGCCGCTGTCGCCGGAGCCTGAGATGTCCCCGAGGTCGACGCCGTGCTCCCGGGCCATGCGCCGGACCAGCGGCGAGATCACCGCGCCGAGCTTGCCGGGGACGCGGGTGCGCAGGAGGGTGAGGTCGTCCTCGGTGGGCTTCGGTTCAGCCGGCTCAGCGAGGGCGACGGCGGCCTTCCGGGCACGGGTGCGCCGGGCAACACCGTGTCCGCCGGGAGTCCCATAACCGATCAGCACATTGCCGGATCCGGCCTTCTCTTCTTCCCGGTAGGCTTCGGCTGCCGCATTGGCCGGCTTGGGCCCGGCAAGCTCGGTCTCTGTGGGCTGGACTTCCGGCTGGGCCGGCGAAGGGGCGGGGGCGGCATCATCCGCGGCGGCCCCGGCATTAGCACCAACAGGCGTCACCGTAATCAGCGGCTTCCCCACGTCCAGGGTCTCGCCGGGCTGGCCGTGCAGTTCGGTGACGATTCCGGCATACGGTGACGGTACCTCCACGGCGGACTTGGCGGTCTCCACCTCGGCAATCGGCTGGTCGACGGCGATCTCGTCGCCCACGGCAACGTGCCAGGAGACGAGTTCAGCTTCGGTAAGGCCCTCGCCGAGGTCGGGCAGCAAAAACACACGTGGTTCGCTCATGGTCAGTTCTCCCACTGAAGGTCGTCAACGGCGTCGAGGATGCGGTCCACGCCGGGCAGGTAGTACTTCTCGAGTTTGGGTGCCGGGTAGGGGACGTCGAATCCGGTAACGCGGCGGATGGGGGCGGCCAGGTAGTGGAAGCAGCGTTCCTGGACCCGGGCCACGATCTCGGAGGACACGGACGCGAAGCCGTGCGCCTCGGCGATCACCACGGCCCGGCCGGTCTTGCGGACGGACGCGCACACGGTGTCGTCGTCGAACGGGACGATGGTCCGCACGTCGATGACCTCCAGCGAGCGGCCTTCCAACGCGGCCGCTTCGGCGGCGGCGAGCGCGGTGGGGACGGACGGGCCGTAGGCAATCAGCGTGGCGTCCGTGCCGGGACGTGCGACGGCGGCACGGCCTTCGGAGGTGCGTCCCGCCGTCGTGCCTTCCGCGGAAGCACCTTCCTCGTGAAGGCGGCGGAGCTCGGCAAGGTCCACGGAGTCCTTGGTCCAGTACATCTTCTTGGGCTCCATGAAGACGACGGGGTCGTCGGAGTCGATGGCTTCGCGCAGCATCCGGTAGCCGTCCGCCACCGTGGCGGGGGTGTACACCTTCAGGCCGGCGGTGTGGGCGTAATAGGACTCGGAGGAGTCGCAGTGGTGCTCAACTCCCCCGATGCCGCCGCCGTACGGGATGCGGATCACCATGGGCAGCTTCACGGCCCCCTTGGTGCGGTTGTGCATCTTGGCCACGTGGCTGACGATCTGCTCGAACGCAGGGTAGGCGAACGCATCGAACTGCATCTCGATGACAGGGCGCATCCCGTTGATGGCCATCCCCACGGCCATGCCCACGATGCCGGACTCGGCCAGCGGGGTGTCGAAGCAGCGCTGCTCGCCGAACGTGGCGGTCAGGCCGTCGGTGATGCGGAAGACCCCGCCCAGCATGCCCACGTCCTCGCCGAACACCAGGACGGAGGAGTCGGCGTGCATGGCGTCCGCCAGGGCGGTGTTGAGGGCCTTGGCCATGGTGACGGGCTGGGGACCCGCGGCTTCGGCGGACGCGGCGGCCGAGGCTGCGGCCCGGGCGGTGGCGGCACTGACGTTGCCGTTGGCTTCGGACGAGGTTGTTATGGTGGGGCTCACTTGCCGGCCTCCTGTGAATCAGTAGCTGCTGCGTCGCGGGCCAGCTCGTCGGCGAGCATGGCGGACTGTTCCTTCAACTGCGGCGTCTGCCGGGCGAAGACGTGGCGGAACAGTTCCTGCGGGTCCACCTGCACGTCCTCGCTCAGGCCCTCGCGCAGCTGGGCGGCAACCGCTTCAGCGTGGGAAGCGATGCGTGCTTCGGCGTCGTCATCCAGCAGCCCCCGGTCCGTCAGGTACGTCCGCATCCGGTTGACGGGATCCTTGGCCCGCCACTCCGCAACCTCGCTGTTTTCCCGGTAGCGGGTGTCGTCGTCGGCGTTGGTGTGGGCCTGCATGCGGTAGGTGTTGGCTTCCACCAGGAGCGGTCCGGAGCCTTCGCGGGCGAGTTTCACGGCGCGGTCCAGGACGGCGAGGAGGGCCACCACGTCATTGCCGTCCACGCGTTCGCCGGCCATGCCGTAGCCCACGGCCTTGTGCGCCAGCGACGGCGCCACGGACTGGTGTGCCAGCGGCACCGAGATGGCGTACTTGTTGTTCTGGACGAAGAAGACCACCGGCAGGTGGAAAACGGCGGCGAAGTTCAGGGCTTCGTGGAAGTCGCCTTCGCTGGTGGCACCGTCACCGCACATGGCCAGCACCACGGTGTCCTCGCCGCGGAGCTTGGCGGCGTGCGCCACGCCCACGGCATGCAGCAGCTGGGTGGTCAGCGGCGTGCACTGGATGCCCACCTTGTATTTGAGGGGGTCGTAGCCGCCGTGCCAGTCGCCGCGGAAGATGGTCATCACCTGTACCGGGTCCACGCCCCGGGTCATCACGGCCACGGCGTCGCGGTAGGTGGGGAACATCCAGTCATGCTCGGACAGGCAGAGGGCGGCGGCCACCTGGCAGGCTTCCTGGCCGTGGCTGGAGGGGTAGACGGCCATGCGGCCCTGCCGGACCAGGGCGGAGTTCTGGTCGTTGACGCGGCGTCCGACGACGAGGCGTTCGTACGCTGCCAGCAGTTCGTCATCGCCGGGTACAGGGTATTCGTGGCCGGGCTGGGTGCCCTGCTCGCTGTCCGGGATGAGCCGGCCGTCCGGATCCACCATCTGGATCTGGTGCCGGGCGGGGAGCATGTAGTCCTCCACCGTGATGCCGAACTTCTTCACAGCTTCCGTGAGCGCATCGTCTGCGGGCTCGGTGCTGGCGGTGTCCGGCGCGGTGTGGTCTGCGGAGATCGTCATTGGTCCGTCCTTCGGTAGCCACTATTCCCTCCCAGTATTGTCCCGGGCGAGGTTTCGTATCCAGCACCTGCGCAAATCGTGGAGAAGCTGCCCTGAAGTGCCGGCTTTGGAAGACGATTTGTAACTGTGACGTGGATTACCGACCGGAGCCGTGGACAAAATGGCGGGCTGGGAAACTGCTCATGCTTCCATCCGGGCGCGAAAGCCTGGCGGCCAACGAAAGAAGTGCATTGACCCCTGTCTCCCGAAGGCCCACACTCGGATGATGCGGGTACGCACCGTCCCGGGACATCCGGGACTGCGGCATTTTCCTAACAGCAGTGACAGGCGGGGGCGTTAGCTATGGAAATAGCCAAATTGTGGGACAGGCTCGACCCGGACACGCGGCAATGGCTGGTTGATAATCCCGGCTGCAAGATCCTTCCGCGCACCGTCGCGGCGGCCATCATGAAGAGCACCGGAGTCGAATTCGAACAGGACCGGCATGGCGAAACCGTGCTCTCCCCCGGCGACTGCGACTTCATCCGCGGCGCAGCGGAGGGGACCGGGACCCGCCACCACGGGTCCTGATCCACACCCCGGACGGCCCGGGAAAGGCCGACCGGCCGAGCATCATTCGTTCCAGCGGCGTTCCTGCTGCCGGTTTTGTATTCCCGCGCGCTCCTGCCACGGAGACTCTCTTCAAATCTGCCTACTATGGAAGACGATTTGTATTCGTGAGGTGGAGTACCGACGGGAGCCGAGTGCACAATGGCGGGCAAGGATGTGGCGGCCGAGGTTCCGCTGGATGAGATCGACCGGCGCATCATCAGCGAACTCACCCGGGACGGCCGTATGTCGGTCACGCAAGTGGCGGAAAACGTGCACATTTCCCGGGCGCATGCCTATTCCCGCATTGCCCGGCTGACCGGTGACGGCGTGCTCACCCGGTTCACCGCGCTGGTGGATCCCATCAAGGCAGGGTTGAAGTCCTCCGCCTACGTGACGCTGAAGCTGAAGCAGGATTCGTGGCGGGAACTCCGCGACCAGTTGGGCGCCATCCCGGAGGTGCACCACATCGCGCTGGTGGGCGGCGACTTCGACGTGATCCTGCTGGTCCGGGCCGTGGACAACATCGACCTGCGCCGCGTCATCTTCGACCAGC
This sequence comes from Arthrobacter sp. Soil761, assembly GCF_001428325.1. Taxonomy (NCBI): domain Bacteria; kingdom Bacillati; phylum Actinomycetota; class Actinomycetes; order Micrococcales; family Micrococcaceae; genus Arthrobacter; species Arthrobacter sp. Soil761. Next base: position 341,101 of record NZ_LMSF01000029.1, on the reverse strand, counting down.
TGCAGACCATGCCCGGCGTGCTGGACACGCAGACGTTCCTGGTGTTCGAGGACGTGGATACGCGGTAAGCCGGCCTTCCTCGCTGCCGCGCACCGGAATCAAGCGGTCAATATTGAGCCGACCTTGATGAATTCTTGACCGGATCCGGGGACGTCCTTGAGGCGTTCCCTCCAAAGTGATGTGTGAAGGACGGGAGCGCATCGCTGATGCACCTGGGTACTGGGTCCCAGTCAACCCGCGCCTGCGTCGGATAACACCGACGGTCTCAGAAGCCTGGCGGCGCTAAGCAAGGGCGCCGCCAGGCATCCAACTCAACTTTCCACACAAGACCAGGGGCCTGCGGCGGAGGCACGGATCAGCGTCGATCCGAAAAAGCCGCCGGCCCCCGCACCCCAAGTGGGACACACGACGGCGGGACGCGGCCGCCGTCGTACGCTCGCGTCCCTGCGTTGATTGACGCGCATATTCGCCCACGACGCGCACATTCCCTTTCGCCGCCCACATTCGAGCCGCGCCACGGAATATGCGCGTCGAAAATCACGAAGCGCGCCGAGGGTCACTTCCTGCGGCGCACCACCAGCACGATGTACAGGGCAACGGCCACCGCCACCAACGCGCCGATGCTGACCCCTGCGCTGGGACCGTCAAGCATGCCGGAACTCCTCTCCAGCGAGACATCGTTACTGACGCCAACAGCATACGTCCGGCCGTCGTCGTCGCCCGCCGGCTGCGGACAGCGGACTGGGGGGCATTGGCACCCGCTTTGACTTTGGCCACCCGAGTAGCGGCGCACGAATCCCAGTAGTGGAATTCACACTCCCCTGAAAATTCGAGTACCGGTACGTGTTGTTGGGCAGAGCTCCAGCCGAAAACATTGGGTCATCGATCCACCGAAAGGCACCAGGATGGGGCCGCTCATGGGGGAACGGGTTCTCAATCACATTCACAAGGAGTCTTTCCATGCGCCCAATGACCAAGAAGAACAAGATCGCCGCTGTCGCCGCATCCGCCGCCCTGGTGGCTGTTGGCGGAAGTGCCGCCTACGCCTACTGGAGCACCACGGGCTCGGGCAGCGGGCAGGCCAAGGCTGCGACCACAACAAACGCCGTCGTTATCCATGTGGCATTTGACGAAAACATCACGCCAGGGTCGTCGAAGACGATCAGTTACACAGCAGACAATCCCAACTCCGGCAGCACCCCTGTTACCCTCACAGGCGCAGTCGTCACCGCCAGCGGTTCCTGTGACGCGAGCTGGTTTGCTGCCTCAGTCCCCACCGGAACCAAGACCCTGGCGGGCAACGCGACCAACGTGGACATGGGCACGGGGACCCTGACCTTCAGCGACAGCACTTTGAACCAGGATGCCTGCAAGGGCGCGACCATCACCGTGACTGCAAGCAGCAACTAACAAACGAGCGGGCCGGGGACGGGTGGAAATCCCGTCCCCGGTTCGTCGTCAACCGCACCAAAGTGGAAGGGGCACGGGGTGCACAACAAAGACGGGCAACCGCGGCATCGCCTGCGGCAGGCCATCAAGGTGGCGCTGATCGGGCTTGCGGTGATGCTGGCCAGCGCGGGGGCGCTGTTCGCCGCAACGCAAAGCACCAAAGCGGGCATCACGGTCCAGGTCTCGCCCGCCAGCCAGTCGGTCCAGCAGGGGCAGTCCGCGGCCTACACGGTGACGGTGACGTCCACCGGGGGCTTCAGCGGTGCGGTCAACCTGACCACCGCGGGACTGCCGGCCGGAGCAACAGGTGCCTTCACGCCGTCGTCCGTCACTCTCAGCTCAGGCACCACGTCAACTTCCACCCTGAACGTCAGCACGGCAGCCACCACCCCGGCGGGCACCAGCTCATTGACCATCACCGGCACCAGCGGCAAGGTCTCCGGCAGCGTCACCGCCGGCCTCACCGTCAACTACAAGATCTCCTCCGGCCTGACAGTCGCCGCCTCCCCTGATTCGCTCACCGTCCCGCCCGGTTCCACCGCGGTGTACACCCTGCAGATCACCCGGAACAACCTGTCCGGGCCGGTCACCTTCAGCGTCCTGGGCGGACTGCCCTCCGGCGCCGCCGCAACGTTCTCGCCCAATCCGGTGACCGGGACCTCCACTACCCTGCAGGTGGCAACCACGGCCGCGTCGCCGAACGGAAGCTACAGCCTCTACCTCATGGGCACGGGCAAGGATGCCGCCGGGAAGGCCCAGTACGCCTACGCCAACGTGCAGCTGGTCCTGGACTCCACCATCAAGCAGTTCGTCCTCTCCGGAAACGTCCCCGGCACCCTGTCCCCCGGCACGTCGGCCGGCCTGGACCTGCAGATCAGCAACCCCAACAACAAGGCGCTCTCGCTGACCAACATGTCCGTGGCGGTGGCAGGCGTCACCCGCAGCGCGGACGCCGTGGCCAGGAACCTTTCCTGCACCGCAGCGGACTTCGTGGTCACGCAGTACAGCGGCCCCTACCCGGTCTCCGTTCCGGCGGGCAGCAGCTCCCTTTCCGGGCTCCGCCTGGCACCGTCAGTGTGGCCCAGGGTGGGAATGCTGGACACCTCCGCCAACCAGGACGGCTGCAAGGGTGCCTCGCTCCAGCTCAGCTACTCAGGATCAGGACAGGGGAACTGAGATGACCGCCAACCCAACCACCCGCCGTCGTGCGGTCAGGGCAGCGGCCCTCGCCGGGCTCCTGGCCGCTGCCGGCGCCGGAACCGCCTACGCGTACTGGGGCACCGCGGGCACCGGCACCGGGTCCGCAGCCGCAGCCACCATGCAGGCCGTCACCGTGGACGCGCTGGTCGCCGGGGACAGCCCGAAGGCGGCGCTTGTTCCCGGCGGTACTGCCGACGTCGTCCTCCGCCTCACCAACCCCAACCCCTACGCCGTGCAGGTCTACAGCGTCACGGCCAACGGGGCCGCCACCGCGGACGCGGCACACCCCGGCTGCACCACCACCGGAGTCAGCTTCGTGGGGAGCGCGGCGCCACTGTCCCCGGCCACCTTCGTTCCGGCCAACTCGTCCACCCTGCTCACCCTTCCAGGATCGGCCGCCATGGATACCACCTCTCTCGCAGCCTGCCAGGGCGCCACCTTCCGCCTTCCCGTCACGGCGGAGGTGCGCAAATGAGCCTCGCCATCCGTGCTTTGTTCGGCCGCCCGTCGCGCCGGGTGCCCTGGATCATCACCGCGCTCCTGCTCCTGCTGGGCACGGGTACCGCGGCCTATGCCTTCTGGGCCTCCACCACCAGCAGCAACAACGCGGCCGCCGCTGCCGACACGCTCTCCGCGGGGTCCAAGCCCGCCGTCACCGCCAATGGTGCCTCGCTCAGCGTCAGCTGGGCGGCCGGCACCACGGTCAACGGCCGGGCGGCCACCGGGTACACCGTCACCAGGTACGCGGCGGCCACGGGCGGCACCGGAACACCGGCAACAGGTGGTTGCGCGGGGACCGTCACCACCCTCACCTGCACCGAACAGAATGTCCCGGGCGGCATCTGGTACTACACGGTCACCCCCACCATCGCGCTGTGGACGGGTTCGGAAAGCCCGCGCAGCACCGGCGTCAGCAGTGACTCCACCGCCCCGTTGGCCTCGGTGTCCGGCATTTCGCCCACCCCCAACGCCGCCGGCTGGAACAGCACCAGCCCGGTCACCGTGACCATCACCGCCGACGACGGGACGGCTGGATCCGGCGTCGCCTCCATTACCTACGCGGTCGACGGCGGCGCCAAGCAGACTGTGGGCGGCAGCGTCACCAGCATCCCCGTGAGCGGCGACGGAACGCACACGGTCTCCTACTTCGCCACCGACAACGCCGGCAATGCCGGCACGGCGCAGAGCCAGACGGTGCGGATCGACACCCAGGCGCCTGCCGCACCGGGGCTCAGCGTGCCCGGCTTTGTGAACTCCGCCAACGTTGCCGCCGTACCCGTCACCGGAACGGCGGAGGCGGGGGCCAAGATCACCCTTACTGCCAGCGATACCGGTTCCGCCCATTCCGCTCCCCCCGCGACCGCCACGGCTGACGGGACCGGAAATTGGACCGCGAGCCTGGACCTGACCAGCCTGAACCAGGGCACAGTGACCTACTCGGCGGTGGCCACGGACGCTGCCGGAAACACCAGCACGGCCAGGACGGCGGCGAGCATCAAGGACACCATTGCTCCTGCGCCAGCGCAGGGCGTGGGCGTGCCGGTATACGTCAACAGCTCCACCGTTTCCTCCGTTCGGGTCTTCGGAAGCGCCGAAGCCGGGACCACTGTGACGGTTGCGGCCACGGACACCACTACTGCCCCTCCGGTCACTGGCACGGCCACTGACGCCGGAACGGGTTGGTCACTGAACCTGAACCTCACGCCGCTCAAGGATGGAACGGTCACCTACGCCGTCACCGTCAAGGACGCCGCAGGCAACAGCAGTTCGGCCGTGACACCGAGCCCCACCAGTTTGAAGGACACTGTGGCACCGAAGCTGACCATTGACACCCCGGCGTACATCTACTCGGGCAACGTGGGCGGCTATAAGGTCAGCGGCACCAATGATCCTGGCCTGACCGTCAGCCTGAGCGTCAGCGATTCAACCACCAGTGTCCCGGCAACGGCATCAGGCACGCAGTGGACAACCGGCGGCCTCAATCTGGCGGGCCTCAAGGAGACGTCCACGGTTGTACCGGTGGTCACGGTCACTATCACTGCCACCACCAGCGATGCGGCAGGGAACAGCAGTACGGTCACGGCCACAGCGGTCAAGGACACCCAAGGGCCCACAGTTACCTCAGTCAAGCTGCTCAACGGCGGCTCGACCAATACCCGCCAGGCCTCAGCGGACGCTGGCGACACCATTACCCTCAAATTCTCGGAAAAGTTGGACCTGGCCAAGGTGTGCACCAACTGGACCGGCTCCCAGTTGTCGGGCACTGCAACGATCACTGATAATGCGGGCAATGACACGCTGGGTGTCACGATCCCCGGCTGCTCCGTCGGCACGGTATCCCTCGGCGGGGACTACCTCAACGGCGCCGCGGCTACCTTTGGAGCCCAGGGAACAGGCTCAACCCTCAACTGGGATGCCGCCAACAACGCCATGGTTATCAAACTCGGCAATGCGCCTAACGGCAGCGCAGGCGCGGGCACACTCAACGCGGGTGTCCCTGCGGGCCTGCCGGCGTACGCCCCACCACAGAGCCTGACCGACGTGGCGGGGAACCTGATCGGTACTGTCTCGTTCAGAGACACCCTCTCCTCAGGACTGGGATAGGTGACGCGTTACCGGCTCCCCACCGACTATTCGGCGGGGAGCCGGTGCGTGTCCGGCCGGGGTGTGGTTCACGCTCCTTACGACACACCCCACATACACTTTGGCTAGCGGATCCAGCAAAGGGGCGCGTGATCAAGCACCCCCGGACCGCCCAAGGGAACAGGAACCCAACGTAATGACGGACTTTGATGCCTTGATCGACGCCGAACGGAACCGCCTCATCGGCGCCCTGGAAAGGCTCGACGACGAACGTTGGAACTCACCGAGCCTGTGCGGTGGCTGGCGGGTGAGGGACGTCGTCGTCCATCTCCTGATGCCCTACCAAATGTCCCTACCGCGGTTCTTCATCAATATGGCCGCAGCCGGGTTCGCGTTCGACAGGATGGCGGACCGCTGGGCCACCCGGGACACCCGCCCGAAGGATGAACTGCTGTCAGCCCTTCGGCGCACGAAGGCGGAGCGTTTCGGGGTTCCAGGCACCGGCCCTGAAGCACCGCTGAGCCACCTTGTCATACATGCGGAGGACATCTACAGGCCCCTGAAGATCGACCATGTGATAGAGCCGGAGAGTGCCAACATCGTCCTGGACCAGCTCACCACGCCCCAGGCCCAGCGTTCACTGAAACCGGGCCTGATCGATGGGCTTGCCTTCTCCACCCAGGACACGGGCTGGAGGCACGGCACCGGCGCCCAGGTGCTGGGCAGCGCGTCGGCCCTGATCTCCACCCTTGCGGGGCGGCAGGGATCCGTAGCCGAGCTGACCGGCGAAGGAGCCATTCTGCTTCAGGGCAGGGGCCGCTGACTTTCCCGATCCCGGCTGCTTCGTTGAATGGCTTCGGCCATGCTCTTGATTCTCTGGAGCCGGGCATCCCATGCAGCGCTGACCGACGACAACTGGGCAACGGCGCGGGAAAGCTCTGCCTGGTTCACCTCATAAACGCGTTGCCGGCCTGCGGGCCTGACATAGACCATCCCCGCACGGTGCAGTACCTCCAGGTGCTTCGCCACCGCCTGCCTGGTCACGGGCAGCCGGGTGCTCAGGCCCGTGGCCGTGCCGCCGCCTTCGGACAGGATCAGGTCGAGCATCTTCCGCCGGGTGGGATCACCCACCGCGGACCAGAGATCGTCGTCGATAGCGATGGTCATTGCGCAGCGACCAGCCGGCCGATGTAGGCCACAAGCCGTGGCAGGAAGTAGTCCCAGCCCCGGACGTGGTCATTGTAGTTAAGCTCGACGTCAGCTTGCTCCCATCCCTTGTCCTGGAACCCTGCCTCCGTAAAGCGCAGCAGTGTCCCCGAGCCCTGCGGAATCAGCTCAAAAGTCACCAGGAGGGAGTTTTCCGGCGATGCCGCGGCTTCGTCGTAAACCCACCTGAAGGAGAAGCGCCGCGACGGCTCGACCTCCACAACCGTCAGCTTCACCACTTTTGCATCTGCCGCCGTCCGGTCGCCGAAGACTATGTCCCCGCTTGAACCCGCGGTGGGGTCAAAGGCGGCCTCATCGGGCCACCATTGGCGCAGGTGTTCGGGGGTGCTGATGACCTCGAAAACAATCTCCGGCGCCGCTTCAATGTGGATTTCCCGCTCAATGCTGTTGTGCATGTCCAGTTCCTTTCGCAACCATTGGTTGCTAAGAGCCTAAACGACGCAGGACCCGAAGCGCAACCATCGGTTGCGCAGGCGTCTTCGCCAACCCGGAGCGGCAGAGATGACGACGGCTGAGATCGCCTGCCTACTTCTGCTCGGGTATCCAGAAGGGAGCATTCACCCCCGCTCCTGTGAGGTTGTCGCAGCGGACCAGCTGGGTGCCGATGCGCTCCAGCGGGCAATCCACGTAGGTTTTAAGGACTTCCTCGTCATAGCCCGCGGTGGCCGGGGCTGGCCCTGCGGAGAGGAAGAGTGCCGGAAAAACGGCAGCGATGACCGGGACAGTGCGCTTGTGCAACGGGGGGCTCCTTGGATTCGGCAAGGGAGATTGACGGGCGGCCGGCCCTGGACGAGGGCCAGCGCAACTGGGTCCCCAGCCGATTCCCCAAAATGCGAATCCTGCCAGCTCAGGACTCTCCGGCAGGACCAAAGTACATGAACCGCCCGGGCAGCCATAAGGGTCCCGGGCACCCCTTATGCAGCACGGCCTACCCAATCATGACTCCCGCAATCCCGGGAACGGGCGCGGGGTGGGCCTACGCAACGAAAGGAAAATCCCCTCCTCCTGGAGGCTTATCCCCCAACACCCACCCCTCCGGAACCCTCTCCGGCCCTTAGTTGTTCGCGTGGATATGCGGACTCCTCTCCCCCACAAACCCACAATCCGTTGCACTGGCGCAACTGATGCGGGGGTGGGTCATGTCTCGGAATGGCCCACCCTCACCGCTGAGTTACCGTGACGAGCGCCTACCAGTGACGAGGCTGCGACCGGCATCCCGCTACCGGCGCAGTTGCCCGTGCTGCAAGGGCGCCCGTCAGGATGTTTTCTTCCTGGTTGCTTCTGCCTCTGCCCCGCCGGAGAGGGCACCCTGCAGCCGGGCACCGGACAGCGGCCTGTCACCGCTTCGCCGCAATGCCAGCATCACCAGGCCTGCAGCCAGGAGGCAACATGCCAGGAAGATGGACGTGGCCAGGAAACTGCCGTGCGTCACATCCTGCAGGAAACCACCAACGTAGGGTCCAACGAATCCGCCGAGGTTTCCTACCGCATTGATCAGTCCCATAGCGGTGCCGGCGACGGCCACCGGCATGGCCCGGGACGCTGAAGCCCAGAATGGACCGTCGTAGGCCAAGGCCCCGGCGACGGCGATGCTAATGAGGGTAACCGCAAGGAACGGCATATTGTCTCCGGTTGCTACCGAGACCACCAGCGCAACAGCACCGACTGCCATCGACAGCAGCACGTGAGTGGAGTAGCGGCCGGAACGGTCGGCCGCTTTGGCGTTGTACCAGAGGCCGACCATCGCCAGCACGTACGGAACTGCGGTGATGAGCCCCACCTCCATAGACGATCCGGAGGTAATTGTCTTGATCACGTGCGGCAGCCAGATGTTGATGCCATAGAAGCCAATCTGGATGAGGAAGTACACCAAGGTCAGTCGCCACACAACCGTGTTGGACATAACGTGGCGCAGGCCCAGTTTCTCCTGCTGAGGATGTTCCCTTGCATCCGCAGCAAGCCCATTCTCGATGTACTCACGCTCCTGGACCGAGCACCATGCCGCCTCGCGCGGATGGTCAGCAATCAGGGCCCACCACAGGGGTGCGGCGATGACGAAGGGGAAGATGCCCTCGATGATGAACAGCCACCGCCAGTCCGAGAAGGAGAGAATCCAGCCGGAGAGGGGGGCCGTAATGATGGAGGCGATGGCGATGTTCATCATCCAGAATGCGTAGGCCCGTGCCCGCTCAGCGGCCGGGAACCAGTGGCTGATCAGGACAAGGATCGCAGGCCAGATTCCGGCCTCGGCGACACCCAGGAAAAAGCGCACCACCAGCAGTTGCGTGAAATTTTGGATGAATCCGGAAAGAACGGCCAGTACGCCCCAGATGAGCACCATGATTCCGACGAACTTCTTCGCGCTCCAGTGCTCGGCGAGGTGGCCGCCTGGAATTTGCAGGACGAGATAGCCGATGAAGAAGATGCCTGCAGCCAGGCCCTGCTGGGCGGCGTCGATGCCCAGGTCCTGATGGAGTCCGTTCAGGGCGAACCCGATATTGGTCCTGTCCATAAACGAAATGATGTAGACGACAATGGCGACGGGAATCAACCGCTTCCACCGGGCATTGCCCACTGCCGTTGCTGACTTGACGTTCTGTGCCATTGGAAATGCTCCTTCGCGATATGGCTGATCAGACCGCCCCCCAGTAAAGCTACTGCTCTCCCGCGGACCTCGTCGGGGTTCGCTTTCCGCCAAGCGGCGGAACGAGCGGGACTTGTTCGGACAGAGCCGACCTGACGTTGCAGGCTTTTACGCCTTGAGTTGCGACCCTTACCCGAGCAGCATTTTCTTATTTTCACGCAACTATTGCGTTAGCGCAATAAGTCATTTAGCCAGGTCGCCAAGGGTGACGTGCAGGTTCTGGGATGCTGAGCCGCGCTGCACGATGACGTCCACCTGCTGCCCGGGGTCCTGTTTCCTGAGGGCCACCAGCAGGTCCGTCACGTTTCCAATGTCTGCCTGGGCGAACTTGGTGATGATGTCTCCTGCCTTCATGCCGGCTTGTTCCGCTGGGCTTCCTTGCGAAACGCTCACGATCAGCGCCCCCGCCGTCGTGGGCAGGGAGAACCGTTGGGCGAGTTGCGGCGTGATGTCGGTGGGGACCACACCGAGGGCGGCGTGTTTGACCGATCCGCTGGCCAACAGCTGGTCTGCAACGTCGGTGACAGTGGAAGATGGCGTAACGAACCCGATGGCTACGGCTCCGGTGCTGGGTGGAAGGTAAGCCTCGGAAAGACCGATTACCTGTCCGCCGGCATTCGCCACCGCACCGCCGGAATTACCGGGGGAAATCGGCGCATCGGTCTGCAGCAGGTCGATGGCGCCGTGGGGTGATTCCTTCGACGGCGGCATGTTCCGGTGCAGGCTCGAGACAATTCCGGCAGTGACGGTTTCCTCCAACCCCAGCGGGCTTCCGATGACAACGGTCATCGAACCCACCTCCGGATCTGTTGCAGCAAATTTTGCGGCCGGAAGGCCGGTGCGGTCGACCTTGAGGACAGCAAGGTCCGTGACGTCGTCAACGCCAACTATTGTGCCTTGGGACTGAGAGCCATCAGCGAACTGGACCTCAACGTTCTTAAAGGGCTGTTTTTGCTGGTCCTCCACGACATGGGCGTCTGTGACAATGGATCCATTGCCGTCGTAGATGACACCGCTGCCAAGGCCGACAGCAGTCCTGATGGTGACCACGGATGGTTCGACCTCCCTGACCACGCCGGGAACCGCGGCCAGGCCGCCGCCACCCGACAGGCTTGCCTTGGATGCGTCCGGTGATGCAGTGGAGGAACCGGGCCCCGGTGCCGGGTTTCCCGTACAGCCCGTCAGCGTCAGCGCCGCTGCGGTCATTCCAGCCGCCGCGTAGAGTCTTAACCTCATTGGATACCTCCTCTTTGAGAGATCGCCCGGGAGGGGCGGTCGCCTGTCTTGCCCAGCAGGGCTGCTGCCAGCGTCAAGGGCTGGGCGAAGGAACATAAGGCTGGTACTGGTCAAAAGTCCCGTCCTGAATGGGGACGTTGATTCTGGTTTCCTGCCCCTTCACGCTTACTGTCAGGTCAGTGCGCGCCCCGGGAGCCTCCGCGGCACTGTTGAGAATGAGGGGCGTCTGGTCAAACTCCTTGTTCCCGCTTGCCGGGATCCTGACCTGGACTTGCTCGTCGGAGTCGGCCAGGACCATCTCAATATCAGCAGCCGTGGTGTTGATGATCGTTCCCAACACGCGTGCGGGTTCATTTTGCCCTGATGTCACCAGCAGAACGCTTCGCAACTCCAGCCCGGCAAAGTTCAAGTCGGAACCGAGCGCAATGGGATCGCGGTCCCCTTCGGAAGGGTTGTAGCAGCCGGTAGCCAGAAGGGCCGAGATCACCAGGACGGGCAGGAGGCGGAGAAACCGTATGGTGCCGTGGGCGGGTTTCATGGATGTTCCTTTCCCTGGCGTTGAGATGCTGCCGGCTGGTCAAAACAGAAGCCTGCATGAGATCTGCAGGTGACAATGCGGCGGAGATGGCGCAGGTCGCCTGGCAGCCCAGTACAGCTTTTCCCCTGCCCCACCGTGGTTAGCTTTAGGGCTTCATCCGTGGGCTTCCCCGGTATATCCCCCCCCTCAGTGTGGCGCAGCACTTGCGCCAACGCAATCACTATCCACTTAGCAAGTTCCACTTTTCTGAATTGTTGCCCTCCTGTTACCGGATTCAGCCCTGTCGATGCAGATTCGGGACATAGCATTGTTTGCACATTGGCAATCATTCCGAGACAAGCGGCACTAGACCCAGGAGGGGTTGCTTCCAGGCACCCCTGTCCATGCGACGCCTTGATCGAAGTGCAGTGACGACACGACAAGGAATTCTCCTGCATGCTCCTTAGAGACAAACTGTGGCGAAAGGCTGCCGCCTTCATGGCTGCCTGCGTCATCGGCGGCTTCCTGGTCACCGGGCTCCTGGTCCCCGCGGCGGCGTTGGGCTCATCCCTGGCCGCTACATCCACCAAGCTTTTCGAGCAGCTGCCCTCAGTGCTGGATCTGAACCCCCCGGCCCGGAACTCGGAGGTGCTGGCTAAAGATGGGTCGGTCATCGCCACGTTCTATTCGCAGAATCGCGTGCCGGTGGAACTGGAGCAGGTATCACCGTTTATGCGCGACGGGATCGTGGCCATCGAGGACTCCCGTTTCTATGAGCACGGCGGCATCGATCCAGCGGGCATTCTCCGGGCCCTCTACGTGGACACCTTGGGCGGCCGGCAGGGCGCATCGACCATCACCCAGCAGTACGTCAAGAACGTGCTCATCCAGGCGCTGATCTCCAGCGGCAGGGCGGACGAGGTCAAGTCCAGCGCGGCCAGGACCATCGGCGACAAACTTCGGGAGATGAAACTCGCCGTCAGCCTCGAGGACAAGTACTCCAAGGACCAGATCCTTCAGGGCTACCTGAACCTGGTGTATTTCGGCAACGGAGCCTACGGCATCCAGTCGGCAGCCAAAGAGTATTTCGGCGTCCCCGCAAGCGACCTCAGCCTTACCCAAGCCGCCGCCCTGGCAGGAGTGGTCAACAGGCCCCTGTACTACGATCCGATCACCGAACCAGGCCATGTGGTGGCCCGGCGCAATGAAGTTCTGGACCAAATGCTCCAACAGGGTTACATCTCCACGGTCCAGCACGACAAGGCTACCGCCGCGCCCCTCGCCTTGAACGTCCAGCCAACCGTCCAAGGATGCGCCGCGGCGACTTCTCCATACTTCTGCGACTACGTCCAACGTTTGATCCTCAACGACCCCGCCTTCGGGGCCGACGAGACGGCCCGGCGCAGGCTTTTGTACCAGGGTGGGCTGTCCATCCACACCACTCTGGACCCGGACCTGCAAAAAGTGGCCCAGGGACAGGTCAATGCCTCGCTTCCCCCGGCGGATCCCCTGCAGCGCGGGGCCGCCCTTGTCAGCGTCCAGCCCCGGACGGGCAAGATCCTTGCCATGGCCCAAAACACCATATACAACCCGGCGCCTGGGCCCGGACACTACACGGGCAACTTCGCCCTCCCAGAAACGGACAGCCGCGGTAAGCCGCTCCATGGTGCCGGCGGCTTCCAGATCGGTTCCACGATGAAACCATTCGTCTTTGCTGAATGGCTCAATTCCGGCCGGTCCATGGCTGTCCGGCTGGACGGCTCGGTCCGCACCTACAAGGCCGGCTTCCCATGGAAAAACAGCTGCGGCACGACGGCCGGGTCCTACGATCCCGCCCTCGGCCAGACACCCCTGCCCAACGACGACCCCTACCACTACTACCGGATGAGTGTCCTGGAAGGCCTGTACCACTCCATCAACACCATCACGTTCCAGTCAGCAACGCAGCTGGATTTCTGCAACATCCAGAAGATGGCCACAGCGGCGGGCATCAAGGACGGCCACACCAACAAGCCCTACGACCTCTCCAGTATCGCCAACCTGATCGGCACCCAGGATGTCGCGCCGCTGGACATGGCTACCGCTTACGCAACTTTCGCGGCCGGAGGAATCCGCTGCAGACCCGTCGCCTTGGAGACGGTCACCGGACCCGGCGGACACCACTACCCGGTGCCAGCCGCGGACTGCACCCAGACCATCGACCCGGACGTCGCTGCCGGCGTCACGTACGCCCTGAAGCCAGTACTGACCAAAGGATCGGGCTACAACATTCCCGTGAACAAGGAACAGGACATCTTCGCCAAAACCGGCACCACCGACGGACACACCCAGACATGGACCGTTGGCGCCACCACAGGCATCGCCACCGCCTCATGGTTCGGAAGCTACAAAGGATTCGGGCCGGAATGGGCAAATGAGCACATCACCATCAACGGAAAGTACTACGCCGGTCTGGACGGAGCAAACATCGCCGGCACCCAGTGGGCCCACCTCATGAACGCCGCGGCCCCAAAATACCCAGGCGGCCCTTTTCCCTCGCCACCACCATCAATGCTCCGCTGACGGGGGCGGGCCAGCCCCGTATTCCATTGCGCAATTACAATTATTGCGCTATCGTTCATTGATACTCGGTGAAGCAACGGTGGCTTTTTCACGAGCTTCACTTCCCAAACCGCGAAAGTTCCCCAACGACGAGGAACCAGTCCAGCAGGAGGAATGGGTGCCGCCGTGGCAAGCGATTACGACGATGTCCGCCCTGATGTAAAAGAGTCGCAGTCTCAATCCTTGGCTTTTCGCTTAGGCGACGGATTCATTGTTCCCCCAGGCCGGTTCCTCGTCCTGAGCGCAGTGTCACTTGCGCTGGCCCTGGCCGGCGCCGCTTCCTTCTTGCTGACGCTGGGGGAAGTGCTTCACGGCAATGGCGTCACAGCGGCTGACGGGCCCATGACCGAGTGGTTCGTGAATCACCGGACCAGTGCTGCCACCATGGTTCTGGCGGGACTCGCCATTGTGTTCGGCCCGGTCGCCCTTCCGCTGATAACACTGCTCGCCACCACGGCCTGGGCCCTTTTGACCCGCCGCCTTTGGCGCCCCTTGCTGCTCGCCGGGTCGATGCTCACGGGGGTCATCATTACGGAGGTCATCGCCCACGCCGTGGGACGTTCCCGTCCCCCAGCGGCACTGATGATGCTGGGCGCCGATGCCACTTCATCGTTTCCTTCCGGGCACGTCGTCGGTGCCTCAAACTTTCTGCTGATCGGCGCATACCTGCTCTATTCCCGCTCCTCCCGCACGGTTTCCGTAATCGTTGCCTTCAGCGCTGCAGCCGGAGGCCTGACACTGGAAGCAGCAAGCCGCGTTTACCTCGGCTATCACTGGTTTACAGATACGCTCGCCTCCGCCTCCATCTCCGTGGTTCTCCTCGCGGTCGTGATCATGCTGGATATCAACCGCGGCGGCCATGCGGCAGAACAATGAGTGCGAAAGCCGACTGGCTGCCCGGCTGCTGAGCGGGCTCGATGGACGTTAGCGCTTGCTTCCCCCGCACTGTTGCGTCATCGCAAATAAAGCGAGACACTGGCCAGGACAACCACGGCTAAAGGGAGACATCATGCGTGCGCTGACAGTGACCCCGGGAGTCAAGGACTCCCTTCACCTGCGCGACATTCCGGAACCGGCAGCGGGTGAAGGACAAGTGCTGGTGGATGCCCTGGCGGTTGGCCTCTGCGGCACCGACGCCGAGATCATCGCGGCAGATTACGGCGAGGCTCCGCCGGGTCAGGACTACCTGGTGCTGGGCCATGAAAACCTGGGCCGGGTGCGGGAAGCTCCGCGGGATTCCGGCCTCGCCGAGGAAGATTTGGTGGTGGGCATTGTCCGCAGGCCCGATCCCGAACCCTGCAAAGCCTGCGCCGCCGGCGAGTGGGACATGTGCCTGAACGGCAAGTACACCGAGCACGGCATCAAAGGCCTGGACGGATTCGCGCGCCAGCAATGGCGCGCCGACCCGCAGTCGATAGTGAAACTGGAGGCGGGGCTGAAAGACGTGGGTGTGCTGCTGGAGCCCACCACCATCGTGGCCAAGGCCTGGGAACAGATCACCAGGATCGGGCAGCGGGCTTTCTTCGACCCTCATATCGCCGTGGTGACCGGAGCCGGACCCGTTGGCTTGCTCGCCGCACTTCTGGGCGTCCAGCAGGGCCTGGAAGTCCACGTCTTCGACATCGTCAAGGACGGGCCCAAGCCGGAGCTGGTCCGGGACCTCGGAGCCATCTACCACAGCGAATCACTGCCGGACTCCGGCCTGAAACCGAACGTCCTGGTTGAGTGCACGGGCGTCACCCCCGTGGTCCTGGACGCACTGCGCTGCCGCGCCCAGGACGCCATCACCTGCCTGACCGGCGTCTCGGGAACCGGGAACCAAACGGAAGTGGATGTCGGCGCCCTCAACCGCGAGGAAGTGCTGATGAACGGCGTGGTCTTCGGCAGTGTCAACGCCAACCGGCGCCACTACGATGCCGGCGCCAAGGCCCTGTCCTCTGCCAACCCCGACTGGCTGCGCCGCCTCATCAGCCGCCGGGTACCCCTCGAAAACTACGCTGAGGCCTTCCATCACAGGCCTGACGACGTCAAGGTTGTGCTGGACCTGCAAAAGTCCCGCGGCGGCAGAGGCGACCAGCGATGATTCCCCGCCGGGAACCAACAGAAGCCACCATCGACCACCGGCACCCGTCCGGGCTCCAGTACGAAATCCGGTACGGCGGGCAAACCGCGCACCTCACGGAGGTTGGCGGGGCATTGCGGGACTACCTGCTGGACGGCCGCCCCTTGCTGGACGGGTATGGACCGGATGAGATGTGCACGGGCGCACGCGGTCAGTCGCTCATCCCCTGGCCGAACCGGATCAAGGCCGGCAGCTATGAGTGGGAAGGCCGTCGGCTCCAGCTTGACCTGAGCGAGCCGGACAAAGGCGGGGCCATCCACGGACTGACCCGCTGGCGGAACTGGAATGCCCCGGTTGTGGAGCAGACCGACGAATCCATCTCCTTCGCCTACACCCTGCACGCCTGCCAAGGCTGGCCCTGGGTCCTCGACTGCCGGCTGGACTATCAACTCGGTCCGGACGGATTGACGGTGCGGAGCACGGCGGTGAACCGGAGCGACTCGCCGTGCCCCTACGGGACTGGGGCGCATCCTTACCTCAGCACAGGAACGGTGCGCGCGGGCGCTATCGACACCGCCTTGGTCCAGGTGCCGGGGCGGACGTACCTGCCCGTGGATGAACGCGGCATCCCCACCGGGCACGAGCGTGTGGACGGCACAAAGTACGACCTGCGGGAACTCCAGCAACTTGGTGGCCGGCACATCGACGTGGCCTACACCGACCTTCTCCGCGGCGGGGATGGGCGCGCCCGCGTAAGGCTGCTGCGCCCGGACCGCTCCGGAGGAGTTGAGCTGTGGGTGGACGACACATACCCCTACCTGGAGATCTTCACCGGGGACACCCTCCCCCAACGGGACTGCCGCCGGACCGGGCTGGGCGTGGAGCCCATGACGTGCGCCCCTGACGCCTTCAACTCCGGCGAAGGCCTGATCACCCTGGACCCCGGGCAATCCCACACCGGACAGTGGGGCATCAAGCCAGCCTGAAGGATTCCCTCCGCCGATCCGGGTCCAGCAGAGAAGACATCCCACTTTTGCCAACTATTGCGCAAACGCAAATATTGGGTTTCAATGAAAACATGGCTTGCCGCACCAGGATCCGGTCACGTCACGTACCGGCTCCCAACGTAAAGCGACCGTCGGAGGTACCCTGGCCGCCGGCGGCGGCTGCGAAGGCCTCCAGCGCGGCGGCCAGCGCAGGACGCCGGCCCGCAGGCATCCTGGAAATCACCTCTGCGATGGCCTGCCGCCGGTGCTCCAACACGGAGTTGACCAGTTCCTTGCCCTTGCTGGTCAACTCCAACCGGATGTATCGGCGGTCCGCGGGGTCTTCACGGCGCCGCAGCAGGTCAGCCGCTACCAGCCGGTCGCAGATGCGGGTGGCATTGGATGCGTGCACGCCAAGCTCTGCGGCGACGCCGCCGAGGTTTTGTGGTCCGCGGGTATGGATAAGGACCAGCACCCGCAGCTGTGGCGTATTGACGATGTCCTCAACCTCAGCAACAGAGCGGGCCACCACGCGCAGAAGAGTGTCGGCGGCGCCCATCACCGCTTCGACTTCCCGACTTGAAGGTTCAGGGATCAACGCAGATCCGGCAGATGTATCCATGGGCACCAGTTTCCTCTAATGGTTGCTGTCCCGCAAAGTTTGCCAGCTTCCCTCGTCTGTTCGCAGGCGACCCGAAGGAGAATCATGAAGACGCAACACCCGGCAGATCCGGTCCGCAGCACGGTGAATGGCATCGACCGGCTTGTACGGAATGTGCAGACGGGGAGGTTTGAGCGCTCCTTGTCAGGCCTGACGGCTGCCGGTGCCCTGGTCACGGCGGCGGAAATCTATCTGGAACATGACAAGGCCAGTTTCGGCAACAAGTGGATGTGGGTTCCCGTTGCCTTGGGCCCGCTGGGTGCCGCCGCGGGAGTAGCCGGCGTATTCAGCCGCCGCATGGCAAAGACCGCCCTCCCGCTGGCCAGCGCCGCGATCATTGCCAACGGGCTGCAAGGAACCTGGCTGCACCTGCAGGGCATCCGGCAGAAACCGGGCGGCCTGTCCAACCTGCGCTACAACCTGGAGATGGGTCCGCCGCTGTTCGCGCCGCTGCTGGTCACCCTGGTGGGCGGAATGGGGGTGCTGGCCTCCGTCCTGAGGCGGGAACCATGAGCAGCCTCCCACTGGACATGTCCGACGGCGGCGGCCGCTACCCCGGTTTCAGCACCCGCGCCCAGGCGGGCCATTGGGACCGGGCGACTGCCGCCGTCGTCGAGTCCCGCCTGGGTATGCCGCCGGACGTCCGTTTCTTCACGCCCGCAGAGGAGGCCGCAGCGCGCGCCCTCTTCGACCAGTTACTGGGCCAGCAGGGCGAGCCCCGGGTGCCGGTGGTGAACATGGTGGACGCCCGCCTGGCCGATGAGCAAACCGACGGCTGGCACTATGACAACATGCCGAGGGACGGCGAAGCGTGGCGGGCAACGCTCGCGGCGCTGGACCGTGAAGCGCACTCCCGTGCCGGCTCCACCTATGCCGGCCTGGATCCAGAGCAGCAGGCCGGACTCCTCCAGGACATCTGCAATCTGCACCGGGAACTCTGGCACGGCCTGCCGGCGGACCGGGTGTGGAGCCTCTGGACCCGGTACGCCTGCACCGCCTTCTACTCGCACCCCCTGGCCTGGGACGAAATCGGCTTCGCGGGACCGGCCTACCCGCGCGGCTACAAGAACCTGGGTGTGAACCGCCTGGAGCCGTTCGAGGTGCGCGACATCCGCCCCGATGCTGACCCCACCCACGGGCCAACCCACGACGCAGGCCACGGGGCAGACCGGTGAACAGGGTCCGCGAACGCAATGAGTCCGCGTGGCTGCTCCCTTCCGGACCCGGCAGCAACCTTCGGCTGCGGGAGAACATGCGGCGGTACGCCGAAACCGATGAGGTGGACATGGTCATCGTGGGCTGCGGAGCAGGAGGTTCCACGCTGCTGCAGCGCCTGGCACGGGCCGGGTGGCGGGCGGTGGCGTTGGAGGCGGGTCCGTTCTGGGAACCCGAGCAGGACTGGGTCAGCGATGAAGCCGGATCCCACCACCTGTACTGGACCGAACCACGGGTTATTGCCGGGACTGATCCCGTGCCCTTGGGGTCAAACAACTCGGGCCGGGGGGTGGGCGGCTCCATGGTCCACTTCGCCGGGTACACGCCACGTTTCCACCCCAGCGATTTCCGGACCTTCACTGCTGATGGGGTGGGCGCCGACTGGCCCCTGGAGTACGCGGAACTGCGGCCGTTCTACGAAGACATCGAAGCGGAACTGCCGGTCGCCGGGGAGCGCTGGCCGTGGGGCGACCCGCACGGCTACCCGCACCGGCCGCATCCTGTGTCCGGCAACGGCGAGCTGTTCCTGCGCGGCGCCAACGCCCGCGGCATCACCGCGAAGGTGGGTCCGGTGGCCATCGCCAACGGCAGGTTCGGCAACCGGCCGCACTGCATCTACCGGGGATTCTGCCTCCAGGGCTGCAAGGTCAACGCCAAGGCATCCCCGCTGATCACGCACGTCCCGGACGCGCTGGCCCACGGCGCCGAAATCCGCCCCGACTCGATGGCCACCCGGATCGGCTTTGACGAACGCAGCGGGCTGGCAACCGGCGTCGAATATGTCCAGGGCGGTGTCACGAAGTTCCAGCGGGCCCGCCTGGTGGCCGTGGCCGGCTACTCGATCGAAACCCCGCGGCTGCTACTGAACTCCGCCACGCCGCGCTTCCCGGACGGGATGTGCAACGACTTCGACCAGGTGGGACGGTACCTGATGGTCCAGGGCGCGCCCCAAACCGCCGGGCGGTTCCAGGCCGAGGTGCGGATGTGGAAGGCCCCTCCCCCCGAAGTCAGCACGGAGGACTTCTACGAAACGGACCCGGCAAAGCCATACAAGCGGGGATTCTCCATCCAGTGCGTGTCCCCGTTGCCCATTACCTGGGCCGAGCATGTTGCCGCGCAAGGGCACTGGGGGTCCACCCTCCGCCGCTACATGAGCGACTACCCGCACTGGGCCTGCATGGGCGCCCTGTGCGAATTCCTCCCCCTGAAGGAGAACCGGGTAACGCTGGCGGACGAGACGGACCGGCACGGCATTCCCGTGGCGCGCTTCAGCTACGGCCAGTGCGACAACGACCGGCAGCTGATGTCCGCAGCACAGCAGGTCATGGAAGAAATCCTGACCGCTGCAGGGGCAGAGGAAGTCATCACCATCAACCGCTATGCCCACTTGGTTGGCGGGGCCCGGATGGCAGCCACCCAGGACGCCGGTGTGGTGGACCGGAACTGCCGCAGTTTCGCGGTACCCAACCTCCTGGTCACGGACGGCAGCGTGCTGCCCACCCAGGGCAGCGCCAACCCCGCCCTGACCATCATGGCGCTGGCGGCCCGCGCCGCCCGCGTCCTGGTCCAAGGCGCCCGCCGCGGCGCCACGATGAGCGCAAAGGAAGACTGATCATGGCAACCACAGTGGCCGACTACCTGCTCGCACGCCTCGGTGAGTGGGGTGTGGACAAGGTCTTCGGTTTCCCCGGAGACGGTATCAACGGCATCCTGGCCGCCTTTGGCAAGTCCGGCAACCAGCCGAAATTCATCCAGGCACGGCACGAGGAGATGGCCGCGTTCGAGGCCGTGGGCTACGCCAAGTTCGGCGGCCGCGTGGCCGTGTGCATGGCCACCTCCGGGCCCGGAGCCATCCATCTGCTCAACGGCCTCTACGACGCCAAGCTGGACCACGTTCCGGTGGTGGCCATCGTGGGACAGACGGCACGCAGCGCCATGGGCGGCTCCTACCAGCAGGAGGTTGACCTGCTGACTCTCTTCAAGGACGTGGCTTCCGACTACGTCCAGATGGTGACCGTCCCCCAGCAGCTGCCCAACGTCATCGACCGCGCCATCCGTATCGCGGAGGCCCAACAGGCACCCACCGCTGTGATCATCCCGGCCGATGTGCAGGAACTCGAGTATGCCGCCCCCACCCACGACTTCAAGATGGTCCCTTCCAGCGTCGGTGTCCGCTGGCCCGACATCCAGCCTGACACCGACTCGATCCGCGGTGCCGCGCAACTCCTGAATGAAGGCTCCAAGGTGGCCATCCTGATCGGACAAGGGGCGCGGGGCGCGGCCGCGGAGGTCCGGGAAGTGGCTGAACTGCTGGGAGCCGGGGTGGCCAAGGCGCTGCTGGGCAAGGACGCCCTGCCCGATGACCTTCCCTACGTCACCGGCTCCATCGGGTTGCTGGGCACCCGCCCCAGTTACGAGATGATGCGGGACTGCGACACCCTGCTCACGGTGGGATCCAGTTTCCCGTACACGCAGTTCCTGCCTGAACCGGGCCAGGCGCGTGGCGTGCAGATCGACGTCGACCCCAAGATGATCGGGCTGCGCTACACCAACGAATTCAACATCGTCTCCGACGCCGCTGCCGCCCTGCGCGCCCTGATTCCGCACCTGGCCCGCAAGCAGGAGCGGTCCTGGCGGGAAAACCTGGAATCGAACATCAGCCGCTGGTGGGAAACCATGCACGACGAAGCCATGGTCAGCGCCAACCCGGTCAACCCCATGCGGCTGTTCGCCGAACTCTCCACCCGGTTGCCGGCGGACGCGATGCTCAGCGCCGATTCCGGCTCCTCAGCCAACTGGTACGCGCGGCAGCTGAAGTTCCGGGAAGGCGTCCGCGGCTCGCTGTCGGGCAACCTGGCCACCATGGGCCCCGGTGTGCCCTACGCCATCGGCGCCAAGTTCGCCTTTCCGGCCCGGCCCGCCATCGCCTTCGCCGGGGACGGCGCCATGCAGATGAACGGGCTGGCGGAGCTCATCACGGTGAAACACTACTGGCGCGAATGGAATGATCCCCGGCTGGTGGTGGCCGTCCTGCACAACAATGACCTGAACCAGGTCACCTGGGAAATGAGGGCCATGGGCGGGGTGCCGGCCTTCCGCGAGTCCCAGGCCCTGCCCGACGTCGACTACGCGGGTTTTGCGGAGAGCCTGGGGTTGCAGGGCATCCACGTTGAGGACCCCGACGACGTGGGGCCGGCCTGGGAGAAGGCCCTCGCCGCGGACCGGCCCACCCTCCTGGACGTCCGCACCGACCCCGATATTCCGCCGATCCCGCCGCACGCCACCTTTGAACAGGCGCGGAAGACTGCGGAGGCCATGGTCAAGGGCGACGACAGCGCCTGGGGCGTGGTGAAGGAAGGGGTCAAGACCAAGATCCAGGAATTCCTGCCGCACAAGGAGGGCTGAACCGTGTCCGCCGCCGCCACCCCGGTCACCGCCATCCGGGCAAGCGCCTTCACGGTTCCAACCGACGCACCCGAAGCGGACGGCACCTACAGCTGGGACTCCACCACCCTGGTCCTGGTGGAAGCGGACGGCGGCGGGAAGACCGGGTTGGGCTGGACCTACGCCCCGGTGCCGGCGGCGGCCCTGGTGGAAGGCCTGCTGGCCCCGGCCGTCCAGGGCATTGACGTTTTGGACGTGCCGGCCGCGGCAGCTGCGATGGCGCGGACGGTGCGCAACCCTGGCCGGACCGGCCTGGCATCCTATGCCGTGTCCGCCGTCGACTGTGCCCTGTGGGATCTGAAGGCCCGGCTGCTGGAGGTGCCGCTGCATAAACTCCTGGGCGCTGTCCGGGATTCCGTGGCCGTGTACGGCAGCGGCGGGTTCAGCACCTACTCCGACGACCAGCTGCGGGACCAGCTCCAGGGCTGGGCCCAGGGCCAGCACATCCCCCGGGTGAAGATCAAGATCGGCCAGGACGGCGGGACGCACGTCGCGCGGGACCTGGAGCGCATCCGCCAGGCGCGTGCCGCCATCGGGCCCGGCACGGAACTGTTCGTGGACGCCAACGGTGGCTACAGCGCCAAGCAAGCGGTCCGGGTGATGCGGGAAGCAGCAGATGAGCACGTCACTTGGTTCGAAGAACCCGTCTCCAGCGACGACCTCGCCGGACTGCGGGCGGTGCGCGCCGCCGTCGACGCCGACGTGGCCGCCGGGGAGTACGGAACGGGACTGGTGTACTTCCGGCGCATGTGCAGCGCGGACGCCGTCGACTGCCTCCAGGCCGATGTCAGCAGGTGCGGCGGGATCAGCGAATGGCTGCGCGTGGCCGCCGTCGCTGCCGCCCACGGACTGGAAATCTCAGGCCACTGCGCACCCCACCTCAGTGCCGCCGTCGCCGCAGCCACCCCTAATTTCCGGCACCTTGAGTGGTTCCACGACCACGTCCGGATCGAAAACCTGTTCTTTGACGGAGCGCTTGACCCGGACGGCGGGTGGGTCCGTCCGTCGGATGTCCCCGGCAACGGGCTGGCCTTCCGCGCTGCCGACGCCCGCCCTTACCGGGTCCAGTAAAAGCAGGCACCCGCCAACCATGACAGGACCGAAAGGAAGCCCATGAGCACCAGCCCAGGCAACGCGAACCCCTCGGGGGCAAAGCCACTTGACCCTGACCCCACAGGCCAGGATCCGAGCGCCGAGGACTCCGGCGGGAGGCAGAAAGCGCTGCTGCAGGCGGTGATCTTCGAGGTCGCACGGGAGACCGAAGGCCGGGGGCTGGCGGATATCCGGGACATGCTGCAGTCAGGTTTCGCGCGCGCCGGCGTGGCGGCACCTACCAATGCATGGCTGGACTCGGTGGCTTCCGCGGCGTTCTATGGAGAGCCGTACATCATCGACCTCCCCGCAGCCCTGGCGGCGGAGGGTGCGGTGCCCGCCCCCAACCAGGAGGTACGGGAGCGGCTGGCCGTACGCCGGGAGCTGCGGCGGGAACAACTGCCGTCGGGGATCTTTCCTCCCGCGTCGGCCTGGGAGTTGGATGAGAACGACGTCACCGGCAGAAGGCCGGAGCCGGGCCCCGATGCCCGGGCCGTGCTGGAAAGCACCCGTGCGGCGCGGCGGATGCTTGCCGTGGCGGCGTCAGGCGCGGCCGCGGGCCTGGCCTTTGCGGCGGTCCGGGCGGCGAGGAACGCACGGCGCTGGAGAAGCGGACGTTCGACGGCGGGTGGTGCCTAATGCCGGCATGGCTGCAGGCATGGATGTGGGGCACCATCGCCGGCGGGGCGCTGGTGGTGGGATGCGCGCTGGCGTGGAAATGGAAGATCCCGCCAAAGGTGGTGTCCTCTGTGATGTCGTTCGGCGCCGGTGTGCTGATTTCTGCGCTGTCGTTTGAGCTCGTGGAGGAGGCCGTCAACGGCGGCGGACTGTGGCCCACCATCGCCGGGTTCGCCAGCGGCGCCCTGGTGTATGTGGCTGCCAATGCCGTGTTGGCCAGCAAGGGCGCGAAGCATCGGAAGCGGTCGGGCGGCAAGCAGCCCTCCGAAAAGGAAAAGCCGGGCAGCGGGACGGCCATCGCCATCGGCGCGCTGCTGGACGGCATCCCGGAATCGGTGGTCCTGGGGGTGGGGCTGGTGACAGCGGGCGCGGTCAGCCCTGCCATGCTGGCCGCCGTCTTCATCTCCAATGTCCCCGAGGGACTGTCCAGCACAGCCGGGATGAAAAGGGCCGGCCGCGGGCCTGGCTACGTGTTCGGCGTGTGGGGCGGCATCGCCGTCCTCTCCGGGCTTGCCGCGCTGGTCGGGTTCCTGGTCCTGCAGAACGCCCCCGGGGAACTGGTCGCCTTCATCACCGCCGTTGCGGCCGGCGCCATCCTGGCGATGCTCGCCGACACAATGATTCCCGAGGCCTTCGAGGAGCATCACCTGCTTACCGGCCTGATCGCCGCCGCGGGATTCCTGGCGGCATTCACCGTGGACCAGGTGGGCGGATAGCTTCCCGGCTTCCCAACTGGCGGGAAGCCGCACCATGTCGGATACGAAACCCCGGAGGAACAGATGGCAAGGATCGAAGACTATGCGATCATCGGTGACCTGCACACGGCTGCATTGGTGGGCCGCAGCGGGTCCATCGACTGGATGTGCATGCCAAACTTCGATTCACCGGCATGCTTCGCGGCCCTGCTGGACTCGCCGGAGGCGGGGCGGTGGCGGCTGGCCCCGGCCGGAGCCGGTGACTGCACCCGGCGGCGCTACCGGCCCGGCACGCTGATCCTGGAGACGGAATGGTACACGGCGGACGGAAGCGTCAGGGTAACGGACTTGATGCCGGTCCGCGATGGTTCCGCTGACGTGGTGCGCATGGTGGAGGGCCTGAAGGGGAGCGTTGCCATGCAGGGCGAACTGTCCCTGCGCTTCGATTACGGCCGGATCGTTCCGTGGGTCCGGCGGACCAGCCACGGCATCAACGCCATCGCGGGCCCTGACGCCGCCTACCTCAGCACCCCCGCGCCGCTGGAGGGCAAGGACATGCGGACCGTCAGTGAATTCACCGTCAACGCCGGTGACCGCATCCCGTTCGTCCTGCGCTGGGCACACAGTTACAAGCCCGTCCCGGACCAAACCGAGCCGGAGAAGGCGCTGGCCTCCACGCAGGAGTATTGGGAGCAATGGACCGGCCGGAACTCCATGGCCGGCGACTACAAAGACGCGGTGGAACGGTCCCTGATCACCCTCAAGGCACTTACCTTCGCCCCGACCGGAGGCATCGTGGCCGCCGCAACCACCTCATTGCCTGAGAACCCCGGGGGCAGCCGCAACTGGGACTACCGCTTCTGCTGGCTGCGGGACGCCACCCTGACGCTGCAGTCCCTGCTGGCCTGCGGCTACAAGGATGAAGCAGCGGCGTGGAGGGAATGGCTGCTGCGTGCGGTGGCCGGCAACCCCGCGGATTTGCAGATCATGTATGGACTGGACGGGACACGCCGGCTGCCCGAGGCCGAGCTGCCGTGGCTTGGAGGGTTCGAAGGTTCCAAGCCTGTCCGGACCGGCAACGCCGCGGCCCCGCAACTGCAGCTGGACGTGTGGGGAGAGGTCCTGGACGGCCTGGCCCTTACCCGGGCCGCGGACCCCGGCACCACGGATGATTCCTGGGATATCCAGGTGGCGTTGATGGAGTTCCTGGAGGGCGCGTGGGACCAGCCGGACAACGGGCTCTGGGAGATGCGGGGGCCCCGGCGCCATTTCACCCATTCCAAGGTCATGGCCTGGGTGGCCGCGGACCGGATGGTCAAGGCCGTCCAGGAATCCGGCCTTCCCGGACCCGGGGGGCGCTGGGCCGCACTGCGCAAGCAGATCCACGACGACGTCATGACGCACGGCTTCGACCAAAAACGCAACACCTTCGTCCAGTCCTACGGCAGCAGCGAACTCGATGCCAGCCTGCTGCTGATCCCCCGCGTCGGGTTCCTTCCCCATGACCATCCCCGCGTCGTGGGCACGGTGGACGCGGTCCAGAAGAACCTGACCGAGGACGGGTTCGTCCTGCGGTACCACCCCGAGGCCAGCAATGACGGGCTGCCTGGCACCGAAGGCGTCTTCCTGGCATGCTCCTTCTGGCTCGCCGACGCGCTGCTGGGCATCGGCCGCCGGGACGAGGCCGTGGACCTGTTTGAACGCCTGCTTTCGCTGCGCAACGACGTGGGCCTGCTCAGTGAGGAATGGGACCCCCGCAACAACCGCCAGCTGGGCAACACGCCCCAGGCATTCAGCCATTTCCCGCTCATCCACTGCGCCCTCCAGCTGCAGCACGGCCCGCACCACAGCAATATGCCGCTGAAGGAAAGGCATGCTGGCCTGAAGTAAACGGCTCAGCCTGCGCTTGAGGTCGGGATTGGTGCGGGGGTCCCCCCTCCGCCGGAATCCACGGTGGGTGCCGGCGTTGCCTCGTCAACGGACGACGTCGGCTGCCCGCCTTCCCCGTACTGGCCCGCCGGCGCTGTGGCCACCTCAGTCGGAGCCGGGTTGGGGGCGCCGGCCGGGGCCGTCGGCTGGGCCGGGACGCTGGGTTCGGTTTGGGAACTGGACGTCGTGGGGCCCGGGGAGGCTCCTGCTGATGCCGGAGATGTCGGCCCGGAGGACGACGTCCCGGAAGTGCCCTTAACGATGGCCGTAATCTGCTCCTTGTAGCCGTTCAACGTGGCCTGGATATCGGAGAGCGGCACGTCCTGGAGATTCCGGCCGTACTCGGCGATCTGTGCCCACAACGCCTCGAGCTGCTGCTTGCTGGCCTGATCCAGCGGCCCGTCCAGGGTCAGGACCAGCTGGCTGGCCAGGGCGTAGGCAAGGCAGTCCAGGCAGTTGTAGTTCGCCGCCGCGGAGAGGTTCTGCGGGACGATGACGTCCGCCTGCCCCACCACCAGGACCACCTGGAATCCGACAGCCACCGCGGCGCAGCCCGTGCAGTTGGCGAACGCGTAGGCTTCGTTGGTGGTGGTGACGGGATTGCCGTCCTCGGCCCACACCAGCGCGAACGCCACGCTGTACGTCACCGAGCCGTCGGTGGTGTTGACCGCGAGCGCCTGGTTTCCGTCGCCCTCCGGGGCGGCGGGCCGGTCGAACGGGAACACCCAGGACGGCGCCGCAGTGCCGGAAGCAGCACCCCCGCCGCTGGAGGACGCCCCGGTACCAGAGGCATCTGCGGGTACCAGCACCATGCTCAGCTGCGGGTTGTCCCGCGTGGGCTTGGTGGCGCCTGCCGGCCACAGCGCAACGGTCTGCCCGGTTGCTCCCTGCCGGAGCGCCCCGCGCTCACGCTGGGGAAGGATTGCGCGGGTGGCGTCCCCCAGTGTCCCGCGTTCGTAAGCCTGGACCGGACGGTACGTCCCGCCGTCGGGCCACCATGCCCAGGCGAGCCCTGCCAGAAGAGCCGCGACGGCGGCCATGGCAACGGTGCGCTGCACCGCCTTGCCGCGCGTTTTCTGCCACAGCCCGGTCACCAGCTGCCGCA
The DNA here is from genome assembly GCF_001428325.1 of Arthrobacter sp. Soil761. Lineage (NCBI taxonomy): Bacteria > Bacillati > Actinomycetota > Actinomycetes > Micrococcales > Micrococcaceae > Arthrobacter > Arthrobacter sp. Soil761. The sequence goes on along the minus strand of NZ_LMSF01000029.1, from coordinate 313,777 downwards.
GCAGCCGCACCACGATGTACAGCACGCCCAGCACCGGCACGGCCACAACAACAACCGCCAGTGCCCGCACCGCCGCGCCCAAAACGTCGCCGGACGACAGACTCGCCGCCAGCATTTCCTGCTGCTTGACCGCACTCGCCCAGCCCGTGGCCACCAGCCGCGGCAGGGAAAGCACCATCATCACCATGCTGAACAGCAGCACCGGAACGGTCACCAGGACCCAGACGGTGACCACGGCCCGGGCCCAGGGCTTGAGCACCTTGCTTTCAGGGTTGCCCCACCGCCACGGAAGGATCCCCAGGAGGGTGGGCTTGATCCGCTGGAACAGGTCGGGCACGCCGGTGGCGTCGGCCAGGATGTGGTAGCCGTCGTACTTCACCAGCGGGATCAGCTGGCGGACCATCTGCAGGATCTGCGTGACCACCACCAGCAGCAGCGCATCAAAGCCGGTGGCCCACCACAGTCCCATGATGGCCACTGCCACGATGGCGTTGAAGTACAGGCCGCCCAGGTCCGTGCGGATCCGGCCGCCGCGGCCCAGCCGGTATGAGTCGGTCACGTCCGTGAAGAACGCGGGCCACAGCAGGTACAGCCCGGCGCCCATTGCCCCGGGTGTTGCCCCGCCCTTGCGGGTGGCGGCGGCATGGCCGAATTCGTGGAAGCCGGCGGAGAGGATGGTGACGGCGAGGATCAGCGGCAGGAGAGCGGGCTGGGCAAACGCCTCGTGGGTGGCCGAGCCCAGGCCCTTGACCATGAGCACCCACCAGCAGGCGGCCAGGAACGCCACCGTTACTGCCACCACGATCAGCGGGTTGAAGAGGACAGCGAACGGGGCCGTGATCCTGCGGGTGCGTTGGGGGTCGGACACGATGTAGCGGAACCGCAGGCCCAGCAGCGGGTTGGCCTTCCTGACTTCGGGCTGGGTGCCGTCGGCAAGCCGGAGCAGGCCCATCGGCAGCAGCTGGGTGTCCATCAGGGTGCGCACGTTGTCCGCGCTGACCAGCCGTCCGGAGCCTTCGCTGACGTGCCGGGCGATGCCCTCAAGGTCCCGCGTCCCGTCGGCGGCCTCCAGCACCAGGTACAGGAGCCTGGTCAGCTGCAGGGTCTGGCCGTCGGCGCGCCGCACCAGGGCGGGCGGTTCGCGGTAGCCGGATCCTTCGGCGGGGCCAAGCAGCTGCACACCGTCGGCCAGGGCTGGAAGGTGGGCGGCCGCCGTCGTAATGGTCTGGCCCGGCGCGTCCTGGGCAAGGGTGGCGCGTGACGACGGCGGGCCCGCCTCGGGAGGCGGCCCGCCGTGGGTTTGGGTCATCTGCCTTACTGCTGCAGGTCGGACTGCTGATCGGCCGTGGCGTTCGCCTCGCCGTCGATGTGCTGCGAGATGGTGGCGCTCTGGTCCGAGATGGCGTAGGCCTGGCTGTCGATGGAGCCGATGTTCGCGGCCACCGCCGCGTCGATGGGAGCGGCAACGTTGGCGTTGGCGGCCACGGCACCGTTGATGGGTGCCGCGATGGCGGCGTCGGCGTCCAGGTTCACGTCGACGTTCAGAAGGTTGCCGTTCAGGGCGCCCGCTGCATCCGTCAGCCCGCCGGTGCCGGAGGGGACCGTTACCGAACCGGACGTTCCGTCCGTGGTCCCGTCTGTGGTTCCGGTGTCGGTGGTACCCCCGTCCGCGGTGCCATCAGCCTGGCCGATGACGCTGTCCTGCGTGGAGTCCGCATTCGCGTCGGCAGTGATGCCCTGGTCAATGACGGCGTCCTGGCTGGACAGTGCCTGCGCGTCCGAGCCGAAGGACAGGATGTTGGCCGAGGCTGCTGCGTCGATCGGTGCCGCCACGTTGGCGTTGGCGGCTACGGCCAGGTCAATGGGTGCTGCGGCGTTGATACCAAGGTCCAGGTCAGCGTTCAGGTCCAGGACCGATGCAACTTCCTTGTCCGGAAGCGCGGTGGCCTGTTCCGACATCAGTTCTTCATCAGTGAGGGGACGCATTTCATTGTCCATGCTTGAGAGACCTCCGGTGCGGCGCGGGTGCTCTGCCCCCAGCGGACAGCCCGCGCCCAACAATAGTAAGCATGATTATTAGTTTTGCGAAGGGACAACCTCGACGTTTCCGACGCGCAGGTTCCATTTCGCGGCCCAAATATGGCCTGCGCCCGGGAAGATGCGAGTCGAAAATGAACCCGCGCGTCGCAAATGCGCTTGCGCGTCGGGGAGGGAGTGGCCCGGCGCCGGGAACTAAGCCCGGGCGAGCCCCAGGATCCCCGCCGCGGTCCCGGCAGCGCCACCGTGCTGGACGATGTGCGGCTTGCCGGGAATTTCCAGGAAGGTGCCGTTGGGGACCGTCGCGGCCAGCTTCTCGCACCAGTCCCTCGGGGCGATGGGGTCGCGGGAGCCGCGGACCACAAGGACCGGCTGGCTCACCAGGGCCAGCCGCGCGTCCAGGTCGTAGCCCATCATGACGGGCAGCTCGGTGAGGTACCAGCGGAGCCCGGACCGGATGTAGTCGGTGAAGACGATGGCATTGCCCAGCGGGCTCTCCTTCAGCCCGTCCAGGCCAAGGGCCAGGGACTGCTCCAGGACGGTCCGGCGGGTCGGGTCCACTACCGGGCCCAGCAGCGCCAGGTGGGACACCAGGTCCGGCCGCTGGACCGCGAGCTCGGTGGCGAACTGCGTTCCCATGGAGTGCCCCACCACCACGGCGCGGGTAACGCCCATCTTTTCCAGGGCCGCCGCCGTGTGCGCGGCGTAGTCGGCCACGGACAGCTGCCGGTCCGGGGTGGGGGTGCCGCCGAAGCCGGGGAGGTCCACGGCGTAGGTGTCCCCGTGCCGGGCCAGCAGCGCCTGCAGCCGCCGGTAATAGCGGTGCGACATTCCGATGCCGTGCAGCAGCACGAAGACCGGGCGCGGGGAACCCGCAGGGCCGGCAAGGAGATACACGTGTGAGGTGAGTCCGCCGGCGGCGACAATCCGGGGCGTAAGGCAGGGCCGCATGCCGGGCAGGTGCATCGGGCGGCGCGCGGGTTCAGCGGCGGGTGGTTGGTCGGTTGCGGCGTGCACCGGCAGTCCTTTTCAAGTTCAAATCCATCGAGCGGTTCCTACCCTAAAGTGGCCAGCGCGGCAGGTGCGCTATGGACGGTGACCTGCGTGTCGGCGTCGAGCGACCTCACCTCACCGTCGATCTGGTACGGGATGGGCTTAAGGGTGGTAAACCCGTAGCTGCTGACGCTGGGCTGGTCCCCCAGCCCCTTGGTGGCTGCGCGGAGCGCTGTCAGGAGCACCCGCAGCTTGGACTTGTGGGGGAAGACCACCACCTCGAACTTGCCGTCGGCCAGCTTGCTGTCGGCGTCGCTGAGGGTGGCGTACTTGGCCATCTGGGCGATGTTCGCCAGGACCAGGCTGTCGAACTTCCGCCGCTTGCCGCCGTCGGGCAGGATCTCGAACGGCTTGAACTTGGCGAACGTGCGCACAACGGACACCGTCTCCTTCAGTGCACCCTTGCTGCCCTTTTCCAGGCCGATGGCCATGATGGGTGTCAGTCCGAAGCCGATGTAGGAGTGCGCGTACTCGTCGGGGGCGTCCCCGGGCTCGCCCGTGGTGATGCGCAGGAGGTCGATGTGCCGGACGTCGCCGCCGGCAATGGCGTGTTCCAGCGGCCTGGTGCCGGTGCTGCGGCTGTGGTCGTTGGCGTTGCCCGCGGCCAGGACGGCGCACACGGCGTCCGGGTTCCCGGCCTGCATGACGCCGTTGACCACCTCGTTGTACCCGCCGTCCCCGCTGACGGAGACCACCAGGACGTGCCCGGTGGCGGCAAGCTCGCGCGCCAGCTGGACGGCGTGCCCGGCATGGCTGGTGGGCTGCAGCCGGATGTCCGTGGCGTACGGAAGCAGGCCGCTGAGGCTGGCCTTGAGCTGTTCGGCGAGCGCGGGGGCGTCACCGGTGCTGTTGGGGTTGAAGATGATGGCGATGGTGTCGAAGGTCCGCGGCGTGCCCATGCGCCGGTTCCTAGCTGTTGCCGGTGTGGACAAGGCTGTCCAGGTCCAGCTGCTGGGCAGGCGCGTCGGCCAGGCCGGCGGGCGTGAGGTCAAAATGCTCGACGGCGGCACGGGCTTCGCGGGCGGCGGCGGGGCCGTGCGGGGTATGGGTGTTGTTCATCATGGGTGTGAAATTCCTTGCGTTTCATGCGGAATGGGGGTGTGCGCGGGAAGCGCCGCCACGTGCTCTGCCGTGGTCTCCAGGACCCGGGAATGGCGGCACTGGGAACAGTGGATGGCCACGGCAACTGTTGAGGCGCGGCGGTTCAGGACGGGCGGCGAGTCAACGAACAGGTGGAAATCCGTGTCGCAGTGGGCGCACCAGGGGCGTTTTCCGTGGGGCTGGAGGGTGTGCCTGGGCACGTAGCTGTTGGAGGCCTGGGTGACGAGGACTGTCACACCACGGCCCGGTAGCTGCACAGGATGTAGTCGGCGGCCGCCGGTCCGGTCATGCGCAGGCAGGCGTCGGGGCGGACGCGTCGGCTCATCGCCTCAAAGAAGACGTGCTCGTCCTGCGGCTCCTGCTGGGACAAGTTGCACCAGCTGGTGTAGAGGCCGTACAGGGTGTCGTCGTCAAGGCTGCTCCCGGACTCGTGGTCCGGGCAGGTGGCTTCGGTGAGGAACTGGTCGAACTGTGATTGCGCCATGGTGGCTCTTTTCAAACAAGGTGCAGTTGTTCGCCGTTCGGCTACAGCGGTTCAAACCCGGAGCCTTGCACAGTGCACCGGGCGGGTTTGCGGGGAGTTGTGAGCGCCCGGCAGGGTAAATCGCAAGTGGGGTGGGAGGAGAACGGGTGCGGCATCCTGGCAGGACGCCGCACCCGGACTTCTCAGTGTCCGGCGGGGGCGCCGGACAACCGCGTGTTAGGCGTGGTTGGTGTGGGTGCGGTTGCCGGCTTTCGCCAGGCCGCGGGCCACCATCAGGCCCACCGTGAGGAAGGCGATGTACTGCATGGCGTGGTTGGCGTTGAACACGTCAACGCCGTTCTCGCTCGCATCGTCCCCCACAACTGCTGCGGTGATGATCGTGGCGAGCACTGCGGCAACGTAAACGGCAAATTCGAGGGTCCGGACGGAAATCCTGATGTCATTGGCGTTGCGGACGGGGGTGGCGTGATCGTTCTGGGTGTGAGTGGACATGTAGTTCTCCTGGGATATGTGTGAGCAGCCGTAGCGGCCATGCAAACTCTGATCCCTTGACTAAAACCATGTCGACAATTTCTCTACACTGTAGACTTTAGGTGTAGACCCAGTAATAAGCAAGCTGGGGGCGGCGTGGCGCACGGCGAGGTATGGGCCGATTTCCAGGCCGAAAGGAATGCCGGGAGCGGACCCATCCAGGGCACCCGCGGCTACGAATGCAGCATGTGTGAGCATACGGCCGCACCCGGCTGAAGGGCCAAACATGAGCGCCCCGAATCATCGACAATTCCTGTCCGAATGCCTTGAACGAGTCCCCGCAAAGCAGCCGGGCCTCAGCGACGACGAGTTGTACGGGCTGTACCTGAGCTGGTGCCTGCTCAATGCCCGGAAGCCCGGCCCCATCGCGTCGCTGTGGGCAGCCGTACGGCAGGAAGGGTACCTGCAGCAGCACCGCGGCGGCCGGACCGAGTGGCCGGATTTGTGTATGACCGGCCCCGCGGCCGTGGACTACATCCTCGCCAGCCGGCCCAGCCTGCTGTAGCCGGGCAGGCTGTAGAGGGAAAAGGCCCGACGGCGGGTGGCCGCCCGGGTGGGTAGCTGGGTCCGGGTTGGGTAAGGTCTGATCATGATCCAGCAGGCTGCGGCCGTGTCCGCGCTGTCGTCCTACCACTGGCTGGGCATCCCGATTGCCGCGGCCGGCGCCGTCCTGCTTGCCTTGGGAACGCTGTTCCAGCACCGCGCCGTGGAAGACCAGCCGGCTGCAGCCGGGCGCGCGGCGGGCAGCATGGGCGGCGGACGCCTGCAGGCCCTGGTCCGGAGGCCGGTGTGGCTGGCCGGGACGGGGATGCTCGGCGCCGCCATCCTCCTCCAGCTCACCAGCCTGCGGTTCTCGCCCCTGATCGTGGTGCAGCCCATCGGCGCCATCGCCCTGGTGGTCACCACCCTGGCAACGGCCCGGATGACCCGCCGGTCCCCCGGGCGGCGGGCCCTCACCGCAGTGGCGCTATGCGTTGGCGGCGTGGGTGTGTTCGTTGCCGTGGCGGCGCTGTCCGCGGAGGACGTGGAGGTCAGCGACCGGCACTTGATCACCATCCTGATCGTGCTCGCCGTGGTCCTGGCCGGTGTTGCCGTGGCCTTCGCCTTATGGCGCCACCGGTCGGGTGCCGTCGTGTTCACCGCCGGAGCCGGGATCCTCTTCGGGTTCGTCGCGGCCCTGGCCAAGACCGTCATCGCCCGGCTGTTCCAGGGCGACTTCGAGTGGTTGTCGCTGACATGCCTGGCAGGCCTGCTCATCGCCGCCCTGGCCGGCAGCTTCCTGGTCCAGAACGCCCACACAAGGGGAACCCCCGAACTCGTGGTGGCCGGCCTGCGTCATCGATCCCCTCGTCGCCGTCGCCATCGGCATCACCATCCTGGGCGAGGCGGACGCAGCACCCCCGCTGGCAATCGTCCTGTTCCTCCTGTCCGGGGCCACCGCCGTCGCCGGCGTTTTCCTGCTCGCCACGGTCAAGAAGCCGCCTACGGCGGCGCGTGCGTCCGTTCGTGGTTGAATGACCACTGTGCCCCAGAGCACAGTCAGGACCCATCCGAGCACCAGGAGGACACTATGGCTGGAATCAACGCAAAGTTCGACAAGGAGTACCTCGACAAGGGCATCGACGAATTGGCGAAGGCGCCCGTGGAGGCGCTGAAGGGATTGTCCGAAAGCGACGCGCAGAAGCTCAAAGAGGCGCTGAACATCAAGACCGTCAAGGACCTGGGCACCAACAAGTTCTTCATCTGGGCGCAGTCCGTCGCCAAGCTCGCGGAGTAGCGGGCACCATCCGTCCCTTCGGCAAACACACGAAAGCTCCCGGCGCAGGCCGGGAGCTTTCCTGTCTTTGGGTGCCTACCGCACCTAGCCGGCCTTCACGGCGTCGGCAGCGCCGGCGAAAAGCCGGATACGGACTATCCGGACCACCACTCCCAGCAGAACCAGGCCGATTCCCAGGGCCATGAGGCTCCACACGGGCACGGAATCGGAGTCGATGGTCCGGTAGCACGTGGCCGCGGCCCCTCTGCCGGCCTCTTCCAGGTCAGCCAGTTCGGCGGCGCGGCTGTTGGGAAGCAACGGGCTGCCGCAGAGCGGGCCGGACGGCTGCAACCCGATGACGAAACCAAGGATGTACACGTCGAATCCCGCGGCGACAATCCACAGCCACGTCCGCTGCTGCCAAAAACCCAGTTTGCCGGCAGGAACAGGCTTCGCCTGGGGATCACGCATCTTCATAGGCCGAGCATAATCCGCGCCCGGATAAAGGTGGAGATAAAGGTGCAGGAGCGGCATTCAGCATTTCCCCAGCCTGCGGTCCTACAGTGAAGCCTGCCGGTCCAACCCGTCGGGTGGACCCACGCGCAAATTTGGAGGAACACACCGTGGTGAAGCCATCAATTCCGTCAATGAGGGCCCGCATCGGCGTCGGAGCGGCAGCAGTCCTGGCCGCCGGTGCCATGGCCGCCGCGGGCGTGGGTGCCGCGTCCGCATCCCCCAGCCCAACATCCGTGTCTGCAACCTCAACCACAGCATCCAGCGACGTCAAGGCAGCAAAGGGCGCTGGCGGCCTGAAGGCCTTCCTGACCCTGAACGCTGACAGCCCACAGGCGGCCGGGGACCGCGCGGCGGAAGCAGCCGCGGCGCTGGTCAACCATCCCAAGCTTTTCGCCAAGCTCCCCGCAGCCCTCCAGGCGGACGTGACAGCCCTCAAGGACGCCGCACCTGCGGACCGCGTGAAGGATGCCTACAAGATCAAGACCACCGCCCTGTCCGGCGGGTACGGCGCCGAGATCCAGAAGCGTGCCGAAGCGCTGGAGAAGGCAGCCACCGGCCTGGCCGGCCTGCGCCAGGAGCTGCGCACCGCGTTCGGTTCCGACAATCCCGGCGCCGGGCTCCAGAAGGTGGCCGACCAGCTCATCAACCACCCCAAGCTGTTCGCCAAGCTCCCGGCCAACCTCCAGGCGGACCTGACCGCACTCAAGAACGCCGCCCCGGCGGACCTGGATGCCCAGGCGAACAAGATCAAGGACACCGCCATCAACGGCGGCTACGGTGCCAAGGTGCAGAAGATGGCCCAGGCGCTGGAGAAGAAGGCTGCCGCGGCGCCGGCCACGTAAGCCGCGCCTTCCGGAGATACACCGTCAGGACATTTGCGACGCCGCCGCGGACGGTTCCAGGTCCGCGAGCGTGAGCGGGTGGGCAGGTTGGTCCGGGAATGGGAAGGTGGACGTCACCGCCAGGTCAGGGCCAACATGCACCAGCTCGCCCGGTGCCATGGGACGCCAGCCGGGGTTCTGGTTCATCCGTTTGGTGGCGAAGAGGACGGAGCGGGACTCGGCCAGTTCGGTGCTTCGGGAGTGGATCCGGGAGCTTCTGGCGTCCAGCGGTGCCACCGGAGCGGGTTCGGTCAAGGGGTCGCGTTCCAGCACGTACAGCGGGTGGGTTGCCGGGTAGCGGAGCGCCCAGAGGTCGGTGGCCGTCGTCACGATGATGTTCAACGCCAGGACGGGCAGCTCGGCGGCCACCCAGCCCACCGCCCGGGTGATGCCTTCCGCCACGTCCCCGCCGGCCCTGCGGCTCTCTGCCGTGATGAGGGCGAAGAGCCGCTCACTGTCGGTCTGGCCCTGCACCAGTTCCGCCACGCCGAACTCACGCAGCCGCGCGTCGAGCCGGTCGAGTCCGTGGAAGGCGCCGTTGTGGGCGAACAGCCGGCCGTCCTGCTCGAACGGGTGCGTGTTCACCAGGGTGTGCGCACCCGTGCTGGCGTACCGGACGTGGGCCAGGAAGGTGGTGCTCCGCAGCTCCCTCGCCTCCCGGGCGAAGGCGTGGTCCTCCCATGCGGCGAGCGGCCGTTTGGTGACCCGCGGGCCGCCGTCGGGATCGAACGTGCCGATCCCGGCGCCGTCGGGCTCCTTCCTGCTCTGCTCGGACAGGCTGTCCGGGGCGTCAAGGAGCCAGAAGGTGGCGCGGACCGGCCGGGACCCGGCGTGCAGCCCGAACAACCGGCACATGGTGCGCTCCTCCCGGCGGGGCTAGTGGCGGGAGGTGTGGTCCATGGCCTGATAGCGGTCGTAGCAGTCACGGGAGCAAAACAGCGCAGAGGGAGTTGGAGGCAGGTCCAAGCCGCAAACCTTGCATTTTGGCTTGGGTCGAAGGCTCCGAAGCATGGTGTTCAGCATGGATGAAGGTTATGCGCCTGGCCGGAAAATTGGACCAGTAACCAGATACTTCAATCTGCGGGCAGCGATACCTAGTGGTGAAACGCTTCCTTGTGCTTGTCGGTGGGCATGGGCGAGGTCAGGGCGTCCAGGTAGGCCACTTCCTTCTTGAGGTCGTCCAGGAAGCTGGAGGCGAGGTCCCGGGTGAAGCCGTTGCGGACCACGATCCGCTGCACGGTGATGCCGCTGAGCCCTTCGGGCAGGGCGTAGGCCGGGACCAGCCAGCCGTTCATGCGCAGGCGTTCGGACAGGTGGTGCAGGTCCCAGTTCCTGGTGTGGCCGTCGGTGAGCTGCCAGGCGAAGACCGGGATATCGGATCCGTCGCTCCAGAGGGTGAAGGCGTCCATGTTCCCGATCTCGTGGGAGAGGTACAGGGCGACGTCGCGGGAGCTTGCCTGCACGGATTTGTAGCCGGCGAAGCCCAGGCGGAGGAACAGGTAGTACTGCAGCAGCACCTGGGCGCCGGGCCGGGAGAAGTTCAGGGCGAAGGTGGGCATGTCCCCGCCCAGGTAGCTGACGTGGAACACCAGGTCGTCGGGGAGGGACTGTTGGTCCCGCCAGACGATCCAGCCCAGGCCGGGATATACCAGGCCGTACTTGTGGCCGGAGGTGTTGATGGAGGCCACCCTGGGGAGCCGGAAGTCCCACACCAGTTCCGGCTGCAGGAACGGCGCCACCATGGCCCCGGAGGCGCCGTCCACGTGGATGGGGATGTCCAGGCCCGTGGCGGCCTGGATGCGGTCCAGCGCGGCGGAGATCTGCTCCACGGGTTCGTAGGCGCCGGTGTAGGTGACGCCCATGATGGCGGCGACGCCGATGGTGTTCTCATCCACGTAGCGGTCCAGGTCATGGCCGTCCAGGGTGGGGTGTTCCCTGGACACGGGAACGTAGCGGGCTTCCACCTCCCAGTAGTTGCAGAACTTCTCCCAGCACACCTGCACGGCGGAGCTGAGGACGATGTTCGGTGCGTCCGTGGGCTTGCCCTCGGCGCGGCGGCGGTGCTGCCAGCGGCGTTTGAGGGCCAGGCCGGCCAGCATGCAGGCTTCGGAGGAGCCGATGGTGGAGGTGCCGATGGCCGCCGCAGGGTCCGGCGCGTTCCACAGGTCCGCGAGCATCCGCCAGCACCGGGTTTCGATCAGCGCGGTCTGCGGGTACTCGTCCTTGTCGATCATGTTCTTGTCGAACGCTTCCGCGTACAGCTGCGAGGCTTCCCGTTCCATCCAGGTCCCCACGAACGTGGCCAGGTTCAGGCGGGAATTGCCGTCCAGCATCACCTCGTCGTGGACCACCTGGTAGGCGGTGCCCGGCAGCGACTCCCCGTCCGGGATGGTGAAGCGCGGAAAGAGGGTGGATTCCCCCGGCCGGCTGAACAACGGGTTCAGCTCCACGCTCGTTTCGGGCTCGTGCCGTTCGCTCCGGTGTGACCTCGTCATGTCCAGTTCCTTCGCCCGCCGTCGTCCGCAGGCAGGCGCCTGGGGCCGCACTTCCGCTGTTCCCAGCACTCCGTATTATTCATGCACCCTGAGCAAAGGGCAGCAGGGCGGCGGGTTAGGGCGCGGCAGGAGTACGACGGCGGTACGCACCAGGGTGCCGGCCGCACCGTACAAAAGGGGGCCGGCAGAGACCTACTGCTGGCCGAACTTCTTCAGGCTCAGCGAGCGGGACCTGATCCCCTCGATGTGGTTGTTCATCGCGGCGGTCGCGGCTGCGCAGTCCCCGGCCTTGAAGGCATCAATGATGGCCTGGTGCTCCTGCACCGTGTGGTCACCGCTCATGTCGTTGTGCACCATCAGCCGGAAGCGCTGGATGCTTCCCTCGATGGACCCGTAGGCCCGGAGCAGGAACTCGTTGTCCGTTGCCTCCACGATCCGCCGGTGGAAGTTTTCGTCGGCCTTCCAGTAGGCCCGGTACCCCGCGAAGGTGTCGCCGCCATGGCGTGACGCCTCAAGGTCGCGGTGGAACCCTTCCAGGTCCGCCACCAGCTCCTGTGTTGAGTTGGTGCAGGCGATGCTGGTGCATGCGGGCTCGAGGATCTGCCGCGAGGTCAGAAGTGCGGCGATGTCGCTGGCGGTGGGCTCCGGCGCAACTTTGTAGCCGCGCAGGGCTTCCCGCCTGACCATGCCGGTGGTTTCCAGGCGTGCCAGGGCTTCCCGCACGGGAGTCGAAGAAACTTTAAAGCGCTTGGCCAATCCGTCAATGCTTAACGGCGATCCGGTGGAGATCTTGTCGTCGAGCAACAGGGACAGGATGGCCTCGAACACCTGGTCGACCAGCATGGGCCTGCCGGGGATCAGGACTTCTTCTTCAGGTGAAGCGGCGTTCATTTCGGAATCCTATGTGAATTTTTTGGTCTGTCGCATGCAGCCGTAACACCACTTCCACGAGCGCGTCGTCACAAACCAAACACGGCGAAAAAGGTGTTTGCAGAAAATCGTGCATGATGTACGGTACATGATACCGGACAGCGAAGTGATCTGTACCACAGCCGAGCTGCCCATCAAGGTTGGAAGCTCTCCTACCACCCCTCCTCCCCCACTTCCGAAGGCGTGTAGATGATTCAGTTTCGATCGATGTTGGTGACCGTCGCCGCAGTTTCCATGGCGAGCGTGCTTCTCTCCGGGTGCTCCAACCCCGAAATGACCAGCTCAGCCCAGTCCGATGCCCCTAAAAGCTCGAGCTCCGCGGAGGCCGTCAAAGTCGACGAAGCCGCCGCCGCAGCCCTCCCCAAGGAGGCGCGGGACAGGGGAACCCTGACCGTCACCATGAGCCAGAGCTCGCCTCCCCTGCATTTCATGGCCGCCGACGGGACAACCATTCAAGGTATTGACCCGGAAATTGCCATGGCCCTGGGCCAGACGCTGGGCCTGAAGACGGAGGTCAAGAGCGGCCCCTTCGACGGCATCATCCCCGGTATTGCTGCCGGCAAGTTCGACATGGCCATTTCCCAGATGTCCCCCTCGACGGAACGCATGAAAGTGCTTGATTTCGTGGACTACTACCAGTCAGGCAGCGGCATTGGTGTGGCTCCGGGCAACCCGCAGCACCTCACGCTGGACACACTCTGCGGGAAGCGTGTTGGCGTGCTGAAGGGTTCATTCCAGGACCTCAAGCGCCTGCCTGCCCTGTCCCAGGCGTGCACTGCCACCGGCAGCCCAGCCATCGAGGCCATGACCTACCCCGATATGCAGGCCCCCAATCTCGCACTGACGGCCGGACGCATCGATGCGGTCTACATCGACGGACCCACCCTGGGCTACGCCATCAAGCAGGGCGGCCAGATCGAACTGCTCGGCGAAAAGGACGTCTCCCCCGTCAGCATCGGCTTCAAGAAGGGCGCTGGCATGGAGAAAGCCGTGCAGCTCGGCATGCAGTCCCTTGCAAAGAGCGGCAAGTACAAGGAGATCCTCGACAAGTGGGGCGTGGGCACCGGTGCAATCTCTGACTTCGCCTTCAACAAAGCGCAGTAGCCAGATGGCCAACACAGCCACGGAACCCGACGCCAAGGCACCCACCGGTGACGCGCTGGACCGGCAGCTTCTCCTGGGCCGTCCGCACCAGCGCCACGGAGGGTTGTGGCTGACGGCGGCAATCGTCCTGTTCGCGATCTTCCTGGTGGGCTACTCCCTCGTCACCAATCCGCGGTTCGAGTGGAACGTGGTCTTCGGCTGGTTCACCTCGGAGCGGCTGTTCACGGGTCTCCTGCGGACGCTGGGACTGACGGCCATCTCCATGGCTGTGGGAATCGTCGTCGGCGTCCTGCTGGCGCTGGCCAGGCTCGCCCCGAACGCCATTGTGGCAGGGACCGCCGCGTTCCTGGTCTGGCTCTTCCGCGGGGTGCCGGTCTTCGTCCAGCTCCTCTTCTGGGGTTTTATCGCCGCCATCTACCCACGGATTGCGGTGGGCGTGCCGTTCGGGCCCGAGTTCTTCTCGGTGGATGCCAACGTTCTCATCACCCCCTTCATGGCGGCGATCCTGGGGCTGGGCCTGAATGAAGGCGCCTACATGTCCGAGATCGTCCGGGCAGGACTCCTGAGCGTCAACCGTGGACAAACGGAGGCGGCCACGGCCCTGGGCATGCGCCGGTTCGCGATACTTTCCCGGATCGTCCTGCCACAGGCGATGAAGATCATCATCCCGCCAACGGGCAACCAGACCATCTCCATGCTGAAGACCACCTCCCTGGTGAGCGTCCTGGCCTTCCCCGAGCTGCTCTATTCAGCGCAGCTGGTCTACAGCGCCAACTTCAAAACCATTCCGCTGCTTATCGCCGCCAGCATGTGGTACCTGCTGGTGACCAGCGTTCTGAGCCTTGGGCAGTTCTTCATTGAACGGCACTTCAACCGGGGCGGAATCACTTCCGGACGCAGCCCCCGGCGGCCCCGCAAGCCCAAGGCGGCGAACCCCCGCACCACATCAGAGGAGGCCCGGCCATGAGCGACGTGATGATCGAAGCACAGGGGGTGACCAAGAGCTTCGGCGACCTCGAAGTCCTCAAGGGCATCGACCTCACCATTCCCAAGGGCAGTGTGACCTGCATTATCGGGCCGTCCGGCTCCGGCAAGTCGACGTTCCTTCGCTGCATCAACCAGCTGGAAACGCTCGACGGCGGGTTCATCCTTGTGGACGGACAGCCGGTTGGCGTGAAGATCAGGAAAGGCCGGCTGCACGCGCAGAACAACGCCGAGGCGGCGAGGATGCGCGAGAACATCGGCATGGTCTTCCAGAGCTTCAACCTTTTCCCCCACATGACGGTGCTGGAGAACATCTGCGAAGCGCCGGTCAGGGTGAAGAGGGAGAACCGGAAGGCAGTGCAGGACCGGGCCCGCGTCCTCCTGGAGCGGGTGGGGCTTTCCGAGAAGGTCCACGCCTACCCGGCGTCCCTGTCCGGCGGCCAGCAGCAGCGCGTGGCCATCGCCAGGGCACTGGCCATGGAGCCACGGCTGATGCTGTTCGATGAGCCAACATCGGCCCTGGACCCGGAGCTGGTGGGCGAGGTGCTGGACGTGATGCGCAAGCTCGCTGACGGCGGGATGACCATGATCGTGGTCACCCACGAGATCGGCTTCGCCCGGGAAGTGGGCGACCACCTGATCTTCATGGACGGGGGCGGCATCGTGGAGCAGGGCGACCCCCGGACCGTCCTGCGCGACCCACGGCACGAACGCACCAAACAATTCTTGGCGAAAGTAATTTAGACCTTCACATTGGAGCAGGACCCTTGAGAAACAAATGGATTGTCAGCATCGATGATTACCGCAAGGCTTCCCGGAAACAGCTTCCGAAAATGATCTCGGACTATTTGGAGGGCGGCGCGCTGGACGAGACCACCATGCGCGCCAACGAGGACCGGTTCGATGCCCTGATGCTTCGCCAGCGGTCCATGGTGGACCTGCGGGGCCTGAACACGTCCACCACCGTGCTGGGCCATTCCCTGGCGCTGCCGCTGATGGTGGCACCGATGGGCATGCTCACCATCTTCCACCCGGGTTCGGATCCTGCCGTTGCCCGGGCCGCGGTCAGGGCGGGGTCGATTTTCATTCACAGCGCGTGGGCCGGCTGCTCCCTGGAAGAGGTGGCCAAGGTGGCCCCCAACAACCTGTGGGCGCAGATCGCCTTCTGGAAGGATCCGGAGGAAACCGCCAGCTACATCAACCGGGCCCGTGCCGTGGGGGTTGAGACCCTGGTGGTGGCAGGCGACGTCGGGTCTTCCAGCAAGCGGGAACGGGACCTGCACCACGGGCTGTCCATGCCGCCGCGCCCGCCGGTTGCAGACTACTTCAATGCCGCCACCCGGCCGGCCTGGCTGTGGCGCTGGCTCACCGGCCGGAAAATGACCTACGGGAACTACCAGATCAACGGCCGCCCGCTGCGCATGGACGAGATGAACAACTGGATGGCAACCAACAAGAACCCGGGCGCCACCTGGGAGGACTTCGCCAGGCTCCGGTCCGAGTGGAAGGGCAACCTGGTGATCAAGGGCATCATGGACGCCGAGGACGCGGCCCGGGCCGTGGACGAGGGCGCGGACGGCATCTTCGTCTCCAACCACGGCGGCCGGCAGTTCGACTCCCAGCCCGCCACGATCGATGTCCTCCCGTCCATCGCTGACGCTGTGGGCGGACGGGCGGAGATTTATCTCGACGGCGGCATCCGGCGTGGGCACGACATCGTCAAGGCAGTGGCGCTGGGCGCCAAGGCTGCACTGGCCGGGCGGCCGTTCGCCTACGCCCTCGCCACTGGCGGGGAGCCGGCGGTGGACCGGGTGTTCTCGATCCTGCAGGAAGAGCTCAAGGGGGCCATGGGATTCGTGGGCAAATCTTCCGTCGCAAATCTGGACAGCAGCATCTTCGCGGCGCCGGCCCAGCCTGCGCCGGTGGAGAGCGTGCTGGTGTAGTCCCCGCTGCACGGAAAGTGGCCGCCCCGTTCATTCGGCGGCGGGCATCTTACGTGCATAGGCCTTGAACGTACGGGCGCCAGCAGCGTCCCGGTCGACGACCGTTTCTGCGCCAGATCTTCGAAGCTTTGCTCACCCGTGCGTCACGCCACCCACCGCACGGACCTAAGTTCCGCGATCTACGCGTCGATGGGCGCCGGCAGTCTGCAGGCGTTCCTGAACCTGAACGCGGACAGCCCGCAGGCTGCCGGGGACCGTGCGGCCAAGGCAGCCGCAGTCCTGGTCAACCACCCGCAGCTGTTCGCCAAGCTGCCCGCCACCCTGCAGGCGGACGTGACCACGCTGAAGGATGCCGCTCCGCGGACCGGGTGCAGGACGCCTACAAGATCAAGACCACGGCCCTCTCCGGCGGGTACGGCGCCAGATCCAGAAGCGCGCCGAGGCGCTCGAGAAGACAGCCACCGGCCTGGCCGGCCTGCGCCAGGAGCTGCGGACCGCGTTCAGTTCGGACAACCCCGGCGCTGGGCTGCAGCAGGTGGCCGACCAGCTCATCAGCCACCCGCAGGTATTCGCCAAGCTCCCCGCAAATCTTCAGGCTGACCTGACGGCCCTCAAGAACGCCGCCCCGGCAGACCTGGGTGCCCAGGCGAACAAGATCAAGGACACCGCGCTGAACGGCGGGGCGGTGCCAAGTTGCAGAAGATGGCGGAAGCGCTGCATAAGAAGGCTGCCACCCCCAGCACGTAGGGAGCCGGCTCAGGGAAAGTTCGACGGTGGTCCCCGGCTGAGGCCGGGGACCACCGCATCGCCGTCGGATTACCGCGGCGCAGCGGGAATCGTCCCGTCGCCGAAGTGCTTGGACAGCGGCAAAATGCTCTAACTGTACCCTGAAGATCAATGTTCAGATCCTAGGCCGCAGTTTGGGCAACTGCACCCTGTAGCCACACTTCTCCCCTCCACGAACCTCGCCAGCTTCGCGTCCTTGAGTACCGGTCACATAAATCATGACAAATTCCTTGTCAGAGAGAAGGAAGGCCCCGCAGCATTGTGACTAGCGCGGGGCCTTCTGGTCTTCTCCACCCAACTGATGAGTACGTGTGAAGCCGACTTGACCAACAGTAATGCAGTAGAAACGGAGTTCCCAAAATTCGGTAGCGTACCGCCGCATCACAATGATGACTACCGGTACCCGTCCACAATGGCGGCGGCGATCTCCTTGTAGGCCCGCCGCGTCTCTGGCTTCAGCACATCCAGCGTCACCAGGTCTCCGTCGGCAACACCCCGGTCGTGAGGTACCGCGATCAGCTCGCGGCAGATCCCGGCCAGGTGTTCCTCGATGGCGACTTTATCCACGCGGGAGGACACCTCGTCCTTGTCCGTGATCACCACAATGGCGTTGCGGGCCAGATCCTCATAGCCGTGGCTGGCCAGCCAGTGCAGCGTGCTGCGAGCCCGCTTGGCGCCTGACACCGCATAACCGGCAGCAATGACCAGGTTGTCCGCCGACTGGAGAATCCCGCTCATCGCATTGTGGGTCACACCGGTGCCGCAGTCCGTTAGGGCGACCGAGTAATAGCTGGAAATGAGCTTGCGGATCCGAAGGTACTCCGCAGCCGTCAGGGAGTCCGAGACCTCCGGGTCCTGCTCGCCCGCGATAAGGTGCAGCCGGCCGGCGTGGTGCATGTAGCGTGCAAGGGCCGTCAGGGAGTCGACGGACTCGATGTTTTCCAGCAGGTCCGTGATCGTGCGTGGGCTGGACTGTTGGTAGATGCCCTCGCCCAAGGCGCGCTCCACGAGGTCCCCCGAGTCGGGGTTGGCGTCAATGGCGCACGGCGCGTCTCCGCGGTATTCAGCGAGGGTCAGGCCAACACCTACGGTGGTGGAGGTCTTGCCGATACCGCCCTTGAGGCTCAGGATCGCCGTATTGTAGCTGCCCTGGAGCTGGCGTGAGATCCGGCGGGCCAACTCGTCCTCCTGGCGCTGCTTGGGGCCTGGCCCCAGGTTCCAGGCGCCGCCGGTCAGGTTGTAGAGGGCACCGCGGAAACCGCCCTTGGGGCGCGGCTTCTGCTCCTTGACAAACAGGCCGGGCGAACTGATGAAGTCCGGCCTGGGGTTGTCAGCGATTGCGTCGGCCGCTGTGGGCCGGCCACGGCGGAAGGCTGGAGCCTCCGCGGGAACGTTCGACGGCCTCTCGGCAGCTTGGGGGGCGGCCTCACCAGGAGCGGAGGACGACATCTCGGGGGCAGCAGCGGGAACGGACGCGATGGGTCCCGCCGGGGGGTGTGCTGGGACCGGTGCAGCCGGAACACCGGGAGCAGCAGAAGATGGCGCACGGGACGGCTTGTTCGCGTCGGCCGCGGCGGCCGCTTCCGCCCAAGAGGATCGGCGTGTCACCGGCTTGCCGGCGCCGCTGGCACTGGACATTTCAGGGGTTACTGCTGGCATGGTTCCTGTCCAGGCATCCTGCGCTGAGCCGTCGGCACGACGAAGATCGCGGCGTCGGCGCAGCTGCGGCTGCCCTGCATCCTCTGCTTGGGCACCTGCATTCTGATCCGCCGGTTCTGGCATGTCTGTCCCCCCGGACGTTTCGGCAAACGATTCTGCGGCACTGGTTCAATGAGTAAGTCTAGGGGGTCCGGCGGAAGGCCCTGCTCAGTCTTCGCAGGTAGGTGGCGGATGAGCACGGCCGAAACCACGACCGTCGTAGCACGAGGAGAACTGCGAGGAAGGCGTAGGCCGCCCATTAGGGGCGCACCAAGATCTGTCGGAGGATTAAGGACCTGGTTCCCAAGTGCGGCCCGGGCAAGCCCACTTGCTAGGCGTCTTCCTGCACGTTCCGCCGGGTTTCCTGGAGCCGCTTGATGAACCAACGGGACTGCTCCGGGCCATAAGGCAGGACGGGAATGGCCTTCGTGGCATCGCTGGGCGTATCACGGATGGACTGTCGGGCTTGGCGGACAGCGGTGGTCATAGTATCGGCCATTGTTTTCACAAATTGGTCGCTACACGGCTTGCCGTGTCCGGGTATCAGGAACTCATATCTGTGGCGCAGTGCTGAAATGTGCCGGAGAACGTCGGCCCACTCCTCAGGGTAAGAGTCCTCGAAGGACGGATGGGCACCCTGCTCGACAAGATCGCCGACGTAAAGAGTGCTTGGCGTGCCAACCAGAAGGTCCCCGTCTGTGTGGCCTCGGCCGAGGTAGAACAGTGTTGCTGTCACGCCACCAAGGTCGACCAAGACGGGCTGGTCCTTGACGATGGCGTTCGGCACTACTAGCTCGACGTTCTCCCCTTCACCGGCGTACATCTCGGGTTCAAGTGTTCCGACGTGCCGTCGCTGCAGGTCACCGTGCCGGTCAATCTCTGAGGCACAATTCTGGTGGGCCCAAAATTCAGTGACGCCGGCTTCGGCGAAAACGACGTTGCCGAAAAAGTGGTCGAAGTGTGCGTGTGTGTTAGCGACAACCAGCGGCCGGTCAGTCCTTCTCCTAACGGCATTCAAGATCTCGCGTCCCTGACGGGGACCGCATCCGGTGTCAATGATCATGGCGCGCTCGGAGCCAACGATAAGACCCGTATTAAGAAGGGATCCTTCAGTGACAAGCACGTAGTTGTCTGCGCCGACTTCGAGCCATTCGGACATTATTCTTCATACCTCCGGCAAAGAGCAGCTTGCGTTCGTCTTTGGTGAACGATTCTACTCACGGTTATGCCGATTACCGGCAAGCCTCAAAGCCAAGGTGCGGTCTCCGCTTCCGTCGCTCGCGCTACGCCCAGCTCACAGATGAATGCCGGCACGGGCATCCCACGAGTGGGATGCCCGTGCGAACTCCGCTCCGTAAACACCTTCGGCGCGGAATAAGCAGTTAGCTGCAACTGAACCTCCGGACCGTTCGCTCAGGATTAGTCGCCCGTCCTTGGTCTCCGCCGTCGCTCCTTCATTCGTGGGAGCAGGTGGCGGATGCCAACACTGGCGGCAGTATTATCCGGCTGCCCCTTCTCCTCAGCCTGCACTGGACTGACAGGCACATTTCAGCGCCGATCGCACGGGTTGTATGCCCGGCAAACCGTGCCGTCGAATAGAATCGAGCAATGATTAGTGGGGGGCGCGGCGAGCGCGGCATCTTCGGCGAAACAGCGGCGCGACGAATCGCAGTACTATCGTTCGCGTTTTTGCTGTTCCTACCTGTGTCGCAGGGGACTGTTCTGATCATTGTGCAGGCTGTCTGTGCCGCCGTGGCGCTAATCACGTCGCTACTCACCAAAAGGGTGCTGTCGGCGCACGCCGCCGCCGCCTTCGCGTTAACGATGCTGATCGGACTATACGGACTGTTCCTGGGTGCCGCAAACCCCGGCTTCTGGAACGCTGGGATGATTTTCATTGTCACACCGGCCCTGTTTTTTCTGTATATCTCCGTCCTGGGCGGAAGGGTGATAAAGGACCTCGTCCATACGTGTGCCATCATGACTGTTGCCGTGGGGGCCTTTATCCTCGCCTATGTCGGAACCCAGACTGGACTCTTACCCGCCAGCATCTTTCCCTCCTGGTTCCTTGAGCTTGTCGGGGCAGGCTATGGAGAAAAAGGAGATGCATCTTCAGTTAGGTTCTACGGACTCTCCACTTTGGCCGCAGCAACACCAATGTGGGTCGCTTCCCTGTTCGTGGGACGGGACCAGTACCTTCCAACTCTAAAACTCCGAATTATGGCAGCAAGTTTCGGTATCGGTGGAGCAATGGTCGGCGGACGTCGGGCAATCGTACTCGGGCTGCTCCTCGTGCCCCTACTCCTGTGGGGGCTGGGGCGTCTAGTCAAATGGCGGGGCCGGACACGGCCAAGGACGTATCCTCCCGCTCTTGTTATTGGGGGACTGATTGGGTTGGCAGCAATCGCCCCCTCCCTGCCCGCCATCATCGCGCATCCGGCAATTACAAACGTTTTTGATTCCGTCAGTTACTACTTCAGCGGAACGGCGCAGACGGTAGCCGATGACGAAGCGATTCGAGCTGACCAGATCGACGGCCTCCTAGACTACTGGTCCACAAGCCCGATATTTGGCCACGGACTTGGTGCTGTTGTCCCTGGGCTAGTGCGCAGTGACCGGCAACCATGGCAGTTTGAGACCCAGTACCCTGCACTTCTGATGCAGGTTGGACTCGTAGGTGCGATTCTTCTTGTGGGTCTCGCTGTGACTGTAACGCAAGCGGCCATAAAGGCTGTGGCCTCCCGTCCGAGCATGCGCCCCACTCTCGTCGTCACACTCGTGGGGGGCGTCGCTATGTTGATCGCGAACGCAACGAACCCCTATTTGCAAGCACCTGCACACCACTGGGCGATATTTCTCCCGCTCGCCGTCATTAACTACATGATTCGAGAACCACAATCTCCCGTGGATATGGATGGCGGCCAAGCACCTTTAGACTGTGGCCATGCAGAAACCGCAAACGCGCAGCTCAGCCACGCCCGTCGCGATGTTGCCGAGCCGAACTTCTCCTGGCCGCATAAGATCACTTGATGGGCTCCGCGGGGTAGCCGCGCTTTCCGTCCTTCTGCACCATTCCATGCTTTTAGTCCCGACTCTCGCCGGGCCCTACTACGGCCAAGGCCCCGCCGTTCGCTGGACAGCCGAATGGTGGCTCAGCCATACCCCCCTGCACGCGCTATGGGAGGGAAAGGCAGCCGTTTATGTTTTTTTCATTTTGAGCGGTCTCGTGCTAGCCCAGATGGTAACTAAGGGAGACCGCTTCGACTGGAGAGCCTACTACCCGCAAAGATTAGCGCGCCTCTACCTCCCGGTGTGGGCAGCTGTCCTGTTCACCGTCGCAACATTTTGGGTCGTTCCCAGGACCGGGGCTCCGTCCAGCGCCTGGTTAGATGAACGGCCAGAGGCAATAACTGTCATGGCTTTCCTCAAAGATATGACGCTGCTGCTTGGTAATGGTGGGCTGGCAAGCCCCTTGTGGTCCTTACGGTTTGAAATACTCTTCTCCCTGACACTGCCTCTCTACATGTGGGCCTCCCGTTTCGCGCCTAAGCTGACGTACGTCAAGGTAGTTGTCTGCCTCGTAATCATTACCCTCGGGGGTTACCTCAACAACACGACGTTGCTCTATGTACCGATGTTCCTAATAGGCACCTTGTTTGCCACGGAATCAGAGCGCTTGCGTAGTATGGCGAACAACATTGGGGGGCACAAGTTCGGCTGGCCCGTTACAGCAGGGGTGGCTACGCTGCTCATGGCTTCGAACGGCATAGTGGGCGGCTTCGGGGTGGCCCCAGGCCTTCAGGGAGCGATGTCCGGGCTGACAACTATCGGGGCGAGCCTCCTGGTGCTCGCCGCGACACACTGGGCGGCCGCCAGAGATCTTTTGGAGCGTAGGACGGTTCAGTGGCTCGGCACAGTGTCGTTCAGCCTCTACCTTGTCCATGAGCCCATCGTTGTAGCCTTCGGTTTCCTTTTCGGTTCCAACCTAGCAATTCTTGCCATCGTTGTAGCTGTGGTGACATCCTTGATGGTCGCCCAACTCTTCCAAATCTTTATCGAGAAGCCAAGCCATAAGTTCTCGAAACGACTTGGAGCAAGCCTGTCCAGCAAAAGGCGATCCTCTACTCGAGAACATGGAATCGGCTAGAGCAGTGGCAGCACCTGCCACTGGTGTAGACGTAGGGACAGCGCTTAGCCGCTCCGCATATCACTAACCAGCGCCGCAGTATTGAAAGCTTAAGTTCTCGATTATGCCAACACTCGGGGCATATTTGGGCGGCTGCTTCCTTGACGTTCAAGATATTCACGCCCGCATCATAGACGCCTTCTTCAAAGAAATGCTTGTCAAGTCCGCGCCGATGCGGCGTCCGGGCCGGTTCGACTCCTCTCCTTGCCGAGGCACGCCAACCTGACCGCAGCTATGCTAAATATTTGATCTGCAATGTAAAACGGCGGTAAGGGATTCTGACAGCGTTCCCAGTCCTCTCCTATATCGACGTCATGTCCACTACTTGGGGATTCCATTGCAGAGAAACACGGGCATCTGTGCCTGCACATTGATTCGTGGGGCAAACGATGGCTTCGATTTTGTAGCGACAATAGATAGTGCTGTAAGAGCCTCGTTCCCAGCTGCAACCTGATTTGCGCCACAGAAAATGCTCACAGCTACCAAATCGCAAATTTGGACGCCGCTCTACCGATAGGAGCGCCTACGCACGATCTACTTTTGACTGGCTTGCCCGTCAAGCCGCCATGTCGTTCAGCTGCGCCCAGACCAGCTGCATCGTTCCGGTTGCTTCCCGGCGAACAGCAATCGTAATGATCCGGGAGGAGGTCCACCTTTCCACCAACACATCATCCGCCGAGCGGGTGACGAAGACATCGTCAGCAATCCAGACAACACCATTCCTGATCCCAAAAAGCCCAATATCTCCTCTTCGGCTACCTTCCGAGACGGGCCTTTTGTGAGGACCTGTACCACTCCTGCCGACAATGTCCTTCATGCAAAAGAACATAGAGGGGAGCTCATTCAATGGCACGAGTACCGAGTACTCGAAAACGAAGAACCGGACCACTCATGCCCCTCATTTACGGAGCGGAGGGTCAATCAAGCCAGGACCATATCTATTCGACGGTGACGCTCTTTGCGAGGTTGCGGGGCTGGTCCACGTCGTAGCCCTTGGCTGCCGCGAGTTCCGCGGCGAAGATCTGCAGCGGGACGGTGGTCAGCAGGGGCATGAGCAGGGTGGGGGTTTCGGGGACGTAGAAGACGTACTCGGCGTAGGCCTTGACGGCTTCGTCGCCTTCCTCGGCGATGACCAGGGTGCGGGCGCCGCGGGCGCGGACTTCCTGGATGTTGGAGACCACCTTGGCGTGCAGCGAGTNGCGAGGTTGCGGGGCTGGTCCACGTCGTAGCCCTTGGCTGCCGCGAGTTCCGCGGCGAAGATCTGCAGCGGGACGGTGGTCAGCAGGGGCATGAGCAGGGTGGGGGTTTCGGGGACGTAGAAGACGTACTCGGCGTAGTCCTTGACGGCTTCGTCGCCTTCCTCGGCGATGACCAGGGTGCGGGCGCCGCGGGCGCGGACTTCCTGGATGTTGGAGACCACCTTGGCGTGCAGCGAGTCGCGGCCGCGCGGGGACGGGACCACCACGAACACCGGCTGGCCTTCATCGATCAGGGCGATGGGGCCGTGCTTGAGCTCACCGGCCGCGAAGCCCTCCGCGTGGATGTACGCGATTTCCTTGAGCTTCAGCGCGCCCTCGAGGGCCACCGGGTAGCCCACGTGGCGGCCCAGGAACAGCACGGACTTCTCCTGCGCCATGCTGCGGGCCAGTTCGCGCAGCGGCCCGGCGTTGTCCAGGATGGTCTGGATCTTCGCGGGGATCTTGTTCAGGTCCGCGAGGACGTCCTTGATCTGGCCGGAGAAGATGTTKCCGCGCAGCTGGGCGAGGTACAGGCCCAGCAGGTASGCGGCGGTGATCTGCGCCAGGAACGCCTTGGTGGACGCCACCGCGATTTCCGGGCCGGCGTGCGTGTACAGCACGGCGTCGGATTCGCGCGGGATGGTGGAGCCGTTGGTGTTGCAGATGGAGATGGTCTTGGCGCCCTGTTCGCGGGCGTACCGGACTGCCATCAGCGTGTCCATGGTCTCGCCGGACTGGCTGATGGAGACCACCAGGGTGTTCTGGTCCAGGATCGGGTCCCGGTAGCGGAACTCGTGYGCCAGCTCCACTTCCGTGGGGATCCGGCACCAGTTCTCGATGGCGTACTTGGCCACCATGCCCGCGTARGCSGCGGTGCCGCAGGCCAGCACGATGATCTTGTTGACCTGCTTCAGCAGTTCCGGATCAATCCGCAGCTCGTCCAGGGTCAGCTTGCCCTTGATGTCCGAACGTCCCAGCAGGGTCTGCGCCACGGCGTCGGGCTGGTCGTGGATTTCCTTCTCCATGAAGGAGGAGAAGCCGCCCTTTTCCGCGGAGGCCGGGTCCCAGTCCACGTGGTATTCCTTGCCCTSGGCCGGGTTGCCGTAGAAATCGGTGATCTCCACCGTGTCCGCGGYGATGGTCACGATCTGGTCCTGGCCCAGCTCCACCGCGCGGCGGGTGTAGTCGATGAACCCGGACACGTCCGAGCCCAGGAAGTTCTCCCCCTCGCCCAGGCCCACCACCAGCGGTGAGTTGCGGCGGGCGGCCACGACGACRTCGGGCTGGTCCGCGTGCACGGCCAGCAGGGTGAAGGCGCCCTCCAGGCGCTGGCAGGCCAGCTCCATGGCGCGGGTCAGGCCACCGTTCGCGGTGTCCCCGCCCAGCTTGTTCCGGAGGATGTCGGCCAGCAGCGCGGCAGCGACCTCGGTGTCCGTCTCGGACAGGAACGTGACGCCCTTTTCAAGCAGCTCGAGCTTGAGCTCGGCGAAGTTTTCGATGATGCCRTTGTGGATCACGGCCAGCTTGCCGCCGTCAGCCAGGTGCGGGTGCGCGTTGCGGTCCGTCGGGCCGCCGTGCGTGGCCCAGCGGGTGTGTCCGATCCCGGTCACCGTCTCAGGCAACGGGCGGGCCTCCAGCTCNTGCGGGTGCGCGTTGCGGTCCGTCGGGCCGCCGTGCGTGGCCCAGCGGGTGTGTCCGATCCCGGTCACCGTCTCAGGCAACGGGCGGGCCTCCAGCTCRGCAATCAGGTTGCTCAGCTTCCCGGACTTCTTCCGCGACTCAATGGCGCCCTCGGACACCACTGCCACGCCGGCAGAGTCATAACCGCGGTACTCCAGACGCCGCAGCCCCTCAAGGACAACATCCAGGGCACTGTGACCATTAACTGCACCGTCCACCGAACGGCCTACGTAACCCACGATTCCACACATAAGGGCCCTTCATAATCATCGGCAACTGCCCCGGAGGCGCCCCCTGATCTTCTAAATCAGGAGCGCAATGCCCGAGCTAGGTCGGAGAACAAATCTGTATTATCAAACGAGCGCGTACCGATTTCGACCATCTGGCAAGACTCGCACCGTCCAACATACTGGTGAGCGCAGTCCAAGGGTGCTTCACCTTCCCCTAAAGGCAGCATAACTTTCACATTCCCTTTTATATCATCTACCCGGCAGGGCGCCCGCGCCTTCCTGAGGCGGGGTTTATGCCTTCCAGTCCTTTTGATCAAATTTTGAAGCAGTGCCAGTTCGGGTCGAAACGGATTATGCCTTCGGCTGGCACCCGGCACTGCTGTGTAGGTCGAGTCCGATCAGCAATGCGGGACGGACCACAGGAACGAAATTAGTTGAGTGACTTATGCAGTCACCGCCCACGGAATTGCTCACTTCACAACGGAGAGAAATTTACCGACATTCTAATGGAGTCTGGAGAATTTCGGCGTTTCCACGAGTAGCACAAAGGCCATTTGGGCCTCGGTTCTGCGAGGCAGCGTGAATAAACAGCACCTTCAACGGGCAGGAACGCCTTTTACCACCTTGTCCGCTTCAACGTCCCGGGTTACAACGCCTCCAGCC
Source organism: Arthrobacter sp. Soil761 (assembly GCF_001428325.1). Classification (NCBI taxonomy): domain Bacteria; kingdom Bacillati; phylum Actinomycetota; class Actinomycetes; order Micrococcales; family Micrococcaceae; genus Arthrobacter; species Arthrobacter sp. Soil761. Next base: position 287,481 of record NZ_LMSF01000029.1, on the reverse strand, counting down.
CCGACTGTCGATCCAGTGCCCACGGTCAATCCTTGGAGTACAACAGCGCCAGCGCCAATAAGGCAGGACTCTCGAATCCTAACCTCGCCGGAGATGATGGCCCCCGGGTTTATAGAGGAAAAATTCTCCAGTGCAGCGTCATGCCCGATGATGACCCCAGGGTTTATATGAACATAATCCCCAATAGCGACATTTGTAGAAATTTTCACTCCGGCGCATATCACTGCTCCTCGCCCGAGTCTTACTCTGGACCCTATTACGGCACTGGGATGGATGGCACTCAAAGGCTCATGTCCTGCCGACTCAAGAGTGGAGCAAATCCGCCTCCGGATTTCAGGTGCTCCAATGGCAACAACATAAAGGGCTTCTCTTTTGCATCCAAGCCACTCCTGAAGACTGCCAAGATGCATGTAGCCCCTGTCCGCCAAACGTGAAAGTGAAGAAGAACTCGGATTGTCATCAATCACCCCAAGGACCTTTAGCTTGGAATCAAGTTCCTGAATATTCATGGCCTCAAGGACGTCCAAGGCTTCGCGACCAAAGCCGCCCGCGCCAACTACAACCACTTCTTTATACAAACTCAAATCCTTCACTTGCGAGCATGAAGATACTTGCCCAAACATTAATCCGCAGGGCCAAACATAAGAGACGCTTCATTCTAAAAAATCACCAATGCATGGCGCACAACGATGCGGCGGATCTGACCGACGACGGAAGGGATTCTTTGCTGCTTCGAGATTCCCAGGCATAAGAAGAATCAAAATCTGCTGCGACGACTATACGTACGCCCTCTTGAACCCGGGACTACCAGCTGTGCAGGCAACTTGCTATTGGCCGCTTCCGGCGACCCGGATCCGTGAAACCTTATAGGCGAGGCAAGAGCCATCCATATCAGGGAACTAATTGCCGCCGACCCAGCAAAACCCCAGATTGCTCCTTCTAACCCTAAGCTGAAATACCCTACAATCGGCATTGCAATAACGAGCAACGTCTGCGAGATGCGCCCTCGCATGATGGTCGCTTTGGGCGAACTTGTTCGGCACACAATATAGTACAAAGTCCCCAGGAAGCTCGCCGCGGAAAAGAGACCCGCAGGTGCTGCAAAGGCTGTCATTTCAGACAACGTCCCTAACCCGAACGGAAGGGCGGGGACAACCCACTCGAGGGCGAAGTAACAGGCCAAGGCAATGAATACCGTGATAACACCGACAAGCCCCATGACAAGGCCGCTGAAAAAGAACCGCTGAGGTCTTCGCCCCACCGCGGGCCGAAGGGGGTCCAGTAATAAACGTACCGGCATTGCCGCATTAGCGATCCCACGATAGAGCCCAAAATTGGCTGGACCCATGAATCCCACGAGTAGGAATGGTGCGCCGATTGCGCCGGCATCCATCAACACTGAGTCGAACAGAAGCGGGACAATATCCTGCTTGTGGGTCTTCCACCAACGGCAGGGGCCTCTCCCCCGACGCAGCAGAGGCAAGCCCAAACCAACAGCACCAGCCATGGCAGAAACCCCCCAAGCAATCGACAGCGACCAAATGTCATCCCGGCGAGGAAGCAACACGAAGACACTGACGAATGCGGATATACCGAGAAGGTCGGACAGGATGACACGCCGGACCACTCCCTGAGCCATCCAGTAATACCTGGCACCGTTCCGATATATACCAAATAAAACTGCGAGTGAGAGCCAACTTGCCACGGGAGCAAGCTCCGGGACAAGTACTGCTACGGCGAGCGCAACAATTGAGACCGCTAGGGCCAAGGCAAAAAGAGCGTTCGAATAGTCGGCCCGAGCCGTCGCAGCTCGGTACTTGCCCCTCGCCCGGGCCCATGCCTCACTAACAAACGAGTACTGCAAGGAGACGCCGTATGCAAAGAACAAATATATGGTAGAAAATGATCCGTATTCTAGGGGCTGCAATGTCAAGAGCGCGACGATAGGTACCATGGCACCCCACAAAGCGCCACTAATCGCAGAAGCAGCTAGGTAAGCAACGCGCACGCTAGCTTCTCCCCGCGATAAGCGTATGAGGACCCTCCATGAAGGCCTACTACAACCGCTCTACGCAACCGGCAACTAAACGGTTTTTTGTGTCGAGCAGCGGAAGATCATGAGCTGTCAAGATAGATAGGTCCAGATCATCGTGATCGGTCAGCAATACCGCGATATCGGCCTCGGAAATTGCATCTTCATTGAGAGCAACACTTCTCACGCCTGCCGGCCAACGGTGCGCTTCAATGTGAGCATCAACTGCAATAAGTTGAGCGCCGGCGTCCGAAAGGAGTTCAATCAGACGAAGCGAAGGAGCTTCCCGGATGTCGCCCGTATTCTTCTTATAAGCCAAGCCTACGAGCAGTATTGTCGACCCAGAGATGGAACGTTGCTGCTTGTTCAGCATCAGCATCAGACGCTGCAGCACGTAATCAGGCATGTGGTCATTAATATCGTTGGCGAGTTCCACGAAGCGAAAACTTTGCCCAAGTTTCCGACGTACTTGCCAAGACAGGTAGCTCGGGTCCACGGGTAGGCAGTGCCCTCCGACACCGGGTCCGGGTGTGAACTTCATGAATCCAAACGGCTTCGATGACGCCGCCTCAATAGATTCCCATATGTTCACGCCTAGCTGATGTGCATAAATGGCCAACTCGTTGACCAGCGCAATATTGACATGACGAAACGTGTTCTCGAGAAGCTTTGTTAGCTCAGCTTCTTTCGGGGTACTGACCGGAACAGTAGTGGTAACGAGCCGATTATAAAATCTTTGCACTTTATCAAGAGACTCTGCATCTATTCCGGAGACGACTTTCGGGGTCTCAACGAAGCCCCAAACTTTATTTCCTGGATCAATTCGTTCGGGAGAGTAACCAGCAAAGAAGTCTTTGCCAGCCTTGAGTCCCGATCCGGCCTCCAGGATAGGGACGAGGAGCTCCTCCGTTGTACCAGGATAAGTCGTGGACTCAAGTATCACCGTTGCCCCGGGTTTAAGATGAACTGCCAATGAGCGGGCAGACTCTTCGATAAATGACAAGTCCGGAAGGCTTTCCCGGAGAGGTGTGGGCACCGTGATGACGGCGATGTCGTAACCGGCGATGTCGTCATAATCGGTGGTCGCTAGGTACCGGCCAGATTCTGTAGCTGATCGCAAGGTGGATGAATCTATGTCATCCACATAGGATCTGCCCGCAAGAAGGTCGTCGATTCTTCTTTTATCTACGTCGACGCCTACGACGGTATACCCCACCTCCGCTGCCCGGATGGCAACTGGCAGGCCCACGTATCCTTGACCGACAATGACGACTTTTTCTTGGTCTAACGACATTTGTTCTTCCATTTCGTTCTAGTGTTAATCTGCATATCGGCGCTGCTCGCGAGACCTAAGCACCGCGCAACCACTAAGCATCGGGATCGAATCCCCAAGGCTTCATCTTGGGTTCAATTACAAGGTTGATCTATTACCCGGCGATTGGATATTGAGCTAGCGAAAGCATCTTCCTGGTGAGTCTCTTGCTCGTCCAGCCACGCTTGAAACATCAAAATTGTCCATAACTGGTGGTGGTGATTCCGGCGACCACCAATATGGTCCATCCACATTTCGCGCACGAGTTTCGCGTGGAAAAAGCCTTCATGCAGCAAACGTTCTTCTCCAAGCAAAGTTTCCGCCCACTCACGAAGCGGACCCCTTAGCCATTCCTCCAACGGAAAGCCGAAGCCCATCTTTGGACGGTCGATGATTGCTTTAGGTACATGACGGTAGAGAACCTGGCGCAGAAGCCATTTCCCCTCTCCGGCTCTAATTTTCTTGTCTAACGGCAAGCTCCAACCGAGCTCCACGACGGAGGGGTCCAGCATCGGGACGCGCGACTCGAGACTGACTGCCATGGCCGCTCGGTCGAGTTTCACCAAGATGTCGTCTGTCAGGTAAGTGAGCGTATCCATAGCCATCATCCACTCAACAAAATTGGTGGTTTGTGGCCACTGTGGAGCGTCGGTGATAATCGTTCGAGGTTCGATTCCCCCGATCACGACTTCGGATGGGTTATCCCAGTGGCTTGTAATCTGTCGGTAAAAAGACTCTCCGGAGTTAGTGTTCAGCACTCCTGCTAGCTTATGGGCTTTGTCACCTGGATTGTTCAGGTGAAAGCGCTTTGGTATGAGCGAGCTGGAAGTCTCAAACACCATATCCCAGGCTCGAGGCGGCACCGCTTTGAGTCCTGCAGCAGCTGCTCTTCGAACAGGCGCGGGGAGGCCCGACACCCGTGACCAAACGCGGCGGGCGTCTAGGTAGCGGTTGTAGCCCCCGAACACTTCGTCCCCCCCATCTCCGCTAAGGACAACTTTCACCTCGGCGCTGGCCAGTTGGCTCACCAAAAAAGTTGGGATTTGGGAGCTGTCAGCGAATGGCTCGCAATACATTGATGGCAAACGCGGAATAATGTTCAGGCCGTCTTCGGGACGGAGGATCAGTTCTGTATGTTCAGTTCCTAGGTGTTTGGCTACCGCCCTGGCGTGTGTGGACTCGTCATATTGGGAGTTAGATGAGCCGATAGTGAATGTCTTGATAGGTTGCGGCGTGGACGCTTGCATAAGCGCTGCCACCGTACTGCTATCTACACCCCCGCTAAGGAAGGCGCCCAGGGGCACATCTGCCATCATTTGTCGCCGAATACTGGACCCTAGAACACCTTCCAACGCGTCAACCGCCTCTGTGTCATTACCCACAAAAGGGTTAAGACGGCCGCGTTCAACAACTTCCTCCAATTGCCAATAAGGACGCTGTTCCGGCAACGACCCAGCCGTCAGCATCGCTTGGGACAGACTCAAGTAATGTCCTGGTCGGAGTTTATAAATACCCTCATAGATTGAGTGAGGGGCAGGTATGCAGTTATGCCGAAGTAAGAGGCACAGGGAATTTCGGCTTATCACGCCTTCGAAGGCCGGGTGGGCCTTCAGCGCTTTCATTTCAGACCCGAATAGGAAAGCTGAGTCTTGCCATCCGAAGTAAAGCGGCTTCTCACCGAAGCGATCGCGAGCCAGTGTAAGCGTTTTGAGTGACTTATCCCATAGCGCGATAGCAAACATGCCCTCGCAGGCCTTTAGAGTGCGCTCCACTCCCCACGCAGCGAAACATTCCAGTATTGTCTCCGTGTCTGAGTGACCACGCCACGCGACGATCTGTTGGGCGTCCAGCGAAGCCCGCAGATCTCTGTGGTTGTAGATCTCGCCGTTGAACACCATCACAAGGTTTCCATCAGCTGAAACCATCGGCTGCGCACCAGCTGAACTCAGGTCCAAAATCGACAACCGTTGGTGAGCAAGGGCCACGCCCATCACTTCGTCAATCCATACTCCGCTGTCATCAGGTCCCCTATGGCTGATGCGCGAGGCCATCGCTGCAGCTAACTCCATCCGCGACTGAACCCTATGCTCGTCGTAGAATCCGCTGATTCCGCACATTAACTGCCTACCTTCGTCCGTCCATGTGTCGAGGAGCGCTGCCGAGTCGAGTCGCTCGCCGCCACGTATCAGCCCATGAAGCGTAGCTGTAATGCTTTTCAACTCCCCGCCGGCCGCTAGTGCCCATTGACCTTCGTTCCTCAGTTGTGGCCTCAATGATCGATGAGACAGCGTTCTGCCAGCCCAAGCCCGCAGATTCCGCAGGTATCCCGGCTATACGGTCTAGGGCCTGTACATTTGCCCCAACAGGACTCCCAACAGTGGGGAGGCCTGACGCGGCATACTGCAAAAGCTTATAAGCGCACTTACCTCGTTCAAACTGTGTGTCCGGTAACGGCATGATTCCTAAATCAGCACTAGCCAAGTGATGATGGAAAGTGTTCATATTCCACTGGATGCGATCCACAATGCGGTCGAGCACACCCAGGCTGGCGCTTCCTGAACTGATTACGCGCAGTCGCAAACCCCATCTCTCATGAAGGGCGAGTAAGGCTTCGGCAATACTGCCAAGAAACTGCTCCGTCGATGGTGTACCGATCCAGACAGCGATGGGGTATGCCCCGATCTCGTAGTCATGCTTAAGTTCGTATCTACTAGGTTCGACGCAACTCGGGATTAGAATGACGTCACTTCGAATCCGGGCGGCTGCTTCGGCCAGAACTTCGCTGCCTGCGATGACGACGTCAGCTGCGCAGACGGAACGACGCCAGGCTTTTTTCTCTGACCAGATACGCCGTCTTAGGGAATGTGACCCTACGTAAATGGCATCATCGAAGTCATAAACAGAGAATGCGGCTCGGTTCAACAGTGATTCTTCCAGCGCTCCGGAACTGAAGGGTGACGCACCTCGACTCATTATCACCGTCCGATCAGCAACTGATGAACTCGAAAATCGCAGCCGCATCTCTTCTTTTCCTATTTCTTTTATCCGGGGCAAGAGTGTCCGGGCTTGATTATTCGGTGCGCCCACATAATCCCAGCGCTCGGCTTGGATTCCCAGATGGGCAAACCAGTCATCAAGCCGCACGCGCGTGCTGGCACCGAACGTTCCGTAGCGGGATACTGCAATCGGAGCCTCTTGATTTGGCCTTTTTTTACCTGCTTTCAAGGCTAGCCCTCCTTCGACGTATCCTGATTACGGAAATCAAGTCCCCCCGGCAAAGACTGAATATAAAAATCTTCTAAATTGCGCCAGACAAGGCGCTGCGCATACTGGTCGTGCACACGAACCCTGGCTGCGTCTCCCATTCTCCTTCGAAGTTCCGCATTTTCGAGCAGGGAAGCGAGTGCGTTAGCGAGCGAATGCGCTGAGTCTAACTGTGTGACGAAGCCGGTTTCACCGTCGATAACCGAATCAACCGCACCAGTCGCATCGGTGGTCACAGTTGGAATCCCAGAAGCCGAAGCTTCCAGAACCACATTAGGGAATCCTTCCCTGCGAGTGGGTAAACACAGTAGGTCCATCAACTGATAGTAGGGCGCCGTATCCTGAACATGTCCGGTCTGTATTGGACGCCTTTTGGCCTCTTCCAATCGTTTCAGGGCTTCCCTCGCAGCCGAATCATCAAGGCCGCCAACAATTAGGAGTTGATAGTCTACTCCCCGATCCGACAAAATTTGAAGCGCTTCTGCCATGTGCCTCAAGCCTTTATCCTCGGTTAATCTGCCGACAAATCCAATAATTGGAATGCCAAATTCTAACCCCAGCTTTGTAGCTAGAGGCTTGCCGGGTCCCTTTGGCGTCCCAGCCGTGCTCGGTTTTGAGGGCCTGAAACGGTGCAGATTAACGCCATTCGAACTGCCTGCGCCGAGCACACGGATCTTCCCAGATTTGACAAGATTCAGCTCGACGGCACGTGCACTCAAACTACTGCTGACTGCAACGGACATATGGGCTGTAGCGAACGAAATGCGCTCCATCACCTTAAGAATTGTCAATTTAAGGCCTGTAGCAGTTTCCAGAGGAAGTCCGCGTAATAGGTAAATTCGCGTTGGGACTCTAGTAATCCAAGCGGACATGCCTCCTAGGAGGCCAGCTTTCGGAGTCCCTACCGAAACCAGGTCCGGTCTGAGACGCAGCAACAGGATGGTCCAACGAATGAGAGCAACAAGATCGGCTAGGGGCGCCGGCTTTCGAGCCATATTGAGGGCATGGGTGGTTACACCAGCTACTTCAGCAAGGCTATCCAGCTGCGGACCGGGCGAGCTAATGACATGGACATCCCATCCGCGGTTTGCGAGGAATTGGGGGAAACCCTCCATGAGACGAATCGACATGTCTGAGGTAACGCCCAGAAGTATCCTTGGTTTCAACCGCTGCACTAGGCATCCTTCAGACTCTGAAACCATTTGATTGTTTGCGACAATCCTTCATCGAGATCCACGGGCACGATTGAAGGAAAGAGCTCTTTAACTCTGAGACCATCTGATTGTGAGGCCCGCACGTCGCCAACTCGTGGGTCGGCGTGTTCGACTTCGATCTGGCATCCAAGAGCTGACTCCATTCTCTGAAGCAGGTCCATAAGCGTGGTGTTAGTTCCAAAAGCGAGATTGACCGGATCGAGCGATGAAACGCCCCTCTGTACAGCGTCAAAAATCGTCGCGCAAACTGTCTCGACGTAGGTGAAGTCACGTGATTGGAGTCCGTCTCCATGAACTGTAACCGGCTCACCTCTAAGGGCCGCATCGAGGAACCGAGGTATCACTGCTGCGTAATCGTGGTCCGCAGGCTGTCCCGGGCCGAACACGTTGAAGAATCGGAATGCTAACGTCTTCATCCCGTAGGAAAATCCATAGGCAATTGTGTAACCCTCAGTTGCATGTTTACTGACTGCGTATGGGCTCATCGGCCGAGTCCAGTCAAACTCCGATTTAGGCAGCGCCTTGTTGCTGCCGTACACCGAGCTAGAGGAGGCGACAATCACTTGAGGGATGCCGTTTTCCCTAGCGGCCTCAAGCACGTTTAGAGTGCCCGTCGCATTGGCGTCGTGGCTGGGTCGCGGCGCACCTACAGACCGCGGCACACTTCCTATTGCCGCAAGGTGGACGACTGCATCGACGCCCCGAGTGACGCTGCTTAGAAGGGACTGATCCAGAATGGATCCTTCAGTGAACTGGACGCTCAGACCGTCGAGATTCGCCAGGCGCCCGGTGCTTAGATCGTCGAGAACGCGAACCTCTACGTCCGGGGTATGCCGGTTGAAATAGGCGACAAGGTTGGAGCCTATGAAGCCAGCACCGCCAGTGATCAAAATTTTCAACAAAACTCCTTAGAAAGGTTCCTATTATTCAAAGCGACGAGGGTCTGACGACTGCGGCTACCGGACTTAGCCCCTAACCGAACCACAAGTCACGTAGAAGACGGATTTGACTCATTTTCTTCGATTGGCGAACTGCCTCCACCTGGCGTCAAGTTGCCCATAAACTCAGACATGGTCGCCATTCCTGGCTGGGAGATCCCGTCACGTTGAACGACCTTGAGGACAGTCCCGGCGAGAATGCGAAGGTCCAGTCCCAGAGAGCGGGAGTCCACGTACTTCACATCGAGCTGGAACTTCTCATCCCACCCGATCCCATTCCGGCCTGTCACTTGCGCCAGTCCAGTAATTCCCGGGCGTACTTCGTGGCGGCGGTTCTGTTCAGGCGTATACCGCTCCAAGTACTGTGGCAACAATGGTCGGGGACCAACGAGACTCATATCGCCCTTGACCACATTCCACAGCGAGGGAAGTTCATCGAGGCTGCTCGCCCGGAGCGCCCGCCCAAATGAAGTTAGCCGCGTAGCGTCAGCCGGCACTGGGCTTCCAGGAAGCGGGGGCTTCATGCTACGGAACTTGAGCAGCATGAATATCTTTCCGTCTTTACCTGGACGTGCTTGGCGGAACAGAACCGGACGTCCAAGATTCTTGTAAACGAGGATTGCGATAACGCACTGGATGGGCAGAGTCACAATACAAGCCACAAGCGCGATAGCTACGTCCATCAAGCGCTTTAAACCATCGTAGTCACGTCCAGCTTTCACGCCGGGACCGGCATGGTCAGGAACGCTCGGATAGCACCGGCCACGCGTTCGAGGTCTCGGCTGTCCAGCACCGAACCACTCGGTAAGGTTAGCCCTGTTTCAAAAAGCCGCTGAGAAACTCCAGTGAGAAGTGCGGGTGCATCTTTATATACAGGTTGCATGTGCATAGGCTTCCAAAGGGGACGGCTTTCGATATTCTGTTCGTCCAACCATCGCCGAAGATCATCAGCAGACCAGCCCGCGGTTGCTGCATTGACTTCGATAGATGTCAGCCAAAAGTTATCGTCGTCGTCATTGTCTCCACCGAAGATTTGAACTCCCGGGACATCAGAGAAGAGGTCTCGATAGAAGCGTCGAACGAGCTTTCGCCGACCAATCATCTCATCCAACCGTGAAAGCTGAGCTCTGCCCAAGGCAGCGAGCAGATTACTAAGTCTGTAGTTATATCCCACTTCTGTATGTTCATAGTGGGCAACGGGTTGTCGGGCTTGGGTTGCGAGGTATCGAGTCCGCGCGGCAAAAGAGGCGTCGTTCGTCAGCAACATGCCACCCCCCGACGTAGTCATTATCTTGTTCCCGTTGAAGGACAGAATCGACGTGTCCCCCCACGCCCCGGCACGCTTGCCCGCATGTGATGCCCCCAGGGACTCAGCCGAGTCAGCGATAACGGGCAACCCGAATTGGCGCGCTATGGCACAAATACGAGTGTAGTTGGCGGCCTTGCCAAGTAGGTCTACGGGCACCACTGCTGCGACCTTCACTCCGTCGTGAGCCAGCTGCGTTAAAGCCCGCTCAAGGAGATCCGGATCCATGTTTCCGGTGTCAGCCTCTGCATCGAGAAAGTACGGTTCAGCGCCGACGTAGCGAATTGCATTGCTGGTCGCTGCAAATGTCATCGTGGACGTCACCACTACATCGCCCGCACGCACACCGTGGCCCAAGAGAGCCAGGTGGAGGGCTGCTGTTCCGGAACTGAGCGCCACTGCATGTGCGACTCCGACCTTCGCGGCCATTTCCAGTTCAAAAGCATCGACGTCAGGTCCTAACGGCGCAATCCAACCAGAGCGGAAGGCCTCAATTAGGTATTTTTCCTCTATAGCGCCTACGTCGGGGGATGATAAAAATAGCCTGTTTTTCATCGTGACTCTTCGCTCCTCGCATCCACACGAAAGGCCGAGGAAACCAACCCGGCGGCCTCCTTATCATTGTCACGACGATCAGGGGACGATTGCCGGGTCACCAAGTGCTGATCCGCCAAGTCTGCGGGTGACAATGGAGGCACACCGGTGTGGCTAATCTTTGGATGCTTCGGCCGTTCGTCGTTTTCGCCGAGGCCGACTAGCTCCTCGTGCAGCTTCTCGCCCGGGCGTAAGCCGGTAATGACGATCTCAACCTGACGGCCAGACTTGGCAATCATTCGCTCCGCCACGTCCATGATTTTCACAGGTTCACCCATATCCAAAATCAGAACTTCACCTGGACCCCCGATCGCTCCCGCCTGGATAACGAGTTGGCAGGCTTCTGGAATTGTCATGAAGTAGCGGGTCACATCAGGATGAGTGAGGGTAAGGGGACCTCCGGCCTCAATCTGTGTCGTGAAAGTTGGCAGCATCGATCCACGGCTGCCGATAACATTCCCAAACCGGACTGAGAGATATGACAGGTTAGTTTCTTTGGCGAACCAGGCGGTCAGCTTCTCACCGAGGCGCTTCGAATGACCAAGTATGCTTGTAGGATTAGCCGCCTTATCAGTGGAAATATTTACAAACGTTTCCACTCCGGCAGACTTAGCTGCGTTCAGAACATTAAGAGTACCTAAGACATTCGTCTGCCACGCTTCGCTTGGGTACTGCTCCAGCATAGGCAAATGTTTCAACGCAGCGGCATGGAAAACTATTTCAGGACGACGCCGCCTAAAGATTTCTTCAATTGTCGCCGCATCACGAATGTCAGCTAGCACGACTTCTTTAGTATCAAGCAGTCCATGTCCAAATATGGAAATCTGGGTTCCTTGAAGGCCTGTTTCATCCCGGTCGAGCATTATAATTTCTGCCGGGGAAAACCGAACCAGTTGCCGGCAGAGCTCGGAGCCGATGGATCCGCCAGCCCCAGTAACCAGCACGCGCTTATCTGTTACAAAGCTGGCGATGGCCTCCAACTCGGTGTCTATTGGATGGCGCCCAATGATGTCGTCAATGGATACATCCCGCAAGTCCCCTAACTGAGCGTGGCCTTCAAGAATATCGGCTAGCAACGGCAGCACGAGAAGTCGCAAACCCGCTGCATCCGCTGCGTCCGATACCTCCCTCATGAGCACCGCGTCAGCACGGGCAATAGCAAAAATCAATATCTCCGCACCTGTATTCCGCGCTACACGCGTCATATCGACTCGGCCGCCGAGTACTGATACGCCCTCCACTCGATACTCGCGAAGTCGCGGATTATCATCGATGATTCCGACAGGACGATACGGAGAGTATCTATCGCGATTCATTTGCTGAATAACGTGCTGTCCCAGGTGCCCGGCACCGTACACCAAAGCTGGTGCCGCTGTCTCGGAGGGGCGGCTATTACGCTCCATCACGTACCTGTGAAGTAAGCGAAGCCCCGCCATTAGAACAAATGCAACGAGCAGTCCAATGAATGGAACGCTGCGAGGGAAGTCATCCGATGCAGGAACAAGGAGCCGACCTACTGTCAGAGTTACGCCAACAACAACCACGACGAGCATGAGGTTGTTCGCATCATGCCTCGAGCCATAGGGGTGCCGATAGCGATAGAGGCCGAAAATATAGCCAGCAACAGCCTGCAAAACCGCCGCCAGAATCACAACTGCACCCACAAAGACAGGGGCTACTCGTGACGGATCAAAATCCAGGCGAATCAGGCTTGCGATGGGCAGTGACAACGCCCAAACACAAGCGTCCAAGAGATACTCCCGCCACCGGAATATCAGGGCTTTCCGGAACGGAAAATATTTATGGCTCATTCTGCAATTTCCCCCATAGGAATATCAATCGAGAAAAACTAGCGCGGACAGCAGCTAGTACCTTTGAACGTCGGATCGAAGACTTGGCTGCCGCGTTCTTGATTTGCCCCGTTTTCCAGATTCCAGGGATTCGGGCCGGTAGTCATAGTAGGCATGAGTGTTAGGCTTTTTTTCCAGTCGGTTCACCACAACGCCAAGCAATCGCGCTTTTACCGAATCCAGGTTTGCCGCCGCTTGCGCGACATCCGCCCTGTTAGTTCGGCCATCGGCACTAACCACCAGGACAACTCCACTGGACATCGAGCCAAGTATTGCCGGGTCGGTAACGGGCAGGAGAGGCGGGGCGTCAATGATGATTACCTCGTAAGCGTCCTCAAAGCGACTAATAAGTTTTGCCATCGTCGAGGAACCAAGTAGTTCACTCGGATTCGGTGCCGGCCGGCCGGAAGCCAGCACATGCAGAGCTTCGCCTCGTCCCCAAACTTGGACTGCATCTTCGAACTCAACAGTGTGCGAAAGGACACCAGAAAGCCCGACGGTCCCTTCAATGCCGAGAGCTTTTGCAACTCGCGGACGCCTCAGCTCGGCGTCGACGAGGAGCACCCTACTGCCACCTTCTGCCAACATGATTGCGAGATTTACTGCCGTCGATGTTTTTCCCTCTCCCGCAATTGCGGAAGACACCACGACAGTCTGAGGACCACCGTCAAGATTTGTGAATTGGAGATGCGTCCGCAACTGACGGAAGCTTTCCGCCCTGTGACTGAACTGGTCGCCTTGGGTGACCAATGGCTCACTTTCTACAGTGCTGTCCGTGGAGAACGTTCCAAGAACGCCAGCTCCCAGGGTCCGCTCGACATCATCCAAACTTCGGACTTTAGTATCCAGCAGCTCGCGCAGAAGGGCATACGTAGCACCTATTAGCAAACCGAGGAGTGCCCCAAGCGCAAGATTAGTTGCCACCTTCGGCGAAGAGGGTGTGGTGCTTGGCATTGCCTGCTCAAATACGCTTAGGTGCACGATGTTGACATCCTCAACCTCATTTACGGCTGAGATGAGCTCCGTTGCCACCGCATTCGCAACATCCGCTGCCAATTCTGGGCTAGAGTCAGTCGCAGTCACGTTGATGAGGACGGTTTGCGTCGGCGATGTCGCAGTCACCTTGCCCGCCAATGCCTTTCCGTCGCCCAAACGTAGCTGCTGCGCTGCGGCCTGGAGAACGCGGGGGCTGGTCGCCAAACTTACGTACGAAGTGACTCGCTTTTCAGCAAATGCATTGCCCTGGGAAACATCCGTTGCTGAGGCTCCCGCCTTTACCGACACAAAGAGCTGGCTCTTGGCTTGAAACTGCGGAGTCTGCGTCAACGTGTAACCGGCTGCCAAACCTAGGCCGATCAAAGTCACAGCCGCGATGGATATCCACCGCCGCCGGACGACACGCAAGTAGTCCTTCAACTCCATATGTTCCCCGGCAAGTCCCGCCGCCGAAGCAGCTCTGTTGAGTGGTTTTAGGAGATCAGAACACCCCCGCGGAAGATTTTACACGCAGCGTACCTCGTTTCCTGCCACGATCAACTCATCACGAAACAAGCTGACACCCCCGTTTAGGACTGATACTCTCGCGTAACATTTGTTGCACCAGGGCTTTCGTGATACGGCGACGAAGCGTTTAGGTTGTGCGTGTCCGCGTCTGGATCCCCTTATTGACACCGCTCCGAAAGCAGTCGTTTCGGCCTCGACAGATACCGAGTTTGGTTCGCTGCTCCTTCGACCAACCCAGCAGCTGTCTTTTGCCTCTAATAGCTACTACGACGCAGTTAGATCGTGTCCACAACCCAGCCAGTGAGGGTTGTTGCCCGTAAAGTAAGGTTGTTTTGGTTATCGGCGCCGTCGAGGACTCCGCCTGCCGCCCCTTTCACGGAGAAGCAGTAACACCTTTGACCAGATCGAGTAATCGCGGAGACATGCAGTTGTAACCTCGCGAAAGACTATAAAGCCAGAAGAGGGAAACATGTCAGTCGAGCAGACATCGGCAAGAGGCGATAAAACCGGCGCTGCGAGCTCCGTTGGCGGCTCGGACACCCTTGAGGCAAGGCCCCGCCGCGGCATGCGGCGGCGGGGCACGTACGGCGTAGTTTTCCTAGTTCTGTTGCTGCTTTGCGCATGTCTGTGGCTCACGCTCCGAGTCATAGACGTTAGAAACCATTTGACGTCGGCGTCGACATTAGTTTCTCAACTAAAGACCCAAATGACCAACGGCAAGATAGCCGAGTCGAGGGAGATCTTGGGGGACATAAAGGACCATACTCGATCCGCCCTCTCGGGCGTACGCGACCCCCTGTGGCAGCTATCGAGTGGAATGCCATTGGTGGGCACAAACTTCGCTGCCGTCAGCGAGCTGGCGGAAGCAGCAAACTCTGTCGCTTCGGAAGCGGCGGAACCCCTCTTGAATACTTTCGACCCGCTTACCTCAGGACTGCTGACCCCTAAAGGTGGCGGGATTGACCTGCGTATATTCAGCAGTGCAGCACCAAACATAGTGACTGCGGCCAGGACAACTGACGCGGTCACAACTCGCCTTGAGGCAGTGGATAGAAGCAATCTCCTTACGCAGATTGCCAATCCACTTGATGAAG
Source organism: Arthrobacter sp. Soil761 (assembly GCF_001428325.1). Classification (NCBI taxonomy): domain Bacteria; kingdom Bacillati; phylum Actinomycetota; class Actinomycetes; order Micrococcales; family Micrococcaceae; genus Arthrobacter; species Arthrobacter sp. Soil761. Next base: position 272,374 of record NZ_LMSF01000029.1, on the reverse strand, counting down.
TCCTTCAGCTGCTGCATTCTGTCCGCGGACCTCTCAACGAAGCCGCCAGACTGAGCGGGCCCTTGCCTGAAATGCTCGGGTCAGTCGAACCACGGAACTATCTCATACTTATCCAAAACAACGCAGAGCTGAGAGCTACCGGAGGCCTCGCCGGAGCACTCGCAGTCATCCGGGTGGACCATGGAAAGATAGAGATGACTGCCCAGACGACGGCCTCCGCACTAGGCAAGTTTGTCCCGCCAATACCAGTAGACCCAGAACAAGAACATATCTATTCAAATAAGCTGGGCAAGCAGGTTAGCGGCGCGAACCTTACCCCGGATTTCCCCACGGCAGCTCAAACAGCGAAATCCATGTGGGAAACCCGGTTTGGCACTTCTATCGACGGAGTGATAGCTCTCGATCCCATCGTCCTCTCTCATCTCCTCAGAGCAACTGGTCCTCTTCACCTTGACTCGGGCCAGAACACGGGCTTGCCTACCTCACTATCAACGGCTCTTACAGCTGACAACGTTACGAAAGTCCTCTTGTCCGACACCTACACAACGTTGGACTACACCGACCAGGACAAGTTCTTTGCAGAGGCAGCAAAGAGTGTCTTCGCCGCTCTTACGTCTGGAAAAGCCCCAGGAGCGGAGCTCCTCAATGCTCTGGCTCAAAGCGCGGTTGAAGACCGGCTCAAGGTTTGGAGCTCTCGGGAGCAGGAACAGCGTGTTTTGTCTTCTTCAGCAATTGGAGGATCCGTACTGGCAGGTCCCGACGCTACGCCCGGATCTTTCGGCGTCTTTTTCAATGATGGAACTGGCTCCAAGATGGACTACTACGTCAGGCATACAGTTCAGCTAGTGCATGAGTGCGCCGTAGGCGGCTATGGGCAAACAACGGTTAAAGTTACGCTTACGAATGATGCACCAATTGACGCCGCAACCTCGTTACCCGCTGGCGTCACCGGGGGCGGCGCCTATGGTGTGCCTCCCGGAGTGGTCCAGACGAACGTGGTCGCTTACGGACCACCAGAGGCACACGTCAACACCGCCATAGTTAATGGAACCAAGTCTGACTTTGCTCCCTTCATTCACGGGAACCGGCCAGTCGGCGTGGTGTCTATACGAGTCGCACCAGGCGAAACTCGAACTCTAGAGTTTCTGTTCTCAGAAGTGTCCATGCAGACGCAATCACACGTCGTTGTCACGCCAACCGTCCAGGATGTCAAGGATGTTGTCGTTCCACCATTAGCAACCAAATGCAATAGCGAATAACGCAAGTCTTGTAGCTGTGCTTCAAACCTGCTTGCCAGATTGCTCACAAGTAACAGGAGGTGATAGCGTCTGTTCGGGATAGCTATCCGTAATTCTGCACTTGGTCTCGTGTGGATGGGGACACTCCCCAATGTCGGGTACAAAAAACTCAAAAGTCTCCGGGGGGACACATGAAAAAAACACTCGCAGCACTGGCACTCGCCGGTTCCATCGCTCTCGTCGGCTCAGCTCCTGCCATGGCGGCAACTTATCCACCTCTTCCGCCGCAGGCTGCCGTATCCGATGGCGTAGTTGGTCCGGGCGAAACATTCATCTTCAGAGGCCAGGGCTTCCTTGCCGGCGAAACGCTCACCATCCGAGTTACGCCCGGTCAGGCACCAGCTTCCAACGGTGCAAACATCGCCGGCAGCCGAGCCGTTGCAGGTCGCATCAGTGTCTTGGCGGAGGCACAGACCCTCTCAGCAACAGCTGACGCACAAGGTGCAGTTGCCTTGCCGATAGCTATCAATCAGCCGGGAACCTACTCCATCACCGCGACCGGCAACACTTCCGGCGTCACCGTTGGCCCCGTTGTGGTAACTGTGGCTGCGTCGTTGGCCAACACCGGTGGTGACGTTGCTGGTGCTCCATTGGCGAACACGGGTGGTTTGGCCAACACCGGCGCCGACTCAGGCTTGGTTCTTTGGACCTTGGTGGGTGCCGGCGCCCTTGCTGCCGGCGCGACTTCGATAGTGGTCGTTCGTCGCCGGGGCAAGGCTGACGCCGCAGCCTAATCGCAACCCTCTTCAGCACCGGAAGGTGGGTGGTTCTTCTATAGCCGGAGAGCCACCCACCTTTTTACATTGTGTGATATCTATTTGAAGTATGGGGAGACATTGGCGCAGGGCACCACGAGAGTATGACTTTTCACTTCCAGCGCCCTCCCAGCAGGCATGCCGCTACATCTTGCTTCTTCTCCTCGCTGCACTTTCCACTGGAATAGCCACGCTTGCGCTTCTGCGGATCTCCTAAGCCTCCTTTGCGAGTACTCGGTAACTACCCCTTCTGGCGGCTAGTTCTCGGCGCCACGGCGGCCCCCCTCGGTTTTATCGCCTTGTGGCCAACACCGGTAGACCAGCCTGTATCGAGGCAACTCTCGGCGGCTCTTGCCCTTCTCCATTACATTGGCGTTCCCGATTGGTTCAACTACGCGTTAATAGAACCCGGCGCCAACGTTTTGCTTTTTATGCCGATCGGTTTCGCGGCTGCACTCGCATTTCCATCAAAACATTGGTGGCAAATCGGCGCGTTGGGGCTGTTTGTTTCCGGCGGTATCGAGCTGGGACAGCTTCTATTTCTTCACAATCGATTTGCAAGCCCATCTGACATCATCGCGAACACGTCCGGCGCGGTCATTGGGGCTGTACTCGCGCTGACCGCAAAAAGGGGAGGCCTACCGCCTTCCGGCAGTAGGCCTCCTAAGGGCGTCAAGAGCTGAGTTAGCCTACGAAGCTCTTCATCCAGGTCTTTAGGTCCTCACCGAACTCCACGCGCTCCGAGGCGAGGGTGATGACGGCCTTAAGGTAACTAAGCTTGTCGCCCGTGTCATAACGACGTCCTTTGAAGACCACACCGTAGACGCCCGAGCCCTCGCCTTCAGCGGCAGCGAGGGTCTGCAGCGCGTCCGTCAGCTGGATCTCGCCGCCACGGCCCGGCTCTGTCTTTGCCAGGACGCCGAACACGGAGTGGTGCAGCACGTAGCGGCCAATAACGGCAAGATTAGACGGTGCCTCGCCAACGGCCGGCTTCTCAACCAAACTGTTTATGCGTACGTAGTCCTCGCCGTCCATAGTAGTGATGTCAGCGCAGCCATAGGCACTGATCTGTGACGGATCGACCTCAATCAGGGCAATCACAGAGCCTCCCGTCTTCTGCTGGACCTCCATCATGCTGCTCAGAAGATCCTCGGCCTCGTCGATGAGGTCGTCACCCAGGAGCACAGCGAATGGCTCTGCGCCCACGTGCTGTTCAGCGCAAAGCACCGCGTGGCCCAAGCCCTTGGCTTCGCCCTGACGCACATAATGAATGGGGCCGAGATTGGAGGCGTACTCGACCATGCCCAACTTGTCCTTATCGCCCTTGGCCTCAAGGGCAGCCTCTAGGCCAGGCTCGCGGTCAAAGTGGTCCTCAAGGGCACGCTTGTTGCGGCCCGTGATCATCAGCAGGTCCGTGAGGCCCGCGTCAACCGCTTCCTCCACCACATACTGGATGGCCGGACGGTCCACTACCGGCAGCATTTCCTTCGGCATTGCTTTGGTGGCGGGCAGGAAGCGTGTTCCCAATCCGGCAGCAGGGATGACGGCCTTGGTTATAGCTTTCCGCTTAGTCATAGCTGAACCTTAACAAATTTGTTGGAGTGAGAGGCAATTGGACAGAGATGCAGCCGCTAGGCTCCCGGAAAATTACTATGAGCATCCGGGCTAGCCGGAGGAGCTGAAATCTTTGGCGATATGGGGAAGCGCGCGCAAGAACCTCCCCCATCTCGCCCGATGTTGCCCGAGTCGTCCGGCAAAGGACATATCTGCGTAGATGTTCTTGCTGAGGAAGACTTCTGACCGTGGGAACACGGCCCGCCAGAGCTCCCTTGGTTTGTCGTTCCAAGGCGCCTGTGCGACTGTTATCATTCCGGCCCGTCCCGGCTCTCGGACCATTGTTCGGTTGCACCACATTCGCGAGGGCACAGGCCACTCCCGAGTCCACGCGGCTGGGCTTATCCCCTCCAAGAAGGGGCGCATTGCGGCACACGAACCGGTTTCTCGGGCGATCTCAACGATTTCTTCCACCAAGCCTGGTTGGCATGGGGTAATCCGAGACAGGAAGGAGAGGTCCCGCACAGACACGGACAACCAAGGCGAACGCAATGAATGCAGTGCCAGTATCAAGATTCCCAGTCCCTTTGACGGTACTCGTATCTGCTGGGCTGCGAGTTCCTGCCACTCGACGCGCGCCCACATAGCCTCGAAGCATTCGTCGGGACCATTCTCCATTCCGGGAAAACGGAAGTGAACATCGATACAACAAGGCCAGCCGGCGTGGTCCATAGTGATGGCGTGCTTTGCAAAGGCCCTGCTGTCAGGGGCCGCAGGGCGTTGCCGCCATCCCTTGCGCCGCAGGGCTTGCAGCAGTAGATCGAGCCCGGGTGGTTCCACGAGAACATCGACATCTGCTGAGATTCTGGGCTCCCGCAACCCTTGCACTATTGTCGCTGGACCCTTGATAAAGAAGAGCCGTATACCCAAGCTGTTTGAGATGCCCTGCACCATCCCATGTGCAAGAAGAATCGCTTCGGAGATGCTGAGTTGCGTTTCACTAGAGGTGGTCAACATAGTTGGCCCCCAGATCTGCGGTGATCGCCCGTCCAGACGAAGTCGTATAAGTGCCATAGTAGGAATAGGCATCGGCTCCGCGCGTAGGCACATAGTTTAGGACTGCTCCCAAAATTCGGCCTTTGACCTTCTCTAAGTTACCCAAAGACTGGGACAGCTGGTCCTCAGTGGTTCTCCCGGCGCCGACGACCACAATGGCGCCGTCAGCAGCCCTCGTCAGCACCGCGGCATCAGTCACTGGCAGTAGAGGAGGTGCATCAATCAACACGATTGCCTCTTCCGCCAGCAACTCGAGCATGTTCTTCATGGCGTTGGACCCCAGAAGTTCACTGGGGTTTGGTGGGATACGGCCTGACCCCAGGACCGAAAGGTTAGGCAGGGCCGCCCAGGGCTGGAGGACATCTGCAAGCTCAGCGGTGCCGGTGAGCACGTCGGTGACGCCTACCCCCGGAACCAGATTGAAGACGTCCACCAGCGTGGGTCGGCGGAGGTCGCCGTCGACCACAACAACATTCTCGCCGGCCGCGGCCATAGCGACGGCAAGATTTGCGGTGACGGTAGACTTACCTTCCGCCTGTACGGAGCTTGTGACAACCATGATTCGCGGAGGTCGATCCACGTCAAGAAAGCTCAGGTTGGTACGCAACTCGCGGAGAGCTTCAGCCATAGCGCCCCCAGCATCATGAAGCTGTGCAGCGGTGCCTGCATCTACAATGGTGCTCTTCCCATCCAACCGGTGGTCCACCGGAAGGGTGCCGATCACGGGAACGCCGAACATCCGCTCGATGTCCGCAGCCTTCCGGATACGCCGGTCCAGATGGCGGCGGACCAACGAATAGGCCACACCCAAGGCCAGCCCGACAAGGGCGCCCAGCGCCAGGTTGAGCTTGGTGTTGGGCGACGTGGGGCTGGTGGGGAGCACAGCTTTGCCCAGCGGGAGAACACGGACAGCCGTCTCTGCACTCGGGGACGACCCGGCCGCGTCGGCAGAGGGTGCCGTCTCAATGGCCTCCACTTGGGCGGCGAGACCGTTGACCCAGGCATCGGCCACGCGCTGGGCAGTGGCAGGATCCTTGGATTGTGCGGTGACCCTGATCTCGGCCGTGTCCAGCGGCACCTTGACGCTGATGCTGCCCAGCAGGGCATCGGCAGTCGTCTTCAGGTCCAGGGCTTGGATGACACGGTCCGCGACGAGCCGCGATTTGGCCACCGACTCGTAGTTCTTGACCTTGGCCTTAGCCAGACTGTCCCCGGCCAGCGCCAGACTCACGTTGTTCGACCCCGGTGTGACAACAATCCCGCTGGAATCGGAGGAGTAAATCTTGGGCTGGAGAGCGGTCCATCCTGCCGCTCCTAGGGTGGTCAGTAGGGTGAAGGCGACAATTGCCTTCCAGTAGACCCGAAGGACATTCAAATAGTCCGCGAGGTCCAGGCCCGGAGATGTCTCCGCAGGTACTGCTGTTGTGCTCAAAGTGCTTCCTTAAACTCAAGTTCTTGGGTGCGTCGTGCGGGCCGTTTAGTTATGACCGCGGACCAAAATCGACTTTGCGAGGAGCTGCTCCACCGCTCCGGCGACGGCGACCCGGTAACCATCGGGTTGGCCGTGCATCCTACCGACGTGTTTCGTGATCTGTTCCAGATTTGCAGGGCCCGCGCAAGCTTCCCAGACGGCCGGGCCAATGCCGCTCAGGCGCACGATTTCGTTGTCCAACATGACCAGCAGATCATCCCCGATGGCCACCGCGTCCCTTAGGTCCCTGCGCCGGACACTGCTCGCTGGAAGTTGCCCTGGTTGGACAGCTTCTCTTGCGGCCGGTTCCCACTGCGTCCCTGACGCCGGCTGCAGCCGGAACAGGGGCTCTAGGGCCGTAGGAAGATCGGCCGCCTCGGAATAGGTCACCTGCCACACTCCGCCAACACTTTCGATAAGGCGGCAGAGCGACTGTAGCGGATCCACGACGTCTGCCTGCGAGGACGAGTCCGGGATCAGCGCGAGCACGGCATCGGCCAGCGGTACCTTTTCCAGCACGGGAGCGGTTGCACGGTTCCCCTGGATCCGGTTCAGGAGCACGATGGACCGGATAAAAGGCATAGCCGGGGCCGGCTGAAGTCCGAACTCGTCCGGCCCAGCCTGGCGCTTCGGTGCGCCCGCCCCCTGCTTCACAGACAGCGGTTTGGGATAAGGAATTACGGAGCCATCCCAGGCAATGGCCACGGTCTCGTCAGTGACGTAGCCATAGCTTCTGGCGAGCACCGACGCTGCGGTTGTCTTTCCCGTTCCCGACTTGGCTACCAGCGCGACCACCGCCCCCGTGCCGGGATCCGCCACGCCGCAGGCGTGGAGCATGGTCAGTTCACCGGCATTTGCCAGAATGGCGGCAATCGTTAGACGAGACGTCAAGTTCTCAGCCAATTCCTCGAAGGAGCCGGCTTCCAACCGGAATGTACCAGCCGGGTGCTTGGTGGACGTGCTGGTGACAGAGGCAGTGAAGGGCGCGCCTGGAGTGGGTTCCGGTGGTACCAGCGGCAACTGAGGCTTATCAGTGCTGATGCAGCGAGACCAGGCGGAACTCATGGCGACCCTCTGCTGCCATGTGACCGCTCGGCCCCAGCGAACCATAAACAGCTGCCCCAGGACATCCAGGGACAGCAGATCACTGCCTCTTGCCAGTTCCGCAAGCAGACGCTGCTGCCACCCCGCGCGTTCGATGCCCGTAGCCGTCGTGCCGTTAGAGCCCAGCACCGTGGTGAGCCTCAATCAGGCGCTGCGCTTCGAGGCTGGCCAGGAAGTCCTCCACCTGGGCCTGCATCTGACCTGAGTGATCCTCGAAGGTGGCCTCAAGCTCGGCGAAGATGTCCTGCTCGCTCCGCTCGCCGTCTATCAGGTCCCAAATAACCGCCGCCGGACCTTCGAGAACCACGGGGCAGGTTGCGTCAAGGTGGAGCAACGCAACGCGTTCCCGGGGCTGAGTGCAGACTTCTGCGACCAAGCCGCCATGTTTCCAGACCATAGCGTCTAGTTCAGAGTCAGAGTTGTGGCCAGATCCAAGAGCCCGGTCGGCGAAGTGAAGGAGACTGTAAGGTCGAACTTCTTGCCGACACCCGCTGTTTTGCTGCCGCCTGTGTAGTAAAAGCCGAGGGAGAACTGCGCTGTTGTACCGTTCGCAACTCCTGACTGGAGTTCGAAGTTTGCAGTGTATTTTCCCGGCGCCGTGGACGCCATGCTGAGGGTTCCCCCGGAAAACGAATAGACACCCACCGAGGGGTCCGCCGTATTCGTGGAAGAGATTGATATGGAGCCCTTGACGGGGCCTGAGGACAAGCCACTGGAGTTCTTCAGATGGAACCCTGTGGGACCAAGTCCTGAGCGATATTGGCCACTGTTGGTGGGCTTGTCAAACTGAACAAACGTGGCCGCCTGGAGGTTGGCGTAGTCAAGCAAAGCCTCGTACTTTCCGGGGGAGGCCGACGCAGGCGGGACAGCGACCGTCGTCATTATCACCGGGACGGACCAAGCCACACCTTTCACAACCCTGCGCCGGCTAATGCCTTTCTCTTCACGACCATCAACTTCCGCGCTCAAAACTTCAGACAATTGTGCCCCCAGAATAGGTTTCCAGCTGCGGCTGCCTGTTTGAGACCGGCAGCGCGCAATAGCCGGAGTTGCCCGGCTTCGCCCACTCTCGCGAACACAAATAAAGATTTCTGCAAACGCGTTGAAAAGTCTACTCAAGAATTCTGCAAGGCCTCTTGATCAAACTCGTTTAGCTAATGGAGCCCGTGAACTTCGGCTCGCGCTTCTCCTGGAAAGCCCGGAAACCCTCCGCGTAGTCGTCGGTTTTGCAGAGGCGCGCCTGCTCCTCGTTCTCCTCCTGCATGGCCTGCCACAGGCCCAGCCGCTGGTCACGGATGTGCGCCACCAGCTCCTTCGAGGCAACGAACGCCTCGGTGGCACCGGCAGCAACGCGCGAAACGATCGCCCGGGTTGACTCCAGCAAAGAATCAGCAGGCATGGCACGGCTGAACATGCCCTGCGCCACCGCCTCGGCACCCGAGATCAGGTCCGCCGTGTAGATCAGGTCCAGCGTCCGGTGCATGCCCAGCCGCTCCGTGAAGTACCAGTGCCCGCCCGAGTCCAGCGTGGCCCCCAGCTTGGCGAACGGCGAGCCGAACTTAGCGTTCTCCGCCACGTACACCACGTCCGTGGCCAGCAGCAGCCCCAACCCCACACCCAGGCACGCGCCCTGCGCCGCGGCAAAGGTAGGAGCTGGAAAAGAAGCCATCTTCTTCAGCAGCGGCTCCACCAGGCCACCCAGGTAGGCGGCGGCGTCGTCGCTCTCCGGGGTGACCCCCGCTATGTCCCGGCCCGCGCAGAAGGCGCGGCCCTCTCCCCTCAGCAGCAGCGCCCGCACCTCACCGCGTGAGGCGGCGGCAGCAGCGTCGTCGTACGCCTGTGCTAAATCCCGCAGCGCCTGCTCATCCAGCGAGTTCAGCTTGTGGGGTGCGTCCAGGACGACTTCTGCAACACCGTTGCTGATGGAAAGGGAAATCATGGGGCTCCTTTGGTGAGTAACAACTTAGACGTCGAAGTCGACCGTGACTTCCTTGCTGGTGGGGTGGCTCTGGCAGGTCAGGACGTAGCCCCTGTCCAGCTCATCCTGCTCCAGCGCATAGTTCTCGTCCATGGTCACGCTGCCGGTGACCACCTTGGCCCGGCAGGTGCCGCACACTCCGCCGGCGCACGCGAACGGCACGTCCGGGCGGACCCGCAGCGCGGCGTTGAGGATGGACTCGCGGGCATGGGTGGGGCTGGCCACCTCGCCCTGCAGGCCGTCCAGCTTGAACGTGATCTTGTACGTCTCCTTGGACTCGTCCACCGCCACGGGACGGCCGGCCTGCCCTTCCGGGCGGTCCGGCTTACCGGAGGTGAAGAGCTCGAACCGGATGTTCTCCGGCTTCACCCCGCGCTCGGCCAGGGTGTCCCGGCACAGCTGCACCAGTTCGAACGGCCCGCACAGGAACCACTCGTCCACATCATCCGCGTGCAGGGCGGTGCCCAGCAGCTGCTGCAGCTTCTCCGCGTCGATCCGGCCGGACAGCAGCGGCGCGATCCGCTGCTCGCGGGAGAGCACGTGGTGGATGGCCAGCCGCTGCGGGTACTTGTCCTTCAGGTCCGCCAGTTCCTCCAGGAACATCACATCCATGGCGGCCTTGTTGGCGTAGATCAGGTCGAACCGGGTGTCCGGGTTGGCGGCCAGCAGCGTCCGGGCGATGGCGATCACCGGGGTAATGCCGGAACCGGCCGCGATGGCCACGAAATTCCCCGGCTCCCCCGCCAGGTCCTCCGGGTGGTTCATGGAGTTCATGACGTTCTGCTCCACGGCCACACCGTCGCGGCCGTGCTTGGACACGAACGCGCCCATGGGGCTCATCACGTCCAGGGTGTCCCCCGCCTTCAGCTCGGCGTTGGCCCAGGTGGAGAACAGCCCGCCCAGGTCCTTTTTGATGGCCACGCGGATCTCGCTGGTGCCGTCCGCGAAGCTGCGCGGCTCGGCGCAGATGGAGTAGCTGCGGCGGATTTCCTTGGGCTCGCCGTTCTCATCCGGCAGCGTGGTGCGCAGGGCCACGTACTGGCCGGGCAGGTAGTCGAACTTGCCGGCGAGTTCCGCCGGTACATGGAAGCTGACCTCGATGGCATCGTCGGTGAGCCGGCGCACCTCCTTCACCGTGAGGGTGTGGAAGGACGGACGACGGCGGCCGGTCAGCTCAGCCTCTTCGGCGGCGGTCTGGCGGACAACAGGCATGGGGCTTCCTTACAGGACTTTGAAGTAGTCGAACGGTTCCTTGCAGTCCTGGCACACATACAGCGCCTTGCAGGACGTGGAACCGAAGCGGGTGAGTTCCTTGGTGTTGAGGCTGTTGCACTGCGGGCACTTCACGGCCAGGCTCAGCCGGACCGGGCCGGAGTGGCCCCCGGCGTTGCTGTGCCCGGTGGGCGGGGCGATGCCGTACTGCTGCAGCTTCTGCTTTCCGGCCTCTGTCATCCAGTCCGTGGTCCACGCCGGGGCCAGGACCAGGTCCACGTGCACGTCCTCGTAGCCCTCCTTCTTGAAGGCGGCGTAGACGTCGTCGCGGATGGCATCCATGGCCGGGCAGCCCGAGTACGTGGGCGTGATGGTCACGGTGACGCTTTTGCCCTGCACGTCCACGTTGCGGAGGATGCCCAGGTCCGCGATGGTGAGCACCGGGATCTCCGGGTCCACCACGGTGGCGGCGATGTCCCAGGCCCGCTGCTGCGGGGTCCGGGTGCGGGTTTCGAAGTCCGAGACGTACATGGCTGTCACCAGCTGGCCCCGGGATGCTCGCGGGCCAGCACCTGCATCTCCGCAAGGATGTAGCCCAGGTACTCCGAGTGCTTGCCGTACCGGCCGCCGCCCGGGGCTGCGGGCACGTCCGGGACCTCCAGTTCGGCCTCGGTGAGGATTTCCGCGGTGAGGCGGTCAAAGTCCTCCCTCAGCGAGGAAGGGGCGACGGCGGCACCCGCCTGGGCGAGGCGCTGCGTCAGGTCATCGTCCTGGAACAGTTCGTTGACGTACGGCCACATGAGGCGCAGGCCGTGGATCATCCGCTTGCGGGATTCCTCGGTGCCGCCGGCCAGGCGCAGGACCCACTGGGCGCTGTGGTCCCGGTGGTAGTCCACTTCCTTGACGGCCTTGGCGGCGATGGCGGCCAGGGTTGCGTCGGTGGATCCGGTGAGGCGGCGGTAGAGCTCGTACTGGTAGTAGCTCACCACGAACTGGCGGGCGATGGTGGCCGCGAAGTCGCCGTTGGGCTGCTCGAACAGCTGGACGCTGCGGAACTCATGCTCGCGGCGGAAGTACGCCAGGTCATCCTCGGACTTGGCCGAGCCGTCCTCGTTGGTGAACGCGGCGCCGGCGTAGGTGAGGAAGCTGCGGGCGTGGCCCAGCTGGTCCAGGGCGATGTTGCCCAGGGCGATGTCCTCCTCCAGCTCCGGGGCGCGGGAGATCCAGTGGCCCAGGCGCTGTGCCAGGATGAGGGCGTCGTCGCCCAGGCGGAGGGCGTACTCGGCGATGTCCTCCGAGGGCTTCACCAGGCCGGTGCGGACCTCGAGCGCGATGTCCTCCGGGCGCAGGGCGTTGCCGGGGGTGATGCGGGTGGCGGAGGCGTTGGAGTCGCCGCCGGCCACGCCGGTGGAGATGTCGCCGTGGCCTGTGGTTTCGGGGCTGGTGTGGGCGCTGCTCACAGGTGCTTCACCCCTTCGCTCTTGGTGTAGTACGTGGCGTGCCGGTAGTCCTTGCCCTGCGGGGACTCGAAGAACGAGCCCTTGGAGTCGGGATCGCTGGCGGCGATGGCCTCGGCCGGGACCACCCAGATGGACACGCCCTCGTTGCGGCGGGTGTAGAGGTCCCGTGCGTTCCGCAGGGCCATGGCGGCATCCGGGGCATGCAGGGATCCGGCGTGGACGTGGCTCAGGCCGCGGCTGGACCGGACAAAGACCTCCCAGAGGCCCCACGCGCTCTTGTCATGGTGTTCCTGCGGGGCTGGCGACGCCTTGGGGGCTTCGCGGTTGATCTCGGTGGCGGAGCTGGCCGGTGTTTCCGGGTTGCCGTGCGGGCTCATGCTGCGTATTCCTTCTGCTGCTTTGCTGACTGTTTTGCTGCGTAAGCCGCCGCTGCCTCGCGGACCCAGGCGCCGTCGTCGTGCGCTGCCCTCCGCCGCTCGAGGCGCTGGGCGTTGCAGGGACCGCGGCCGGCCAGGACTTCCTGGAACTCGTGCCAGTCCAGCGGGCCGTGCTCCCACTTCCTGGTGTCCTCGTTGAAGCGGACCTGGTCATCGGGGAGGGTGAGGCCCAGGACCCTGACCTGCTCCACCATCATGCCCACGAAGCGGCTGCGGAGCTCATCATTGCTGAACCGCTTGATGTTCCAGGCCATGGACTGCTTGGAGTTGGGGGAATCGTCGTCCGGCGGGCCGAACATCATCAGGGCCGGGGCGTACCAGCGGTTCACGGCGTCCTGGGCCATCTGCTTCTGCTCGGGGGTGCCGTTGGAGAGTTCGAGGAGGATCTCGAAGCCCTGGCGCTGGTGGAACGATTCTTCCTTGCAGATGCGCACCATGGCGCGGCCGTAGGGGCCGTAGGAGGCGCGGCACAGCGGAACCTGGTTGCAGATGGCTGCGCCGTCCACCAGCCAGCCGATGGCGCCCATGTCCGCCCAGGTCAGGGCCGGGTAGTTGAAGATGCTGGAGTAGCGGGCCTTGCCGGCGATGAGGTCGTCCATCATCTTGTCCCGGGACTGGCCCAGGGTTTCGGCGGCGGAGTAGAGGTAGAGCCCGTGGCCGGCCTCGTCCTGGACCTTGGCCATGAGGATGGCCTTGCGCTTCAGGCTGGGGGCGCGGGAGATCCAGTTGGCCTCCGGCTGCATGCCGATGATCTCGGAGTGCGCGTGCTGGGACACCTGGCGCAGCAGGGTCTTGCGGTAGGCCGCGGGCATCCAGTCGCGGGGCTCGATGCGCGAGTCCTCGGCGATGATCCGGTCGAAGTGGGCCTCGCCTGCGGCTTCTTCTTCCGGGGTTAGCTCAGCGGGCACTGACTGCAGGTTCTGCGCTGCCATGGTTGCTCCTATGCAAAGACCGTCTGGGACGTGCCGAATTATTTACCGACCGTTCGTTCAGGATATGCGGGAGCGCCGGACCTCGTCAAGCGTCCCCCTCCCCCTCGCGACGCCCCATCACTTCCTGCCCCCTTTCCCGCGATCCCCCATCACTTCCTGCACCCTTTCCCCAAACGCCCCATCAGGTCCTGCAAAAGGTGCGTGCCGCCGTCGTAATGGCCTGTCAACTCTGGTTTTGGCGCTGAGCCCGGTCATATACTTTCCACGCCCCACCGGGCCCAAATAACGAAACATCCCATGGTTCGGCGTTCCGATGCCGGCGACAGCAATGCGCGCAGTTTCTCCGTGAAGGATGGATGCTCTTGAGACGGTTCCTTGTCCTGGTAATAGCTGTTGCGCTGGCCTTCATTGCCATAACCGGGTTGGGTCCCGGTACCGCCAGGGCTGCGGCCGGGCTGTGCATGGGTGCGCCGCCTGCCGACGGCACCGTGTACGCGGAGACCCGGCAGTTCGTGGATACGCAGTCGTGGTGGATGCCGGACGCTGACCAGGCCAACAACGCCGTCACCAATACCGGCCACCTCCACCTGGGGGCCTGCGTCCCGGAACGGGAAACCATCAGCTCGGGCAACCTCACCGTGAACGTCCGGGTGATCCTTCACGACAACCCTGGCACCGCCGACTACGTGGCCATGGTGTTCAAAACCTCGGACCGGGAAACCACCGTCCAGAAGTGCTACCTGCGGGCCACGGCACCGGACTTCAGCTGCCCGGGCCCGGCCGGTTCCGGCGGGGGCGATTTCACGTGCACCGGCACCTGCGAGCGCTGGCTTACCTTCTCCGCACCCATCTCCGACTTCAACCACTCAGGCACGCAGGAGGTCCGCTTCCGTGGGTTCGTTTCCGAGCCGGACGGCAACGAAATGAGGGCCAACTTCAACTGGCAGGCCAACATCCAGAACGGCAAGTCCGCCTCCGATGTGACCAGGGACCCCTTCCTGCGGGGCAAGGGCTGGTACACCCACGCCGGATACTGCGAGTCCTCGGTCCGCAGCCTGCCCCTTCCCGACGGGCCGGTGTCGGGAATCTGGGCTCCCCTCGTGGGGCTGACCAGCCACACGGACGGCTCGCGGCCGGCAACCCACTCCTTCATTTCGGTAGACCCGGACTTCCACGCGGTTCCGGCCAACCCGGGGCTGGTCCTCTGGGATTCGGCGGGCGCCTTCGGACCCGAGCCCTTCGGCGCCGCTCCCCTCGCGATCGACACCCGCGGCCTGGCCAACGGCGTGCACAAGCTGCACCTCCGGACGTCCTGCCGGGACGACAAACTGGGCTCCACCAACTCCGGGGTGATGGTTGTGCCCTTTACGGTGGCGAACTGACCCCCCATCCTGGAGGCCGGGGGCAACGAATAGGGCGCACAGGGTAGTTTCCTGAAGGCCCGCCATCCGGCGGGCAACGGACGCATCCCTCCTGAAAGGGATTGCCATGAAAGCTTCTTCTCGGATCTGGGCCGTCACCATGGCCATCGCCTTGGTCGGGATCACCGGGTGCGCTGCCGGGAGTGGGAATACTCCTGCCACGCCTTCAGCCGGTTCCCCCAGATCGTCGGCAGAGGGATCGGCGCAAGCCGGCACTTCGGTGATCACGATACGGAATTTCAAGTTCGAGGTCCCCACTACGGTCAAACCGGGATCGATGGTGACGGTGACGAACGCCGACAGCGCCCCGCACACGGTGACGGCAAAGGACAATGGTGGGTTTGACGTTGCGGTCGATCCCGGTGAAGCCGCAATTTTCAAAGCGCCCGACTCACCCGGGGAGTACGGGTTCGTCTGCAGCTTCCATTCCCGAATGACGGGAACGCTGACGGTGAAGTGACCGCCACAGCCTCCACCAAAAGAGCATTGACCACACGGAAAAAGTGAATCAGGCCACGTCCACACCCATCCGCTGATGGTGCCGCCGCGAAGTACCGGTGTCTCCTGTCTGGGGACGCCACCATCACACGGACGTGAATGAGGAGATTTTCCGAATGAATAAGTCACTTCGCTTTATGGCAGTCCCCACCCTTGCCCTCGCCGCACTCGCCCTGTCCGGTTCACCTGCAATGGCCGCCGACGGCTCGTACCAGTCAACGCTGAAGCAGATCAACGGCAGCGCCGGATCGGGCACCGTCACAGTTGATGTCATGGGCAACCAGGCCCACGTCGTCCTCAAGGTGTCGGGCCTGCCCGCCACCTTTATGGATGCGCCGTACCCCCACGTCCAGCACATCCACGGCGGGGCCAAGGGCGTCTGCCCCGACCCTTCTGCGGACAAGGACGGCGACAAAGTCATCTCCACCACCGAGGGCGCACCCTCATACGGTGGCATCGTCACCACCCTTTCCACCAGCGGCGATACCAGTAAGGCAGCAGGCCTTGACCTGAAGGTCGCCGGACAGGGCGCTTCCTATACGGTGGACCGCACGTTCGAACTGAACGCCGAAACCAAGGCGGCCCTGGAATCCGGAACGGCAGTGGTTGTGGTCCACGGCCTTGACCCCGCCACCCTCAGCGCCGCAGGCCAGGCCGCCAAGAGTGACCTGGTTCCATCACTGCCGCTGGCGGCTACGTCCCCCGCCCTGTGCGGAACGCTTACGGCCGGCCAAATGAAGATGCCTGCAGGCGGCGCCAACACCGGCATCCCCTCTGAACCCGGCTCTGGCACCGACACCGGCGCCCTCGCCATCGGCGGCGGCCTGGCCCTGGTTGCCCTCGCAGGCGGAGCTTACGCCGTCCGCCGCCGGAACGCGGCAGCATAGCCAAGGCTGAACGGATCAATTCTGTGACATCAAGGAATTTCGGCCGCCGTGGAGGTCCCGGGGCCTCTGCGGTGGCCGGGGTTCTGCTCGCGCTTTCCCTGGCGGGCTGTGCCGCCGGGAGCGCCACTACTTCAGACCCCAGGCCTTCCCCTTCCGCCTCCGCACCACAAGTGGCTTCCCTCGCGGTTACATCAACGGCACCGGCGCCCCCTGTTCCACCAGCAGCCTCTTCTCCACCAGAGGCCCCGGCTGCGCCGCAGCCGCCGGCCGTGCTGGATGCCTCGCCTCCTACTGTCCTGAGCATTCCTTCCATCGGGGTGCGGACGGACCTTCTCCACCTGGGACTGGAGGAGAACGGTTCGCTGAAAGTGCCGGAGGATGTGGGCAATGGCGCACCGGCCAGCTGGTACAACGGTTCCCCCACGCCCGGCGAACGGGGCCCCTCAGTGATCCTGGGCCACGTCAACGCCCTCGGAGGGCACAAGGGTGTGTTTGCTGACCTCCGGAAGCTCGGGCCCGGTGCCGAGGTCAACGTTTCACGGGCCGATGGCAGCACTGCCGTCTTCACCGTCGACCACGGGGCCCTTTACTCCAAAAACGAATTCCCCACCCTCGAGGTTTACGGCAACACTGCCGGTGCAGAGCTTCGGCTTATCACCTGCGACGGCTACGACCCCGCAACGGGGCTCTTCGATGACAACTACGTGATCTACGCCAAGCTCAAAGCCTGACAACAGCCGCGCACCCCACTCCCAGGGGCCGGCAGAATTGGATGCGCCATGAAACAGCACAAGTCCCTGCTGGCCTCCGTGGCCCTATGCACCCTGCTGCTTTCCGGCTGTGCAACAGCGGCGGGATCCGTCACCGCAGCTCCAGGCAGTTCGACGGCGGCCCCGCCGGCAACGTCACCGGCGGTGGGCCACGACGGCGGCGGCCACCACGCCCAGGGGTCAGCATCCCCGGGTCCGCCGGCGGGCGGGCCGAGCGCTGCTGCCCTGATGGTTTGCGGCGACCAGCCGAAGGAGAGGCTGCGGTCCATCCTGGACCTGGCTTCGAACCCGCACACCGTGGACAGCTGGGCGGACAGCACCTTCACCTGCACCTACCATCTGGCCGAGGGATCGCTGGTCATTTCTGTCCAGGAAACGGCGGACAAGGCATCGGCACTCAAGTACTTCACCGCAATGCAGGCCCTCGCAAAAGGCGCAACACCCATCGACGGCCTCGCAAATCTTGGTTTTCCGGCATACGAAACGGCCGACGGATCCGCCGTCTTCCAGAAGGACAGCTTCGTGCTGCACGTAGACGCGTCAGGTCTTCCCCCCACCTTGGGGCCGGACAGCATCACCCGCAACGCCCTGGCCTACCAGCTTTCGACGACGATCCTGGCCTGCTGGGTGGAACACCACTAACCGACGGCTTTACGGCACAAAAAGCTTTCCTAATCCATTTGAGTTAGGTTAGGTTACCCTTCTATGGTTCTCCGGTGACTACAGAGACAAAGCTCGCCGGGGTTCCGTTCGCCGCGGACCTGGCCCGCTTCGGCGACTGCCCAGCCGTCAGCGCCCACGGCCGGTCGCTGAGCTACCGGGAACTGGCCAGGCAGGTGGAGGACATGGTCCGGGCGTTCGGGCCGGGCCGGCGCCTCATTGCGCTGGAAGCCGGGAACACCCTGCCGGCCCTGGTGTCGTACCTGGCGGCCCTGTCCTCCGGCAATCCGTTACTGATCCTGCCCGCGGGGGACTCAGCCGCGGCCGCACTGGTGGCCGCCTACGACCCCGACGTTGTTGTCAGCGCGTCGGACGGCGAAGCGGTCCTGGATGTCCGGCGGCAGCAGACCCGGCACGACCTGCACCCGGAACTCGCGCTGCTGCTGAGCACGTCCGGGTCCACCGGCTCCCCCAAACTCGTCCGGCTTTCCGCCGACGGCATCCAGGCCAACGCCGCCGCGATCGCGGAGTACCTGCAGCTGCGCCCCAGCGATACCGCGGCCACCACCCTGCCCCTCTCCTACTGCTACGGCATGAGCGTGGTGAACAGCCACCTCCTGGCGGGCGCATCCCTGGCGCTGACCGACCTCTCGGTGGTGGACCCCTGCTTCTGGGACCTGGTCCGCAGGGAACACGTGACATCCTTCGCGGCAGTGCCGTACACCTTCGACCTGCTGGACCGCGTGGGCTTCAAGGACATGGAGGTGCCAAGCCTGCGCTACATCACCCAGGCCGGCGGACGGCTGGCCCCGGACCGCGTGCGCGCCTACGCTGAGCTGGGCCGGCGGCAGGGGTGGGACCTGTTCGTGATGTACGGGCAGACCGAGGCCACCGCCCGCATGGCCTACCTGCCGCCGGACCAGGCCCTGGAGCGCCCGGAGGCCATCGGCGTGCCCATCCCGGGCGGGTCCTTCCGGCTTGAGCCGGTGCCCGGCCTGGACGCGTCCGAGCTGGTGTACTCCGGCCCCAACGTGATGCTGGGGTACGCCGAACAGCCGGCGGACCTCGGCCTGGGCCGGGTGGTCACCGAGCTCCGCACGGGCGACCTGGCCCGCCGCGGCCCGGACGGGCTCTACGAGATTGTGGGCCGGCGCAGCAGGTTCGTGAAGATCGTTGGGCTCCGCGTGGATCTTGGGCAGGTGGAGCGGATGCTGGCGGACCTGGGGGTGACGGCTGCGGCCGCGGGCTCCGACGACGCGGTGGTGGCCGCCGTCGAAGGCGACCACGACGTAGCGCTGCTCGCCAAAACCCTTGCGCAGGGCCTGGGCCTGCCGCGCGCCGCCGTCGACCTTTACCCGGTGGAAGCCATCCCGCGCCTGGGCAACGGAAAACCGGACTATCCCGCCGTCGCCGCCCTGGCCTGTGGAGGAGAAGCGGACGACGGCGGCCCGGCCGGGGTTGTGGACGCGGGCTCGGATGACGTGCGGCGCATCTTCGCCGAGGTGCTGGAGGTGGACGAGGTTGCCGGGACCGATTCGTTCGTGTCCCTGGGCGGCGATTCACTGTCCTATGTGGCGGCGTCCGTCCGGCTGGAGCGGGCCCTGGGCTACCTTCCCGGGGGCTGGCACCTGATGCCGGTCTGCGAACTGTCGCCATCGCCGCACGTGGTGCCCGCCGCCGTCGCACCTCCCGGCAGTGCTGGGCCTCCCGGCAGTACCGGGCCTTCCGGAATTGCCGGGCCTTCCGGCACTGCTTCCGGCACTGCTTCCGGCAATTGGGTGCGCAGGGCCCGGCGGAGGCTGCTCGCGCCGATGGAGACCGGGATAGTGCTGCGCGTCGTCGCCATCATCGCGATCGTCTCCACACATATTGGGTTCTTCCACTGGCAAGGCACGGCCCACGTGCTCATGGCGGTGGCCGGCTACAACTTCGCCCGCTTCCAGCTGTCGGGGGAGCGTACGGAACGGTTCCGGCGGCACCTGCGCAGCGTCGCGCGGATCGTGGTGCCGAGCGTTGCCGTGATCGCGCTGGCCTTCGCCGTGACGGACAAGTACGCCCTGCACAACGTTTTCCTGTTGAACTCACTGGTGGGGCCGGCGGGGTGGAGCGACTACTCGCGGTTCTGGTTCGTGGAGGTCCTGGTCCACATCCTGCTGGGCCTGGCCCTGTTGCTGGCGGTACCGGCCGTTGACCGGGCGGTGCGGCGCTGGCCGTGGGCGTTTGGGGTGGCCCTGGTCCTGGTGGATCTGCCCCTGCTTTTTGGCCTGGTGGAGAGCCGGTACCCGGGGCAGGGGCCGGTCCTGTGGCTGTTCGGGCTGGGTTGGGCGGCCGCCGCGTCCCGCACCCTGTGGCAACGTTCAGCCGTTACGGTTCTCGCCGTCCTGGCGGCTCCGGCCTCCTTCGACAACCCGTACCGCAGCGCCACCATCCTGGCAGGATGCCTCATCCTGCTCTGGCTGCCCACGCTGCGGGTGCCCCGGGGACTCCACCGGATCATGGCGCTGCTGGCGAGCGCTTCGCTCTACATCTACGTCACCCACTGGCTGGTGTATCCCCTGTTTGATTCCGTTGACCTCTTCGAGCGGGCGGACAAAGGTTTGGCCGTGCTGGCGTCCTTGGCCTGCGGCGTCCTCTACTGGGCAGGGGCCGCCCGGGCCATGGGTGCGGCGGAACGGTGGATCAAGCGGCGGCGGTCCCTCTCCCGCGCCTCGGTTGAGCCGGCCGCTATGTAGCGGGTTGGGCGCAGACCGGTTTTCGACGCGCAGATTCCCCTGCGCAGACCGTATGTTGGGTGCGCCGGGGAGCATGCGAGTCGAAAATGGGCGGCCGCGTCGCCGGGGCTTTTCCACATAGCGGCGCTCTCCACTCCTGCAGCGAAGGTGTGCCGGGCAATGTGGTTGCATGACCGATCTTCCACCGTTGCTGTTGTCGCGCGACCGCAACCTGCACGGGTTGAGTGCCAACGATCTCGCCAAACGCGTGCGGTCCGGCGCTATGGTCCGGGTGCGGCACGGCATCTACATCGACGGCCCAGCGTGGCGGGCCATGAAGCCGTGGGAACAGTACCGGGTCCGCATCCAGGCGGCCGCGGAAGCATTCGAGAAGCCCACAGTTTTCGCCCGCCATTCCGCGGCAAGCGTGTGGGAAATCCCCACCATCGGCTTTCATCACCCGGTCCAGGCACTCACATTGAAGAACGACGGCGGCCGGTCCCGCGCCGGAGTCAGCCGGCACTTTGCGGCGCGGGCGGATTTGAAGGTTATCCGGTTGGAGGGCCTCCTGGTCACCGACCGCATCCGGACCGTCCTGGACCTGGCGGCCTTCAGCCCCTTCGCCGAGGCCGTTGTGCCGCTGGACCATGTGCTCCGGCCGGATCCGCGCCGGCAGCTGCCTGCCATCACCAAGGCTGAGCTGGAGAGCGGGATGGGATCGGTTTACTCCGCCGCTGCCACGCGGAGAATCCGGGCGGCCATCGAGTTTGCCGATCCCGCTTCAGGCTCGGCCGGGGAGTCCTGGAGCCGGGCGCTGATCCATGCGGCCCGCTTCGAACCCCCGGTCCTCCAACAGCGGTTTTCCGACGCGGACGGGCTGGTTGGTTATTCGGATTTCCACTGGAAGGAGTCCAGGGTTGTTGGCGAATTCGACGGCGAGGAAAAGTACCTCAAGTCCGAGTTCCTCAAGGGCCTGACCGCATCCCAGGCTGTTGTGGCTGAAAAGCAGCGCGAAAACCGGATCCGCGCCCTGGGCTGCAACGTGGTGCGCTGGGACTGGGCCGACCTCAAGGTGCCCGGGACGCTGGAACGGAAGCTGGCGGCGGCAGGTGTGGGCCGCCGTCGGACGCGCTCTGCCGTTATCGACGCGCAAAACCGCCTCTGACGCGCATATCCCTTCCCGCGCCCCGTATACGCGCGTCGCAAGGGAGTATGCGTGGCGGCGACAAATATGCGCGTCGAAAACGGCAGCCGTGCACCGAAGCGGGGCCAGGAGCGGACGGTGCATCAGCGGGTGAATTTTCCTTGTTGACGGCCACGCGACGGGGCTATGTTGGAGCTACGCCCGGGCCCGGCTGGGACGGCCATCGCTGACAGGTCTCGCAGAGGTATGTCATGAGTTATGTCCCCGTCAGCAGACGCACCATCAGGCTGCACCGTGAATCCGAGCGGTCCACGCGGCGCCTTGTTGCTGCCCTGTCCGGTGTTGCCATCGCGGCGTGGCTATTGTCCGTGTTGCTGTCAGCCGCGGTCAGCGTTGACGGCTTTGTCCACGACGTCGATCTGGTGGTGCATGACCTTTTCCTCGTTGTGGCTTTCGGCGCCATCATCCTGGTCGACTGGCATGGATTCCTGTGGCTGATCGGCCGGCGGACACTCGGTGAAATCATTCGACTCGATGGGGCAGCAACACCGTTAATCTGGGGTGGCCTGGCCGGCATGCTTGCCACCGGGGTGTTCCTGAGCCCGCACCTGGACAGCCCGATGACAGAGGTCAAGCTCGCGGCGGTCCTGGTGCTCAGCCTGAACGGAATCATGCTGATCCCCCTGATGCGGCGGCTGGCGCGGCTCCCTGCCAGGACTGCGTTCAAGGATTTATCCACTGGCCAGCGCGTCCACCTGATGTCATGCCTGGTGGTCTCGCAGCTCTGCTGGTGGACGGCGATCATCATTGGGTTCATCAACGCGCAGTCCTGACGCGCAAAGCCGCTGACGACGCGCACATTCCCTGGCGCGGCCCAAATATGGGGTGCGCTTACGAATATGCGCGTCGAGGACGGATATGGGGAGCGCATATGAGTATGCGCGTCGAGAACGGGTTTGCGCAGCGCAGGCTGGCTCAGGTGGCCTTCTCCTGGGCCGGAACCCCAGCCGCCGCCTGCGTAGCCGCCCAGCTGGCGAGGACCTTCAGCGCGTCCTCGGACGGGCTGCCTGGCTCGGCGGTGTAGATGTTGATCCGCAGCCCGGGATCCGCGGGGAGCTCCATCGCCTCGTAGGCCAGGTCCAGATCCCCCACAATCGAGTGGTGGAGTCGTTTGCGGCCGGTGCGGTGGTACTTCACGTCGTGCCGGGCCCAGCGGACGCGGAACTCCTCGCTGCGCGTTGAGAGCTCCCCGATCAGGTCGGACAGGTCCTTGTCGTACGGGTTCTTCCCGGCCGTGGACCGCAGCACGGCCACGATGTCGTCAGCGGCGCGCTCCCAGTCGGCGAAGAACTCCCGCGCCTTCGGGCTCAGGAAGGTGAACCGTGCGCTGTTGGGTGGGGTGCCGCCGTCGGTCATCATCTCCAGGTACAGGGCCCGGCCCAGCTCATTGGACGCCAGCACATCGCCACGGTCGTTGCGGACCCAGGCCGGCGCCGCCGTAATCGCATCGATCACCCGCTGCACGCTGGGCCGCACCGTCTGCGGGCTCCGCTTGCGCCGCGCCCGCGGAGCAGCCGTGGACGCGCGGGCCAGGTCGAAAAGGTGGGCGGTCTCGGCGTCGTCCAACTGCAGGGCGCGGGCCAGGGACTCCAGGACACTGTCCGACGCTCCGGACAGATTTCCCCGCTCCAGCCGGATGTAGTAATCGATGCTCATTCCGGCGAGCATGGCCACCTCCTCCCGGCGCAGGCCCTTAACCCGCCGGTTGCCGCCGTACGCGGGCAGCCCGGCGTCGTCCGGTGTGATCCTGGCGCGGCGGGAGGTCAAGAACTTCCGCACGTCGTCGCTGTTCGTCATGGCACCCACGCTACGCCGGGCCAATATCCCAAGGGAGGGACTGCCAGCCCCTCCCACAAACCCGTCCACCCCAATACCGTGAAAGGCATGGTTATGGAACTCACGCTCAACAACAAAATCACAATGCCGGCGCTCGGCCTGGGCGTCTTCCAGAGTCCCCCGGAAGAGACGACGTCGGCGGTCCAGACCGCGCTGGAGGTGGGCTACCGGCACATCGACACCGCCGCCGCCTACGGCAACGAGCGGGAGGTTGGCGAGGGCATCCGCCGCTCCGGCCTGGACCGGGCCGACGTATTCATCGAGACCAAGGTCTGGGTGAGCGACTACGGCTACGACCGGGCCCTGCACGCCTGGGACAAGGCCGCCGGCAAGCTGGGCGTGGAGCAGCCCGCCCCGGACCGGTTCGAGAAGACCATCGCCGCGTACAAGGCGCTGGAGACCCTGCTCAAGGACGGGCGGGTGCGGGCCATCGGCGTCAGCAACTTCATGCCTCACCACCTGGCGCAGCTGCTCGAGGAAACCGACGTGGTCCCGGCCGTCAACCAGATCGAACTGCACCCCTACTTCGCCCAGCGGAACGTCCAGGCGGCGGACGCCGAGCACGGCATCCTCACCCAGGCGTGGTCGCCGATCGGCGGCATCACGTTCTACCCGGGCTGGGGCGAGAACCGGAAGAACGTCATGCGGGACCCGGCGATCGCCGCCGTCGCGCAGGCCCACGGCAAGACCCCCGCCCAGGTGATGCTCCGCTGGCACCTGCAGCAGGGCCGCTCCGCCATCCCCAAGTCCACCAACCCGGCCCGCATCGCGGAGAACTTCGACGTGTTCGGCTTCGAGCTTTCCGCGGCCGAGCTCGCCGCCATCGACGCCCTGGACACCGGCGTCCGCAGCGGTCCCGACCCGGACGTGGCCCGCCCCGAGCGGTTCGCCATGGTCATCCCCGAAGCCTAGAAGCCCAAGAAGAGAAGGAACCAGCATGGAATACCGCCCGCTTGGCCGCACCGGTGTGCAGGTCAGCCCCCTCTGCCTCGGTGCCATGATGTTCGGCCCGTGGGGCAACAACGACCGCGCCGACGCCACCCGCATCATCCACCACGCCCTGGACGCGGGCATCAACTTCGTCGACACCGCGGACGTCTATTCCGCCGGGGCCTCCGAGGAGATTGTCGGGGAGGCGCTCGCAGGAAAGCGCGATGACGTATTCCTGGCCACCAAGTTCTTCATGCCCATGGATGAGGACCGCCCCAACCGCCGGGGCGGCTCCCGCCGCTGGATCATGCGCGCGGTAGAGGACTCGCTGCGCCGGCTGAACACCGACTACATCGACCTGTACCAGGTACACCGGCCCAGCCCGGACACCGACGTGGAGGAAACCCTGGGCGCCCTCACCGATCTGGTCCGCCAGGGCAAGGTGCGCTACATCGGCTCCTCGTCCTACTCCGGCTCCCAGATCGTGGAGGCGCAGTGGGCGTCCCGCGAGCGGAACCTGGAGCGGTTCGTCACCGAGCAGCCGCCGTACTCCATCCTGACCCGCGGCATCGAGGAGGATGTGCTGCCCACCGTGCAGCGGCACGGCATGGGGACACTGACCTACAGCCCGCTGGCCGGCGGCTGGCTTTCCGGCCGGTGGCGGAAGGACTCGGCATCCAGGCCTACTTCCAGTGCCCGCCCCAGCGCCCGGTTCGACATGACCCAGCCCGCCAACCAGCGCAAGCTGGACATCGTGGAGGAGCTCGCCCAGGTGGCCGAATGGGCCGGCGTCACCATGATCGAGCTGGCCATCGCGTTCGTGATCAACCACCCCGGCGTTACCTCCGCCATCGTGGGTCCGCGCACCATGGAGCAGCTGGAGTCCTACCTCCCCGCGGCGGACACCAAGCTGGCGCCCGAGGTGCTGGACCGCATCGACCAGCTGGTGGCGCCCGGCGTCACCGTCAACCCTGACGACAACAGCTACGGCGCCCATGAACTGACGGCACAGGCACGACGGCGGCACCACGCATGAGCAACGACGTCACCGCAGCGGAGGTGCGGGAGCTTCACGACGTCCTGTGTGAAGCGATGGTGTCGCGCGACGTGGCACAGCTGGACGGCATCCTCGCCGAGGACTACACACTGACGCACATGACCGGGTACGTGCAGCCCAGGGCCGAGTGGCTGGCTGCCATCCAATCGGGCGAGATGCAGTACCACCGGATGGAAACCGTCGAGGCCCGCTTCGGTGCCGAAGGCAAGGCTCCCCAACTCAATGCCCGCACCCTCACCGATGCCACGATTTGGGGGTCAAGGGGCAACTGGCGCCTGAGGTTGCGCTCCTGGTTCGAGCCGCGCGGCAACGGCTGGGTCATCACCCATACCGTCGCCTCCACCTGGTAACCCCCACCTGTTTTCAAACCCTATGAAAGGAAAACCCATGGCAACATGGCTCATCACAGGCTGCTCCACCGGACTCGGCCGGGCACTGGCGGAAGCCGTGCTCGCGTCCGGGCACAACGCCGTCGTCACCGCCCGCAAGGTGGAAACGCTGCAGGAGGTCACCGCCGGCTTCCCCGACACCGCGCTGGCACTCCCCCTGGACGTCACGGACAAGGCGCAGATCAGCACGGTGGTCAAGGCAGCGGAGGAAAAGTTCGGCAGCATCGACGTGCTGGTCAACAACGCCGGCTACGGTTACCGGGCCGCCGTGGAGGAAGCGGACGACGGCGACATCCGCCGCCTGTTCGACACCAACTTCTTCGGGGCCGTGGACATGATCAAGGCAGTCCTCCCGGGCATGCGCGCCAACAAGGCCGGGTCCATCCTGAACATCTCCTCCATCGGCGCCCGGATCACCCCCGCCGGCTCGGGCTACTACGCGGCCACCAAGGCGGCGCTGGAGGGCATGTCCGGGTCCCTGCGCAACGAGCTGAAACCGTTGGGCATCAACGTCACCGCCATCGAACCCGGCGGCTTCCGGACGGACTTTGCCGGCCGCTCACTGACCCAGTCCGCGACGGCGATCGACGACTACGCGGACACGGCCGGCAAGCGCCGCAAGGAACACGACACCGCCCACGGCAACCAGCCCGGCGACCCTGACAAGGCCGCCCGGGCGATCATCGCCGTCGTGGAATCCGCCAACCCGCCGGGCCTCCTGGTCCTGGGCACCGACGCCTTCGGCGCGTTCGGCAAGGTGGCCGAGGCACAGCGCGCCGAGCTGGAGCAGTGGCAGGACCTGAGCACCAGCACCGACATCACGGACTGAGCCGGTCAGCCACCGGCCGGGCTGGCTTTAGCGACGCGCAACTTCATCTTCGCGGCTCATATTCCCCCGCGCAGCCCAAATCAGGGCCGCGAATGGGAATGTGCGCGTCGGAAATGAAGAGGCGCGTCGCAGCAAAATCAGGCCAGCAAAATCAGGTAGTCAATACCCATGACACGGCGCAGGCCAGCTGCGAGAGCGAATTCGCGCTACCTGCCTGGGGGCAGGGACGGCAGCGTGGTCAGGCTGAGCTGCGCGCGGTGGTGACGGTAGTGCTTGGGCGCCCACTCCAGGACGTCCCGGCGGCTCATCCACGGCAGGAAGTAGGGGTCCCACGCGGTGGGCATCGTCATGCCGCGGCCCAGCGCATCCTGGTTAGCATGGCCGTACCAGTTCACGATCACCGCCGTAGTCCGGTCCATCATCCGGAGCATGCCGGCTGGCTTCAGGACCCGGCCCCCGGCCGCGCTCCCGGCCCAGTTCACCCAGTTGTACGGGCGGGCACAGGAATCCAGGAGGCGGCTCCAGGTCCGGGAGGCCGCGGGCGGCAGGTGCGAGAACAGTCCCAAAAGCGGTATGCCCGCAAGCGTGATGTTCTGGCCGAGGACCATGTGGAAGAGCAGCTGCCGGTTGGTCCACCGCGTTCCGATGGACGGGAGGTCCAGCTCGTCATCGCTGGCGCCCAGGACGATGTTCCGGAAATCGGCCGCGATCCACAGCAGGTCCGCCTTCACTGGATCACTGTCCGGTTTCGTCATCGGGGGCTCCCGTCCTTAGGCATCAGCCGGTGGTCACATCATAGGCTGGCAGGTTCGGCGGTGCGTCCGTGCTGCAGGCCCGTGGCGAAGCCGATGGTCACGGGCACCGGCGCGGGCGTTCCGCAGCAGGAGTCCCCGGCCGTGTCGCCGGCGTCACCGGCCTCAGGGAGGCTGGTGGAGCACACCCCGGTCTCCGGCAGCTCAAGTTCCACGGCGTCCGCGGCTTCGGTATCGCCAGCCAGGGCTGCAGCGATGGAGCGGACCTGTTCGTAGCCCGTGGCCATGAGGAAGGTGGGCGCGCGGCCGTAGGACTTCATGCCGGCCAGGTAGAAGTCCTTTTCCGGCTGCTCCAGGATCCTGGCGCCATGGGCCGGAACCGTGCCGCAGCTGTGGAAGTCGGGATCGATCAGCGGGCCCAGGGCCTTGGGGGCATCGACGGCCGGGTCCAGGTCCAGCCGCAGCTCCGACAGGATGGACAGGTCCGGCCGGAACCCTGTGGCCGGGATGACCCTGTCCACGGTGAGGCTGCGGCCATCCGTTGCGTGCACAGTGACCTTGCCGTCACGGGTTTCGAGGCGGCCGGTGTGGAAGTTTGTGAGGAGCTGGACGGCACCGGTGTCGACGGCGGTGTGCAGCCGGGCGCCCAGCTGGCCGCGGGCGGGCAGCTGGTCGGCGTCCCCGCCGCCGTAGGCACGGGCAGGCGTGGCGGCCCGGATGGCCCAGAGGACTTCCGTTCCCGGGTTGGCGCGGGCCACGCGGGCCAGGTCCAGGACCATGTTGGCGGCGGAGTGTCCGGAGCCGATGACAAGGGTGCGGCGGCCGGCGAATCCGCCGCCGGTCACGTCCGGCAGGGGCCCGGTGACCAGCCCGGCGGCCCGGGCTTCCGCCTCACCCGGGGCGGGCAGGCCGGAAGCTCCCAGGGGCGCCGGCGTGGTCCAGGTTCCGGAGGTGTCAATCACGGCGCGGGCCAG
Source organism: Arthrobacter sp. Soil761 (assembly GCF_001428325.1). Classification (NCBI taxonomy): domain Bacteria; kingdom Bacillati; phylum Actinomycetota; class Actinomycetes; order Micrococcales; family Micrococcaceae; genus Arthrobacter; species Arthrobacter sp. Soil761. The sequence goes on along the minus strand of NZ_LMSF01000029.1, from coordinate 244,199 downwards.
GAGCTCCGACGTTTCCCCGCTGCCGTCCTGGATGCGCAGGAGGAACGGGGCGTTGTCGCGGCCGTGGCTGCGGCCCTTGTCCATGCCCTGCCGGCTGACAGCAACTACCTTCGTCCCGGTCCGGATCCGGTCCTTGAGTTCCGGTGTGGCGGCCAGCGGTTCCAGGTAGTCGGAGACGATCTGGGAGCCGTACGGCAGCGCGGTGGGGCGGGGCGCTGCCCAGCCGGCCCGTTCCAGCAGGCGCACGGCGGCGGCATCCAGGTTGTACTTCCACGTGGAGAAGACGCGCACATGGCCCCACTCGCGGATGGCGGCACCCACCGTGGGCCCGGCCTCGAGCACGATGGGTTCCAGTCCGCGTTCCAGCAGGTGCGCGGCCGCGGCCAGGCCGACGGGCCCGGCGCCGATGACGGCCACGGGGAGGGATGCGGAGCTTGCCTTGTAGCTCATGAGAGCACCTTTCGGTCGGCCGCCGGGGCGGCGGAAACAGCAGCAAAGGAGGGGTAGAGGAAGCGGACCAGGAAGAATCCGGCGGCGCCGCCCAGCAGCTGCGCCAGGATGAAGGCAGGGGCCGACGGCGGCGCGATGCCGGCAAAGGTGTCCGTGACGGTGCGCGCCATGGTCACCGCAGGGTTGGCGAAGCTGGTGGAGCTGGTGAACCAATAGGCGGCCGTGATGTAGCCGCCGACGGCGAACGCCACGCGGTCAGCACGGCCCGACCGGACGGTGCCGAAGATGACCAGCAGCAGGCCCACCGTGGCAATGACTTCCCCCATCCAGAGCGGGACGCCGGTGCGCTGGTGCGTGGACCAGCTGACGGCGTCCAGCCCGAACATCAGGTTGGCGGCCACCGTGCCGGCCAGGCCGCCCAGGATCTGCCCCGCAACCAGGCCGGCCGCCGTGGTGGTGTCGATCATCCCCAGCGCCCGCTCCACCAGGGTCACCACCGGATTGAACGACGCCGACACCGGCTGCAGTGCCATGATCAGCGCCACCAGCGCGGCACCCGTGGCGAGGCTGTTCTGCAAAAGCTGCAGGCCGACGTCGTCCGGTGACAGCCTGGAGGCCATCACGCCCGAGCCGACCACTGCCATGACCAGGAACGCGGTGCCGAGAAACTCTGCCGTGGCACGCCGGGCCAGACCGGTCATGCGGCCTGCCCGCCGATCAGGGCGGCCAGGTTCTGCAGGGCCTCGGTGCGGGCCCGGTAGTAAACCCACACGCCGCGCTTTTCCCGCTCCAGCAGACCCACCTCATGCAGGATCTTCAGGTGGTGGCTGATGGTGGGCTGGGACAGCTCGAAGGCATCGTTGAGGTCGCAGACGCAGGCTTCGCCGCCCTCACGCGAGGCGACCATGGACATCAGCCGCAGCCGGACCGGATCCGCCAGGGCCTTCAGCAAGGGGGCGATCCCTTCAGCTTCCGGCAGGGACAAAGGCTCCCGGGCCAGCGGCGCGCAGCACGCCACCGCCTGGACCGGGGTCAACTCCAAAGACATAGACACACGTAAATATTTACACTCATCTATGTCTTTGGCAACCCCAACATTCCGCTGTACGAAAGAGCCCCTTGCACCCTTCTGCGCACGGGCAAATAGGATGGCACCTGGAGCTAACCCCGCACACGAAGGGCGCACCATGATCGAGATCCTCACCCCGGCTGAGGTGGCCCGCGCCCGGGAGACCGGCGCCCTGGTGGCTGACATCCTGCAGGCGATGAAAAGCCGCGCAACCGTCGGCACCAACCTCCTGGACATCGACCAGTGGACCAAGGAAATGATCACCGACGCGGGGGCGGAATCCTGCTACGTGGACTACGCGCCGTCCTTCGGCCGGGGTCCCTTCGGCCACTACATCTGCACGGGCGTCAACGATGCCGTGCTGCACGGGCTGCCCCACAACTACGCACTGGCCGACGGCGACCTGCTGACCCTGGACCTCGCCGTCGTCAAGAACGGAATGGCCGCGGACGCCGCCATCAGCTTCATCGTGGGCGAATCACGGCCGGCGGAGAGCGTGGCCATGATCGAGGCGACCGAACGCGCCCTGGCAGCCGGGATCGCCGCCGCAGGGCCGGCAGCCAAGATCGGGGACATCTCGTACGCCATCGGCCGCGTCCTCATTGATGCGGGGTATCCGGTCAACACGCAGTTCGGCGGCCATGGCATCGGTTCCACCATGCACCAGGACCCGCACGTGCCCAACACCGGGCGGCCCGGCCGCGGCTTCAAGCTGCGGCCCGGGCTTCTGCTCGCGCTGGAGCCCTGGATCATGGCGGACACGGACCAGCTGGTGACGGACGACGACGGGTGGACGCTAAGGAGCGCCACCGGCTGCAGGACGGCCCACACCGAGCACACCATCGCCATCACGGAGGACGGCGCCGAGATCCTGACGCTGCCTTCGCGGTAGGCCTTACTCCATCCCGGCCACCGCGCTGCGGCGTTCCAGGAGCAGGGTGTCCTGCCAGTGCCCGGCCTTGGGGCCGTGGCTGATCCGCGCGATCCGTTCCCTGGTTCCCACCACCCGGAAGCCGAGCTTCCGGTGCAGCGCCAGGCTGGCCGTGTTCTCCGGGAAGATGCTGGACTGGATGGTCCAGATTCCTGCCGCCTCCGTGGAATCGATCAGTGCACCGAGGAGCAGCCTGCCCACGCCCCGGCCGTGCGTTTCCGGCGCCACGTAAATGGAGTGCTCCACGACGCCCCGGTAGACCTCCCGGGACGAAACGGACGTCACGGCGGCCCAGCCCAGAACCCGGCCCGCGTCCTCGGCGATGAGCCGGTGCCCGGGCAACCGGCCGCCGTCGAACGCCTCCCAGGTGGGCGGCTCGCTCTCGAACGTCGCCTCCCCCGTGGCAATGCCGGCGGCGTAAATCGCGTGGACGGCGTCCCAGTCCTCGGGGCACATGGGGCGGATGGTGACGGGGCTGTGCATGGGTTCCATTATGGTGGCCGACCACGGCGCTGGTGGCCCAGGCATCTCCCCGGCGGGACAGGCTGTAAATATTCCGTCAATAAAACGGCCCTGCCGCCCCGGCCGCGCGTGCACCGTCCTTTGATGGAGGCAGGTCAGCACATGCACGTGACGGCAAGGAGCGGAGATGCGGTGGGATGAGGCGCCCGATGACCGTGGCAGGGTCAGGTTTGCCGCGGCAGCCGAGGCCGTGGAGGGCTACGGCGGGCGCGCACTGAACGGCCGCGCCCTCCACCCGGCCGGCGGCTACCTTTTCCCCGACCAGGACGGCGAGGGGTGGTGGGTCATTTTCCAGCCGTGGCCCTCGACGGGCGGGCAGGGGCACAGAGTGCCCGGCGACATCCTGGCCTGCAACGATTCCTACGGCGACATGGTGCATGTGATGGTGCTGGCGGCGGGCGTGCGGGAGGACGACGCCGAGGCGGCCTTCCGCGCGGACGTCCCGGTCAGCCTGGCGGACGCCGCGCGGGTGGCGGCAACAGTGCCGCACGTGGCTGCCCCTGCGCACAGGGACGGGACGACGACGTATCCCCCGGTCAGCCGACGTGGACCCACGGGCGCTGGGTGACGTCCGGGACGGCCTCGCGCAGCACCTCCCTGGTCACCGGCGCGATTTCGCCCTCGCCCAGGAACAGGAACCGCACCAGGTTGGTGATCGGATTCCCCTCAGTCCAGCGGAAGTAGATGTGCGGCATGAGCCCCGTGACGTCCCTGATATGCAGCAGTACCGAGGCGATGGTATTGGGAACAACCGGCCCGTGGACTTCCAGGATGTGGTAACCGTGGCGGTTCACGCCACGGACATATAGTTCCGTTTCAAAGTCGGAGGAGTCATCCACGATCACTTCCAGGAACAGGGCATCGCCTGCCAGCGGGAGGTGGCTGACCTCGATGGCAGACTCAAGCTTGTCCCGGTATGCCTCCGCAGACATCCGCAGCGGCTCGTGCGCGATGATCGCGATGGGGCCGTCCAGGGTGCTGGACATGAACTCCAGGGCCTGCTGGTCCAGGTGCACCCGGGTTGCATGCAGCTCAAAGGACCGGCGGACCCTGGACAGCAGGGAGATGACGATGATGCCCAAGATGAAGATCGCCGCGATCCGGATGCCTTCGGGCCGCTCGAAGATGTTGGCCACCGTGGTGTACGCGAACACCACGGAGATGGCACCGAAGCCGAAGGTGAGGTTCCGTTGCCCGCGCCGGCGCGCCGACAACGTGACGGCCACCGCGGCGGAGGTCATCAGCACCAGGACGCCGGTGGCGTAGGCACCGCCCTGGGCGTCGACGTCGGCGTTGAAGATGAAGGTGATGAGGAACCCGACCAGGGTGAACACAAGCACCAAGGGCCTGACAGCCTTGGCCCACTCCGGGGCCATGCCGTAGCGGGGCAGGTACCGGGGAACCAGGTTCAGCAGGCCGGCCATGGCCGAGGCACCGGCAAACCAGAGGATGCCGATGGTGCTGATGTCGTAGACGCTGCCGAAGCCCACGCCCAGGTATTCGTGCGCCAGGTAGGCCAGGGCGCGCCCGTTCGCCTGGCCGCCGGGCTGGAATTCCTGTTCCGGAATCAGGACAACGGTAATGAAGCTGGTGGTCAGCAGGAACACGCTCATGATCGCCGCAGCCGTGGTGAGCATGCGCCGGGCTCCGCGGATTCGGCCGGCCGGGTTCTCCTCCGTGTCATCCGCCGCTCCGCGGACCTGCGGCATCACGGCAACGCCGGTCTCGAAGCCGGACAGGCCCAGCGCCAGTTTGGGGAACACCAGCAGTGCGATGGCCACCGTCATCAGGGGGTTGCCGTGGGACACCCACAGATTCGTCCACCAGTCGCCCATCGCCACCGGGTGGGAGACCACCTGCACCAGGGTGGCAACCACCACCACCGCATTAAGGCCCAGGTACAGGACAACCAGGAAGACGGCGACGCCGATCGCTTCCTTGAACCCGCGCAGGAACACGGCAGCCAGCAGGGCCAGCAGGAAAAGCGTTACGGGGACGTTCTGGTTTTGGAGCCAACCGGGGGCAACAGGATTGCCGATCAGGTGCGCGGTGGCATCGGCGGCCGAGAGCGTCATGGTGATCATGAAGTCGGTGGCGGCGAACCCGAGCAGGACCAGCACCAGGAGCTTTCCTCCCCAGCGGGGCAGCAGCCGCTCCAGCATGGCAATGGAGCCCTCACCGCGGGGGCTTTCACCGGCAACCCGGCGGTAGACCGGCAGGGCGCCCAACAGTGTCACGGCCACAAGGACCAGGGTGGCCAGCGGGGAGATGACACCGGCTGCCAGCGCGGCGATGGCCGGCTGGTAGCCCAGGGTGGAGAAGTAGTCCACGCCGGTAAGGCACATGACCTGCCACCACGAGTGCTTTTTTTCGTGCTGGGTGGGAACACCGCCGGGGCCCTGGTGGGTGCCCTTGCTGTCCTGCAGCCCGAACAGCAGCCAGTCCTTCAGCGCCTCCCTTCCGTGCGGGTGGGTGGCGGAAGGATCCGCCGGGGGCCTGCTCAACGTGGTCATGTCTGCCTTTCCGCGCTGCCCGTTGCACCGCGATCATTGCGAAGCTAGCACCGGCGAAATTGGCGGAAGCGCCAGAAAGGGAATTCTTGATGTTTCCTTTACGCGTGATGTTCGACGGCGGCCGGAGCGGTCCGGCGGCAGGTCACGGCTCGAAGCGGTAGCCCATGCCGGCCTCGGTAAGCAGGTGGCGGGGGCGGGCGGGATCCGCCTCCAGTTTGCGCCGCAGTTGGCCCATGTAGACGCGCAGGTAGTGGGTCTCGTTGTCATAGCCGGGACCCCAGACCCTGGCGAGCATCTGCTGTTGCGTTATCAGCCGGCCGGGATTCCGCACCAGCATTTCCAGGATGGCCCACTCGCGGGGGGTGAGCCGGACCGGGTCCCCCGCCCGGGTCACCTTCCGGTTGGCAAAGTCCACCTGGAAATCACCCACATCGATGGCGGCCCCGCCGTCCGCCACGTCCAGCGTGCCGCTCCGGCGGCCGGCAACGCGCAGCCGGGCCAGGAGTTCGTCCAGGCCAAACGGCTTGGTGACGTAGTCGTCCGCCCCGGCGTCCAGGGCCCGGACCTTGTCCACGGACCCGTGCCGGGCGGAAAGCACGATGATGGGCATGCTGCTGGTGCGGCGGATCCTGGTGATCACGTCCACGCCGTTGATGTCCGGCAGTCCGAGGTCCAGCACCATGGCATCCGGATGGCCGCCTTCCGCGTGCTTCAGGGCGGCCACCCCGTCCAGGGCGGTCAGCACCCGGTAGCCCTCAGCCTCCAGGTTGACCTGGAGGGCACGCAGGAACTGCGGCTCGTCGTCAACGATCAATACTGTCCTCATGAGGTGCTGGTGCCTGCTTTCCGGCGAGGGGTGGAAACGTCCGGTGCGGCAACCTGGGGCAGGCGGATGACCATGGTCAGTCCCCCGCCCGGGGTCGGCTCGGCCAGCAGGTGACCGCCCATGGCCTCGGTGAAGCCTTTCGCGACGGCGAGGCCAAGCCCCATCCCGAGTCCCGCGGGGGCGTCGTCGAGGCGCTGGAAGGGCTGGAAGATCCCCTCGACGGCGGCAGCGGGCACGCCCTGCCCGTGATCGACGATGTACAACTCGCCAAAGGGGGCGCCGCCGTCGACCACTCCCCTGGTTCCCGTCGAAACGCCGACGATGGCCACGTCGGACGCCGGCGCGTATTTAAGCGCGTTTTCCACGATGTTGGCGATGACCCGCTCCAACATCCCCAGGTCGGCATAGATCGCAGGGATGTCCGGGGGAAGCTCCACCCGGATCCGGTCCGCCGGGAGGCCGCGCAGCGCGTCCTCGATTGCATCACGCCACGTGACGGGCGCTGTCAGTGGCGCAGCCGAACCGCTGGAGATCCGGGACATGTCCAGGAGGTTGGCGATCAGGGCGTCCAGGCGCTCGGTGTAGGACTCGACGGTCTCGAGCATCTCGGCCTGCACCTCATCGGGAAGCCTGCGGCTCTGGCGCCGCAGGGCCGTTACGGCCAGTTTTATCCCCGCCAGCGGCGTGCGCAGGTCATGGCTGACCGCCCGCAGGATGGCCGTGCGGACGTTGTTGCCCTCGGCCATCTTCGCGGTGCTCTGCAGCGTCCGCTGAAGGGCATGGCGCTGGCGCAGCAACAGGAGGTGGGCGCCGTGGGCGGACAGGAGGAGCCGGTCCCCGGCGGTGAGGGTGCGTCCGGAGAGGACCAGGGCGGTCCGCTCGTCGGCGAGTTCCACGCTGTCCGTCAACCCTGCCGTGTCCGGGGAGGGAGGAGGCGCCTCCCCGGAGAACGCCTGGAGCTCCCATGCTGCGTCCTTGTCCCCGGATGTGGTGAAGAGCCCGGCCGAACGGACCTGGAAGGTTTCCCGGACCTTGCCCATGAACGCTGCAACGGTGTCATCGGCCAGGAGGGCATCGTGGGCGAGGTCCGCGAGGGTGGCGGCTTCCGCGCGGGCCCGTGCGGCTTCCCGGGCGCGCCTTGCAGACAGTCCCACCACCAGTGACACGGCCACCGCGGCACTGAGGAAGACCAGCAGCGCGAAGACGTTTTGCGGGTCGCTGATATTGAGCGTTCCCACCGGGTCCGTCTGGAAGTAGTTCAGCAGCAGCGAGTCCAGGACGGCGGCGAGCACCGCAGGCCACAGGCCGCCGATGAACGCCACGGCCATCACCCCGGTCAGATGGACCAGTGCGTGGGTGGCGAGGTTGAGCTCCGGATTGCGGGACAGCGCCGCCGTTACCAGGACCGGGAGGACCACAGCCAGGACGAAGCCGATCAGCGTGCGCCTGCCGCTGAGCGCCGCGGGAGATGGCCCCGGCAGTCCAGGGCCGCCCTGGGGAAGTGAGACGATGTGCACGTCGATATCGCCCGAGCCCCGGACCACTTTGGCGCCTGCACCGATACCGAGGATCCTGCTCCGGAGCGTCCCCGGTGAGGCGCCGATGACGATCTGGGTGGCGTTGACGCTGCGGGCGAATTCCAGGAGGGACCCCGCTGCGTCCTCACCGGACACCGTATGGCAGGTGCCGCCGAGGTCGGCGACGAGGCGCCGCTGCGCGTCCAGCAGCTGCCCTCGCGTCGCGGCCGTGCTTTCGGCGCGCCGGACGTGAACCGCCAGCAGGTCCCCGCCGTTGACCCGGGACAGGATCCGGGCCGCCCTCCTGATGAGCAGCTCCCCTTCGGGGCCTCCACTGAGTCCGACGACAACCCGCTCGCGTGCCGGCCAGGTGGCGGTGATCCCCTGGCTTTTCCGGTAGCCCGCCAGCCCCTCGTCCACCCGGTCCGCCAGCCAGATCAAGGCGATTTCACGCAGGGCAATGAGATTGCCCAGCCGGAATTCGTTGGCCAGGGCAGCGTCGATCCTGTCCCTGGGCACAACCTTCCCGTCTGCAACCCTCTGGCGCAGGAGTTCGGGCGATATGTCCACCAGCTCGATGTGGTCTGCCCGCCGCACCACGGCGTCCGGGACCGGTTCCCCGTCTGGTTCGTCGGTGATTGCGGCGACGACGTCTTTCAGCGATGCCACATGCTGGACGGCAAGAGTGGTCAGCACGTCCGTCCCCGCCGCCAGAAGCTCCTCGATGTCCTGCCAGCGGCGGGTATTCCTGCTGCCCGGAGCATTGACGTGCGCATACTCGTCGACGACGGCCACCTCCGGTTTCCTTGCCAGCACAGCGTCCAGGTCAAGCTCGGGTACCTCCGCCCCGTTGCCGTCGGGCAGAAGGCGCGGCGCCACGACGTCGAGCCCGTCAAGGAGCTGCCCGGTGTCAGGCCTCCCGTGTGCGGCGGCGATGCCGACCACGACGTCCCTGCCGCCGGCCAGGATCTGGTGCGCCTCGCGCAGCATGGAGTACGTGGTGCCGGCCCCCGCTGCCGCACCCAGGAAGATCCGAAGCGTTCCCCGTGCCATACCCACAGTCTTATCCCCTCCGGCCATACTGACCAACCCGCTGCCTCCGCGGGTCAGACCGTGGGCGGGCGCTCGAGCAAAACCTGCCGGGTGTGAGCGGGCGTGGCAGGGGCAGCCGCGGTAGCTCAGTAAGCTGGCGACATGCCCGCCCTTTCCGCCCTGCTGCCCACCCTGGTGGCCCTTGCCATCCTGGCGGCACTCACGGTGGGAATCCTCTGGGGCGCGCGGACGCCGTCGTACCTCTCCCCTGCCCTGGCCATCCTCCGCGGGGCAGCCCAGCTCGCTGCCATCAGCCTGGTGCTGGGCGGCGTCATCAGCAACCCGCTGTGGGTGGGGGTGGCCCTGCTGGTCATGTTCACCGTAGCGTCCGTGACGGCAACACGAAGGCTCACCTGGTCCTGGCGCCGCTTCGCCCTGGTGGCGGTGACCATGGCTGCCGGCATCCTGGTAACGGTGGCCGTCGTGTTTGGAACGGGCGCCATCGAATTCGCGCCGCGGTACCTGCTGGCCGTGGGCGGGATCGTGATCGGCAACTCGATGACCATCGCCACCCTGGCCGGACGCCGTTTCTTCGAGGCCGTCCTGGAGCAGTGGGACCAGGTGGAGGGCTGGCTGGCGCTGGGGGCGACGCCCCGGCAGGCCACCCTGCTCCAGGCGCGGCAGGCAGTACACTCGGCCCTGATCCCGTCCACGGACCAAACCAAGACCACCGGGCTGGTCACCCTTCCCGGCGCGTTCGTGGGCGCGATCTTCGGCGGCGCCTCACCCCTGGAGGCCGGCCGGTTCCAGGTGGTGGTGCTGGCCTCGATCATGGCGGCCGGGTCCATCACCGCCGTCGCTCTGATCCGCTCGCTGGGCAACGTGAAGGTGCGGCCGGAACCGGTGTAGGCCGGGCGTCAACGGGCCGGTTGCCTCCGTCCGGGGGCACCTTAGGGCCGGTTTTTCCAGGCGCGCACGAATGGTGCTTTCCCCAGCGCAGTCCGTTCAAGCCGATCCACCAGCCGGATGTCCACGGGCATGTGCGCCGCGCCGGCAGCCATAAGGGCGGCGGTCACCGCAGCCCGGACCCCTTCCTCGGATTGCCCTGGTGCGAGTCCGGCCAGCAGCACCCGCAGGCCGGACGGTTCCTGGATAACCTGCCAGCCTGCGACGGCCGCCTGGTCCAGGACCTGGTGGAAGACATTCGGGTGCACGCTGACGGTGCCGGTCCTGCCCGGCAGCTGCAGGACGTCCTCGATGCGCCCCTCGATATCCTCCATGACGGTGAAACTGCGTCCGCAGGGGCAGCCCCTGCCGCCGAGCCTTACGGTGTCCGACATCTCGTACCTGATCAGCGGCACGGTCCGGGAGAACAGGACGGTGACCAGGAGCTTGGACCCGGTTGTCCCCGCCGGGACGGGGTTGCCGGCCTGGTCCACGGGTTCGATGATGAGGAGGTCCTCGTAAACGTGGCGGTTCCGGTAGGTGCAGGGGGATGCGATCCCCGCCGTTTCGGTGGCGGCGTAGACGTCAAAAGGGGCGCTGCCCCACGCGGATTCCAGTTCCGCTGCGGCCTGGGCGCTGAGCACCTCGGACGCTGACATCACCCCCTGCGGCGCGATGTGCAGCCGCCCTGCCAGCTGTTCCGCGGCCAGGGGTTTGAGTGCTGAGGCGTAACCGACGAGGACCCGGGGCTGGAACCGGTTGAGGGCGGCGACGTTCTCCTCCATGGGTGCGGTGACGTCCAGGCGAAGGGTGGGGACCACTCCGGAGCGCACCGATGCGCCGACGACGGCTGACTGGTGGGTGGGGACCCGCGAGCTGACCAGGGCCACCTTCAGCGGCCGGGTCAGCCCCAGGGTAAACCCTGCCCAGTCGTTCGCGCGGGCGTACGATGCCAGGACGGTAGCCCACTCCGCGCGGTTCCAGACGAACGTTCCGCGCCGGCCGGTGGTCCCGGCTGTCGCCGCCGCCCACCAGCGGCCCTTCCATGGCAGCCCGGGGTCTCCACCGCTCTCGACGAGCGACCGCAGATGGCCTTCCACTTCCGCCAGCGTCAGGTCCGGGGTGGTGATGGCCTCGTCAAAGTGCTCCATCAGGTCTGCTTTGGTCACCGGCGGCAGCCGGACCAGCGGAGCGTCGTGCAGGCCGGCATGGTGGCGGCGGTAGAACTCCGAGCCGGCGTAGGCCGCCCGGCGCAGTTCCGTCAGGGCATGGTCCTGGTGTGCGGCGATCCGGGCGGCGTCCCAGCGGTCCCGTTTCCGCCACGCAGCCCGGAGGAACAGCACACGGGGGACCAGGCGGAGGTCCACGGCGGTTGCCTGACGTTGCCTTGCCGCGGTCCGGCCTGTCAGCCCTGCTTGACCAGAGCCGCCTCGAGGTTGATCTTGACCTTGTCGCTGACCAGCACGCCGCCGGCTTCCAGCGCGGCGTTCCAGGTGAGCCCGAACTCCTTGCGGCTGATTTCGGCTTCCGCGGAGAATCCTGCCCGCGTGGCGCCAAAGGGATCCACGGCGACGCCGGTGAACTCAACCTCAAGCTCCACCGGCCGGGTCACGCCCTTGATGGTCAGGTCCCCCGTCAGGGTGTATTCCTCCCCGTCCCCTTCGATGTGGGTGCCGCGGAACGTCATTTCGGGATACTTTTCGACGTCGAAGAAGTCCGCGCCCTTCACGTGCGCGTCCCGGTTGGCGTCACCGGAGTCAAAACTTGCCGTGGACACCGTGGCATGCACCGAGGACTCCTCCAGGGACCGCCCCACCCTGGCTTCGGCGCTGGCCTGGGTAAAGCGGCCACGGACCTTGCTGATTCCGGCATGTCGGACGCTGAAGCCGATCTCGCTGTGGGACATGTCCAGGAGCCATGTTCCCGGCGTGAGTTCCTGGGGAAGGGTCATTGTCATTCTCCTTACTCGTAGGGCCGCAGGCTTCGCTGCCCGCTACAGGCGCAAAACCACGGATGCCCCTAAATATTCCCCATAAAACCCGCAGATATAAGGGTCCGGGGTGAACCGGGAGGGAACTTCGGGCGTATACATAGACGTGGCTCTACGTTTATTGACCGCTCTGGCGCTGTTCATCGATGCCGGCGTCCATCTCTTCCTGGCCCCGGGCTACCAGGCCGCGCAGCCGGGCACCATCAGCCAGGGCGCCCTGTTCCTGCTCGAAGCCGCGGTTGCCCTGGTGGCCGGCCTCTATGTCCTGGTCCGCGGCAGCCGCGCCGCCTATGCGCTCGCCCTGGCGGTGGCACTGAGCGCCTTCGCCGCCGTCATGCTCTACAGATACGTGGACATCCCGGCCATAGGTCCGATTCCGGCAATGTACGATCCCGTATGGTTCTTCTCGAAAACCCTCAGCGCCGTCGCCGAAGGAGCGGGATCGCTGCTGGCCCTGGCGGGCCTGGTCCGTAGCGGCCGCGGGAGAAGGGCCGACGACGGCACGGGGGTCCGTGCCGGGCGTCGCCGGCCGTGACGATCGCCGGGGCCGTTGCCAGCATGCGGGGGAGGTGGCAGATGGGCGCAGCCGGATGGGCGATGTCCGGGCGCGCGATGCCTGACGCGGTGGCAACCCTGGCCGCCTACATGCTCCCGGCCTTGTGGCTGTCATCCCTGTCCGCCTCCGGACCGGTCCTCCAAATGGCCGGCCTGTGTGCAGGCGCCCTGGTGACCGCGGCCGCCGTCGGCTCTGTCCTGCGGCGCATCCCGCGCTTTTCAACTCCGGCAGACCGCGTCACCCTGCTCCGTGCCGTCCTGGTGGCACTCTGCGCCGTGGTGGCCGTCCCGGAACTGTTCACCGGGCGCAGCAGTTTCCTGGTGCCGGCCCTTGGCGGCGTCGCCTTCCTGCTGGACGGGCTGGACGGCGCCGTGGCGCGGCGGACCGGGACAGCATCCCCGGCGGGGGCACGCTTCGATGCCGCCACCGACGCCGCGCTGGTGCTTGTGCTGTCCATCGCGGCCGCGGCGGTGGCGGGCCCGTGGACACTGGCGATCGGGGGCATGTACTACGTGTTCACGGCCGCCGCGTTCTTCAGGCCGCACCTGCGTGAGCCGCTGCCGCCCAGTGTTTCCCGCAAGGCCATCGGGGCCTTCCAACCGCTGGCGCTGCTGGTGGCGCTTGTCCCTGGTATCCCGTGGGCTGCCGCCTTCCCGGCGGTGGCGCTGGCGCTGCTCACGTATTCCTTCACGCGCGATGTGGTCCAGCTGGAGATCCGCCACCGCTCCCGAGAGCTTCCCGCTGCCCACGCTCACTTTCGACACCCACATTCCCCGGCGCTGCCCGAATAGCCCGAGCGCTAGGGAATATGCGCGTCGCAGGTGTTCAAGCGCGTCGCCACAAGAAGTCTGGTGCGGACTTCCCCTGCCTCACCCCAGGCTGGCGAGGGCCTTCCGAAGGCGCGCGCCGGCGTCGTCCGCAACCTCTTTGACCGCGGCAGCGTCACTGAGCTGGACCATGGTCTGCGGGTCAATGGCCTCGACGGTGGTCTCGGTGGCATCGGCCTTACGCCGCACCACCACGTTGCAGGGCAGCAGCGCACCCATTTCCGGCTCGGCTGCGAGGGCACGGCTGGCAAGGGCCGGATTGCAGGCGCCCAGGATGACGTAATCCCCGACGGCGTCCGCGGCCTCGGCGCCCAGCTTGGCTTCGAAGGTGGACCGGACGTTGATTTCCGTCAGGATCCCGAAGCCCTGTGCCGCAAGGGCCTCGCGGGTGCGCTCCAGCGCTTCCGCCCAGGGCAGGGACACGGTGGTGGCCAGGGTGTACGTCATGGTGCTCCTCGGGATATTCGACGGTCCGCTGATAATGCAGGCTGATTAGGCCAGGGAGAGGAAGAGCTTCTCCAGGTCCTTCCGGTCCATGGTCTGGTCCTTCTGCGTGATGCACTGCTCCAGCCCGGTGGCAATGATGGCGAAGCCGGCGCGGTCGAGGGCTTTGGACACGGCGGCCAGCTGGGTGACCACGTCCTTGCAGTCCCGGCCTTCTTCAAGCATCCGGGTGACGGCGGCGAGCTGTCCCTGGGCGCGCTTGAGGCGGTTGATCACGGGCGTGAGTTCGGTTGGGTTCAGTTCCATAAGAAGGGTCTCCATTGATGGGGTGCTCCCGTCAACTGTATACCCCTCCGGGTGTTTTGACTACCCCCGGGGGTATCTGTGATACTCGGTGGGGTATCCAGCCCATCCCTTCCGAGAGGCATCAATGACTTCCCCTTCAAAAGCAACCGCCGTTAAAGCGCTTGCCCCCGAAACCCTCCGGTCCTGGTTCACGGAGCACCAGGACCTCGTGGTCATCGACGTGCGCTCCGCCGCCGAATTCGAGTCCATGCACATCCGCGGCTCCTACAACGTGCCGCTGCCGCTGCTCTCGGAGCACACCGATGAGCTCGCCGCCCGGCTGGGTTCACGCGTGGTCCTGGTCTGCCAGTCCGGCGTCCGCGCCGAGCAGGCCCGGCAGCGGATGGCCACCGTCGGCCTCGACACCGCCTACGTCCTCACCGGCGGCGTTCCGGGCTTCGCCGCCGCGGGCGGCGACGTGGTCAAGGGCAAGGACCGCTGGGACCTGGAGCGCCAGGTCCGCCTGGCCGCCGGCTCCCTGGTGATGCTGGGCCTGGTGGGCGGCAAGTTCGTCTCCCCCAAGGTCCGCATGCTTGCCGGCGCCATCGGAACCGGCCTGACGTTCTCGGCCGCAACCAACACCTGCGCCATGGGCAAGGCCCTTTCGGCCATGCCGTGGAACAAGGCCGCCAAGGAGCCCACCCGCGAAAGCGCCATCCTCCAGCTTCCCGTTCCGGCAGCAGAAGAGGACGCCGCGGCATGATTCCGGCCCTGGGCCTGGGGCTTGTCGTCGGCATCGTCCTGGGCGTCGTGGGCGGCGGCGGCTCCATCATCGCCGTTCCGGCCCTGGTGTACGGCGTGGGCATGAGCCCCGCCCAGGCGATTCCGACGTCGCTGCTGGTGGTGGGCGTATCCTCGCTCACGGCCCTGCTCCCCAGGATCCGGGAGGGCCTGAACTGGCCCGTGATCGCCCTGGTCGGCGGCGCCGGGATTCCGGCGGCCTGGGCCGGCGCGGCCGTGGGCAAGCTGCTGGACCCGAACCTCCTGATGCTGGCGTTCGCCGGAATCATGGTGGCCGCAGGCATCCGGATGCTGATGAAACCCCGTGAAACCGAAGGGTCCTGCAGCACGGGGCCGCACCGGGCGTTCCGCTCCTGCGCCCCGAAGGCCGTAGGCGTTGGCCTGCTCGTCGGGTTCCTCACCGGGCTGCTCGGCGTGGGCGGCGGCTTCCTCATCACCCCGGCGCTGACCATCTTCCTGGGCCTGCGCATGAAGCAGGCCGTCGGAACGTCACTGGCAATCATCGTGGTCAACTCCGCTGCCGGCTTCAGCGCCCACGCCGCCGGCTACACCGTCGACTGGGCCACCACCCTGGCGTTCGCGGTCCCGGCAATCCTGGGATCCGTCGTCGCCGCGCGGCTGGCCCGCCGCCTGCATGACAAGCACATCCGCATCTCATTCGCGGTACTCATCTTCGCCGTCGCGGCATGGGTCACCGCCGGCACGGTCACCGCCTGACCCACCAAGAGGAGAACACCATGGGACTCATCGATTCCCTCAAAAAAGCCTTCAGCAAGCCCTACAAGACGGTATCCGTGGCGCAGGCCAAGGAACTCCTGGGCTCGGGGGCCACCCTGATCGACGTCAGGTCAGCCCAGGAATGGCGGACCGGCCGGGCGCCGCAGGCCAAGCACGTCCCCCTGGACCGGCTGCAGGCCAGCACCGCCGGGATCCAGAAGACCCGCCCCGTGATCGCCGTCTGCGCCTCCGGAGTACGGTCCGCCTCAGCAGCACGCCTCCTGGCCGCCAAGGGGTACGACGCCTACTCGGTACGCGGCGGCATGGCCGCATGGCGCCAAGCCGGCGAGCCCGTCCGCTAGGCAAGCAACACCACCCGGCAACCCAGCCGAAACCACTTCAAAGGAGAACCACCATGGCTGAAATCACCATCACCGAAACCGACCAGCGCCGCTCCACCGCCCGGATCCTTGACGTCCGCGAGGACTTCGAAGTCGCCGAAGGGATGATCCCCGGCGCATTGCACATCCCCATGGGCGAGCTGCAGGCCCGCTTGTCCGAACTGGACCCGGCCGTGCCCGTGATCGCCATTTGCCGCAGCGGCAACCGCAGTGCCGCCGTCGCTGAAGCCCTCAACGGCGTCGGCTACAAGGCGGACACCATGGCCGGCGGCATGACCGCGTGGACCCGCGCCGGACTCCCCACCACCTAGGCCCTGCCGCGAGGCAACAACCCCACCCGCCCGAAAGGACACGACAGACCATGGCAACCATCGACATCACCGAGCAATCCTTCGCCCAGACCCTGGAGGACAACAACATCGTCTTCGTAGACTTCTGGGCAGCATGGTGCGGCCCGTGCCGCATGTTCGCCCCCACCTACGGCGCCGCCGCCGAACGCCACCCGGACATCACCTTCGCCAAGGTGGACACCGAAGCCGAACAGGCCCTCGCCGCCGCAGCAAACATCACCTCCGTCCCCACCCTGATGGCCTTCAAGGACAAGACCCTCGTCTTCTCCCAGCCCGGAGCACTCAACGCCACCGGCCTCGAGGAAGTCATCCAGGCCGTCAAGAACCTGGACATGGACAAACTCCGCGCCGAAGCCGGCCACCAGCACGCCTGAGCCACCGGCGGCCACATCAGTTCCCCTCGTTGCGTTATACCCCGGGGGGTATCTATACTTGATTCAGAACCCCTCCATCCCCTTTCACCCGAAGGAGAGCACCAGATGCTTATCGAACGCATTTACGACGAAGACCTGGCCCAAGCCAGCTACCTGATCGGCTGCCAGGCCAAGGGTGAAGCCATCGTGGTGGACGCCCGCCGCGACATCGCCGTCTACCAGGACCTCGCCGCGAAAAACGGCATGAAGATCGTGGCCGTCACCGAGACCCACATCCACGCCGACTACCTCTCCGGCACCCGCGAACTTGCCGCTGCCACCGGCGCCAGGATCTACGTCTCCGGCGAGGGCGGCCCGGACTGGCAGTACGAATTCGACGGCGAGCGGCTGTACGACGGCGACACCATCACCCTGGGCAACATCACCATCAAGGCGGTCCACACCCCGGGCCACACCCCGGAGCACCTGTCCTTCCTGGTGACCGACGGCGCGTTCAGCAACCAGCCCGGCTACCTGCTCTCAGGCGACTTCGTGTTCTCCGGCGACCTGGGCCGGCCTGACCTGCTGGACGAAGCAGCCGGCGGCGTGGACACCCGCTTCGTGGGCGCCAAGCAGCTCTTCGCCAGCCTGCGCGACAAGTTCCTGACCCTGCCGGATTACGTCCAGGTCCACCCCGCGCACGGCGCGGGCAGCGCCTGCGGCAAGGCCCTCGGCGCCATCCCGTCCTCCACCGTGGGCTACGAACGCCTCTACGCCTGGTGGGGCCCGTACCTCGCCGCCAATGACGAGCAGGGCTTCATCGATGAACTCCTGGACGGCCAGCCCG
The DNA here is from genome assembly GCF_001428325.1 of Arthrobacter sp. Soil761. Classification (NCBI taxonomy): domain Bacteria; kingdom Bacillati; phylum Actinomycetota; class Actinomycetes; order Micrococcales; family Micrococcaceae; genus Arthrobacter; species Arthrobacter sp. Soil761. The sequence continues at coordinate 226,823 of NZ_LMSF01000029.1, read as the reverse complement.
ACGCCCACGCCTACTTCGGCCGCATGAAGCGCGAAAACCGCGTGGGGCCGGCCGTCATGGGCGAACGCGCTCCGCTGAAGGAACTGGACACCGCCGTCGTGGCCAAGGGCCTGGCGGAGGACACGCTGACGTTCATCGACACCCGTTCCAAAGACGAAGTGCACCGCGGCACGGTGGCCCGGTCCCTGAACGTCCCCGCCGGGAAGTCCGTGGCCAGCTACGGCGCCTGGGTGGTCAACCCGGAAACGGACAAGAACCCGCTGGTGCTCCTTGCCAAGGACCGGGACCAGGCCCAGGACATGTGGGACCATCTGGTCCGGGTGGGCATCGACAACGTGGCCGGCTACGTCACCGGCATGGAGGGCCTGCCCACCTTCACTCCCAAGCTGATCCAGCCGGAGGAACTCGGGAAGTTCGACGCCGCGATGCTCCTGGACGTCCGCAACAAGACCGAGTACAAGGCCGGGCATGTCCCGGGCGCGTACCAGCTCAGCGGCGGCCGCCTCATGTGGCACCTGGATGAACTGCCGGCCGGCGGAACCATCGTGTCCTACTGCCAGTCGGGCGTCCGGAACTCCGTCGCCGCCAGCGCCCTGCGCCGGGCCGGGTACGACGTCGTCGAACTCGATGGCAGCTACGCCGCCTGGAACGCCTGGCAGAACAGCGTCCCCGCCGCCTAGCCACTCCACCCAAGACCACCCGGGCAGGACCCCCCTCCTGCCCGGGTTCAGGTCCGGGCGCGTCCTCGCGTGTCCGGACCCGGCCCGGGCGTGCCCCCGCACGCCCGGGCCACCTTACGTCCCCACGAACGGAGCACCCTATGCCGGGCAGGACCCTCCCCCGCCATGCCACCGGAACAGCCGGTGCCGTGCTGGGCCTGCGGCAGAACCTGGCGCAGTTCATGCTGCTGGTGGCTGTCAACGCGCTGGTGGGCGGCACCCTGGGCCAGGAACGCACCGTCCTGCCCCTGCTCGCATCCCGGACGTTCCACCTGGACCTGTACACGGGCGCGCTGACCTACATCCTGGCCTTCGGCCTGTCCAAGGCCGCGATGAACTACTTCGCCGGCACGCTCTCGGACAGGTACGGCCGGAAACCCGTCCTCGTGGCGGGCTGGCTGGTGGCAGTGCCCGTACCGCTGATGCTCATCTTCGCCCCGTCGTGGGGCTGGATCGTGGCGGCCAACGTGCTGCTGGGCATCAGCCAGGGCCTCACCTGGTCCACGGCCGTGATCATGAAGATGGACCTCGTCGGCCCCAGGCAGCGTGGCCTGGCCATGGGCTTCAACGAGGCGGCGGGCTACCTGGGCGTCGCCGCCACCGCGCTGGCCACCGGCTACCTGGCAACTGCCTACGGCCTCCGCCCGGCCCCGTTCCTGCTGGGTGCCGCGTTCATTGCCCTGGGACTGGGCCTGACTGTCCTGGCCGTCCGGGAGACCCACCACCATGCCATGGCTGAGGCCTCACAACACGTCGGCGTCCACAGCAACGCCCATGCCGGCCTCTCCACGGGCCAGGTGTTTACCCTCACCAGCTTCAGGGACCGATCCCTTTCGGCAGCCAGCCAGGCCGGCCTGGTCAACAACCTCAACGACGGCCTGGCCTGGGGCCTCTTCCCCGTCCTGTTCGCCGGCGCAGGCCTGGACCTCGGCCAGATCGGCATCCTGGCGGCCGCGTACCCCGCCGCCTGGGGTGCCGCCCAGCTGGCCACCGGCGCCGCGTCGGACCGGTGGGGACGGAAATGGTTCATCGCGGCCGGCATGCTGGTGCAGGCCGTGGCACTGGGAGTGGTCGCATCAGCGCACAGCTTCGGGCCATGGCTCGCCGCCGCCGTCGTGCTGGGCTTCGGTACCGCCATGGTCTACCCCACTCTGCTGGCCGCCATCGGAGACGTGGCCCACCCGGCCTGGCGGGCCCGCTCCGTGGGGGTCTACCGGCTGTGGCGCGACGGCGGATTCGCCGTCGGTGCCCTCCTCTCGGGTGTCCTCGCCGACTTCTACGGCATCCCCGCCGCGATCGCCGCCGTCGCGGTCCTTACCGCAGCCTCCGGCGCCGTGGTTGCCGTCCGGATGCGCGGCAGCGACCACGCCGCGGGATAAAGCCGGCCATTAGCCGCCGGGGGCAACGAACCGCCGGATCTCCGCCGCCATCCGCCCGGACTGCGTCCAGTGGAGGTAATGACCGCCCTCAAGGGGCAGCACCTGGTGCCGCGTGACGTTCCTCAGCAGGTCTTCAGCCGCGGCCGTTTTAGTGGCTATCCTGTCATTCTGTTCATCAGCGATGAAGGCCAGGACCGGAAGGTCTGCGGGGTATGTGACGCCGCGGAGCGCCGCAGCGTTGTTTGCGATGCGGGCCGTTTCATCGGCCACCGCGGAGTTGCCGAAGTTCCAGATCATCATGGTTCGCATCCGCTTCAGCTCTTCGTCGGAATAGGCGTTGCTGTCCGGATCGAAGAGGCCCGGCGCCACGGCGGCAACGTCGCGGATCAGCCCCGTTGCGGCCACCAGCTTCGCCCAGTTGATGCCGGGCTGCGGCTCCTCCACCGGATGGTCCCCCGGTTTGGGAATTGTCGCGTCGATGCCCACCACCGCTGAGACTTCCGGGCGGTAACGGTTGGCATAGTCCAGCAGGTAGAACCCGGCGATAGAGTGGCCGGCCAGGACATAGGGCTGCCGGACCTGGAGCTTTGACAGGACCTCATGGAGCTCGTTGCTGATGTTCTCATTGGTCCGCGCGCTGGCCTCCATGTCGCTGTAGCCATAGCCGAACCCTTCCACCACGATCACATCGAAGTCGCCGAGTTCGCGGATCAACGGGGTGAAGTCCAGGCCGGGCGCGGCGGTTCCCAGGCCGCTGAGCAGGATGAGAGGCGGGCCCTGATGTGCTGCCGCGTTTCCATTGCGGACCACATTCAACGATCCCCCGGCCGCCGCCACCCGCTCACCGTAGCCGGGCATGGTTGCCTTCTCCTGCGCCTCCAGGGCCGCGTTGGCCATCGCCGAGACCAGGACCAGCCCCAGGACAACCAGCGCCGCGATCCCCAGGCGGCGGCCCCAACGGCGGCGCTTCTTCCGGGTATTCACCCGTGCCCTGCCAGGTACGTGACCAGGCCGTCCACGGTGGCCACCGCAGGGTAGTCTGCCTCCGGGATGTCCACTCCCGTGCCCTCCGCGATGACCTCCACCAGGCGGAGGAAATCCAGCGAGTCCAGTTCCAGGTCCTGGCGCAGCCTGGCGCTGCCCTCCAGGTCCTCGGGACCCACGTCGGGCGCCACTTTGCCGATGGCGGCCTCCACCGCCTGGCGCGCATCCTGTTCGTTCATGGCTCCTCCTCCGTCCGGCTCCCGCTGCTCACAACTTTTCCGGCGCCTGCAGCAGTTCGTCGATGCGGGCCAGGAAACGCCCGCCGCGCAGCCCGTCACTGACCCGGTGGTCCGCGGACAGGGTGGCGATGGCGGCGTGCCGGATGCCGAGCATCCCGTTGTGCGCCCACGGCTGCTCCAGCACCTTGCCGAAGCCCACCATGGCCACCTGCGGCGGGTAGATCACCCCGTACACGCTTTCCACGCCGAGGTCCCCGAGGTTGGTCACTGTGATGGTGGGATCGGCCATCTCCGCGCGCTGCAGCCGCCCCGCCCTGGCCCGGCCGACCAGGTCCCGCAGCTGGTCCATCAGCTGGTCCAGGCTGAGGGTGTCCGCGTGGTGCACCGCCGGGGCCACGATCCCGCCGTGCCGCAGGGCAACGGCGACGCCCAGGTGCACAGCACTGCTGGGATGGAACGCGCCCTTGGTGAAGAACCCGTTCATGTCCGGTTCTTCCTTCGCCGCCAGCGCGGTGGCCTTCAGCAGCAGGGCCGACGGCACCAGCCGCGATGACACGGGGCGCTGCTGGTTCGCCGCCTGCATCCACGCCATCGCCGCCGCCAGGTCCAGGGTGGTGGACAGGTAGTAGTGCGGAATTTCCTTCTTGGAGCGGGACATCAGCGCGCCGATGGCCTGCCGCAGGCTTTCCGCCTTGCCGCCGGCCGCCGTCGTCCGCTTCCGCCCGGGTTGCTCCTCCTCCGGGGTTCCGCGCGGCGCTTCCGCGGTTGGGGCTTCCACCGGTTGGGCTTCCGACGGCGGTGCTGCCGCAGGCTTTTCCGCACCGGCTTCCTTAGCTGGCCGTCCCCGGGGCGGAACGGCGGCGAGCACGTCCTCCTCGGTGACGGCACCGCCCGGGCCCGTCCCCGTGACCGCGGACAGCTGGACGCCGAGTTCGGCGGCAAGCCGCCGTGCCAGCGGCGACGACCGGACCCGGTGCGCTTCGGGTGCTGTTGCCGGCTCCGGCGCCCGGGTGCCGGACGCCGCAGCGGCGCGTTCGACGTCGGCCCTGGTCACCTCGCCGTCCGTGCCGCTGCCGCTGATGCGTCCGACGTCGACCCCCAGCGTGTGCGCAAGGTGCCGGACCGGGGGTGCTGCCTTTGCGCCGTGGTCCGCGGGCGGGGCTGGCGGGAGTTCGGCGGGCGTGGCGGTGATCCGGGCGATGGGGGTGCCCACGTCCACGGTGTCGCCGATGTCCACCAGGAACTCGGCCAGCACGCCTTCCTGGAACGACTCGATGTCCATCACGGTCTTGTCGGTGTCCACGGCCGCCACCAGGTCACCCTTGTGGATGTAGTCCCCGGGCTTGACCAGCCATTCCACCACCTTGCCATGCTCCATGTCCGCGCCCAGGGACGGCATCCGGAACTCAGCCACCGGCGCCCACGGCCCTTCGCGCGGCGGCCATGACCCGCTCCACGGACGGCAGCGCGGCCTGCTCCAGGTGCTTGGCGTACGGGACAGGGACCTCCAGGCTGCACACCCGCTCCACCGGCGCGTCCAGGTCGAAGAAGGCCTGCTCGGCGATCCTGGCCGCGATCTCGGCCGAGATGCTACCGCTGCGCCAGCCTTCGTCCACCACCACGGCGCGGTGCGTCTTTTCCACGCTGGCGAGGACGGTGTGCATGTCCAGCGGGCGGAGGGAGCGGAGGTCGATGACGTCGGCGTCGATCCCTTCCCCGGCCAGCTGACCGGCCGCGTCCAGCACCATGGGCAAGGTGCCGCCGTAGGTGATGAGCGTCAGGCCCTGCCCGCCTCCGTTCCCTTGCCGCAGGACCGCCGCCTTGTCGATGTCCACGGCGCCGGCATCGTCGTCGAGCTCGCCGGCCATGTTGTACAGGGAACCGTGCTCGAAGATCAGCACCGGGTCCGGGTCCTGCAGCGCGGTCCAGAGCATACCGCGGGCGTCGGCCAGGGTGGCCGGGGCAAGGATGCGCAGCCCCGGAATGTGGGCATACCAGCCCTCCAGGCTGTGCGAGTGCTGGGCCCCGAGCTGACGGCCGGCGCCGGTGGTCATCCGGATGACGATGGGCACGTTGAACTGGCCGCCGGACATGTGCAGCAGGGTGGCCGCGTTGTTGATGATCTGGTCCAGCGCCAGCAGGCTGAAGTTGACGGTCATGATCTCGACGACGGGCCTCATCCCGCCCAGCGCAGACCCGATCCCTGCCCCCACGAAGCCGGACTCGGACAGCGGGGTATCGCGGATCCGTTCCGGCCCGAATTCCTCCAGCAGCCCCAGGCTCACGGCGAAACTGCCGCCGTACCGGCCCACGTCCTCGCCCATCAGGAACACCCGTTCGTCCCGCTGCATGGCCTCGCGCAGCGCGGCACGCATGGCCTCCCGGTAGGTGGTTTTCATCCTTCCGCCCTGCCTTTCCCGGCCCCGTCGCCGGCACTGACATCGCCACTGTCACTCTCCGCCCGGTCGCTGTACACGAACCGCGCCAGTTCGGACACCGGTTCCGGCGTCCCGTTCTCGGCGAACCCGACGGCGGTGCTGATCTCCGCGTCCACGTCCGCCGTAAGTGCGGCCCAGTCCTTCTCCGGCAGCCGTCCCGCCGCCCGCATGGCACCCTGCAGCAGGCTGATGGGGTCCCGTTCCATCCACTGCGCCACCTCGGCTTTCTCCCGGTACAGCTCCGGATCGAACATGGAGTGGGCGCGGAAGCGGTACGTGCGCAGTTCCAGGAAGTGCGGGCCGCCGCCGGACCGGACGGCGTCCACGGCACGCCTGGCTGCTTCCTCGACCGCGAGCACGTCCATGCCGTCCACGGCCCAGGCGGGGATTTCATACCCGGCGGCCTTGAGCGCGATGTCCGTCTGGGACTCGGAACGGCCCAGCGCGGTTCCCATGGCGTAAAGGTTGTTTTCGCAGCAGAACAGCACCGGCAGCTGCCACAGCGCGGCCAGGTTCATGCTTTCGTGGAACTCGCCTTCGGCCACCGCGCCTTCGCCGAAGAAGCAGACGGTGACCCGCTGGCGCCCGGACATCCGGTCCGCGAGCGCCAGGCCGACGGCAAGCGGCAGACCCCCTGCCACGATCGCGTTTCCGCCGTAGAAGCGGGTGGCGGCGTCGAACAGGTGCATGGATCCGCCACGCCCGCGGCAGCATCCCTCGGCATGGCCGTACATTTCGGCCAGGATGGCTCCGGCGGAGACGCCCCGCAGGAGGGCGTGCCCGTGTTCCCGGTAGGTGGCCACCACGGCATCCTCGGGTGCCAGGGTTTCCATCACCCCGGCCGCCACGGCTTCCTCGCCGATGTAGACGTGCAGGAAGCCGCGGATCTTGGCGGCGCTGTACAGCTCGATGCATTTTTCCTCGAGCCGGCGCACCCGCAGCATCTGCCGCAGCAGGTGGAGGGCATGCTCCGCGTCCGGGACGGCCTGGTTCTTGAGGGTACTCACGGCTGGTCCTTCAGTGTCACGGCCGGTCCTGCCGGTGATTCCAGTGTTGAGGTGTCGCCTTCGGGCAGCCCCAGCTCGCGGGATTTGAGGAGCCGCCGCAGGATCTTGCCGCTGCGGGTCTTGGGCAGGGTGGCGGTGAAGTCGAGCAGCCGGGGTGCCACGGCGGCGCCCAGCCGTTTCCGCGCGAACCCGATGATGTCCAGCTGCAGCTCCTCCGTGGGCTCGTTGCCAGGCTTGAGCTCCACGAAGGCCTTGACCACTTCGCCGGCCACGGGGTCCGGCACGCCGATCACGCCCGCTTCGGCGACGGCCGGGTGCTCCATCAGGCAGCTTTCCACTTCGAAGGGCCCGATCAGGTGGCCGGAGGACTTGATCACGTCGTCGCCGCGGCCCACGAACCAGAAGTAGCCGTCGCCGTCGCGCTTTGCCAGGTCCCCGGTGAGGTACCAGCCGCCGGCGAAGCACCGCCGGTACCGTTCCTCCTCGTTGAGGTAGCCGCGGAACATGGACGGCCAGCCGGGCCGCAGCGCCAGCTCCCCCATGGCGTCCGGCTCGGTGACCAGGACCGCCTGGCCGTCCCGGAGCACGGGCTTGCCGTCGGCGTCCCGGGCCACCAGGGCGGCCTCGATGCCGGGCAGTGGCCGGCCCATGGAGCCCGGACGGATGTCCATGGCGGGGTAGTTGGCGATCATGATCCCGCCCGTTTCGGTCTGCCACCAGTTGTCGTGCACCGGCAGGCCCAGCACGTCCTGGCCCCACACCACTGCCTCCGGGTTCAGCGGCTCCCCCACGCTGGCGATGAAGCGCAGGGCGGAGAGGTCATGGCCGGCGGCTCGTTCCGCGCCTGCCTTCATGAGCATCCGCAGGGCCGTGGGGGCGGTGTACCAGACGGTGACGCGCTGCTCCGCGAGGATGCGGTACCAGCGGTCGGCGTCCAGCTCCTCCTCGTCCACGATGGCGGTGACCCCGTGCACCAGCGGCGCGATGATGCCGTAGGACGTGCCGGTCACCCAGCCGGGATCGGCGGTGCACCAGTAGATGTCATCGGGGTGCAGGTCCAGCGCGTAGAGGCCGGTGGCATAGTGGGCCGCGACGGCGCCATGGACATGGATGGCGCCCTTGGGCGTGCCCGTGGTGCCGCTGGTGAAGTGCAGCAGGGCCATGTCCTCCGGCTGGGTGTCCGCGACCGCGTCGATTGGGTCAGCCCCAGCCAGGAGCCGGGCCAGGTCCAGGGTTCCCGGTTCGGGGCTGCCGTCCGCGTCCACCAGCAGGACGTGGCGGAGTTCGGGAAGGGTGTCCCGGAGCGGCGCAACCTTTTTGCGGTAGAGCGTTTTGGTGGTCACCAGTACCCGGCCGGCCCCCAGGTGCAGCCGCTGCCGGACAGGCTCGGGGCCAAAGGCGGAAAAGAGCGGGCAGAAGACGCTGCCGTTCTTGAAGGTGCCCAGCACGGCCACGTACAGCCCGGGGCTGCGGCCCAGGAACGAGAAGACCCGCTCGCCCCGCCCCACCCCAAGGCTTCGAAGTACGGCGGCGAACCTGTTGGTCTGGTCCGCAAGGTCGCCGTAGCTCAGGGACCGGGTGCCGCCGTCGGCCTGCACAAAGCGCAGGGCTTCCTTGCCGCCGCGGCCTTCCGCCACGTGGCGGTCAACGGCTTCGTAGGCAATGTTGAGGCCGCGGCCGCCGGGCAGCCCGGCCAGCGCCTGCCGTGCCTGGTCCCAGCTGAAGTCCCGCCGGGCGGCATCATAATCGGCCAAATTGGGCTGGACCGGGAAGGCTGCCACGTCCTTGGTGATGGCAGGCCAGCGCGTGGACCCCTCGGTTCCGGTGGCCATGGTGCTCCTCTGGTCCATCATGTTCCTTTGTTATGGGTGGAACCGCTGTGGGCTAGAACCCCGAGGGCTCGGTTTGGAGCTCCGGTTCGCCGGGCTGGTACTCGTGGTGCAGCGGCCGCAGGGCCTCGGTCCGCGGATGCCAGAACAGCGCGTCGTAACGGTCGCCCATCCGGGTGGGCACATAGTTGCCCCTCTCCCGGCGTGGGTTGTACACCACGCCGATGGCCCGGTGCCCGCGCCAGGACGTCAGCCACCGCCCGGCCCGTTCCGGCCCGAACACCAGCACCGACGGTTCGCCCAGCGCCTCGTGGAGGAGGTCCTCGTGGCTCCCGTGCACTGCGGCCGGAACATCCATGGTCCACTCCGGCGAACCCCAGGATTCGGCGGCCGTAACGGACCCGGAGTAGGACGCGAACCCGGCCAGCACCACCTGTCCCGGGTGGCGCTGGCGGACCAGCTGGCCGACGTTGACCATGCCGTCAAGCGCCATGTCCGTGGCCCGCGCGTCGCCGACGTGCGTGTTGTGCGCCCACACCAGCCCTTTGGATGCCGGCCCGTGGTGGGCGGCGATGCGTTCGATGGTGTCGCTCATGTGGTGGTCGCGGATGTTCCAGGACTGCTGGTCGCCGCGCACCATGGTCCGGTAATAGCGCTCGGCGTTGGTGGCCACAATGGCGTTCTGGATGGCGTCGAAGGCCGCCGGATCGTCCTGCATCCGGCCCAGCGTCCGCCGCCGGACTTCCGCCAGCAATGCCACCACGTCCGCTTCACAGGACTGCGGCACCAGCCGGTTGCTCATGGCATACCGCTGCGGGTCCTCCCGGAACGGGATAAAGCAGTGCCAGGCCTGCAGGGCGGACGGGAGGGCGTCGGCGGCGTTGGCCTCCAGCCAGGCGAAGATTTCCCGCAGCGAGTCCCACAGCGAATAGACGTCCAGGCCATAGAAGCCCGTCCGCTGGTGTTCGGGCAGGCGGAGGTTCCATTCGCGCAGCCAGGTGAGGAATTCGGCCACCTCGTGGTTGGCCCACATCCACGTGGGCCACCGTTCGAATCCGGCCAGCAGCCGGCGCGCGTCCATCTCCTGTCCGGATTCCCCCCGGACCCAGCGGTTGATGCGCCAGCAGTCCGGCCAGTCGCCTTCCACACCGATCCAGGTGTAGCCGTACTCTTCGATCAGCCGGCGGCTCAGCAGCGCCCGCCAGTGGTAGTACTCCTGGGTGCCGTGGGATGCCTCGCCCAGGCAGACGAAACGGGCCGGGGCGGCGAGGCGGACCAGCGGTTCGAGGTCGTCGGCGGTGGCCAGCGGGTGGGCGAGGCTGCGGATTTGGGCGGCTTCCGCCGCCCGTTCCCCGCCGTGTTCATCCCGGTGGCCCTGGGCCGCCGTCATTCCCTGGCCTCCGGCCGGGCGCGCCCCACCGGGGACGGCAGGAGGTACTGCCGGAACCAGTCCGCGGCCAGGGTGGCCGCCATGGCCAGGGTGCCCGGTTCCTCGAACAGGTGGGTGGCCCCGGGAACGATCTCCAGCCGCGTGGGGGCATGCATCTGGGCCATGGCCTGGCGGTTGAGGGCCAGCACCTGGGTGTCCGCCCCGCCCACGATCAGCAGGGTGGGGGCCTTCACGGCGGGAAGCCGCGGCCCGGCAAGGTCCGGCCGGCCGCCCCTGGAGACGACGGCCTCAACTTGGGCGCCGGGCTCGGCTGCAGCCCACAGAGCGGCGCCGGCCCCGGTGCTTGCGCCGAAGTAGCCGATCCGGCCGGCGGATCCGTCGTGGCGCGCTTCCAGCCAATGGGTGGCGGAGGAGAGGCGCTGGGCCAGCAGGGCGATATCGAACACGTTGGCCCGGTTGACTTCCTCCTGGGGTGTGAGCAGGTCAAGGAGCAGGGTGCCAAGGCCGGCCCCATGCAGGACGGAGGCCACGAAGCGGTTGCGCGGGCTGTGCCGGCTGCTGCCGCTGCCGTGGGCAAAGAGGACCGTGCCGTCACACCTGGCGGGCAGGTAGAGGCTGCCCCGCAGTGTCACCGTTCCCGCCGGAATCTCAACATTCTCTTCCAGGCTCCCGTCTTCCCCTTCCTCGGCGCGGTGGCGGGGCGGGGACGCGGCGGCGTCGAGCAGCTGCACCACCTCGCCATCCTCCGTGGGCGAGAAGTCGTGGTAGTAGTAGCCCACGGCCTGGAAGTTTTGGGGTGAAAGCAGGCAGACGACGTCGTCCGGTTCCTTGAGCTCCACGACGGCGCGGGCGGGGGCAACAGGAACGGCAAGGATGACTCTTGCCGCACCGAGTTGCCGGGCCACCTGGCAGGCCGCCCTGGCGGTGGAGCCGGTGGCGATGCCGTCATCCACGATGATGGCCGTGCGGCCGGTGAGGTCGATGCGCCGGCGCCCCTGGCGGAACCGCGCCACCCTGCTTTCCAGCAGGGCGCGTTCATGCCGTTCAACCTGCTGCAGGTCCTCCTGGGTCACCCGGGCCATGGAAATGGTGCGCGGATCCAGGACCCGGACATTGCCCTCCCCGATGGCTCCCATGGCCACCTCGGGCTGGAACGGAACCCCCAGTTTCCGCACCACGATCACATCCAGCGGCGCGTCCAGGGCCTTGGCTACCTCGAACGCCACCGGGACGCCGCCCCGGGGCAGTCCCAGCACCACAACGTCCTTTCCGCGCAGGGGGGCGAGCCGTTTACCCAGCCGCCGCCCGGCGTCGGACCTGTCATGAAACGCAACCATAGCCATCACCCGTTATGCGTGATTTCTTCCCCGGGCAGGGCTCCAGCCGCCGGGCTCCAGGACATTCGAAGGACAAAATGGGCGTCGGAACTGCTCTTTGCAATCACCGCCCCTGCGTCCCCCGCGAGCTTCACCCCGAACTCGATCTCTATTTGTTCGGGGGTGAGTTCCGCCATGGCCTCCAGTGCTGCGCGGGCAGCCGGGCGGACGCTGGCAAGAGCGTCTTCCAGCCGCCTGCCTGTGTCCAGGATCCCCTGTTCATTGCGGGCAGGATGGTCCACGCCGTAGCTGTCGTCCGCAGTCTCAACCAGCACTGTTCCGGAGCCCACTTCGTAACGCAGCACTTCAGTCATGGCGGATGCCTCCGCTAATGCGAAATGCGGAGATTGTGATGGGCTTCCGTGCTGGGCTTAATGGCCACCGCGGTGACCACCAGCGCTACTGCCCCGGCAATCCATGATGTCCAGGCTGCCCCCGTCGCGCCCGTGTAGGTCCCCACAAACGGCGAGACAACCAGCGCAGCGGCCAGCACGGCCTGTGCCCATTCCATCGCCGGCATTCCCGGCATGGCCAGGTTGATGACGCCGCTGACCACCAGGAGCCCGCCGAAGAGGAGCATCAGGGTGGTGGACATGCTTTGCTGCCGCGTCCACAGGACCGCGATAGCGGTGAAGAGACCGGCGGCGACCGTCACGTAGTCCTGCCACCGATACCACTTTTTCACTGAACTTTCCTTTCTGTTGCGGGCGGAACGCCTTGTGCGCAACCGCCCCGCAGGCCCCAGCTTCCCGCGGTTTAAGTCAACGCCCGGCAACAGCGGGGTGCTAGGGCAGAAAGACCTACGAGGCCCTTGCGGTCCTGGTACTCAGTGTTACTATCTACTGGTAGTCAGCATCACTAAGTAGCAATGAGGAGCCCCCAATGGGCAAGCAAATGACCGAGATGCTCAAGGGCACCCTGGAGGGCATCGTCCTTGCCATCCTCGCCGCGCAGCCCGCCTACGGGTATGAAATAACGGCCCGGCTGCGGGAGGAGGGCTTCGCCGACATTGTCGAGGGCACGGTGTACGCGCTGCTGGTCCGCATAGAACAGCGCGGCCTCGTGGACGTCGCAAAGGTCCCATCCGAAAAGGGGCCACCCCGCAAGGTCTACACACTGAACACGGCAGGCAGCGCCTACCTGGACGAGTTCTGGAGCACCTGGAGCTTCATCGCCGAACGGATAGAGCACCTCCACCACAACAAGAACCAGCCACAGGAACAAGGAGAACAACCATGACGCAGGGATGGATCGAGAAAGTCACCGGCCCGTTCGACGACAAAAAGCGTTGGCGCCAGTACAAGGCGCGCAAAGAGCAGCTGCCCGGCAGCTACCGCACCACCATTGACGCCCTTGAGCGCTATTTCACCTATGCCGGGGCCATCGTCAAGGGCGACGTCCTCATGCAAATGCTCGAAGACCTGGCGGACCTGGTGGAAGGGGCCGCCGCTGACGGTACGGCCATTCGGGACATCGTGGGGGACGATCCGGTGGAGTTCGCGGAAACCTTCATCAGCAACTACTCCGACGGCCAGTGGATCAACAAGGAGCGGCAGCGCCTGACGGACTCCATCAACAGGGCCGCCGCCGACGGCGCCTGACCACCGCCACGGGAAAGGACCGGCCATGACCCATGACCAGGCCCCGGCACCCGCCATCCGGGTACAGGGCATCGAAAAGTCGTTCAAGGGCCTGCGCGTTCTGCGGGGCGTCCACTTCGACGTGGCGCCGGGAAGCATTTTCGCGCTCCTGGGCTCCAACGGCGCCGGGAAGACCACGCTGGTGCGCATCCTGTCCACGCTGCTGCGGGCGGATGCAGGCACCGCCATGGTGAACGGGTACGACGCCGGCGCGGAGCCGGAGGGCGTGCGCGGCTCCATCAGCCTCACAGGCCAGTTCGCCGCGGTGGACGACGTGCTGACCGGGCGGGAGAACCTGGTGCTGATGGCCAGGCTGCGGCACCTGCGGAGCCCTGGGGAGATTGCCGGCCAGCTCCTTGCCAGGTTTTCCCTCACCGAGGCCGGGAACCGCAGGGTGTCCACCTACTCCGGCGGGATGCGCCGGAGACTGGACATCGCCATGAGCCTGGTTGGCAGCCCGCCGGTCATCATCCTGGACGAGCCCACCACCGGCCTGGACCCGCAGGCCCGCCTTGACGTCTGGCAGACCGTGCGCCAACTTGCTGCCCGCGGAACCACGGTGCTGCTCACCACGCAGTACCTCGAGGAGGCCGAACACCTGGCCGACCGGATAGCCATACTGCACCAGGGCACCATTATCAGGAACGGGACCCTTGCCGAACTCAAGCGGCTGCTTCCGGCCGCCACGGTGGAATACGTCGAGAAGCAGCCCTCGCTGGAGGACGTCTTCCTAGCCCTCGTCGGGGACCCGGCCAAGGACGGCTCCGAAAGCACCACCGGCGCACGAAAGGAACTGCCATGACCACCCATATCCTCAGCGACACACGGGTCCTGGCCGGCCGCTCGCTCCGCCATATCCTGCGCAGCCCGGACACCATCATCACCACCGCCGTCACACCGGTGGCCATGATGCTGTTGTTCGTCTACGTGTTCGGCGGTGCGATCAACACCGGCGCCGGCGGCCCGTACGTCAACTACCTGCTCCCCGGGATCCTGCTCATCACCATCTCGTCCGGCGTCGCCTACACCGCCTACCGGTTGTTCCTGGACCTGCAGGGCGGCATATTCGAACGGTTCACCTCCATGCCGGTGGCCAGGGGCAGCGTCCTGTGGGCCCACGTGCTCACGTCACTGGCCGCCAACTTCGGGGCACTGGCCGCCGTGGTGGGCGTTGCCCTGCTGATGGGATTCCGCAGCGGAGCCTCCGTGGCCGCCTGGCTCGCCGTCGTCGGAATCCTCGCCCTCTTCACGCTGGCACTGACCTGGATCGCCGTGATCGCCGGGCTGCTGGCGAAAACCGTGGACGGGGCCAGCGGTTTCAGCTACCCGCTGATTTTCCTGCCGTTCATCAGCTCCGCTTTTGTTCCCACCGGTTCCATGCCCGGCCCGGTGGCCTGGTTCGCCGAGAACCAGCCGGTGACGTCCATCGTCGATGCCATCCGTGCCTTGCTGGCGGAGGAAGCCGTGGGCAGCGGCATTTGGACGGCCCTGGCCTGGCTGGCGGGACTTCTCGTGGCAGCCAGCGCAGTCGCCGCCGCCGTATACCGCCGAAAGTTCACCTGAACCCGGCACCGGCGGCAACCCGGAACCTGATTCACTGCCAACTCACAGCGATTGCCCCTGCACAACTCGGCATCTGTATGCAAGAGTGGCGTCAACGCTGGGGCGCTGTAGAGACCGACGACAGGGGCCGCGTGTGTACCGAATATCAGCCCGCTCAACCGCTGTTCGGCGGCGGCCCTCACCCGCGCTGCTGCCACTGCTGGCCCTGCTGCTGTTCGGGCTCGTGGCCTGCCAGGGTCCAGCACCGGCATCGCCTCCCGATTCCCAAAGCGCCACGCCATCCGAAAGCCCCGAGGCGGAACCAACACCCACAGAGACCCCAGGCACCGCCGTCGATCCGCAGGGCACCCCCACGGCCGCCGGAGCCCCCGGGCACGTATTCGTGATCAACCTGGAGAACAAGAGCTACGACTCCGTGTGGGGTGGCAACTCCGCCGCGCCTTACCTGTCCGGAACCCTCCGGAAGAAGGGCGTGCTGCTGCAGAACTACTACGGCATCGCCCACAACTCGCTGCCCAACTACCTGGCCCAGATTTCCGGCCAGCGGCCCAACGACAATACGGAGCAGGACTGCCGCACCTACACGGAGTTCAACACCACGGGCAGCGACGGGGACGGCACCCTGCAGGGCAACGGCTGCCTCTACCCGGACCAGGCGCAGACCATCGCCGGGCAGTTGAGCGCGTCTGGCAAGACGTGGAAGGGGTACATGGAGGACATGCAGCAGCCCTGTGAGCACCCGGCCCCCGGCGAACCCGACAACCACATCCGGGCGACCGCCGACGAGATGTACTCCACGCACCACAACCCCTTCGTCTACTTCCACGCCATCACGTCGTCCCCGGACTGCGTGAAGAACGTGGTGAACTTTTCGGCGCTGGCAAAAGACCTGAAATCCGCAGCCACCACTCCAAACCTTGCCTACATCACGCCCAACCTCTGCCACGACGGGCATGACGAATCCTGCGCCGACGGCACCCGCGGCGGACTGAGGGCCGTGGACTCGTGGCTTAAGGCCCATGTGCCGGCCATCCTGTCCTCCCCCGCATACAAGCAGGACGGCGTGCTGGTCATCACCTTCGACGAGGCCGAGGGCGACACGGCCGGGCCGTCCGCCGGAGACGCCGGGAGCCCCGGAGGCGGTGCAGCCGGCGGCAAGGTGGGTGCCCTGGTGCTGTCCCCGTTCAGCCCGCCAGGGGCCACATCGGACCAGCCGTACAACCACTACAGCCTGCTGGCCACCATGGAGGACATCTTCCACCTGCCGCGGCTCGGGATGGCCGGCGACCCGGGCGTGCAGGCCTTTGGCGGCGATGTCTTCCGGCAGGCTTCCTAAGATGGGCTTCCCGGGGCAGGGACGACGGCCCGGTGTCCCGGCCGCCGCCTTGACCGTGGCGGCCCTGGTGCTGCTCGCCGTCGTGGTTCCCGTTGCCCTGCGCCCCGGGACCTCGTCCGGAACCAACGGAGGGATCTCCAAGATCAAGCACGTGGTGATCATTACCCAGGAGAACAGGTCCTTCGACAGCTACTTCGGCACCTACCCGGGTGCCGACGGCATTCCCATGCAGGACGGCAAGCCTGCCGTTTGCCTGCCGGACCCGGCGCGCGGAGGTTGCGTTGCGCCGTTCTATGATTCATCAGACAGCAACGACGGCGGCCCGCACAGTCCGGCCGACGCGGCGGCAGACATCAACAACGGTGCCATGGACGGGTTCGTGGCCCAGGCGGAAAAGGGCATTGCCCATTGCGAGGCGACTGCCACCGACTGCACGTACAAGACCAGGCGCACCGACGTGATGGGCTACCACGACCGAAAACAGCTGCCGACCTACTGGACATACGCCGACAATTTCGTGCTTCAGGACCACATGTTCACCTCCGCCGCAGCCGGAAGCCTGCAGGCCCACCTCTACATGGTGTCCGAGTGGTCGGCCAAGTGCACGAAGCCCGGGGAGCCGTCGTCGTGCGTGGATGCACTGGATGGCCTGGACAATGAACCTGAAAAGGCGGAGTTCGATGACAGCCTGATCGGCGAATGCCAGGCAGACCAGGACCTGCAGACCTGCCGCGACGCCCTCGGGGAGGCAGGCAGTGGCCCCGACCTTGCCGTCCAAACCCAGCAGCTGGCAACGGCCAGCTGCAAACGCACCGATTCCTACGCCACCTGCAAGGCCGCCGTCGACGCAGCACCATTCCCGGCCGCGCTGAAGGAGAAGCTGGCAGCAGCAGCCAAGAACCTGAAACAGCCCAATTACGCCTGGACCGACCTGACCTACCTGCTCCACAAACACAATGTGCCGTGGGCCTACTACGTCTTCAGCGGCACCGAGCCGGACTGCCGCAACGATGCCGCCACGTGCGCCCCCGTTGAGCAGGATGCCGAAACGCCGGGGCGGTGGAATCCGCTGCCGTACTTCGACACGGTCAAGGAGGACGGCGAGCAAGGCAACATCAAACCGCTTGCCGGTTTCTACGACGACGCCAGGCAGGGCAGGCTGCCGGCCGTCAGTTGGGTGGCACCCAGCGACGAGGTCAGCGAACATCCCCCGGCCAAGGTCAGCACCGGCCAGCAGTATGTTGCCGGGCTGGTCAACGCGATCATGAGCGGCCCGGACTGGGACAGCACCGCCATCTTCCTGAACTGGGACGACTGGGGCGGGTTCTATGACCATGTCCAGCCACCTGCGGTGGACAACAGCGGCTACGGCCTGCGCGTCCCCGCCATGGTCATCAGCCCCTACGCGAAGAAGGGCTACATCGACCATCAGATCCTCAGCCAGGACGCCTACTTCAAATTCATCGAGGACGATTTCCTGGGCGGCGAAAGGATCGACCCCGCCACCGACGGCCGGCCCGACAACCGCCCCGGGGTCCGGGAGAACAACCCGCAACTGGGCGATCTGGCCAACGCCTTCGACTTCAATCAGACACCGCTGCCGCCATTGATCCTGCCCAACGCCACCACCTACTGACGCCTGCGTCCAGGACGCGGCTCCTAGGAGGAGCCGGCAGTGCAGTCAGCGGCATCCTGTACTACCTGCTCCAGGTCGCCGGTGCGGTGCAGCACCTCCATCTGCCGCACGGCGCCGGTGCCGGTGTTGAGTACCGCGTCCACCAGGGCCTCCACCCGGGGCAGGTCATCCATGTCTTCCAGCGCCCCACGGATGTGGTTCAGCAGGGAATTCACGACGGCGAGCGCGGACGCCGGGCGGTGCGTGTGCGGGTCCAGCAGTTCTCCCCGCAGCCCCCACCGGCTTGCTTTCCAGGCGGCCAGCCGAAGCAGCGCCGAGGGCGCCGACACCGGCTCGATGCCCTCGCGCCATTCCCGCGCGGACGTTTCCACCAGGCCCCTGGCAATTCCCGCCAGCATGACGGTGTTCTCCGGCCGCAGGCACACGTCGGCCACGCGGATCTCTACTGTGGGGTAGTGCCGCGAGAGGCGGGCATCGAAGTAGACCATGCCCTCGTCCAGGGCGACGCCGGTGCTCACCATGTCGTGCACCAGCTGGTGGTAGGCGTCCGGGGTCCCCAGGATGTCCAGCGGACCGGCCGAGGGCCAGCGGTTCCAGACCTGGGAGCGGTAGCTGGCGTAGCCGCTGTCCTGGCCGTGCCAGAACGGTGAGTTGGCGCTGAGCGCGATAAGCACCGGCAGCCAGATACGCATCCGGTCCAGCACGGCCACGGCTTCCTCCGGCGACTC
This sequence comes from Arthrobacter sp. Soil761, assembly GCF_001428325.1. Classification (NCBI taxonomy): domain Bacteria; kingdom Bacillati; phylum Actinomycetota; class Actinomycetes; order Micrococcales; family Micrococcaceae; genus Arthrobacter; species Arthrobacter sp. Soil761. Next base: position 208,559 of record NZ_LMSF01000029.1, on the reverse strand, counting down.
CACCGAAACGTGGATGTGACACCCGCAGGTGAGCTGTTCCCTGGCGGTCAGCCCGTATTCCTCCGTCATTGCCCTGAATCTCCGGAGCTGTACGGGATGCGGGTCAGCCGGGAGCGGCGAGGTTCCCAACGCGGCCACCCTGACGCCGATGTCCCCTGCCGCCTGCCGGGCGATACCCCGCCCGGCAATGATGTCCTGTTCCAGCCGTGCCAGGGTGGCGTGGGGCGGGGTGACCACCTCGATCATTTCCTGCTGGAACTCAGCGGCCAGGACGGGCCCGGCTCCGGCCTGCAGGGGGCGGACGTACAGGTTCAGGAGTGCTCCGGCCATCGGCACGGCTTCCCCGTTTGCGGGGTCCACCAGGAGCAGCTCCTCCTCGACGCCGAACGTTCGCCTGCCTGCGCCCGCGCCTCCATTGCCGTCATTGCCGTAGGTGTCCATCGCCGTCGTCCTCCTCCCGTTGCCTGCTCTTGGAGCGCCCAGGCCTGGATCCTGCTTTTCAGGACTAGTAAGTAAACTTATTTGTTTTAAGGTACGCCCAGGATTGCAGTTGGTACAGGGTCTGCACCAGGCATGCCCGTGTGGTTAGGGGATGCAAACCTTCGTGGCAGAGGGGTCCCTGCAGTGCTTTACTGCCAGCATGTCTGAAACTCTCAAGCTGAGCCGCAACGAACCGCACGACAGCAGCGTGGCATCCCGCCTGAACTGGCTGCGGGCCGGTGTCCTGGGCGCGAACGACGGCATCGTCTCCGTGGCGGCAACTGTGGTGGGCGTGGCCGGGGTGACCAACGACCTCGCGCCAATCCTGGTGGCAGGCACCGCGGCGGTGGTGGGCGGCGCCGTGTCCATGGCGTTGGGCGAATACGTTTCCGTGAGCAGCCAAAGCGACAGCCAGCGGGCACTGATCGAAAAGGAACGCCAGGAGCTCAGGGACGATCCCGACGGCGAACTGGCAGAGCTTGCGCACATCTACCAGGCAAAGGGACTCAGCGAAGCCACGGCTCGGACAGTTGCCGAAGAATTGACGGCAAAGGACGCACTGAAGGCACACCTGTCTGCCGAACTGAACATCGACGAAGAGGAAGTGGTCAGCCCCTGGCACGCGGCCTTCGCCTCCGCCATCGCGTTCACCGTCGGCGCCGTGCTGCCTATGCTGGCCATCATCTTCCCGCCCGAAGGGGCGCGCATCCCGGTCACGTTCGTCGCCGTCATCCTGGCGCTCGCGCTGACCGGCACCGTCAGCGCCAAAATCGGCGGCAGCTCCAGGCGCAAGGCCACCATCCGGCTGGTGGTTGGCGGGGCGCTTGCCATGGCCTTCACGTTCGCAGTGGGAAGCCTCCTGGGCACCACCGGCATCGCCTAGCCCTTCTCGAGCCCAGCCACTTCCCACATTCCGCTGCCCGCTACTGATCAGGAGTTTCCCGTGCTGGAGATCGCCGGCCTTCCGGCCCATATTCTGTTGATCCACGGCGTGGTGGTCCTGGCTCCGCTGGCCGGGGTCTCGGCAGTGGTTTTCGCCCTGCTCCGGCGCACCAGGCGTTACCTGGCCTGGCCCATGGGAGTCCTGGCACTGCTGCTGGTTCCGCTGTCCGTCCTTACCGCCGAAGCGGGGGAACAGCTGGAAAAGGCCAGGGGCGCGTCACAACTGGTTGAGGAGCACGCCCACCAGGGGAGTTTCCTCCGCTACGTCACAGTGTTGTTCCTGGTGGCCGTGGGTGCCCAGATCACCGCAGCCTTCCCCACGCTCCTGACACGCCGACCCGCCTTCCACGGTCTCCGCGGGCTCCTGGAGTCCCGCTGGCTGCTCCCCGCCACCTCGGTGCTGGGCGTACTGGCGGGACTGTTCCTGGTGTACCAAAGCATCGTGACCGGCCATTCGGGAGCAGTGTCCGTTTGGGCCGGCAGCCGCTAGCCCCCCCCCCCCCCCCCCCCCCCCGAAAACCTCTTCCCATCAGCATCCGCCCCGGCGTAGGGTGGGGCACACAACTGCTGGTCCCGGGGCCAGCAGTGGGCTCATGCAGTTGGGCTTCTGGAGCATGCCGGAGGGACCACAGGTGGGTAGGAAACCATTCAAAAACCAAAGCATGCGGCGCCTGGCAGGACTGGGCGCTGGCCTTGGTGTGTTGCCGCTGCTGGCCTCCTGCTCCGCCGAAGTGTCCCGCGGCTTCCTGCCCGGGAACCGTGACACCACCAACAACACCGCGCTGATCACGGACCTGTGGGTCAACTCCTGGATCGCTGCACTGGTGGTGGGCATCATCACCTGGGGACTGATGATCTGGGTCATCGTTGCCTACCGGCGCCGGAAGAACACCGTAGGGTTCCCCGCGCAATTGAGCTATAACCTTCCGCTGGAAGTGTTCTACCTGGCCATCCCGCTGATCGTCATCGGCGTCCTGTTCGTCTTCACGGACCGGGAACAGCGGGCCATCGATGCACGCTACCCCAACCCGGACGTGGTGATCGACGTCTTCGGCAAGCAGTGGTCCTGGGATTTCAACTACGTCAAGGAACAGGTCCACGAGGACGCCGGACAGCAGGCCCACCTGACCGGCGACTGGGGCACCCCGGACCGGCTGCCCACCCTCTACCTGCCGGTGGGCAAGAAAGTGGAACTGCACCTGCAGTCGCGCGACGTGCAGCATTCCTTCTGGGTGGTGGATTTCCTGCAGAAACGCGACCTGTATCCGGGCCACGAACAGTACAACCCCTACATCAACATCACCCCCAACCGCGTGGGCGAATACATGGGCAAGTGCGCCGAACTCTGCGGCGAGTACCACTCCGAGATGCTGTTCAAGGTCCGGGTGGTCAGCCAGCAGGAGTATGACAGCCACATCGCGGACCTGAAGGCCAAGGGCAACACGGGCAACCTGGGCGCCGACTACAACAGGGCACCGATGTCGGCCCCGTCACCGCAGGCCCCGGACGCAGCACAGTAAAGGAGGGCACCGAACATGACCACCACAGGCCAAAGAATGGGCGGAACCGCAGCCACGGCGGCACCGGCAGTGGTCCGGCGCTCCAAAGGCACCATCATCGTCAACTGGATCACCTCCACCGACCACAAGACCATCGGGTACATGTACCTGATCTCGTCCTTCGTGTTCTTCTGCGCCGGGGGCGTGATGGCCCTGCTGATCCGTGCCGAATTGTTCGAGCCCGGCATGCAGATCCTGCAGACCAAGGAACAGTACAACCAGCTGTTCACCATGCACGGCACCATCATGCTGCTGATGTTCGCCACCCCGCTGTTTGCCGGGTTCGCCAACGTGATCATGCCGCTGCAGATCGGCGCCCCTGACGTGGCCTTCCCGCGCCTGAACGCGCTGGCCTTCTGGTTCTTCCTGTTCGGCTCCACCATCGCGGTGTCCGGCTTCATCACCCCGCAGGGCGCAGCGTCCTTCGGCTGGTTCGCCTATGCGCCGCTGTCGAACACGACGTTCACCCCGGGCATCGGCGGTGACCTGTGGGTCTTCGGCCTGGCGCTGTCCGGCTTCGGCACNCGGCTGGTTCGCCTATGCGCCGCTGTCGAACACGACGTTCACCCCGGGCATCGGCGGTGACCTGTGGGTCTTCGGCCTGGCGCTGTCCGGCTTCGGCACCATCCTGGGCTCCGTCAACTTCATCACCACCATCATCTGCATGCGCGCCCCGGGGCTCACCATGTGGCGGATGCCCATCTTCACCTGGAACACCCTCGTCACCGCCATCCTGGTGCTCATGGCATTCCCGCCGCTGGCCGCCGCCCTGTTCGCGCTTGGCGCGGACCGCAAGTTCGGGGCCCACATCTTCGACCCGGCCAACGGCGGCGCCATCCTCTGGCAGCACCTGTTCTGGTTCCAGCACCTGTTCTGGTTCTTCGGCCACCCGGAGGTGTACATCATTGCGCTGCCGTTCTTCGGCATCGTGTCGGAGATCTTCCCGGTCTTCAGCCGCAAACCCCTGTTTGGCTACAAGGGCATCGTGTACGCCACCATCGCCATCGCAGCCCTGTCCGTGACGGTGTGGGCCCATCACATGTACGTCACCGGCGCGATCTTCCTGCCGTTCTTCGCCTTCATGACCATGCTCATCGCGGTGCCCACCGGCGTGAAGTTCTTCAATTGGATCGGCACCATGTGGGGCGGGTCGCTGACCTTCGAAACGCCGATGCTCTGGAGCATGGGGTTCCTGGCCACGTTCCTGTTCGGCGGCCTCACCGGGATTATCCTGGCTTCGCCGCCCATGGACTTCCACGTCTCGGACACCTACTTCGTGGTGGCGCACTTCCACTACGTGGTGTTCGGCACGGTGGTGTTCGCCATGTTCGCCGGGTTCTACTTCTGGTGGCCCAAGTTCACCGGCACCATGCTCAACGAGCGCCTGGGCAAGATCCACTTCTGGATGCTGTTCCTGGGCTTCCACGCCACGTTCCTCATCCAGCACTGGCTGGGTGTCCTGGGCATGCCCCGCCGGTACGCGGACTACATGCCGGAGGACAACTTCACCGGAATGAACCAGTTCTCCACCATCGGGTCGTATCTCCTGGGCGCGTCCCTCATCCCGTTCTTCTGGAACGTCTACATCACCTGGCGCGCCGGCAAGAAGGTCACCGTGGACGATCCCTGGGGCTTCGGCGCTTCGCTGGAGTGGGCCACCTCTTGCCCGCCGCCGCGGCACAACTTCACGTCCCTGCCCCGGATCCGTTCGGAACGTCCCGCCCTGGACCTGCACCACCCGGAGCTGAGCGTCCGGCTCCACCCGTCCGAAAACGCCCCCGGGGAGAGCCTCCTGGGTGCCGCGGACATTGGGGAGCACGACGTCCACGACCCCAACCCGAACACCTAGCGGACCATCAGAATTACGTCATGCCTTGTTTGCGTAATTGATGTGAACCTCATCACTTAAAGCGCTTTCCGGCTTGGAGCTTAGGTTTGCCTACCCTACAGTTTCCTGACATAGGCACCGTTTACCGGCGCCCATCAGGACTTAGGTTCAAGCAGACTTTTTCCCCACCGAAAGCAGCCTCAATGAAGATCCGCAACAGCGCGCTGGCCGGCATCGCACTCGCCGCCACCGCCGCTCTTGGCCTGACCGCCTGCGGCGGCGCCACCCCCGCCGGCAACGGCTCGTCTTCCGCTTCCGGCGGCGCCGCCGCGGGCGGGATTACGGTGTACAACGCCCAGCACGAGAGCCTCACCAAGGAATGGGTGGATGCCTTCACGGCCGAAACCGGCATCAAGGTGACCCTCCGGCAGGGCGATGACACGGAGATGTCCAACCAGATCATCCAGGAAGGCCAGGCGTCCCCCGCGGACGTGTTCCTCACCGAAAACTCCCCCGCCATGACCCAGGTGGAGAACGCCGGCCTGTTCGCCGACGTCAACAAGGACACCCTGGCCCAGGTCCCCTCCGAATTCACCCCCTCCACCGGGAAGTGGACGGGCATCGCCGCACGCTCCACCGTCCTGGTCTACAACAAGACCAAGCTCACCGAGGACCAGCTGCCCAAGTCCATGCTTGACCTGGCCAAGCCCGAATGGAAGGGCCGCTGGGCTGCGTCACCCACCGGCGCGGACTTCCAGGCCATTGTCTCCGCACTGCTGGAACTGAAGGGCGAGTCCGCCACCGAGGACTGGCTCAAGGCCATGAAGGACAACTCCAAGGCGTACAAGGGCAACAGCACGGCCATGAAGGCAGTGAACGCCGGTGAAGTGGATGCCGCGCTGATCTACCACTACTACTACTACGGCGACCAGGCCAAGACCGGCGAGAACTCCAACAACGTCACGCCTTACTACTTCAAGAATGAGGACCCGGGCGCCTTCCTGTCCGTCTCCGGCGGCGGCGTGCTCAAGTCGTCCAAGAACGCTGCAGCCGCGCAGGCCTTCCTGAAGTTCATCACCGGCAAGAAGGGGCAGGAAGTCCTGAAGAACGGCACGTCCTTCGAGTACGCCATCGGCTCTGATGTGCCTGCCAACGACAAGCTGGTTCCCATCAAGGACCTGCAGGCCCCCAAGGTGGACGCTGCGAAACTCAACTCCCAGAAGGTCAGCGATCTGATGACCCAGGCAGGACTACTGTAATTCCGTGACCTCCGATCTATCGGCTCCCCCACGGCGGAGCACGACGACGGCGGGCCGGGGCACACGCCCCCGCCCGCCTTTCGGCGTTTCCGCGGTGTCCGTCGTGGCGGTGCTGATCGCCCTCTTCTCCCTCATCCCGCTGGGGTACGTGGCCTACATGACGGTGGCAACCGGGTGGGACACCGCCGTCGGCCTCATCCTGCGCCCCCGGGTGGGCGAACTGCTGCTGAACACCCTGCTCCTGATGGCTGCCACCATCCCGCTGTGCCTGCTGCTTGGCGTCGCGGGGGCATGGCTGGTGGAACGGACCAAACTGCGCGGCCACCGAATCTGGGCAGTCCTGCTGGCCGCGCCGCTGGCCGTCCCGGCGTTCGTGAACAGCTACGCCTGGGTGTCGGCCATCCCGTCGCTGGGCGGCCTGGGCTCGGGGATCCTGATTTCCACCCTCTCCTACTTCCCGCTGGTCTACATTCCGGCGGCAGCCACCCTGAGCCGGCTGGACCCGGCCATAGAGCAGTCGGCCGCCGCGCTGGGACTGGGCGCCTGGCGGGCCTTCTTCCGGGTGGTGCTCCCCCAGCTGCGGATCGCACTGACGGGCGGCGCGCTGCTGGTGGGGCTGCACCTGCTGGCCGAATACGGCGCCTTCGCGATGATCCGCTTCGACACCTTCACCACCGCGATCATGACCCAGTACCGGTCCACGTTCAACGGCGCCGCCGGGAACATGCTGGCCAGCGTGCTGGTGTTCTTCTGCCTGCTGCTGCTGGTGGCCGAAGTCCGCAGCCGCGGCACGGCACGCTACGCGAGGATCGGTTCAGGCGTGCAGGCCAAGGCTCTGCGGCTCCCCCTGCATGCCTACCACGTCCCCGCGCAGCTCTTCCTGCTGGCGCTGACCGCCCTGGCGTTCGGCCTCCCGCTGTTCTACGTGCTGAAGTGGATCCTGGCCGGCGGGGCCGAGGCCTGGACCGCCTCCGAATTCCTCCCCGCACTACTTGCCACGTTCTGGTACGGGCTCCTCGGCGCCGCAGCCACCATCGTGGTCGCCTTCCCCATGGCCTACCTCGCGGTCCGGAGGCCCGGCTGGTTCAGCAAGTCCCTGGAACTGTCCAACTATGTCACCAGCTCCATGCCCGGCATCGTGGTGGCCCTGGCCTTCGTCACCGTCAGCATCCGCTTGGTACCGGGGATCTACCAGACGGCGGGAGTGCTGGTGGCCGCATATGTTCTCCTGTTCCTTCCGCGGGCCCTGGTGAACCTCCGGGCCGGCCTGGCACAGGCGCCCAAGGAACTCGACGAGGCAGCACAGGCGCTGGGCAAGCCGCCGCTGCTGGCCTTCATCCGTGTCACCCTGCGGCTCACGGCTCCGGCCGCCGCGGGCGGGGCTGCCCTGGTGTTCCTGGCCATCGCCAACGAACTTACCGCCACGCTGCTCCTGTCCCCCAACGGCACCCGGACCCTGGCCACCGAGTTCTGGAGCAAGAGCAGCGAAATCGACTACGCCGGCGCCGCACCCTATGCCCTGCTGATGATCCTGCTTTCCGCACCCATGACCTATCTCCTCTTCCAACAGTCCAAGAAAGTAGCCGGACAGTGACAGCACCATCGACCCGCAGGCTGCCCGAGCCGCGGGTGGCACCCTCAGTGGCCGCAACCACCAACAGCCACCTGCAGATCACGGACGTCACCAAGAACTTCGGATCGCAGGCGGTCCTGAGGGGCGTCAACCTGTCCGTGGCCAAGGGCGGAACCACCGCCATCGTGGGACCGTCAGGCTCCGGCAAGACCACGCTCCTGCGCCTGATCGCCGGGTTTGAGCATCCGGACACCGGCAGCATCTCGCTCAACGGGACCCTGGTGGCGGGTGAGGGCGCTTGGCTGCCGGCGCACAAGCGCCAGATCGGCTACGTGGCCCAGGACGGTGCCCTGTTCCCGCACCTCACCGTGGGCCAGAACGTTGCCTTCGGCCTTGATGCGGCAAAGCTTGAAGGCGGCAGGCGGGCCGTGGCAGCACGCGTTGCCGAACTCCTGGAAATGGTGTCCCTGGATGCCGCCATGGCCAAGCGCCGGCCGCACCAGCTCTCCGGCGGCCAGCAGCAGCGGGTTGCCCTGGCCCGGGCGCTGGCCCGTGAACCGGAGCTGATGCTCCTGGACGAGCCCTTCTCCGCCCTGGATGCCGGGCTCCGCGTGGCCACCCGCCGCGCCGTGGCCAAGGTGCTGGCCGAGGCCGGCGTCACCACCATCCTGGTCACGCACGACCAGGCCGAGGCCCTCTCCTTCGCCGACCAGGTGGCCGTGATGCGCGGAGGCAAGCTGGCCCAGATCGGCAACCCCTTTGTGGTGTACACCCGCCCCGCAGACCGCGCCACCGCTGAATTCCTGGGCGACGCCGTCATCCTGGACGCCTGGCTGGAAGGGTCCCTGGCCACCTGCTCCCTGGGCGGCATCCCGGTGCGCAGGCCACCGGCGCAGGGACGGGTGCAGCTGATGCTGCGGCCGGAACAGATCCGCATCGCCGAAGACGGCCCCATCCGCGGCGTGGTGGTGGACACCGACTACTTCGGGCCCGAAACCACGGTGCGGCTGAAGCTGAACGTGCCCCAGGAAGTGGCAGAGCACGCCGACCACCGCTACCCCGGCGGCGGCGAAGTGATCACCATCCGGCACTGGAACGCGTCGATCGCGCGGCCCGGCATGGAGCTGTGCCTGCGGGTTGTGGGCGAAGCCGTCGCGTTCCCGATCGAGGACTGAGCTGCGGCCTGCCGCGCTCAGCTGCGTATCAGAAGCTTGTCCGCACATCCGAAGCTACAGGGCACAGATGGACGAACAAGCTTCTGATCGGTGCGCCCGCCCCTGCTGACACAGAAAAAACACCGGGCGGAAACACTCCGGCAACCTCGTCAGGGCAAGCTGTGCTTACGGGGATACAACAGCAGGAGGCAGCCCACATGGAGGCACAAGGAGTACGTACCGCCCAGCTCCGCATCGGGGACCAGATTGAGGCATGGCACCGCGGCAGGCTCTTCCACAAGGGACGGGTGACGGACGTCGTCCCGCACCTGGAACTCTTCTGGATCCTGGACGCCCGCACCGGCACCCGCAAGCTGCTGGACCCCGAGGCCCTGGAGATCCGCCACGTGGAAGCCCCTGCCGAAACGGGAACCCAGGTATCAGCCAAGACCCAGGCAAAACCACTCGCCCCCGCCTGAAGCCCGGCGAAGGGTCAGGTGCGTTCCTGGTAGACGTCCGGGACGCCGTCGTGGTCCGAATCCACCCTCTCAAGCTCTTCGGCGACCCGGTACTGCCGGTTCCGGGTCCGCAGCACAGCCGTGGCCAGCAGCGCGGCGATCAGTGACGCAGCCAGGATGCCCACCTTGGCGTGGTCGTCATGGAGGCTGCCATGGCCGAAGCTGAGCTCCGCCACCAGCAGGGACACGGTGAACCCGATCCCTGCCAGCAGCGCCACGCCAAACACATCGATCCATTTGAAGGAGCTGTCCAGGCTGGCCCTGGTGGCCTTGGTCAGGATCCACGTGGTGCCCATGATGCCCACCGGCTTGCCCAGGACCAGGCCCAGGATGATACCCAGCGCCACCGGGTCCGTCAGGGCCGAGCCCAGGCCCTCCCACCCGCCAACGGCCACGCCGGCGGAGAAGAACGCGAAGATGGGAACGGCCACGCCGGCGGAAATCGGCCGGAACCGGTGCTCGAAGATCTCGGCCAGTCCGGGCCCTGCCTCCGGGCCGCCGGAGGCCCGGGACCGGATCACGGGAATGGCGAAGCCCAGGAGCACCCCGGCCACGGTGGCGTGGATGCCGGAGGCGTGCACCAGCGCCCAGGTCGCGGCACCCAGCGGCAGCAGGATCAGCCAGGCGGCAACTGCGTGGCGGCCGAAGAACCGGCGGTACTTCTGGGCCAGGAAGGTGTAGACCGCCAGCGGGATGAGGGCCAGGAGCAGCGGCGCGGCCTGGATGTCGCTGGAGTAGAAGAACGCGATGATGGTGATGGCAATCAGGTCATCCACCACGGCCAGCGTCAGCAGGAAGATCCGCAGGGCGCTGGGCAGGTGGGATCCGATGATGGCCAGGACAGCGACGGCAAAGGCAATGTCCGTTGCGGTGGGGATGGCCCAGCCGCGCAGAGTTTCCGGGCTGGCGAGGTTGACGACGGCGTAAATCACCGCCGGGACAGCCACGCCGCCCACGGCGGCCGCGACGGGCACGATGGACTTGCTGACTTGCCGCAGGTCGCCGGCAACGAATTCGCGTTTGAGTTCCAGGCCCACGAGGAAGAAGAAGATGGCCAGCAGCCCGTCCGCTGCCCAGGCCCCCAGACTCAGGTCCAGGTGCCACGGCTCATAGCCCACCCTGAGATCCCGGAGGGCAAAGTAGCTGTTCGACGCCGGGGAGTTGGCCCAGATGAGGGCAATCACGGCAGCCAGGACCAGGAGGGCTCCACCCACGGTTTCCTTGCGGAGGATCTCCCCGATGCGCAGGGCTTCGGCGTAGCTGCCGCGGGCGAAGACGGTGGAGCCGAAAAACTTGTTCCTGCTGGGCGTGGGCGGGGTGGAGGTCATGAAGGCGTCCTTAAATCCGGGTTCGGCAAATCCATGCCGACCAGACTTCCCGGCGCACCTCCACGTATCCTACCGGGTACCGGCTACCCGGCGCGGCGGCCCCCGGCGCGCTCTGCCCGGCCGTTCATGCGTTCTGCCCGGCTGTTCAACTGGATGGCCCGCACGGCCCGGTCGAGGTAAGTCCGGGCCTCCGGGGAGTTGGCCAGCTGCACCAACTCCGCTGCCACCACCACCAGCTTGACGTTGCGGTGGCTGCTGGTGCTGACCAGCATCTGGAAGGCGTCGTCGGAGCCGAGCTTCAGCTGCCCCATGAGGATGCCCCTGGCCTGGTCGATCAACGTGCGGGTTGCGGTGGCACCCACCACGGCCTCGCGCGCAGCCTCTTCAGTTTCGCGCTGCAGCGTCCGGCTGAGGTCCACCGTCACGCCTTCGAACGCCGCCAGCGTTCCATCAGCGGCCAGGATCGCCTCGCCGGAGGTGAGCACACGCCTGGTCCGGCCGCGGGCATCGACGATCCGGTGGTACATGCAGAAGAACCCGCCGGTGGTCGATACCTGCGCCAGGATCTCCTCGCACCGCTCCCGGTCATCCGGGTGCTTGTGGGACAAGATCAGTTCCATGCTGGGGACAACATCGCCGCGCTGGTAGCCGTGCAGCCGGAACATCCCGTCCGACCAGTGGAAGGTTGGGCCTGCAGGCCCCATCTCCACCCTGAAGATGCCCGCATCGCTTTCACTGTCTCTGAGCGCACTCGAATACGTGTATAGGTTGCTGAGCTCCATCACAGGTCCACCCTCCCGCACACCGGCCAGCCCCCCCCCCTATGGGAGCGGGCTCTCGTCACTACTCCCAGTATGGTCGCCCCGCGCGCCGGAAGGTAGGGCGGGATGCCCTATGGATGCACCGGACACATAGAGTAGGAACCCTTGCCACTTATACCCCTAGGGGGTATATTGGTGGTGTTGTCAGTGAAGTGGTATGTCCCGGCTGGTGCCCACACCGGCCTTCACAGCCGTTCAACCCCAGCGCCCCTTGATTCCCTCAACGGATTGGAACTGACATGAACACCGGGAACCGCCCCCAGCTCCCCCTCGCTTCCTCCGGCTGCAGCTGCTGCGCCCCTGCCGGCGCCGCGGAACCGGCCACCACCCTGCCCGCGCCTGAGGCACAAAAGCGCCCTGCCGCCGTCGGAAATTCCGATCGCCTGGCAGGGGCTTCCTCGAAGGAGGAATGATGCAGGACCATCACGACATGCAGCACCAGGGCGGCCCGCACGACCATCACCAGCCACCCAGCGGAACCCTGACCCAGCCGCCGTCGCACGGCGCCGGGCATGGACAACACGGCGGCCGCAGCGACGACGACCATACCGTCCACACGCACGGCCAGCACGCCGGGCACAGCACAGCCATGTTCAAGGACCGGTTCTGGCTGACGCTGGTCCTGGCCGTTCCGGTGGTCTATTTCAGCCCCATGATGGGCGACCTTTTGGGCTACATGCCGCCCGAGTTCCCCGGTTCCGCCTGGATCCCGCCGGTCCTGGGCACCGTCATCTTCCTGTACGGCGGCCAGCCGTTCCTCAAAGGCGGCCTGCAGGAGCTCAAGGACCGCGCTCCGGGAATGATGCTGCTGATCGGCATGGCCATCACGGTGGCCTTTGCCGCTTCCTGGGTCACCAGCCTGCGCATCGGCGGCTTCGACCTGGACTTCTGGTGGGAGCTGGCGCTGCTGGTGGCCATCATGCTGCTGGGCCACTGGATCGAGATGCGTGCCCTCGGGTCGGCGCAGGGTGCCCTGGATGCCCTCGCGGCTCTGCTGCCGGACGAGGCCGAACGCATTACGGACAGCGGCACGGAAACCGTCCCCGTTTCCCACCTCAAGACCGGCGACCTGGTCCTGGTCCGCCCCGGCGCCCGCATGCCCGCGGACGGAACCGTGGTGGACGGGCAGGCTGAGTTCGACGAGTCCATGATCACGGGGGAATCCAAAACCGTGGCACGCGGCGCCGGCGACCCGGTGGTGGCCGGAACCGTGGCCACGGACAGCAGTGTCCGGGTGCGCGTCACCGCCGTGGGCGACCAGACCGCCCTGGCCGGGATCCAGAGGCTGGTGGAAGAGGCGCAGGCGTCGTCGTCGCGTGCCCAGGCACTGGCAGACCGCGCAGCGGCCTTCCTCTTCTACTTCGCCGCCGGCGCCGGTGTCCTGACCTTCATCGCCTGGACACTGCTGGGAAGCGTTCCAGACGCCGTCACCCGCACCGTCACCGTCCTGGTCATCGCCTGCCCGCACGCCCTGGGTCTGGCGATACCCCTGGTGATCGCCATTTCCACGGAGCAGGCGGCCCGGGCCGGGGTGCTGATCAAGAACCGGATGGCGCTTGAACGGATGCGCACCATCGACGTGGTCCTGTTCGACAAGACCGGCACGCTGACCACCGGTGAGCCGGAGCTGAAGGACGTTGCCGTGGCCGGCGGCGTCGGGGCGGACGCCGTGCTGGCCCTCGCCGCCGCCGTCGAGTCGGACAGCGAGCACCCCGTGGCGCGGGCCATCGTCCGCGCCGCCAGGGCCCGGAGCCTGCCACTGCCCCAAGCCACCGGTTTCACCTCCCTGCCGGGCCGGGGCGTCCGGGCCAGCGTGGACGGCCGCACCGTGCACGTGGGCGGGCCTGCGCTCCTGCGCGAGCTCGGCGTCGTCGAACCCGAGGCCCTGGCCTCAAGCACCCGGGCGTGGATGGACCGCGGAGCCGCCGTGCTCCACGTTGTCGACGGCGGCACGGTCCTGGGTGCCGTGAGCATGGAGGACGCGGTGCGGCCGGAGTCGCGGCAGGCTGTGTCCGCCCTGCAGCGGAGGGGCGTCAAGGTGGCCATGGTCACCGGTGATGCGCACCAGGTGGCGCAGGCCGTGGCGGCGGACCTGGGCATTGACGAAGTGTTCGCCGAGGTCCTGCCCGCGGACAAGGACAAGAAGGTGGCCGAGCTGCAGGGCCGCGGGCTGAAGGTGGCCATGGTGGGCGACGGCGTCAACGACTCGCCGGCGCTGGCACGCGCGGAGGTGGGCATCGCCATTGGCGCCGGAACCGACGTCGCCATGGAATCGGCGGGCGTGGTGCTGGCCGGGAACGACCCCCGGGCAGTGCTGTCCATGGTGGACCTGTCCCGCGCCAGCTACCGCAAGATGTGGCAGAACCTGGTGTGGGCCACCGGCTACAACATCCTGTCCGTGCCGCTGGCCGCGGGCGTCCTGGCTTTCGCCGGGGTGGTTCTGTCCCCGGCTGCCGGGGCTGTGATGATGTCCGCCTCCACCATCGTGGTGGCCCTGAACGCCCAGCTGCTCCGGCGCCTGAAACTGAACCTGTCTGAGGTACGTTGAACAGCATGGACAGACCGGAAGGGGGGACAGCCATGACCGCCCGCGCCGTGGCGTCCTTCCTCCGCGCAGTCTGGCTGCTGGCCGCCACCCTGGCCGTCATCGCCGGGCTGCTGGGCATGCACGTGCTGACCGCCGGGCATGCCTCGCACGGGCCTGTTGCCCAGGGCATGGATACGCACAGCGCGGCCGCCCCCGCGGCACCGACTGGGGCCGCCGCCGTCGTGCATTCCGCGGTTGGGGACCATCCCGGCCACGCGGCCGCCCCGGCTTCCACCGACCCGCCGGCCCTGGCGCCGGGCACCTGCGGCAACTCCTGCCCGGGGGCGCAGGAGTCGGGGGCGCCCTGCGTGCCGTCGGTCCCCGGCGGCCCCGTGACGGTCCTCCCGCCGCAGGCAACCCTTGCCGTCCTTCCGTTGCTGCCGGCGGCCGGCAACCCAGGCTCTTCCTACGGGTACCTGCCGCCCAGCCCATCACCGTGCGACCTGTCCATCAGCCGGACGTAAACCGGACTGCGCCCTGTACGCCGGCCCAGTTCCACTACATCCCTGAAGGACCCATGAACACCACTATCAAAACCCTGTCCATTGCTGCTGCCCTGGCGGCTTCCCTCGGCCTGGCAGGATGCGCGGCCAATGCCGGCTCCGGCAACGGCATGCCCATGGACCACGGCAGCTCCAACCCCATGTCCAGCACGATGCCAAGCGCCGGCACCATGCCCAGCGCCAACGCCGACCATAACCAGGCGGACATCAGGTTTGCCCAGATGATGATCCCGCACCACGCCCAGGCGGTGGAGATGAGCGGCATCATCCTGGCCAAGCCGGACATGCCCGCAGAGGTGACCGCGCTCGCCACCAAGATCAAGGCGGCGCAGGCACCGGAGATCGAGCAGATGACCGGCTGGCTCAGCGGGTGGAACGTGCCCACCATGATGAGCGACCACTCCGGACACGGCATGACCGGCATGGTGGACGACGACGGCATCGAGAAGCTGAAGTCTGCCACCGGCACCGAGGCCGCGCGGCTGTTCCTCGAGCAGATGATCGGGCACCATGAGGGCGCCATCGACATGGCCCAGCAGGAGATCAGCGCCGGCAAATTCCCGGACGCCGTGAAGCTGGGCCACGACATCGTGGACGCGCAGCAGGCGGAGATCACGCAGATGAAGCAGCTGCTGACCACCCTGTAACCGGCATTTCCGGCCGCCGGGCCGTCCTCCGGCGCGGCGGCGGGCACCCGGCCCGGGAGCCCGCCGCCGCGCCGTTGCGTGTTAAGTTGAAAGGCACGGGTCCGGACCGGATCCGCCAGCAGCTGGGAAAAGAGACATCTCCTTGGACACTTCCGCACCAGTACGAATCCTGACCGTCTGCACCGGCAACATCTGCCGCTCGCCGGTGGCCGAACGGCTGCTGCAGGCTGGACTCGACCAGGTGGTGCCGGGCGGTTTCCAGGTGTCCAGCGCCGGCACCCGTGCCCTGGTGGGCGAACCCATGCAGCCCATTTCAGCGGACATCGTGCGGACCTTTGGCGGTGATCCCGAAGGGTTCGCGGCACGGCAGCTCACGCCCAGGATCCTGCGGGGCGTTGACCTGGTGCTCACCATGACGTCCGGGCACCGCGGCGAGGTCCTGCAGCTTGATGCCTCCCTGCTCAAGCGGACGTTCACCATCCGCGAGTTCGCCCGGATGCTTGATGTCCTGGCCCAGCGGGCCTCCGGGACAGACGCCCAACGGGCCGCCGTCGAATCTTCCCCAGGTGCGCTTCCGGGCGGCGACGCGTCCGACGGCGACGCCCGGCTGGCTGCCAACGCCGCCTTGTGGCGCGGCTTGCCGGCACGGGCCGCCGGGGTGCGCCACCTTTCGCTCCCCGCCGACTCCGCAGACAACGACATCGTGGACCCGTACCGCCGCGCGCCGGAGGTGTACCGGGAGATGGAGGACCAGCTGGCCCCCGCCATTGTCTCCATCCTGCGCCATGCCCGCCTCAACGCCCCGGTCCCCGGGACCGCGCCCCAGTCGCCCTAGCGGAACAGCGTTACAGCAGCTCGACGCCGAACCGGATGGAACCTTCGCAGGTGACAGTTTGGATAACCTTGTAGCCAACCGGGGCCTGCCCGACGCACACTGAACCCACCAAACACAATGAGGTGGAGGCGTCATGAGCATCCCAGGCGGTTCTGATCCATCCGGGCCCGGTAACTCCGGGAACTCCGGTTCCCGGCCGCCGGGCTCCCCCGGTTCCCACCGGCCGGCCTGGCTGGCGGTTTTGGGCCGCCGCCGCTGGATTGCCGCCTTGGTGGTGCTGGCGATTGTGGTGGCCGCCGGAGTCGCGGTCTTCAGCCTGAGCCGCTCCGGCCAGCAAGCACAGCCTGCAGCCACCCAAACCGAGTCGCCCAGCCCGACGCCGACGCCCACACCCACCCCGACCCCCTCTGAAACTCCCCCGCCCGCTCCTGCTCCCCCACCGCCGCCTGCCCCGATCCCGGACCTGCCCGCCGCCCCGATGAACATCCTCGTCATCGGCAGCGACATCCGTGACACTCCCGCACGCGACGCCGCCGCCCACACTGCAGCCACCGGTGAACCCTCAGACCAGAGGGCGGACACCCTGATGGTGGTCCATGTCCCTGCCGACCGCCGGAACCTCTACCTCGTCTCCATCAACCGCGACAACTGGGTGGACATCCCCGGCTTCGGCAGCGCCAAGATCAATTCCGCGCTCCAGTATGGCGGGATCGACCTGCAAACCGCCACGGTGCAGCAGCTGCTGGGAATTACCATCGACCACACCCTGATGCTCGACTTTGGCGGGTTCAAGCTCCTGGTGGACGGCCTGGGCGGCATCGACGTCAATGTGCCGATGTCCTTCCAGTCCTCGATCGAAACCCAGCACGTCTTCACCCAGGGCATGAACCACCTGGACGGACAGGCCGCCCTGGAATTTTCCCGCGAGCGCTACGCGTTCTCCGACGGCGATTTCCAACGGGTCCGCGACCAGCAGATCATGCTCCGTGCCATCCTGGCCCGCCTCACCGGGGGCGGTGCCCTGAACGACGTCAACGCCGTGCGGTCGCTGGTCGACTTTGCCTCCTGCTGCCTCACGGTGGACAAGGGATTCGATCCCGTCCAGGCAGCGATCCTGGCCTACAGCCTGCGCAACCTTGATGTGAACGCCATCGGCACCATGACGCTTCCGACGGCGGGCTCCGGCTTCGTTGCCGGGCAGTCCGTGCTGTTTCCGGACTACGGAGGCATCGCGGCCGTGGGGGCGGCACTTCGGGAGGGCCGGATCGGCGACTTCGCGAGGCCTTAGGGCACGCCAGCGACACGCTTATTCACTGGCGACGCGCATATTCCCTGGCGCGGCGATATTTGGGGTGCGCCGATGACTTTGGGCGTCGCAGCGGAATTTGCGCGTCGCCACTGCGGCAATACGCTCCGGACGCGGCCGCCACGCCTTGTTCAGCAGCGGCTTACCCGGGGTTCACCAGCGGGACAGAGTCTGTGCGCCCGCCGGAGCAAACCTGAGGGCATGACTGAGAACTCCCGCGCCACCGTTTCACGCCGCACCGTCGTCAAGGGGTCGGTCCTGGCCGCCGCGCTCGCATCCGTCCCGGCCGCTGGCCAGGCAGGCACCACACCGTCAGGCGTTGCGCTGGTCCGCAACCGCCTGACCCTGCCCAGCGGCATCGCCACCGGCGACGTCACCTCCGATTCAGCCGTCCTGTGGTCCCGCGCGTCCGGCGCAGGCCGGATGACGGCAGTCCTGCGGGCCGTGGACGACGGCGGCCAGGTCCTGCGCGGGCGCGGCGCCTTTGAGCGGGTGCTCCGCGGGCCCCGGGCCACCCAGGCGTCCGATTTCACCGCCAAGATCCATGCGGGAAACCTGCCGTCCAACACCCGCTTCGCACTGGAAATCAGCTTCGAGGACGACGGCGGGGCGGCCGGCGAGACGGTCCGCGGCAGCTTCCGCACGGCGCCGGACGCCGGAACGATCAACGGCACGGGCCGCACCGGTGGCACCAGCAGCGGCGGCGACGTCCCGGCGTCGTCTGCGCAAAGCTTTGTGTGGACCGGCGACACCGCTGGCCAGGGGTGGGGCATCAACGAGGAGATCGGCGGGATGCGCGGCTACCGGGCCATGCACCAGACCCGCCCGGACTTCTTCATCCACTCCGGCGACACAATTTACGCCGACGGGCCCATCGCCGAAAGCGTGGTGGAAAAGGACGGCCAGGTGTGGCGGAACCTGGTGACAGAGGAGGTCTCCAAGGTGGCCGAAACGCTCACCGAGTTCCGCGGCCGGCACCGGTACAACTCCATGGACGCCAACATGCGGGCCATGTTCGCTGACGTCCCCGTGATCGCCCAGTGGGACGACCACGAGACCCACAACAACTGGTACCCCGGCCAGATCATCGATGACTCCCGCTACACGGTGCGGGACGTCAACACCCTGGCTGCCCGCGGCCGGCAGGCATGGCAGGAAAACATGCCCATCGCGGACAGCTCGGCCGTCTGGCGCCCGGGAACGTTCGACGACGCCGGCCAGTACCAGCCCGCCCGGATCTACCGGAAAATCAGCCGCGGACCGCAGCTGGACGTCTTCTGCCTGGACATGCGCACCTTCAAATCGCCCAACACGGACGGCAAGGAGCCTTACGCCACCTCCATCCTGGGCCAGGAGCAGGTGGACTGGCTGATCCGCGAAGTTTCGAAGTCAAAGGCGACCTGGAAGGTGATCGCCGCGGACCTGCCGCTGGGCATCGTGGTGCCGGACGGCCCGGTCAACCAGGAGAGCCTGTCCAACCGCGACGCCGGCGCCCCGTTGGGCCGTGAGCTGGAAATTGCCGCGGTGTTGAGCGCCTTCAAGCGCAACGGCGTGAAGAACACGGTGTGGCTCACCGCCGATGTGCACTACTGCGCCGCCCACCACTACTCCCCCGAACGGGCAGCCTTCACCGGCTTCGATCCGTTCTGGGAGTTCGTGGCCGGGCCCATCGCCGCGGGATCATTCGGCCCCAACACGATGGACGGCACGTTCGGGCCCGAGGTGGTGTTCTCGAAGGCAGGGCGCATTGCCGGGGAGTCCCCGCGCGGCGGCGAAAACCAGTTCTTCGGGCACGTCCAGTTGGATGCGGACAACAGCTTCACCGTGAGCCTTCGCAACGCCAACGGAGCCACGGTGTTCTCCAAGGTCCTGACGCCGGAGCCGTAGCTTCAGGTCCCCCGCGGCACTGTTGCTGCGCCGACGGCGGCCGCGCACCCATGGTGCGCGGCCGCCGTCGGCCGTTATTTTCCGCCGCCCCCTGGGTACGCCGTTGGTAGTGTTCCTGCAAATCGGCACGGCATTCGGGCACGGCGAGGACGGGGTGGTTTCTTGAAGGGTGAATCAGCAAAAGACGACGGCCTGACGGAGGCCGTCCAGCAGGCCGGGGCCGTGGAGCTGCTCCTGATCCGGCACGGCGAGAGCGAAGGCAACGTGGCGGCCACCGAGGCCCGTGCGGCCGGAGTGGAAGTCATCGAGGTTCCGGCCCGCGATGCGGACGTGGACCTGTCGGCAACCGGGAGGGAACAGGCCAAGGCGCTGGGTATCGCCCTGGGCCGGACCGCCGGGGAGTTCCGCCCTGACGCCGTGGTGTCCTCCCCCTATGCCCGTGCCCGCCAGACCGCTGAGATTGCGGTGGAAACAGCCGGCTGGCCGCTGCAGGTGCGCACGGACGAGCGGCTCCGCGACCGCGAACTCGGCATCCTGGACCGGCTCACGCGGCTGGGCGTGGAGAGCCGCTACCCCGAGGAATCCGAACGCAGGGACTGGCTGGGAAAACTGTATTACCGGCCGCCGGGAGGGGAATCCTGGGCGGACGTGGCGCTGCGGCTGCGGTCCGTCCTGGCAGAGCTGAACGGCCTGGGCACCGGCCAGCGGGTGATGCTGGTGTGCCACGACGCCGTGATCATGCTGTTCCGGTACGTGCTGGAGGGGCTGAGCGAGAAGGAACTGCTGGACCTGGCAGCCACGGAGGCCATCCTCAACGCCTCGGTGACCCGGTTCGTCCGCCCCTCCGGCGTTGGGCCGTGGACACTGGAGAGCTTCAACGTTGCCGACCACCTGGCCGAACAGGGCGTCACCGTCACCGAGCATGCCGGAGACACCAGTGTCCGGCCGCGGTGAATCCTCCGGCGCCACCCTGGTGACGCCGTCGCTCCTGCGGGAGTGGCCGCTGCCGGCACCGGGCGCGGACAAGTATTCCCGTGGCTCAGTGCTGGTGGTGGGCGGTGCCCGGGCCACCCCCGGCGCCGCCCTGCTGGCCGGCACCGCAGCGCTGCGCGCGGGCGCCGGAAAGCTGACCCTGGCCGTTGCCGGGTCGGTGGCCGTCCAGCTGGGGGTGGCGCTGCCCGAGTGCGGTTCCATCGGCCTGCCGGAGACTGCCGGCGGCTCGGTCAAACCGGAACTGGACAGCATCCACTCCTACGTGGACCAGGCGGATGCCCTCCTGGTGGGGCCCGGCCTGGACGACCCCGACCTTGCCGGTGAACTGCTGGAGGCGTTGCTTAAGCGCGAGGCCGGCGGCGGCCACGGCGGTGGCGGCAACCCCGGTGGTGGCGCCGGCAGCAGGCAAGGCGCCGCCGTCGTCCTCGATGCCTACGCGCTGGCCGCGCTGGTACACCTGGAGGACCAGCTGGACCCGTGGCGCGGCCGCCTCATCCTCACACCGAATCCCACGGAGGCCGGCATCCTGCTGGGGCGGGACACGGATGACCTCGAGAAGGACCTGGCCGAAATCTCCGAACGGTTCGACGCCGTAGTCAGCTGCCAGGGGCTGATCACCCAGCCGCCAGGGCTGAACCCCGACGAGCCGGACCTGTGGAAGATCACCACGGGGTACGGCGGACTGGGCACCTCCGGCAGCGGGGACGTGCTGGCCGGGGCCATTTCCGGGGTTCGTGCCCGGGGAACCAGCAGCGCGCAGGCAGCCTGTTGGGGTACCCACCTGCACGCAGCCGCGGCAGACAGGCTGGCCAGCAGGCTGGGCCCGCTGGGGTTCCTGGCCCGTGAACTTGCCGACGAACTGCCGGCGCTGATGCTGGAACTGGGCACCTGACCCTTGACGTGGACCGCCCGGACATGCGGACGGCCCCCGGCCAAAGCCGGGGGCCGCCGTGTCGGGAGGTCAGGGCCTACGCTGCCGTTGCGCTGTTTGGCGCTGTGGCGTGCACAGAATGGCGATTCGCCCCAAAAAGGCAGTCAACAGATATGGCCGCCTCCCGGTCCTTAAGGTCTAGGCAGCGATTTCCTGCTTTTCCCCCTTCGTTTCGATTTCGATCTTGCGCGGCTTGGCCTTTTCGGAACCGGGATCCGCAGCGTCAGGACACCGGCGTCATAGCTGGCCTTCACCTTCTCTGTGTCCAAGGTGTCGCCAAGAATCAGCTGGCGGCTGAAGACGCCGCGCGGCCGCTCAGCGGCAATCAGCTCGGTATCCTTGCCAGCGGGATCGGGACGCTCCGCCCGCACCGTCAGGACGTTCCGTTCGACATCCACGTCCACCGAGTCCGCCGTGACACCCGGCAAATCAAAGGCCACGACGAATTCCTGGTCCTCGCGCCATGCATCCATCGGCATCGCCGCCGGACGTGCAGTGGTTCCGAGGACTTGCTGGGTTAGCCTGTCCAGCTCGCGGAACGGATCGGTTCGCATCAACATGGCTTCCCTCCTCGTGAGAGTTGATCCAACATCCACGTCAGTCGATCTATATTCGCTGACATAGATTTTTTAGCACCGTGGAAGCAGGTCCGCAAGGGGTTTGGGTGCCGATTCCTGAAGAATTTTTCGGTCCTGCAGGCTTCGGATTTCCGCCTTTACCCGGGCACACGGAAGGGGCCTCTTGCACAGCTCCTGCTGTGCAAGAGGCCCCTTCCGGACTAGGTTCTGGCTTCTCCGGTCAGTCCCTGGTGGGGTCCGGACGCAGCGGTGCGGGCCCTGGATCCGGGACGGGCAGCGGGCCTGGGGGCGCCGGTGCGGGGAACGGATTGGGAGACGGCGGGCCGGGCGGGCGCGGCTGGGTGGGATCCGGCGATGTGGGCTCCGGACCGGGTTCGGGCGGAAACGGCTCGGGTTCGTGCACTGGCGGGATGGTCATGGAACTTCCCCTCTCACGCTGGGCGGATGTGCCTTGAACTGAACAGAATACGCCTGCGGCCCGCCGGCAACTACCCTCCAGTCAGGCCCCGTTTAGTACAGCGCTGATTGGTCCGGGACGGCGCCGACCAGCCGCAGCCAGGCGCTGACCTGGGCGGAGCCTGCCTCCCCACAGCGGAAACCGACGTATCCGTCCGGGCGGACGGCCACAACGCCCCGGCCCGGGTGGCTGTCGAGGCGGTGGACATGAAGCAGGGGACCGGGTCCCGCCCCTGCCCGCAGGGTGGGGTCTTCACCCAAGGTGCCAGTGCCGGCGTCGCGTTCCAGCAAAAGGTGGACGCCGGGCACGGCGGTCAGTTCGTGTAGGCGGGCCGCCCGCCCGCCGACCGTCACGGGCGCATCCGGCAGCCGCTCGCCGGGCCTCGGCCACCCGGCCGCGCGCGGCGTGCCGTCCAGGGAGATGGCACTGTTCCGGTAGCGAACGAATGGCTGGGACAACAGCCTGATGCCCTGGGAGGTGAGCCACTGCCGGCGGAGCAGCACCGGCAGGACCGGAGCGAAGACGGGCAGGAGGCTCCGGGCCAGGCGGGCCACCGGGTGCGGCGAGGCTTCGCCGAAGAAGATGACGTGCGTCAGCGCCAGCACGCGCCGGGCCGCGAGCCGCCGCTCGTGCCCATAGGTTGCCAGCAGTTCCGGGAGCGGCCCGCCTGCCGTCGAGGCGAAACCGAGCTTCCACCCGAGGTTGAGGGCGTCCAGGATGCCGTTGTTCATGCCCTGCCCGCCCGCAGGCGAGTGGGCGTGCGCGGCGTCGCCGGCGAGGAAGAGCGGAGTGTTTCCGAACGTACTGGCCAGGCGGTGTTGAAGCGGGACCTGGGCCGACCAGCGCACGTCCCGGACGGCAGCACCCAGTCCCGACTCCCGGAGCAGGCGGGCCACTTCATCCGGCGGAACGGGCGGACCCAGCTGTCCGAAGCCGGCGGTGGATTGCCGCAGCGCCGGCCGGGTGGCCAGCATCCGCCAGGTGGCGCCCTCGCCCAGCGCGAAGAGGAAGGCCAGTCCCCCGGTCCCGACGGCCACGTGCAGCAGGCCAGGGTCCAGGGCGCCATCAAGCTCCAGGTCTGCCAGGACCGCTTCCACCCGGTACGGGGCACCCCGCCACTGCGCGCCAGTGAAGCCGCGGACCGTGCTGGACTGCCCGTCGCATCCGGCCAGGAACCGGGAAGTGTGGCCGCCGGCTCCGCCCCCGGCGTCGCGAAGCTCCGCATGCACCAGGCCAGGCCCCGGGCCACCGCCGGTATCCAGGGTGCCCTCCGGTCCCAGTCCGCAGAACTCCACGCCCCAGTCCACCGGCACGCCCCTGGCCTGCAGTGCCTGCCAGAGCACGTCCTCGACGTCGGCCTGCCGGACCAGGGTCAGGTGCGGAAAGGCGGTATCCGGGAGGTCCGCGTGGCCCAACCGGGCTTCGACCACGCGCCGGCCGAAGTGGATGCGTGCCAGGGGCGTGGTGTCGGCCCGGTCCAGCAACGCGTCGGTCACGCCCAGCGGGCGAAGGCCCTCCAGTGCCCGTGCATGCAGCATCATCGCCCGGGACGGCCGGACACGGTGTTCGCGCCGGTCCACCACCCGGACCGTGGCTCCGTGGGCGTGCGCCTGGAGGGCCGTGGTGAGCCCGGCGGGACCGGCGCCTACCACCAGAAGGTCGGTGTCCGCCGTCGTGCGTTGCCTGCCTGCCATACCCGCCCGGCCGTCATGCCTGGCCGAGAAGCCGCCACCAGGCGTGGTCCTGGGTGGCTGCTGCTTCCTGCATCCGGGCGGGGTTTGCGAGCACCTCGTCGCGGCGCAGCCCGGGAACCACTTTGTAGCTGATGGACCCGGGGACGCTGACCAGTTCCAGGACCCGCCAGAGGGCCGCAGCGTAGCTTCGCGCCCGCTCGGCACCGTCCCATTCGTACAGGCCGCGGTAGGCACCGAAGGTGTCGTGGGCGCACCACAGCTTGGAAACAAAGCCCGGGAACCCGACGAAGAGCGGGGTATTCACCAGGCTTTCCGCCTCGAAAAGGCGGTGCATCCGGCCCCGGACCAGGCGCAGCGTGAAGGCCACCACCAGGATGCAGGGCTCGCCGGGCTGCCGGTCGACGGCGGTCTCCCGGTAGACCCGCGAGGTGCTGCCGTCAGCGAAGCGCAGCACCCGGCCCACGTTTTCCTTGGGAAGATGCACCTGCCTGCGGACCAGCATCACGCACGACTTTCCCATGCAGCGGGTCACCGCCAGCCATGCTTTGGCGCGGGGAGCCGGTCCGGATTCGGGGGTCATGGTTTCTCCTTTTCCCTGCAGGACCCTTTCAGGGTGCCGGGAACCGCGGGCAGGATCCCAGAGTCTTTCGCCCCATTCGGGGCGTCCCTTCTCCCCCGGTAGCGAACGGCCTGCCGACTTGTCCGGGCTGGTCTATATATTGAATCCATGACCTCCACCTCCCTGCAGGATTCCACCGGCACTGCCACCCCGGCGCCCCCGGTTGCCAAGAAGATCCCCACCGAACGCACCCACCACGGGGAGACGTTCGTGGACAACTACGAGTGGCTGCGGGACAAGGAATCGCCGGAGGTCGTGGAGCACCTGCGGGCCGAAAACGCGTACCAGGAAGCCGTCACCGCGCACCAGGAGCCGCTCCGCGAGGCCATCTTCCAGGAGATCAAGGGCCGCACCCAGGAAACAGACCTCTCCGTTCCACACCGCAAGGACGGCTGGTGGTACTTCAGCCGCTCCGCGGAGGGCAAGGAATACGGCATCCACTGCCGGGTCAAGGCGCAGGACACCGGAGACAAGGTGGCGGACTGGACTCCGCCCGCCGTGGAACCCGGCCTGCAGATCCCCGGCGAGGAAATCCTGCTGGACGGCAACGTGGAAGCCGAAGGCAAGCCGTTCTTCTCCATAGGCGGCACCGCCGTCACGGTTGACGGCACCCTCTATGCCTACGCAGTGGACAACTCCGGAGACGAACGCTTCACCCTCCGGATCAAGGACCTCCGCACCGGTGAACTGCTGCCGGATGCCATCGAGAACATCTTCTACGGCGTGGCGTTCTCCCCGGACGGCACCCGTATCTTCTACACAGTGGTGGACGAGTCCTGGCGCCCGTACCAGGTGAAGGCGCACGTCCTGGGCACACCCGTGGCCGACGACGTTGTGGTGTACCAGGAGGACGACCCCGCCATGTGGCTGGGCTTCGAGCTCTCCGCGGACCGGCGCTACCTGGTGCTGGGCATTGGATGCTCGGAGTACAGCGAAACCCGGCTGCTCCGTTTCGACGACCCCACCGGAACCGTCAGCACGGTGATCTCGCGGGATGAACGCATCCTGTATGAGGCCGAGCCCTTCCTGCTCGACGGCCCCGACGGGAAAACCGAGAAAATCCTGCTCACGCACAACCACGGCGCCATCAACTCCATGGTCTCCCTGGCTGACGCGGAAGAACTCCACAAGCCGCTGGCAGAACAGACCTGGCAGACTGTCGTGGAACATTCCGGCGACGTCCGCGTCAACGGCGCCGGTGTCACCGCCACGCACCTGGTCGTGTCCATCCGCAAGGACACCATCGAGCGCGTCCAGGTGATGGGGCTGGCCGGGCTGGGCACGCCTGCGCAGCAGGCGCCGGTGGAGCCGGCGTTCGACGAGGAGCTGTACACGGCGGGGGTGGGCGGTTCGGACTACGAGGCACCCGTGATCCGGCTGGGCTACACGTCCTACTTCACGCCGTCCCGTATTTACGACTTCGTCCTGCCCACCCCGGAGCAGCCCACCGGCGAACTGCTGCTCCGCAAGGAGAGCCCCGTGCTGGGCGGCTATGACGGAAGCGATTACGTGGCCAACCGGGAGTGGGCCACCGCAGGTGACGGCACGCGCATCCCGCTGTCGGTCCTGCGGCACAAGGCCGTCAAACAGGATTCGACGGCGGCCGGCCTGGTGTACGGGTACGGCTCCTACGAGATGAGCATGGACCCCGGCTTCGGAGTAGCACGGCTGTCCCTGCTGGACCGCGGTGTGGTGTTCGTGATCGCCCACATCCGGGGCGGCGGCGAGCTGGGCCGGCACTGGTACGAGGACGGCAAGAAGCTCACCAAGAAGAACACCTTCACCGACTTCGTGGACGCCACCGACTGGCTGGCGGACTCGGGCTGGGTGGATCCCTCCCGCATCGCCGCCCTGGGCGGTTCGGCCGGCGGACTCCTGATGGGTGCCGTGGCCAACATGGCACCGGAGAAGTACGCGGCCATCGTGGCGCAGGTGCCGTTCGTGGACCCGCTCACCAGCATCCTGGATCCGGACCTGCCGTTGTCCGCGCTGGAGTGGGAGGAGTGGGGCAATCCCATCACGGACCCGCTGGCCTACGCCTACATGAAGTCCTACTCCCCCTACGAAAACGTGCGGGCGGTGGCCTACCCCAAGATCGCCGCGGTGACGTCCTTCAACGACACCCGGGTCCTGTATGTGGAGCCGGCCAAGTGGGTGCAGGAACTGCGGAACAGGACCACGGGGTCCGAACCTATCGTGATGAAGATCGAGATGGACGGTGGCCACGGCGGCGCGTCCGGACGGTACGTGCAGTGGCGCGAGAGGGCCTGGGACTACGCCTTCATCGCCGATTCCCTGGGCGCAACAGAACTGCTGCCCGGAGCCGGCCTGAAGCAGGACTGAAACGTACGACGGCGGGCGCGTCCCGCCGTCGTACGCTTTCCTTCGCCCTCGGGGCAGCAGGCAGGGCTCAGGTTTGCGGGTGCTCCACCAGCCATTCGGCGAGTGTTTCAAGGTTGGCGCGGACGGTCCGTCCCTGGGCACGCTCCACGAGAGGATCTGCGATCTTGCCGAAGATGCCGCCCAGGCCGGACTCGGCATCGATCCGCTGGGTGACGCGGGTGCCGCCATCAGCCGGTTCCAATGTGAACGTCACCGTGAAGTTCAACTTTCCTTCAACGGAGCGGGACACCATCCGCCTGGGCGGATCGAACTCCACCACTTCGACGGTCCAGTCGAACCGCCGTCCCATCACTTTGCTTGTTCCCCTCCCCCGGGTTCCCTCCGCGACCGGACCGGTCCCCACCTGCTCAGAGGTGGTGACCGAGGAATCGTAGACGGCGATGTTGTCGAACTTCGACAGGAAATCGAAGACTTCCTGCGGCGGCCGGGCGATGACAACGGATTCTTCTACAACTGGCATCGGATCCTCCTGGACCAGCACCTGGTGCCGACGCGGTTCGGTTGGCAGGTAGGCGCAGCGCCAGCTTGGACCGGCTCCGCTTCCCTGTCAATGCGCCCATAAGATAACCATGCTTACTATTGGGGGGCACTTGTTTTCCGCAGGGATCCCAGAGGAGCAGGCATGTCATTGAGCAAGGGAACGCACGTGGAGTGGAACACTTCGCAGGGCAAGACGCACGGCAAAATCGTCGAAAAAAAGACCAGCGACTTTGAACTCGACGGCAACACGCACCGCGCCAGTGAGGACGAACCTCAGTATGTGGTGGAGTCGGACAAGACGGGTGCGCGGGCGGCGCACAAGGCATCCGCGCTGACCGAGAAGAAGTAGCGCCGTGGCTGCCCAGCACGAGGTAGTCATCATCGGCGGCGGAAACGCTGGCATCTCCCTGGCGGCCCGGCTGCAGCGGTACGGCGTTAAAGACGTGGCTGTGATCGAGCCCAAGGACCATCACCTCTACCAGCCGCTCTTTTCGCATATCGCAGGAGGCCGCGCCCAGGCGCAGGAAGCCATCCGCTCGCAGGAATCCGTGACGCCCCAGGGCGTGACGTGGATCCATGACGCCGCCGCGGGCATTGACGCCGCCGCCAACACGGTCACCCTGGCGTCCGGTTCCACCGTGGCCTACGGGCAGCTGGTGGTGTGCCCCGGGCTGCAATACGACTGGGACGCGGTACCGGGCCTGGCCGAGGCCGTGCACTCGCCCTCCGGCGCCTCCCACTACGAGTTCGAACTGGCGTCCAAGGCCTGGACGCTGCTCCGCAGCATGACGTCCGGCACCGCCGTTTTCACCATGCCGGCGGGCCCCATCAAGTGCGGCGGCGCTGCCCAGAAACCCATGTACCTGGCCTGCGACTACTGGCGGGAACAGGGCCTCCTGGACCGGATCCGCGTGGTGATGGTCCAGCCTTACCCCACCGTTTTCGGGGTCCCGGAGGTGGACCGCGAACTGGACCGCAAGATTGCGGAGTACGGCATCGAACTGCGGACCAACAGCGAATTGGTTGGCGTGGATGCTGCAGGCCAAACAGCCACCATCCGGGATCTTGCCGCCGGTACCGTGGAGAACCTGCACTACGACGTCCTCAACGCCGTCCCGCCGCAGTCGGCCCCGGACTGGCTCAAGGCCACGGACCTGCCGGCCGCCGGTGACACGGGCGGCTTCGTGGAGGTGGATTGGCAGACCCTTCGGCACCTCCGCTACCCCAACGTGTGGTCCCTGGGCGATGCCGCAGGCACCACCAACTCCAAATCCGGCGGGGCGCTGCGCAAGCAGACCAAAGTGGTGGCCAAGAACCTGGTGGCAGCCCGGAAAGGCAAGCGGCTGCCGGCGAAGTACAACGGCTACTCGGTGTGCCCGTTCACGGTGTCACGGGACACGGTGGTGTTCGCCGAGTTCGATGACCGTTACCGCCCCATGCCCACCCTTCCGCGGGTGCCCACCTGGAACGAAAGCAAGTTCTCATGGGTTGTGGACCGGGACCTGTTCCCGAAGATCTACTGGAACCTGATCCTCAAGGGCAGGGCCTAAAGCTCACCGCCGGAACCGATGCGCCATTCATCGGCCAGGATGGCATAGATGAGCTCAGTGGCCCACTGGCCCTTGTAATGCCACTTGTCGATGTGCCGCGCCTCCAGCCGCATGCCCAGCCGGCCGCACACTGACGCCGACGCCACATTGAGTTCATCCAGCCGGGCTTCAATCCGGTGCATGCCCAGTTCCCCGAAGCCCAGCTGGAGCATGGCCCGGGCGGCCTCCGTGCCGTAACCCTTACCGCGTGCTCCGGGCGCCAGTGTCCACCCGACTTCGCCCTGGCCGAGTCCCGGCAGCCATTTGAGCACCACCTCCCCCTGCAGCCCGGGCTCATTCGCTGCCTCGATGGCGAGGGCCACCCAGTCGCCCTCCTTCTCGAAGGCAAAGTTGGCGTACCGGCCCACCCGCTCCATCGACTGGGTGTAGCTCTTGGCCGGGCCGGGCAGGAACCGGGCGGTCTCCGGCAACGAGTGGTAGGCGTGGAAGGCCTCAAGGTCACCGCCGTCAAAACGGCGGAGTACCAGCCGTTCGGTGCGGATCGGCAGGGAAATGTCAGGCATGGGGCTTATCGGCCGGCGGAGACGACGGCGGCTGTTGCCTCTGCGATGGCGCGTTCCTCATCCGTGGGGACCACCAGGACGGGAATCGCGGACGAGGGCGTGGAAATGACGCGCGGTTCCTTGGACCGCTGGGAGTTCAGGCCGCCGTCGAGCTCGATGCCCAGGGCGCCCAGCCGGTCCGCCACCTGCGCCCGGAACTGGGAGGAGTTCTCGCCGATCCCCGCGGTGAACACCAGAGCCTTGGCCCCACCGACTGCCACATGGTAGCCGCCGATGTATTTGGCCAGCCGGTAGGATGCCACCGCGAGCGCCATCGTGGCTTTTTCGTTCCCGGACTCGGAGGCTTCCACTACCGAGCGCATGTCGTTGTTGCCGGCCAGGCCCTTCAGCCCCGATTCCCGGTTGAGCATGGTGTCGATGTCCTCGGGCGTCCAGCCGGCGCGGCCAAGGAACACCAGGATGGAAGGGTCAAGGTCGCCGGAGCGGGTGCCCATGACCAGGCCCTCCAGCGGGGTGAAGCCCATGGAGGTGTCCACCGACTTCCCGCCGCGGATGGCGGTCACGGAGGCACCGTTGCCCAGGTGCGCGATGACGCCGTCGAACTCCTCAGCGGGAAGGTCCAGCAGGGCGGCCGACCGGCGCGCCACGTACTCATGGGAGGTTCCATGGAAGCCGTAGCGGCGGATGCCGTGGTTGGTGTACAGCTCGTCCGGGACGGCGTAGCGCCACGCGTGCTCGGGCAGGGTGCGGTGGAAGGCGGTGTCGAACACGGCCACCTGCGGCATTTTGGGCCACTTTTTGGTGATGGCGCGGATGCCCAGCACGTTGGCGGGGTTGTGCAGCGGCGCCAGCGGGTTGAGGCGTTCGATGGCGCGGGTGATCTCGTTGTCCACCAGGACGGGTTCGGCGAACCGCTCGCCGCCGTGGACCACCCGGTGCCCCACCGCACCGAGCTCAAGGCCGCCCAGTTCCCGGTGGATGGCCGCGTCCACCTGCTCCAGCGCCTCCGCGTGGTCCCGCGGGCCCTCGATCTCGCCGTCCCCGCCGCCGCCGTTGCCCATGCCGATCTTCTCGATCAGCCCCTCGGTGAGGACCGTTCCGGCGGCCACGTCACGGACCTGGTACTTCAGGGAGGACGAACCGGAGTTGATGACGAGCACGAGCATGCGGGGCCTCCTCAGCCTGGCGTCTGCAGTTCAACCCCCACTATAGGTTGAGCCGCTATCGGTCGGTGAGCAGCAGCGTGTTGCCGTCCGGGTCCTGCGCCGTGAAGAAGAGGCATACCTCCGGAGACCCCTCGATGGCACTGACCGGAACACCGCTTTCCGCCAGCACGGCATGCGTTCCAGTCAGGTCGTCCACCATGAAATTGCAGGTTGCCCACGCCAGACCGGGGGCGGCCTTGATGCCGCTGTCCGGGCCCATCAGCGTGACGGATGCGGTTCCCGCAGCGGTGAGGACTGCTGAGAAGGTGTTCGCCTCCGCGACGCTGAGTCCAAGAAACCGGCGGTACCAGTCGGCCGCGGCGTGTGGGTTGCGGACAGGGATGAAGGCAGAGGTGATGGCTGTACCGGGCATGCCAGCGATGTTAGCCGAGGGGAACATCGGGTCGGGCCCTTCCTTGCGGATCAGGCCCCGCTGTGACTATGGTCGGCGGACAAGGCTGGACCACGCCGAGAGGACAATTCCATGACGAACGAGCCCAATTCGATCGACGAGAACGACCCCACCAACACGGGATCCAGCAGCACCGCCCCGCTCAACGCCGGAACGGGATCCGGCGGCAAGGGTGATCCCACGGGAGTGGAGGGCGCCAATCCGGCCCTGGACGACACGGGCAACCTCAAGGCCGCAGAAACCGGGGAAGCGCCGGAGGCGCCCGAGAACCGGGAGGACCTGGACCTCACCCCGCAGGGCCTCTCCGACGAGCCTGCCAAGGAAGAGGATCAGGAGAGCCTGGCCAAGCCGGACAACAGCTAAGCACCGCAGGCACCAAAGCACCCCATGAACAACGTACGACGTCGGCACTCACCAAAGTGCCGGCGTCGTACGTTGTTGCACCACAGCTAGGCCCGCGCCTCCTGCTGCTGCGCGGCCAGGTATGCGAACAGCCGGCGCAGGCCGAATGACCACTCCGGCAGTTCCTCACAGGGCCCCACCCGGTTGATCAGGGCACCCAGGTGCCGGCTGCGGATGGTCACCCGGTCACCGTGTTTGTGGGT
Source organism: Arthrobacter sp. Soil761 (assembly GCF_001428325.1). NCBI lineage: Bacteria > Bacillati > Actinomycetota > Actinomycetes > Micrococcales > Micrococcaceae > Arthrobacter > Arthrobacter sp. Soil761. The sequence goes on along the minus strand of NZ_LMSF01000029.1, from coordinate 176,842 downwards.
GAAGCCCTGTCCGGGCACGTCGCGGTCCTGTGTGGGCGCAAACAGGGTCCCCGTGAACAGTGCGAATCCGTCCGGGTACTGATGGTGCTTCCCGTGCGTCGCCGCCACGAGCTCCTCGAAGGGCCGGCTGATCCGGGACACGCTGTTCCGGCCCTCCAGCAGGTAGCCGTCCGGGCCTTCGACGCGCAGCAGGATCTCCTCGCCGCGCAGCGTATCCAGGGTGAATTGGCCGTCGAACAGCCGGATCAGCGGTCCCAGCGCGCTGGAGGCGTTGTTGTCCTTGGCCTTGCCCAGCAGCAGCGCGCTCCTGCCCTCAACATCACGCAGGTTCACGTCGTTGCCGAGCGTCGCACCCACCACTGTGCCGCCGGAGGTGGCGATCAGGACCAGCTCCGGCTCCGGGTTGTTCCAGGACGAGAAGGCCGGGATGCCGATGCCCGCGCCCAGGCCTACCGAGGAGAGGACCGGGGCCTTGGTGAAGACTTCCGGGTCCGGACCGATCCCCACTTCCAGGTACTGCGACCACAGGCCTTCGGAGATCAGGACGCGTTTGGCTTCGGCGGCTTCCGGCGATCCCGGCCGCAGGGCGGAAATGCTTCCACCCAGGGCGCGGCCCACCAGTTCCCGGACCCCGGCCGCGCGTCCGGCGTCGCCGGCGCAGCGCTCCTCGATGACGCGCTCGATCATGCTGTCCACGAACGTGACGCCGCAGGCCTTGATGACCTGGAGGTCCACGGGGGCCAGCAACCGGGTCCGGGTGCTGTCACCCTCCAGGGACGCCTTGACGACGCCGGCCGTGTCCCAACGCGGTTCCGCCAGGCCGGGATCTGCCAGGGCTGAGCGGACGGCGGCAGCGGGATCGGGCAGCTCCAGGAGATCCGCGACCGTTCCGGCCAGGCGGTGCAGGTCAAAGACGCTGCCCCCGCTGACGGCCACAACGCGTGGTCCCCCGCTCTCCACATCCCAGACCCGCCCGATCAGCAGGGCCTGGTCCGCGTCCTCGGGGAGTATGGCGTGGACGTCTTCCGGGCCTGTGGCGTTCATTGCTTGTCCTCCTGGGTGGCCACAACCCCGGCTGCGGCGCCGGATGGGCGCTGCCAGACGCCATCCACCCTTTGCGGAACCTGCCAGGGATTGCTGTCCTGCAGGGGTTCGGGCAGCCGGTCCGCGGGAAAGTCCTGGTATGCCACCGGCCGCAGGAACCGGCGGACCGCCGCCGTGCCCACCGACGTGGTGGCCGAGGTGGTGGCGGGGTATGGCCCTCCGTGGTGCTGGGCGTAGCTGACGGTAACTCCCGTGGGCCAGCCGTTCCACAGGACCCGGCCGCTGATGTCCGCCAGCCGGGCAGCGAGCGCGGCGACGTCGTCGTCCGCTTCCGCCTGGAGCGTGGTGGTCAGCTGCCCTTCCAGCAGCCCGGCCAGGTCCGGCAACCCGGATTCGTCGTCGTACGCGACCACCAGGCTGGCCGGCCCGAACATCTCCTGGCGGAGCAGCTCCGGATTCTTCCGGACCTCGTCGGCAGTGGTGAGCAGGACGGTGGGGGCCGGCTCCTCGGCAAAGTCGCCTTCCACCAGGACGTCCACGCCGTCGGTGTCCCGGAGCCGGCTGACGGCATCGCAGTACCCGTCGTGCAGGCGGGGGCTGAGCAGCCGGGCGGGCGTGAAACCTGCCAGGGCCTGCGCCAGTTCGCGGCGAACGTCATCGGCCTGCCCCGCGGGGACGAACAGCAGCCCGGGCTTGGTGCAGAACTGGCCCATGCCCAGGGTGAACGAGGCAGCATAGCCGGCGAGGATGTCCGCCCGCCGCGCGGCCCAGGCCCTGCCCGTGACGAAGACGGCGTTGATGCCGCCCAGTTCACCGAAGAACGGAATGGGCTCCGGGCGGGCAGCGATGCGGTCGAGCAGGGCGCGGCCGCCCGCGGTGGAGCCGGTGAAACCGATGGCTTTCACCTGGGGGTGGTCCACCAGCGCCTCGCCTGCCTGCCGCCCGGTCACCATGGAGAACAGGCCCGACGGCGCACCTGCACCTTCCAGCGCATCGATCACGGTCCGCGCGGTCCGGGCCGCAAGCCCGGCGTGGGCGTCGTGGGCTTTGTGGACGACGGCGCAGCCGGCCGCCAGGGCCGACGCGCTGTCCCCGCCCATCACGCTGAACGCAAAGGGGAAGTTGGAGGCGCCGAAGACGCCCACAACGCCGAGCGGGACGTTGTAGCGCCGAAGGTCCGGGCGCGGGCCCATGGGCCAGTTGGGGTCGGCGTGGTCGATGGTGGCGTCGAAGTGCTCCCCGAGGCGGATTTCCGCCGCGAAGAGCCGCAGCTGGAACACGGTGCGCTTCAGTTCCCCTTCCAGCCTGGCCGTCCCGAGGTGTGTTTCGGCCACGGCGGTCTGCACAAGTCCCGCAGCGTCCTGCTCCAGGCCGGCGGCAATGGCTTCAAGCCAGCCGGCGCGCCGGTGCGGGTCCGCCAAACGGGCCTGTTCGAAGGCACGGTGGGCGGCGCCGACGGCGGCGTCGAGCTCCCCTGCGGTGGTGGGTCCGGCGAGGACGGCCGTTGCGTGGGGGACCGCGGTCATCGGCCGGCTCCTGCCGCCGCGGCCAGGGATCCGCCGGTGACGGCGGCCCGGTTGCCCACTTCCTGCCAGCCTGCGCCGTTGGGGAATTCCCAGCGGGCGCGGGAGGCGGTGAGCATCTCGGCGCCCGTGCCGGGCAGTGCCGGGGCGGCATAGCGGCCGTCGATGATCCGGACGGGTTCGGCAAAGTGCTCGTGCAGGTGGTCCACGAATTCGATCATGCGGTTTTCCTGGCTGCGGCCCACCACGGCGTAGTCGAAGAAGGAGAAGTGCTGGACCAGTTCGCACAGGCCCACTCCCCCGGCGTGCGGGCAGACGGGGACCCCGAACTTGGCTGCCAGCAGCAGGATGGCGATGTTCTCGTTGACGCCGGCCACACGGGTGGAGTCCAGCTGCAGGACGTCGATGGCGCCGGCCTGGAGGAGCTGCTTGAAGACGATCCGGCTCGCCACGGCCTCTCCGGTGGCCACCCGTACCGGGGTGACACCCTTGCGGATGTCGGCGTGGCCCAGGATGTCATCCGTGCTGGTGGGCTCTTCGATCCAGTAGGGGGTGAATTCGGCCAGCTGGTTGACCCACTCGATGGCCTCGGAGACTTCCCAGCGCTGGTTGGCGTCAATGGCGATGGGCAGGGCGCCCACCGCCTCACGGGCCAGGGCCATGCGCCTGCGGTCATCGTTGATGTCGCCGCCCACCTTGAGCTTGATCATGGAGAAGCCTTCCGCGGCCGCCTCCTTGCTCAGCCGGACCAGTTTCTCGTCGCTGTAGCCCAGCCAGCCCGGGGAGGTGGTGTAGGCGGGGAACCCGTTGTTCCGGAGCGACTCGATGCGCTGGGCTTTGCCTTCCTGGCCGGCGCGGAGGATCTCCAGGGCTTCCTCGGGGCTGAGGGCGTCGCGGATGTGGGTGAAGTCCACCACGCTGACCAGTTCCTCCGGTGTCATTTCGGCAAGGAGGAGCCACAACGGCTTGTTTTCGCGGCGGGCACGGATGTCCCACAAAGCGCTGACCAGGGCGCCGCAGGCCATCTGGGTCACGCCCTTCTCGGGTCCCAGCCAGCGGAGCTGGGAGTCGTGGACCAGGAGCCTGGACGCGCCGCCCAGGTCATAAATCAGCTCGTCGATGTCGCGGCCCACCAGCAGGCGTGCGTAGGCGTCAATCGCGGACGTGAGGATTTCATTGCCGCGGCCGCAACTGAAGATGAAGCCGTGGCCCTCATCGCCCGCGTCGGTGCGGATGACAACGTAGGCGGCGGAGTAGTCAGGGTCGACGTTGACCGCATCGGAACCGTCAAGTTCGAGGGATGTGGGGAAACGAACGTCCTGGGTCTTGATGGACGTGATGGAAGGCATGGAACTCAACTTTCGGTTTACGACTGCTGGGAGGGGAAAGATTCGATTCCTATACGAATTTCTAAAATCATATAGGACATGTGATCCAGGTCAAGACCTGCCCGGCAGGCATTCGCTTGCCCGGGCACACAAAAGCCCCGGCCCTGCAGGGCCGGGGCTGCGCCGCACTGGGCTAGCCGGTGATGATCCGCCTGCGCGGCGGGCCGCTGTCCTCCAGGGGGGCAAGTTCACCTTCGAAGGCCTGGGCAAACCTGTCGAAGGAGTTGCGGATATGGGTGGTCATGGCCGCCTCGGCCCGCTCCGGATCGCAGGCTTCGATCGCCTCACGCACGGCCGTATGCTCAGCCACCGTGATGGCGCCGTCCACATCTGCCGGGTAGAGCCGGAAGGTGTGCAGGTGGCAGTGCGTCTGGGCAAAGGCGTGCCGGACCACAGGATTTCCGGAGGCGGCCAGGATGGTGTCATGAAAGCGGGTGTCGTGCGCCACCAGATCCTGCCTCAGGTCCTTGCTGCGCTTCATGGTGCCCCGGAAGCCCGCCAGCTCCTTTTCCAGCGCGGCGGCCGGATTGGCAAGGCGGTCCACCGCCGCCGCACGCGCCGCCCAGGGCTCCACCAGGAGCCTGAACTCGAACAGCGAGCGCAGTTCCGGCAGGTCCAGGAGCGGGGTGGTGCTGTAGCCGCGGCCGGGGTTGTACACCACCAGGTTGTCGCCCTCGAGCCGCTGGAGCACCTCACGGACCGGGGTCTGCGAGACGCCAAGGCTGCGGGCCACGGCATCAATGTTGATGCGGGTGCCCGGAGCAATCCCGCCGTCCAGGATGGAGGCGCGCATGGCCGTGTAGACGTCGGGAACGGCTGCTTTGCCGCGCGGAACTTCGGATGGTTGACGTGGGGGCACGCAATTACCTCTTGAACTGGAGTGGACCGGGTTGAACCGGGGCACCCGGTTGCACGGGCGCCGGTTGGAGTGAAGCTGCTGGGGGAATCATAAGCCACCCGCCGCCGGCAGCTTCTCCGCAGGCTTTCCAAAAGCAACACTTGATCTGGATCACAAAATCTATATGATTAACCCGATTCCTATATGATTTTGGCGCTGATATCTTCCGCGTCTCCCCTCCCGCCCGTGCGCACCGCACCCGAAGCCATGTATATGTCGAAGGAGACCGCATGACTACGCTCGGAAGTAAAACAACCCTTGGCACTCCAGCCCGGCAGCCCCGCCTGATGACCCGCAAACGCTGGGTGATCATCTGGCTTGCCTTCATAGGCCTCAGCATCAACTATCTGGACCGTTCCAGCCTCAGCGTCGCACTGCCCTTCATGGGCAAGGACTTTGAACTCAGCGCCACCCAACAGGGCCTGATCTTTGCCGCCTTCTTTTGGGCCTACGACTTCTTCCAGCTCGCAGCGGGCTGGTACGTGGACAAGGTAGGCCCGCGCCGCTCGTTCTCACTGGCCGCCGTGTGGTGGTCCGTCTTCACCATGGTCACCGCCGCCGCATCCAGTTTCTGGTCCCTCTTCGCGGCGCGCTTCCTCCTCGGCGTGGGTGAAAGCCCGGCGCCCAGCACAGCCGCCAAGGTGGTGGCCACCTGGTTCCCGGTCCGCGAACGCGCCTTCGCCACCAGCATCTGGGACTCCGGCTCGCGCGTCGGGGCCGTCATCGCCCTGCCGATCGTCACCCTGATCGTCGCCTTCACCTCCTGGCACGCGGTGTTCATCATCATCGGTGTCCTTGGAATCATCTGGGCCGCCGTGTGGTGGAAGTACTACCGCGGCCCGGAGGAGCACGCCGGCGCCAACGCCGCCGAAGTCAGCTACATCCAGGACGGCGGCGCCCGCGGCGCGGCAAGCGACGACGAAAGCGCAGCCAAACTCCCCTGGCGTTCGCTCTTCAAGTACCGCACCATCCTGAGCATGATGTTCGGCTTCTTCTGCCTGAACAGCGCCATCTATTTCTTCATCACGTTCTTCCCCAGCTACCTGGTCAAGGAACGCGGCTTCGACCTCCTCAAGCTCGGCTTCTTCGGCGCCATCCCCGGCATCTGCGCCGTCCTGTTCGGCTGGCTGGGTGGCTACCTGGCCGACCGTGCCGTGCGCGCCGGGTCCCCGGTCAGCAAGGTCCGCAAAACGGCCATCGCCGGCGGCCTGGCAGGCGGCTCCGTCATCATGTTTGCCGCACTGGTCCCGGAAGCCTGGATGGCCCTTGCCCTCCTGTCCGTCGCCTACTCCAGCCTCACCGTGGCGGCAACCGGAATCTGGTCCCTGCCGGCGGACGTCGCCCCAAGTTCACGGCACGTCGGCTCCATCGGCGGCCTGCAGAACTTCGCCTCCAACCTGGCCGGCATCTTCACGCCGATCCTGATCGGCGTGCTGGTGGACCAGACCGGATCCTTCGTGGCGCCGCTGGCCGTCATCGGCGCGATCTCCCTCATTGGCGCAGCCAACTACCTGTTCGTCATTGGCAAGATCGAGCCGCTGAAGGTCAAGGCAGCCGCCTAGGCCTTCCCAGCCCCCAGGCAAAAGTACGACGCCGGCACTTACCAAAGTGCCGGCGTCGTACTTTTTCTGCGTGGTGCCCTAGGAGGCCGGTGCCTCTGCGGAGACCTGCGCCTGTTCCTGCACCTGGGCTTTCGCAGTACTTTGCGCCTGGATGGCTGTGATGGCCACGGTGTTCACGATGTCTTCCACCGTGCAGCCGCGGGAGAGGTCGTTGACCGGCTTCCGCAGCCCCTGCAGGACGGGGCCCACGGCAACGGCACCCGAGCTCTGCTGCACCGCCTTGTACGTGTTGTTGCCGGTGTTCAGGTCCGGGAAGATGAACACCGTGGCCTGCCCCGCTACCGAGGAGCCGGGCATCTTGGACGCGGCAATGGAGGCATCCACGGCGGCGTCGTACTGGATGGGGCCCTCCACGGCGAGGTCCGGGCGGCGCCGGCGGACCAGCTCGGTGGCCTGCCGCACCTCGTCCACCGCCTCACCCGATCCTGAGCCTCCGGTGGAGTAGGAGAGCATGGCAACCCGCGGCTCCACGCCGAACTGGGCGGCGGTCTCGGCCGAGGCCAGGGCAATGTCCGCCAGTTGCTCCACGTTGGGGTCCGGGTTCACCGCGCAGTCGCCGTAGACCAGCACGCGGTCCGGCATGAGCATCAGGAACACCGAGGACACGATCTTCACGCCCGGCCGGGTCTTCACGAACTCCAGGGCCGGCCGGATGGTGTGCGCCGTGGTGTGCGCGGCGCCGGAGACCATCCCGTCCACCACGCCCAGCTGGACCATCATGGTGCCGAAGTAGCTCACGTCCTGCATGATCTCCAGCGCCTTGGGCAGGTCCACGCCCTTGTGCGCACGCAGTTCGGCGTACTTCTCCGCGAACGTGAGCCGAAGCTCGGAGGTGGCAGGGTCAATGACGTTGATCCCGGTGAGGTCGATGCCGTTCGCGGCGGCCAGTTCCCGGACGGCGGATTCGGGGCCCAGCAGCGTCAGGTCGCAGACATCGCGGCGGTGCAGGATTTCGGCTGCGCGCAGGATCCTGACATCGGTTCCCTCCGGCAGGACCACGTGGCGGCGCTGCGACCGGGCCCGCTCGATGAGGTCGTGCAGGAACCGCAGCGGGGTCATCCGCTCGGGCCTGGGCAGGTGCAGGCGCTCCACCAGCTCGGCTTCATCCACCCGCCGGGACCAGAGCCCCAGGGCGGAGGCCACCTTGCGCCGGTGCCCGGACCAGATCTCGCTGCGGACCTCGGAGACCCGGCGGGCGGTCTGGTAGGTGTCATCTCCGGTGGCGAACACCGGGAACGGTGCCTGCGCCAGGAGCGGGTAGATGTTGGCATCCGGGGCCAGGCCGCCGGTGAGGATGAGCGCCGACGCCACCGGGAACTCGGGTGAGAAGGAGGATGCCAGGCAGGCCACCATCACGTCCGCCCGGTCCCCCGGCACGATCACCAGGGCGCCTTCATCCAGCACGTTCAGGAAGTTGCCCACATTCATGGCGGCCACCTTGATGTCCCTGACGTCGCGTTCCATGTCCGGCGTGCCAGCGATCTGCCGCACGCCCAGCGCCATGGCCACCTCCCCGGTGGTGGGCCGGGCGATCTCCTCCAGTTCCGGCAGGATGTACACGGGCCGGCCGGAGGCACCGGGCTTCAGGGCTGCCGCAATGGCATCCAGGTCATCGGCGTTTGCCCGGTTGACCATGATGGCCAGGAGCGAGCACTTTTCCGCGGCAAGTTCCTTGCGCGCCACTTCGACGGCGGCAACGGTCTCCGGAACGGTCCGCCCCTTGGCGCCCACAACAGCCACCACGGGCGTGGCCAGGTTGTTGGCAAGCCGGGCATTGAGGTCGAATTCGACGGCGGAGTCCTGGCCCACCAGGTCTGTGCCTTCGACGATCACCACGTCGCAGAGACGGGCGATGTCGGCGAAGATCTCCACGCACCTGGCGTCGATCTCGGCCCGGTTTCCCTCCGCGAGCAGCGTGCGGACCTCCCCGTAGGTCAGGCCGCCGCGGCACCGGTCCTCGTCCAGGGCGAACCGGGACTTCATCAGCGCCACCATGGGGTCCTCGGCTGCCGAGGGGCCGTGAACCACGGGCTTGAAGAAGCCGATCCGGTCCGCGTGCCGGTGCAGGGTGTCCGCCAGCCCCAGGGCTACCAGGGACTTGCCCGAGCCGGGGGTGGTTGCGCTGACGTAGATGCCTTTGGCCATGGTCCGCCCTTTGCTGTTCTTGCTGGTGCAGGTCCTCCCATCCTTGCACTTCAGGCCCCGTGGCGCGCGCCGCTGTCGGGCATTCCACCCCGGATGCCCTCCCGGCCAACGCACGCTGCCCTTGACACCGGACCCCCTCATGGGATTACCTAATGAACATTCGGTAAATAAAGCTGGAGGCAATGACGCATGGCTGAAGCAACACTTTCCGGGGCCACCCACCCCATCCTGGAAAACGACTACGCCTCCGAATGGATGGGAATCCAGGTCCTCGCCCTCAGCGACGGCCATGCGACCATCCGGATGACCCTCCGGCAGGAAATGCTCAACGGTTTCGGGATGGCCCACGGCGGAATGATCTTCGCGTTCGGGGACACCGCCTTCGCCCTCGCGTGCAACCCCATCCACCCTGCACCCGGCGAGGAAGGCACCATCACCGTGGCCTCCGGCGTCGACATCAACTTCCTCAAGCCCGCCTTCCGCGGCCAGGTGTTGACCGCCGTCGCAGACCGCCGCTCCAGTGCCGGGCGAAGCGGACTGTACGACATCCAGATCTTCGCGGCCGACGCCGCCGCGCCGGCTTCCGAAACCCAACCCAGTTCCCCGGGCGAGCTCATCGCCGAGTTCCGCGGACGCAGCCGCACCATTCCCAAGAAGTAGGAAACCATGACCCTGCATGCCCCCGAAACCCCCGCCGCTGCCGGCATCGACCCCGGCCTGGACCGCGAGGAAACCATCTCCCGCGATGAGCTCGAGGCCCTCCAGCTCAGCCGCCTGCAGCACACGGTGGCCTACGCCTACGAGCGCGTGCCGCTGTACAAGCGCAAGTTCGACGACGCCGGCATCCACCCCAACGACCTGCGTGAACTGAGCGACCTGGGCAACTTCCCGTTCACCACCAAGGACGACCTGCGCGAGGAATACCCGTTCGGCATGTTCGCGGTACCGCAGCACGAAGTGGCCCGCGTCCACGCGAGCTCGGGCACCACGGGCCGCCCCACCGTGGTGGGCTACACCAAGCAGGACCTGGCAGACTGGGCGAAGCTCGTGGCCCGCAGCTTCCGCGCCTCCGGCATCCGCCCGGGCATGAAGGTCCACAACGCCTACGGCTACGGCCTGTTCACCGGCGGCCTGGGCGCCCACGCCGGGGCCGAAGCCCTGGGCTGCACCGTCATCCCCATCTCCGGCGGCCAGACCGAACGCCAGATCCAGCTGATCCAGGACTTCAAGCCGGACGCCATCCTGGCCACGCCCACGTACCTGCTCACCATCGCCGACGCCATGGCCCACATGGGCATCGATCCCGCCTCCACATCGCTGAAGTATGCGGTGCTGGGCGCCGAGCCGTGGACCGAGGAGATGCGGCATGAACTTGAGGTCACCATGAACATCAAGGCATGCGACATCTACGGGCTGTCCGAGGTCATGGGCCCGGGCGTGGCCGGCGAGGCGGTGGAGACCCAGGACGGCAGCCACATCTGGGAGGACCACTTCCGCCCCGAAATCATCGACGCCTTCAACCCGGTGGCGGGCAAGGAGAACGTCCTGCGCGACGGCGAACACGGGGAGCTGGTGTTCACGTCCCTCACCAAGGAAGCGCTGCCCATCATCCGCTACCGGACCAAGGACCTCACCCGCCTGCTGCCCGGCACGGCCCGCCCCGCGCACCGCCGGATGGGCCGCATCACCGGCCGCAGCGACGACATGATCATCCTGCGCGGCGTGAACCTCTTCCCGTCCCAGATCGAGGAAATCGCCCTGCGGATCCCTGAGCTCAGCCCGCACTTCCAGCTCGAACTCACCCGCCCCGAGGGCCAGCGGATGGACCAGCTGACCGTGCGCATCGAGCGCCGCGACGCGGTGAGCATTGAACAGGGCACGACGGCGGCACGCACCTTGAAGGAGCAGATCAAGATCCACGTGGGTTCTTCGTGCACGGTGGACGTGGTGGAGCCGGGGTCGCTGGAGCGGTCCAACGGCAAGCTGCGCCGGATCTACGACCTGCGCCCGAAGGGCTAGGAGTCAGTTCTCCACGGTCGGCCGGGGCCGCTTATACGGCCGCCGGGTCCAGCGCTGCCGGACCCGGCGGCCGGGCTCCGGCCGATTACCGAACGTTCATGAGAAAATGGCGGGTATGTCTTCCACAGATGCTCCTGCAAAGCGCGGCCGGCCCGGGTATGACCAGCAGTCGGTGCTGCTGATTGCCGTCGACGTATTCAACCGCCACGGGTACGATGCCACCTCCATGGGCATCCTGGCCGAGAACCTGGGCATCTCCAAGTCCGCGATTTACCACCACGTACCGTCCAAGGGCGACCTCCTCAAGCTTGCCCTGGACCACGCCCTGGGCGGCCTCGAGGCCATCCTGGAGCAGCCCCAGGCTACCTCCGGGGCAGCCGACGCACGGCTGGAGTTTGTGCTGCGGCAGACCGTGGCGGTGCTGGTGGACCGCCTGCCCTTCGTCACGCTGCTCCTGCGCCTCCGCGGGAATACGGACATCGAACGGGATGCGCTGGAACGCCGGCGCACCTTCGACCACAAGGTGGCGGCCCTGATCTCCGCCGCGCGCGACGAAGGCTCGCTCCGCCAGGACATCGACCCGCGGACCGTCTCACGGCTCCTGTTCGGCATGATCAACTCCATCGTCGAGTGGTACAAGCCCGGCGGCCCCCTGTCCCCGCAGCGGCTGGCTGACGACGTCATCACCATGGCGTTCGACGGCCTGCATGCTGACGCATAGGCGGCAGCCGGGCCGGCCCAGGCATCAATAATAAGTGTGCTTGGTATTTTCCTGCTCCCCGGCTACGGTGGTAGAAAACCAGCATCCGTAGGGAGGTACCGATGGGCCAGGCCACAGATCCACGGCGTTCACGGCGCCCCCGGACAGTGCTTGCCGGCGGCGCCCTGGCGGCCGCCTTGGCACTCAGCGGCTGCACCGGTACGCCAAGCCCCCCGGCCCCCAGCGGCACCTCCCCAAACCAGGCGTCGCCGTCGGCCTCCGCCAACTCCACGCCCGCTCCCTCCACCTCCGGTTCGGCCGGGACGGAAGGCGGCAACTCCGGGACAGCGGCCGGAAACCTGCCGCAACTCGTGGAAAACCTGTCGCCGTCGGTTGTCACCATCTTCACGGAGGGCGGCCTGGGCAGCGGGGTGGTGTACTCGGCCGACGGCCTGATCCTGACCAACGAGCACGTGATCCGCGGCGCCACCAACGTTGAGGTGGGGTTCGCGGACGGTCAGCGGGTGGAAGGAACGGTGAAGGCCAGCGACGCGGTGACGGACCTTGCGCTGGTGCAGGCCAAACGCACCGGCCTGCCGAAGCCCGCCTATCAAAGCAACCTGCCCAAGGTGGGCGAAGGCGCCCTGGTCCTGGGCTCACCCCTCGGCTTTGAAAACACGGCCACCGCCGGCATCATCTCCGGACTCCACCGCTCCATCCCCGGCTCCGCGTCCAACAGCCTCTCCCTGGTGGACCTCATCCAGACGGACGCGCCCATCAGCCCCGGCAACTCCGGCGGCGCCGTGATCAACATGCGCGGCGAGGTGATCGGGATCAGCGAGGCCTACATCCCGCCGTCAGCCGGCGCGGTGTCACTGGGCTTCGCGATTCCCGCCGCCACCGCCGTGGACGTCGCCGAAGAACTGCTGGCCAACGGCACCGCAAAACACGCCTACCTGGGGCTGACGCCCGGCGAGCTGACGGCGCAGATTGCAGACCAGCTGGGAATCCAGGAAGGGGCCGGCGTCGTGGTGCTCGCTGCCGACGGTGACGGTCCTGCCGGGCGCGCGGGGATCCGGCCGGGCGACGTCCTGCAGTCCATGGAGGGCGTGGAGCTGACCACCCCGGAGAAGCTCCTGGCGGAACTGCGCAAGCGCAACCCAGGGGACACCGTAGGCTTCAAGGTCAAGCGCGGCGATCAAAGTTTGGATATCAAGGTGGACCTGAGCGACCGGCCTGCCAGCACAACCACCCGATAGGAAGGAAAAGAATATGAGCCACCCCAAGGAAGAGCCCGACGCAGGATTCATCATCCCGGACCCCTCAAAAATGCGCGAGGACGTTCCCGGCGACGCCGGCGACGAGGCCAACGTGATCCGCTTCAGCGAGGAGCAGGCCCTGATCGAGGAACAGTCGCACGGCGTCCGCCCGGACACCTACAGCATTCCCTCCGGCGGCCCCACCATGGACGAGGCCCGCGGCAACATGGACCTCTCCGACCGCAGCGAGGACGGCCACGGCACCGGCCGCGAGGATGACAGCAGCGACGACAGCCTGCACGGCGGCGCCGAAAGCTGACGCCGGCGAACCAAGACAAGCAGCAGGGGTGCCCCGATCCGACCGGGACACCTCTGCTGCTTCAGTTTGGGCTTGCCTGCAGCTGCCGCGCCTGGACCTGGTACTCGCCTAGACCTGGTACTCGAGGGCGCTGCCGAGGTTCTGGTGGACGCACAGGATGTTGTGCTCCGTGTCCATGAACCAGGCGCACTTCTCCGAGTCCGTGGTGCAGATGTGGTTCTCCGTCCGCAGCGTAGGCAGATCATAGTCCTGGAACACCACACCCTTGGCTTCCATGTCCCTGACAGTTGCCTCGATGTCCGGGACCTCAAAGCTCAGCGCAGTGTGATCGGAGTGCTTGCCGTCCGCGACCGGCATCAGCTGCAGCAGGGGGCCGCCGTCGGTGCCGAGTAATTCGCTTCCGTCGTCCGCCTTGCCGCGGTGCGGGAGCCCGAGCTTTTCTGTGTAGAAACTGCGGGCGCGGGCTGCATCATCGACGGGCAGGATGGTTGTGGCTGTGCTCAGTTTAAGGTTCATGTGGGCCACCTCCTACGGGAAGAATCTTACGCCCGGGATGCCGGAAAAGACCCTCCCCCAAACGCCCCATCACCTCCCGCACCAAAACCCAAACGCCCCATCACCTCCCGCACCAAAACCCAAAACGCCCCACCACCTCCCGCACCAAAACCCAAAACGCCCCACCACCTCCTGACGGAAGGTGATGGGGCGTCGGGGAAAAACCCGCAGCAGGTGATGGGGCGTTGGAGGCTACTTCTCCACGAGGGTGAGGACGTCGTAAGTGGCCACGATCTCGTCGTTCTGGTTGGTGAGCACGGCGTCCCAGGCCACCTCGCCGTATTCGTCCGTTTCGCGGGGAGTGATCTTCTTGGCGGTCAGGGTCACCCGGATCGAATCACCTGCGGCCACGGGGGTGGTGAAGCGGCAGTTTTCCAGCCCGTAGTTGGCCAGGACCGGGCCCGGGGCGGGCTCGACGAACAGTCCGGCGCCCCAGGCGAGGAGCAGGTAGCCGTGGGCCACGATGCCCGGGAAGAACGGGTTGGCTTCGGCGGCTTCCTGGTTGGTGTGGGCGTAGAACGTGTCGCCCGTGGAGTTGGCGAAAGCAGTGATGTCCTCGAGGGTGACCTGCCGCAGGTCCGAGCGGACGGCATCACCGATCCGCAGCGTCTCCAGGGACTTCCGGAACGGGTGCGTCCCCTCGGTTTCCACCGTGAAGTTGCGGTCCGCGCCCGTGTGCCACACACCGGTGACGGCGGTGAGCATGTTGGGCGAACCCTGGATGGCGGTGCGCTGCATGTGGTGCATCACCGAACGGATGCCGCCCAGTTCCTCGCCGCCACCGGCGCGGCCGGGACCGCCGTGCACCAGGTGCGGCACGGGCGAACCGTGCCCGGTGGAGCTGCGGGCGTCCTCGCGGTTGAGCATCAGGACACGTCCGTGGTGCGCTGCGATTCCCGTGACCAGTTCCCGAGCCACGTCAGGATCATTGGTGCACACCGAGGCAACAAGCGAGCCGCTGCCGCGGGCGGCCAGGCGGACGGCGTCGGCAATGTCCTTGTACCCGATCACGGACGAAACGGGACCGAAGGCCTCCAGAGAGTGGACTTCCTCCGCTTCCGGGTCCTGCCAGTTCAACAGGACGGGCGCCATGAATGCCCCGCCCTCCACCACGCCGGTGGTTCCGTCGGCTGAGGTGACCGACGGCGAATCCAGCGTTCCGTACGCAAGCTCACCGCCGGCGTCGAGCATGGACTGCACGGCCGCGCGCACATCGTTCAGCTGCTCCACGGAGGCGAGGGCGCCCATGGTGACGCCGTCAGCGCGGGGGTCACCGAGGACGACGCGCTCGGCGATGCGCTTGCCGATGGCGGCGGAGACGGCCGGAACGAGTTCCTGCGGCACGATGGCGCGCCGGATGGCCGTGCACTTCTGCCCGGCCTTGGCCGTCATCTCGGTGACCACGGACTTGACGAAGGCGTCGAATTCCGGTGTGCCCTCCACCGCGTCGGGGCCAAGGATGGCGGCATTGAGGGAGTCGGTTTCCGAGGTGAAGCGGACGCCGCCCTGGACCACGTTGGGGTGGGACTTCAGCGACAGTGCGGTGGACGCGGAGCCGGTGAAGGCCACCAGGTCGCGGTAGTCCAGGACGTCCAGCAGCCCGCGGACCGAACCGGAGACCAGCTGCAGCGAGCCCTTGGGCAGGATGTTCGACTCGACGATGGCCTTGACCACGGCGGCCGCCACGTAGCCGGTAGGCGTGGCGGGCTTGACGATGGTGGGCACGCCGGCGATGAAGGCGGGCGCGAACTTCTCGAGCATGCCCCAGACCGGGAAGTTGAACGCGTTGATCTGCACGGCGACGCCGGGGATCCGGGTGTAGATGTGCTCGCCCGCGAAGGAGCCGTCCTTGGACAGCACCTCCATGGGCCCGTCCACCACCACCTGGGAATTGGGGAGCTCGCGCCGGCCCTTGGAACCGAACGTGAAGAGGACGCCGATGCCGCCGTCGATGTCGATCATGGAATCCACCTTGGTGGCACCGGTCTGGGCCGAGAAGGTGTAGAAGTGTTCGCGCCGGGCGTGCAGGTACTGCGCCAGCTCCTTGAGCTTGAGCGCCCGCTGGTGGAAGGTCAGCTTGCCCAGTTCGGCCTGGCCGGTGGTGCGGCCGTAGTCCACGACGGCGGCCAGGTCCAGGCCCTCCGTGCTCACCTTCGCCAGGATCTCCCCGGTGCTCGCATCACGGACGGGGACTGCCGAAGCCGACGACCCGGCGTCGGGCGTCCACCATGCATCCATGATGAAGCTGGGCACTGTCTCCACGGTGTCGACCGTGGCCTGGGGAGCTGTGGCGGTGGTGGTCATCGTTGACGGTCCTTCCAACAAGGGGGCAGGCAAACAGGACGGGTCATTACTGACCGTCCGTTCGGTAATATATTCACCATACATGAAGTGCCGTGCTGCACACTAGAAGGCCGGGACTGAATTCGGCCACCCAAAGGAGAACGTATGAGCGCCCCAACCCCCATGGATGCTGCCGGGAACCAGCCCGATGCGCACGAGCTGTGGAAGATCACGCTCGGCGAGCTGGACGAGAAGATGGGCGTGAAGATCCTGGAGGAGTCCGTTGAACGCGTGGTGGCCACCATGCCGGTGGAGGGCAACAGGCAATCCTTCGGACTGCTGCACGGCGGCGCGTCCCTTGCCGTGGGCGAGGCCGTGGGATCCTGGGCTGCCGTCATCCACGCCAGCACGATGGGCAAGACGGCGGTGGGCGTGGACGTTTCCGCCACCCACCACCGCTCCGCGCGCGAAGGCCAGATCACCATCACTGCCACCCCTATCCACCTGGGCGGCACCCTGGCCACGCACGAGGTGCTGATCACCAACGAGGCGGGCCAGCGGCTGTGCACCCTGCGCATCACCAACCTGCTGATGAAAAGAAAAAGCTGACCTAAAAAAGATGCCGGGCCGTGCATCCAGGGACGGTGTTGCGGCGGTAGTAAGCGCGTAAGCATCCTCTGCCCGGCTACCGGGCTTCCCTCAAGGAGTTCGACATGCGCAAAATGACCTACGCCGCTGGAGCGCTTTCCCTTGCCGCTTCGCTGGCTTTCGCCGCCCCCGCCCAGGCAGGCGGCCGGCAGCACCATGACGATCCCGCCCTGCTGTCCGTCCTGCACGGGGTGCCCGGCCTGACCGTCGACGTGTGGGTGAACGGCGAGCTCACCCTCGATGACTTCACACCAGGGACCCTGGCCGGCCCGCTGGAATTGGCTGCCGGTGACTACCGGATCGCCGTCACGGCATCGGATGCCACCAGTGCGGAGAACCCGGTGATCGTGCCGGTCGACGTGGAACTCGACGAGGGCCGCAACTACACTGCCGTGGCGCACCTCGGCGCTGATGGGGCACCCACCGCATCGCTGTTCACGAACGACACCAAGGCGCCCCGCAACGACAAGAAGGGCAAGCTGACGGTCCGGCACGTGGCCGCAGCCCCCGCCGTGGATGTGCTGGCCGGCGGATCGGCAGTGATCGAGGACCTCCGCAACCCGGACGAGGCCACCCTGAAGCTGAAGGCCGGGACCATTTCAGCAGCGGTAGCCGCGGCCGGAACCACCGATCCCGTGATCGGCCCAGCGGACATCACCGTCGAAGCCGGGAAGAACACCATCGTCTACGCGTGGGGAAGCCTGGCCGACAACACCTTGAAACTGGCCGTCCAGGTGGTTGGCGGCAAGGAGAAGTGCGACGAGCACGACTAGCCACGCAGTTAGCATCCACAGCGCTATGGCTGCGGGCAGGCCCCCTGGCGGGGCCCTGCCCGGGTCCGGTTACCGTGATGCACGCCTGTTCCGCCGGCGGACAAGGACCATGAGCAGGATTCCGACGGCGAGGGCTCCCGCCGCCCAGGCCGCTGCGGTAATCAATCCGGACGCTCCGGTGTTGGCCAGGCCGCCGGCGCCACGATCATCGTGTCCACCGGTGTTGGCAAGGTCCGCAGGTGGTGCGCTGGGAGTCGGGCTGGCCGCCGGCGGAGGTACGACGGCGGGAGTTTCAGTCGGCAGGGCAGGCGACGGGTCGGCGGGGGCAGCGGCGATGGGAGCAGGTGTGGTTGGAGCAGGGGCAGGGCTGCTTGGCACTGGATTGCTCGCTGTCGGCGCAGTCGGCGTCGGGCTTGGCGTTGGAGTCGGCGGTCCCGTTGTGGCGGCCACGAACTCGAAACTGCTGACCCCGGACCGGCTGAACCCATTGACCGTCTCAGCGGTGAACCGTAGCGTGTCCGCACCCTGCGGAGCCGGGAAACTCCACTTTCCGGCCGCGTCCACGGGCACGTCGAACGGGTCCTTCCCTTGGATTGTGATCCTGACGCTGGACCCGGCAGCGACGGCCGAAGCGGGCGCGGCAGGAACCTGGCCGGAAAGGACCTGGCCGGGCTTGTAGGTTTCGCCGGGCGCTGGTGCCGTGATGGCAGGCTTGTTGAGGAACACTTCCAGCTGGTAGCCGGGCAGCACAGCCAGGCTGTCCCGCAGGGTTGCTGCGACAGCAAAATTCTGCACCACATTGCCATTCGCATCCGGCGTATCCCCCGCGGAGTGGGTGCCCAGGGCGTAGTTCCCACTGAGGTATGGTCCGCCGGAGTCGCCGCCGCTGGACTGTACTCCGTAGGACAGAAAGCCATCAAAGGCCCGGATGTCGTTGGCGTTCTTCTTATAGTCAGGTCCTGGCACCAGGAAGATCCCCACTGCGTCGACGGTTCCGCAGGACCAGCCTGAGGATCTGCCGGACCGGCAAACAGGCATCCCAACCACCGGGTCCGCCGAACCAACGATCTTCACGTCCGGCCCGGGCGCTGAAGGGTCGCCCCAGGTACTGGCAGCAGGAAGCGGATCGATGTCCTGTCTTAGTGACTCGATGACAGATATGTCCGTTCCGACATTCCCGGGGTCTGTGATGGCGGTGTAATCAGGGCCTGAAGGCGTACTGGGATCGAGAACCGGTGAGTTGCCCGGGCCACCGAACTGGCTGAAGCCGAACTTTCCCAGGGGCCCGGCCGGTACCCCCTGGAATTCCAGGGTTGCTGTCTTGGCGGCACCATCCGATGCGCAGTGGCCGGCAGTCAGGACGGTGGGAAGCCCGGCGGGGTCGAATGCCGAGAAGCCTGTGGAACAGACGAAGCCGATGTCCGTCTGGTATCCAATGCCGCCGGGAACGTCCGCCTCGGGCTTCAGCGGAGTCCCGCCGTCGAGCTCCACGTTGGCGTAGCGGGACACGAACTGTTCAGGGGAAACCTTGCCGGTGCTCTTGCCGGCTGCGTCTGCCCCGGCTGCGGGGGAAACGGTGGAAAGCGCCTCCGGCGTGTTGATTCCGCCGGTTCGGATCACGAATTTTCCCCCCGCGGACATGACGGCCTGCAAACCCTGCGGGCCGACGTCGCGGAGGTATGCCTGGAACAGCTGCTCCGTGTTCACTGCCAGTTGTGCCCTGGAGCCATCCGCAGCCGTCGAGGGTAAGGGCGCCGGCGCCGCTTTGGGCGGCTCCGCCGCGGGTGCTTCGAGCAACATGGGGAATGTATTGCCGGCAAGGGCGGCAACCGCCCTCCCAAGCGCATCGCCGGATCCGGTCACGATGATGGTGCGGCCGTCGATCCGGATTCCTGCGTAGCCCGGGACCTGGCGCAACTGAACAGCCGCGGCAGCCGCCTGCGCACCCAACTCGCCCGCGGCCTCGAACTGCTGGGGAGTCAGCTTGAGGTCCCGCTGCACCGCATCGTCCAGCGCTGCCTCTGACAGGGTGGTTGTGCCCGCGCCTGGTGTTGCACCGGAAGACGTGAACGTCCCTGCGGAGGTTCCCGGAGCCGGCGACGGGTTTTCGGAGCCGGCGGGTGCCGGGAAGGCCGCAGCGGGCCCGGCAGCGAGGCCCAAGGCCAGTGCCACGCCGGCTACCGTTCCTGTGGCAGTAATTCTTTTCATTGGGATCGCCGTTCCGCTCGTCCGCATCTGCGTTTACACGCGCTGGGATGACGGCGCGGTCGCACAGGTCACAGCAACCACACCTGTCACTCAAGCCACAAGAGTATCCTTTTGGCGTGCAAGGCCGGAAGCGGCATCCAATTCCGCAGGGCTCAATCCGTTCGCCAGCAAGTAGCTCCGGGTGTCCAGGCCGCGGACAAACGCGACCACCGCCAGCCCGCGTTGCTCCAGCAGCGGAGCCAGTTCCGATTCGGGCAGGCAGCGTTCCCGGCTGTGCGGCGGACCGTGCGTGCGGTAGCGCTCGTTGATGCCGCGGGCTGCCCGCCGGTACCCTTCGGCGATCGCGTCGTCGGAGTCCCCCGCGAGGTCCTGGACCATGGCGGCCACCAGCCCGCTGCGGTCCCGGCCTGCGGCACAATGCAGCAGGACGTTCCCCTTGGGCGCGGCCAGGGCGATGCTCCGGAAGACGCCCACCAGCTTCTCGGGGAAAAAACGGGCATTCGCGGCGTAATGCGCGGGATCATTCAGATAGGGTCCGGTAATCGCGGTGAAGCGCGGGTCATCCGGATCCTCCGTGGGTGCCTGCACCATGTCGATCCCCGTCCACGCCTCCTCCGGCACCACCGGGTCGTTGTCCCGGCGCCGCCCCTCCGCGGTGTTACGGAGATCCACCACCGTGCGGACGCCGTCGTCGAACACCTGCTTCCATCCCGCCCCGGTCAGCCATTCACGCCGGCCCATCCGGTAGATGCCCCCGGAAACGTGCCACGCGTTGACAGCTCCGTCCCAGTCCATGGGCCTGCCACGCTCACTCATCCGCACAGCTAACCACAAGCTCCTGAATGCTGCAGCACAAAAGGTCACAACAGGGAAGGGTACAAAGGCCTCCTGGCTTCCACCCGCTGGGCAATACTGTTGCGGGCACTAGCTACTTCATGTGACTGATGTTCAAAGGGGACCCCAGTGGGAAATGCTGTACTACGACGCCGACTCCCGGCTATAGCGGCCGGCCTTGCCAGCATCGCCATGGCGTTGGGCCTTGCGGCCATTCCGGCGCAGGCAGCGCCTGCATCCACCATCGACTATGTCGCGTTGGGAGATTCCTATACCGCGGGAACAGGGGCGGGCGCAGCCCTCCGCCCTGCCGGCGTGTCCTGTTGGCAGAGCCATCCGGGCTACGTGGACATCGTGGCGAAGATCGGCCGTGTTGACCTTGTGGAGAATGCCGCCTGCCATGGAGCCGTCCTGTCGACGGCCAGCCCCACCTACGATCCTGTTGTCTACACGCCCACCGTCCAGGAGCAGCTCCAGGGCCTTGTAAGCTCCGGCAAGCTCAGCCCTGATACCGAACTCGTTTCCATCACGGCCGGAGCCAACGATTTGGGCTTCTCCCGGGTTTTGGGTGTGTGCGCCTTCTATGGGGAGACGGCGTGCCAGGCGGCAATTGCGCAGGCCACATCGCCGGCAGCACTCGCCTTCCTGACGACAGGCCTGGTGCAGGCATACTCCGCTATTCATCAAGCAGCCCCAAACGCCAGGATCGTAGTGCTGGGTTATCCGCTGCTCTTCGAGCCGTCGAGCGTTTTCGCTCCCATTCCCGTTACCAACCAAATGCTGATCAACCAGGCCACGCTGACGGTCAACGGCACCATTTCCGGTGCCGTGGACACCGCTAATGGCCTTTACGGCACCAACGCCCGCTACGTCGACGTCACGGCACGGTTCGCAGGGCATGCCGCCAACTCCCTGGATCCGTGGCTTCGACTGGACCCAAACAACTTCGCTGCCGACTACAACTTTCACCCAAACGCCGCCGGACACCGGGCTTATGCGTCAGCGGTGAGGAGCGCCATTAGTTCGGCGCCGTTGGCCGTGCAGTAATCAGGCCAAACCACTACGTCCGCCGGGCCAGCCGGTACTCAAGCCCGGCACGGACGGCAGGCCATTCATGGTCCAGGATGGAGAACACCACGGTGTCCCGCAGGTTCCCGTCGCTGGTCCGTGAGTGGCTGCGCAGCACGCCGTCCTGCTTTGCGCCCAACCGGGCGATGGCCTCCCGCGACTGGTGGTTCAGCCAGTGGGTGCGGAACTCCACGGCCGGGCAACCGACCACCTCGAAGGCGTGCCGAAGCAGCAGGAGCTTGGAGTCCGGGTTGGTGCCGGTGCCCTGCGCGGAGGCGGCGTTCCAGGTGGAGCCGATCTCCACGCGCGGCGTGGCGGGGTCGATGTTCATGTAGGTGGTCATGCCGATGATGCGGCCCGGCCCGCCGCTGGCGGCGTCGATCATACGGGTGGTGAAGGGGAGCATTGATCCCTGCTCCTGCAGGGACAGGCGGCGCCGGATCTCTGCCGCCATGGCGTCCGGAGCCGGGACCGACGTGTACCAAAGCTTCCACAGCTCGCCGTCACTGGCCGCATCCACCAGGCCGTCGTGGTGCTCCTCCGCGAGCGGCTCCAGGATTACGTAGCGGCCGGTCAGGGTAAGGGGTTCAAGGAAAGTCACTGCACCAGCCTAGGGCCGCCGGTAGGCGGGTTACGCTTGGGGGCAGCACCACGGCGTCGAGCGAGGGAGTTACTGTGTCAGGAACCAACCCGGATCCCGAGGACGACAAGATCACCGGCCTCGAGCCGGGCGGCGGGGTTCCGCCGGGCGAAACTCCGCCGGGGGAAGCATCCACCGTCGGCCCGCAGGGCCATGAGGAGCGCGGGCCCGGGAAGGGCACGCAGTTCCTGTGGATCGCCGTTATCGGCGTCGTGGTCCTGCTGTGCCTCCTGTACTTCATCGGCTACATTGTGGGCTTCTTCGACTAGGCAGCGTCTCTAGCTGGGCCAGTCGAAAAAGCCCTTGCCCGTCTTGCGACCCAGTTCACCGCGGGCCACCTTGTCCTTGAGGATCTGCGGCGGCGCGAACCGCTCGCCCAGGGTGGAGTGCAGGTATTCGGCGATGCCCAGCCGCACATCCAGGCCCACGATGTCCGTGGTCCTGAGCGGTCCGGTGGGATGTTTGTAGCCGAGCACCATCGCGGCGTCGATGTCCTCAGCGGACGCCACGCCTTCCTCCACCATCCGCATGGCTTCGAGGGCGATGGCCACGCCAAGCCGGGATGACGCGAACCCCGGGGCATCATTGACGACGACGGCGGTCTTGCCGAGTGCCTCCACCCACGTTTTCGCCGCGGCGGCAAGTTCGGGAGACGTGCGCTCACCCAGCACCACCTCAATGAGGGTGGAGGCCGGCACGGGGTTGAAGAAGTGCAGGCCCAGGAAGTTCTCCGGCCGCTTCAGTTCACGGGCCAGGCCGTTGACGGACAGCGACGAGGTGTTGGACGCGATGCAGGCATCCTCCGTCAGCCGTTCCTCGATCCCGCGCAGCGCCGTCACCTTGAGGTCCCAGTCTTCGGGGACGGCTTCCACCACCAGCTGACGGCCGGCAAAGGAGTCGTAGTCGGTGCTGACGGTGAGCCGCGACACCAGCTCTTCGAAGTTGGCGTCCACACCGCCGCGCTCAATGCTCTTCGCGGCCGCAGACTCCACCCTTTCCCGGGCGGCCTGGGCGGAGACGTCGTCGCGCTCCACCACCAGCACGTCGGCGCCCTTAATCAGGAAAGCGTGGGCAATACCGGCGCCCATGCGGCCGCCGCCCAGCACTCCCACGTAAGTGGGAAGGTTGGCGGGGACTTCAATGTTGCTCATGGTCTACTTTCCGTCGGCTGGATTGGCGGAGGCGGCGTTGGCCTTCTTGGCTGCGTTCCGGTCCAGGAACGCCTGCATCCGGTCGAATTTGGCCTGGGATTCGAACAGGATGCCCTGGGCCAGCTGGTCGATCAGCGGATGCGCCTCGGCAGGGGCGTGGAACACGGATTTGGTAATGCGGACGGCCAGCGGGTCCTGCCGCCCGATCCTGTTGGCCAGGCCGTGGGCTGCATCCAAAAGCTCCGCGGGATCGTGGATTTCGGTGATGAGGTTGGCCGCTTTGGCCTCATCGGCGCCGAGGATAAGGCCGGCCAGCAGGATCTGCTTGGCCATCGGTTCGCCCACCAGCTCCTTCAACCGCCAGCTGGCACCGGCCGCGGCGAGGATTCCCAGCCCGGTTTCCGGGTTGCCGATCCGCACGTTGGGGGTGCCGATCCGGAAGTCCGCAGCGTAGGCAAGCTCCGCCCCGCCGCCCAGGCAGTAACCGTCCAGTGCGGCAATGACCGGCATGGGCAGCTTGGCGATCCGGACGAAGATGGTGGAGTTGATCCCCTGCAGGGCATCGTCCCGACGCCTTTCGCGAAGCTGCGCGATGTCCGCGCCGGAGGCGAAGACACCCTCCACGCCGGCAATGATCAGCACCTTGGGGTTCTGTTCCAGCGCTGTGCAGACAACATGGAGCTCATCCACCATCTGCTGGTCAATTGCGTTCTTCACCTCGGGCCGGCTGAGCAGCACCACCACGCGGTCGTCCCGCTCCTCCACCAAAAGGGCGGTGAACTCTTCCGCCGCCAAGTCCACCCAGGCCGCCATCAGATTTTCTCCAGCAGCAGGGCGGTGCCCTGGCCGACGCCCACGCACATGGTGGCAAGGCCGATTCGGGCGTCCTCACGCTCCATCCGTCCCAGCAGGGTGATGGCAATCCGTGAGCCGCTGGAACCAAGCGGGTGCCCCAGGGCGATGGCTCCGCCGTCGCGGTTCACGATTTCCGGCTCCAGCCCCAGGCGCCGGATGCAGGCCAGGGACTGCGTGGCAAAGGCTTCATTAAGTTCGACGGCGGACAGGTCACCGACGCCCAGGCCGCTGCGCTTGAGTACTTTCTGGGTTGCGGGGACAGGACCAATGCCCATGATCTCGGGTTCACAGCCGGCAGACGCGCCGTCGATGATGCGCGCCCGGGGTGTCAGGCCCAACCGCTCGATAGCTGCCTCCGACGCCACAATGATCGCCGAGGCGCCGTCGTTGAGGGACGAGGAGTTCCCGGCCGTCACCACGGATCCGCCGTGCGCCACCGGCTTCAGCGCTGCAAGAACGTCCATGCTGGTGCCGGGGCGCGGGCCTTCGTCCGTATCCACCACCGTTTCGGATTTGCGTGTCTTGACGGTCACGGGAACGATCTCGTCCTTGAAGCGGCCGGCTTCGATGGCGTCCAGGGCAAGCTGGTGCGAGCGGACGGCGAATGCATCGGCGTCCTCGCGGGAGATGCCATCCACCCTGGCCACTTCCTCTGCCGTTTCAGGCATGGAGTAGGTCATCTTGCCGTCGCGGGACAGCCCGCCGTGCTGGAAGTGGGGGTTGGTGAACCGCCAGCCGATGGAGGTGTCAAAGATCTGGCCCGGCTTGGCGAAGGCGGCGGTGGGCTTCTCCTGCACCCAGGGTGCCCGGCTCATGGACTCAACCCCGCCGGCAATCACGATGTCCGCGGCGCCGGCCTTGATCATATGGCTGGCCTGGATGATGGCGCTCAGGCCGGAGGCACAGAGCCGGTTGACCGTTATGCCCGGGATGTGCAGCGGCAGCCCGGCAAGCAGGGTGGCCATCCGGGCCACGTTCCGGTTCTCCTCCCCCGCGCCGTTCGCGTTGCCGAGAATTACTTCGTCAATGCTCTCGGGATCCAGGCCGGCGCGTTCCACGGCCTCGCGGAGCACCAGGGCGGCGAGGTCGTCCGGGCGCACGGCGGACAGCGCGCCTCCGTACCTGCCCACGGGCGTTCGGACCCCGCCAACAAGGAAAGCCTGCGGACCTGCGGTTGCAGCCATGGAAACACCCTTCACGCGATAAACAGCACTGTCATCGGCGGCCGGCACAGCGGAATCCTCCACTTACCGACCGTTCGTTCTGTAAATGGTACACGGCGATGCTGTGCATGCGCATCCAGTTACAGGACTGTCACCCCCAGGTGGGCGGCAAGGAGTGGCGCGAGGAGTCCCAGCTGGTAATCGTCAATCACCATGCCGGCCAGGCTGCCGAGTCCACTGATTTTGCGGAATTCCGTGCCCCTGAGGTCAAAGTCCTTCAGCTTGGCTCCAGCCAGGTCCAGCGATCCCACCGTGCAGTCCACAAGCTTCACGCGGGTTGCCACGGCGGCACCAAGGTCAAGTTCATTGATGATGCAGCCGGTGATCAGCACATCCGTGAGCTTGGCGCCGCGGAGGTTGAGGAAGTCCAGCTTGCCGCCGTCGATCCGGACGGACCGCCAGCCGCTTTCATAGAGCTCGGCAGAGCCCAGGCGCGGATTGCGGAACTCCACCTCCTGCCAGGTGCTCCGTGCGCCCCGGAAGACGGGCGCATACAGTTCGGCCAGGATGCAGTCGCGGAACGAGGCACCGCGCAGCTGGGTCTCGTTGAAGGACGCGGCCTCGAAGACGCACTCGGAAAAGACGGCACCGCCCAGGTCCAGGCCGTCGGCGGCGGGACGGCTGAACCGGACGTTCTCATGCCTCCCGCCACGCCGGAACTCGAGGTCCGGGCGGTCCTCAAGACCCTGCAGTTCCACCGGGGAGAGCCGGGGCGGCGCCACTTTGGCCACCCCCTTGCCTCGCACTTTATCCATGGCCCGAGCCTAACGGCCGGCACCGACAAGGAACAGCACGCCCAGGGCCAGGGGCTTGAAATAGTAAGCAAGCTTTGCATATTGTGAGAGAGCACGGTTGATCGACGGAAACGAAAGGAGGCCGGAACCATGGGCCTCGGAGACAAGATCAGTAACGCGGCAGAGGACCTTGGCGGCAAGGCCAAGGAAGCTGCAGGAACCGCGACCGACAATGACCGGCTGAAGGCAGAGGGCCAGGCCGACCAGGTCAAAGCCGATGCCAAGAAGGTCGGCGAGAGTGTGAAGGACGAGTTCAAGCGGGACTAGTTCCTTGCTGGTGCGGCCGCAGCGAACGGCGTGCTGCACCAGCCCTCACCATCCACTGCGGGTGGGCGTGTGCCCCTTTCGCGAATCCTCGGGCATGGTCATCTCGGCCCGGAGGCCGAGCAACCGGATGGGCCGGCCCGGCTCGATCTTCGCCAGGAGGTCGAAGGTCCGGGCCAGTACTTCGCCCGGATCGGACGTCGCGGGGATCTTCCGTCCGTAGGTCGTGGTGCTGAACGGGGCGTACCGCACCTTCAACGTCAGGCCAATCACCGGCCGCCCCTCGGCAGCAACATCCTCCAGCACCCGCGCGGCCAACTCCCTAACGGCGTCGTCAATTTCCGCCGCATCCGTCAGGTCGCGCTGGAAGGTGGTCTCCCTGCTGTGCCCCCGGGCCACCCAGGGAGTATCGTCGACCACCCGCGCTCCGTCACCCCGCCCAAGCTGGGCGTACCAGGGACCCATCTTGGGACCGAACTCGGGGACCAGGTCACCGGGGTCCGCGGCTGCGAGCGCCTCGACAGTCTTGATGCCCAGCTTGGCCAGGCGCTGGGAGACCTTTGCACCAATGCCCCACAGCTCAATCGTGGGACGGCCCCCCATGACGTCAAGCCAGTTGCCTTCCGTCAGCCGGAAGATGCCGGCGGGCTTGCCAAATCCGGTGGCAACCTTGGCACGGACCAGGGTGTCGCCAATCCCGATGCTGCAGTGGAGGCGCGTTTCCGCCAGGACGGCCTGCTGGATTTGCCGGGCGCAGGCCTCCGGATCCGTCGTCTCGACGCCGACGAACGCCTCATCCCAGCCGAGCACCTGCACCGTTGACCCGGGCTGCGAGCGCAGCACTGCCATGACCTTCTCCGATGCCTCCAGGTACGCCTCGTGGTCCACGGGAAGGATGACCGCGTCCGGCACTTTCCGCGCGGCGATGCGCAGCGGCATGCCGGAGCCGACGCCATAGGCCCTGGCTTCGTAGGACGCCGTAGACACGACTGCCCGTTCGGTGGGATCACCTCGGCCGCCCACGATCACTGGCTTGCCCGCGAGCTCAGGCCGGCGGAGCACTTCGACGGCAGCGATGAATTGGTCCAGGTCCACGTGCAGCACCCATGGTTCGCTCACATGCCCAGTCTGCCCCGACCCGGCGCTGCAGGCCATCCTTCCCACAACCCATCAGGGCTGGAACCCGAAAGGCGGGACTTCCGCAGGGCGTGCGGTTAGCCTTGGCCGATGACCATCGTTGAGCTGGGCGACGAAAGCGCCGCCGCGGGCGGTTCCCCCGGCCTGCGCGGCTACCTGGCAGTACCTGACGGGCAAGGCCCTTTTCCCGCCGTCGTGATGATCCATGAGGTGTTCGGCCTGGATGACCAGACCCGTCGGCACGCGGACCGTCTGGCCCGTGCCGGCTACCTCACGCTGGCCCTGGACCTGTTCAGCGACGGCGGACGGCGGCGGTGCCTGGTGGGAACCATGCGAGCCATGGCGGCCCGCAGGGGCCGGCCCTTCATCGACATCGCCACGGCCCGGAAATGGCTTGCGGAATCGGAACTCGGCAACGGCAGGACAGGGGTGATCGGCTTCTGCATGGGCGGCGGGTTCGCCCTGCTGGTGGCCCGTGACGGGTTCGATGCCGCCTCCGTCAATTACGGCCGGCTTCCGGGAAAGCAGCAGGAGGACCTGGTGGAAGCGCTGCGCGGAGCCTGTCCGATCGTGGCCAACTATGGCGGTGCTGACAAGTCACTGAAGGGAGCCGCAGCACGGCTGGAGTCAGCCCTGGACCAGCTGGGCATCGAGCACAGCGTCAAGGAATTCCCTGCGGCCGGCCACGCGTTCCTCAATGATGAAGAGCTGGGTCCGGTCCTCCTCCGGCCCTTGATGCGCGTCATGGGCGTGGGACCGGACCCGGAGTCCTCGCCCGAAGCCTGGCAGCGCATTGAGGACCACTTCGCCAGGTACCTTCGCGGCTGACGGGCCGCCTGGCTGGACGGAGCGAGGCCACGTGGCCCAAACGCGGACGACGGCGGTCTCCCGCCAAGGGGAGTCCCGCCGTCGTCCGTGCTGCTGGGGCCGGAAGGGCTAGCTGAAGAGCTGGCTCTTGGGCTGGTTGTTCTTGACCTTCTGCCAGCCCAGCCACAGGACCAGCGCGAAGAACGGAATGGTGGCCAGGGTCCACAGGCCCAGGTAGAACACCTCGCCGTCCTTGCTGGTCATGGTGTCGAACCCGATCAGCACGGTGATGGCGAGCAGGCCCAGCATGCCCGCCCAGCTGGTCCACGGCGAGCCGGGCATGGGCAGGGTGGAAGTGACGCCCTTGCGGCGCCGCAGCACGATCTGGCTGGCGAAGATGGAGCCCCAGCAGAAGATCACGCCGATGGAGGCACTGTTGAGCGCCAGGTCGAACGCGTGCGAGCCGCCCAGCCAGATGTTCAGCAGGATGCCCACGAGGTAGAACGCGGCGATGGCCAGGATGGCTGCATACGGGACGTGCCGCTTGGACATTTTGGTGAGCCACTGCGGGGCGTGGCCGTTGTTGGCCATGGTGCGGAAGACCCGGCCGATGGAGTACAGCCCGGAGTTGCAGGAGGAGAGGGCGGCGGTGATGACGATCATGTTCATGACGTCGCCCACCCAGCCCAGGCCCATCTGGCCGAAGACGGTCACGAACGGGGACGTGCCGGCCTTGTACTGGTCGGACGGCAGCAGCATGGCCAGAAGCAGGACGGACCCTACGTAGAACACCACAATGCGCAGCACGACGGCGCGGATCGCCTTGGGCACTTCGCGTTCCGGCTTTTCCATCTCGCCGGCGGTGACGCCCACCAGTTCGATGCCGTTGTAGGCGAAGATAACGGCATTGAGGACCAGGACCATCACCAGCGCGCCCTTGGGGAACATGCCGCCCTCGGCCGCGAAGAGGTTCGACACGGACGCGTGGCCGTCGCCCACCTTGGCGTTGGTGACCACCATGAAGGTGCCCACGGCCAGGAAGATGACGATTGCGCCGACCTTGAGGCAGGAGGCCCAGAATTCGAACTCGCCGAACGCTTTGACGCTCAGCAGGTTGACGGCCACCAGGAGCGCCAGGGCGGCGATGGCCGACGCTTCCACGGGGACATTGGGGAAGAAGAACTGGAAGTACAGGCCGATGGCGATGAGCTCGGCGATGCCGGTCATGCCCCAGTTGATGAAGTACATCCAGCCGGACAGGTAGGCGCCCTTTTGGCCGAACATCTCACCGGAGTAGCTCACCAGGGAGCCGGAGGTCTGGCGGTACATGATGAGTTCGCCCAGGGCCCGCATGAGCAGGTAGGCGATGACGCCGGCGATGGCGTAGGAGAAGATCAGGGCCGGGCCGGTGGAGGCGAGGCGGCCGCCGGCTCCCATGAAGAGGCCGACGCCGATGGCGCCGCCCATGGCGATCATGGTGACGTGGCGCCGGCCGAGCGTCTTGCTGTAGCCCTCGGCGCTGAGGGATGAGTCGACGGCGACGGGTGGGGCCGTGCGGTTCTCGAGATCTGTGGGGGTACTTTGAGGCACAACGATTCCTTGTGGGTTGGGGGTTGGCCGCATCCGGACTTCGTATGATCAAGCTCACAAAATTCGGCCTCTGGGCCGTTGAACCTGCAGATGTGTGGGCGGATCGTCGAACTGCCGAAGCTTCACGCGACCTGACCATCCTACAAGACAGTCCGGAGTGGTACGTGACGCGCACTACATCTCAGCCGTCTCCAGCACCAGATTCTGCTCCGGATCCAGGGAAATCCGGTAGGTCCGCAGGGGTTCCGCTCCGGTGGTGGAGCATCCCGACGTGAGGTCGAACGCGTGCTGGTGCAGCGGACAAATCACCACCTGCCGGTCCACGGTGCCGTCCGCAACAGGGCCGCCGCGGTGGGGGCAGACCCCGGAGACCGCCCGCAACGAACCGTCCCGCAGCCGGAAGACGGCCACCTGTTCGCTCCCGACTCCGAAGGCCCTTCCCTCGCCCAGGGGAATCTGGTCGACCGGCCCCAGGACATGGGCGCCGGCACCTGTTCCGGCGCCGCTCATCGGACCGGCACCTGAGGGAGGACGGTCAGGGGCAGAGAAGTCCTGAACTGGCCGGGCGTTCGCGGGTCATCGCGTTCCTGCCACGGATCAACGTAGCTGTCCACGGAGGCCTGCACCGCCTCGTCAAGCCGTCCGGCGATCCCCTCTGCGTCCTGCACAATCACGGCCCGCAGGTGCTCGATGCCCACGCGCGGGACGAAGGCATAGGTCCGTTCCAGCCAGT
Source organism: Arthrobacter sp. Soil761 (assembly GCF_001428325.1). Classification (NCBI taxonomy): domain Bacteria; kingdom Bacillati; phylum Actinomycetota; class Actinomycetes; order Micrococcales; family Micrococcaceae; genus Arthrobacter; species Arthrobacter sp. Soil761. The sequence continues at coordinate 146,362 of NZ_LMSF01000029.1, read as the reverse complement.
TGGCCTGTTCGCGGTAGTACTGCATGAAACGGCCGGTAAGGACCTTCACCTCTTCCGGATCGTCCACGGTGGCCAGCAGGTCTCCCTTGCGGATGTGGGCACCGGCGGCTCCCCCTACATAGATCTCCCAGCGGCCGCCCTCCACTGCCACCACGCCCACATCCTTCACCAGCGATTCGGCGCAGTTCCGGGGACACCCGGAGACTGCGAGCTTGAGTTTGGCGGGCGCCTCGAGGCCCTGGAAGCGGGATTCGATCTCGATGCCCAGTTTGGTGGAGTCGCCGGTGCCGTAACGGCAAAAGTCCTTTCCCACGCAGGTTTTCACGGTGCGGAAGCTCTTGCCGTAGGCATAGCCGGAGGGCATGTCCAGGTCCGCCCACACCTGCGGCAGGTCCTCCTTGCGGATCCCCAGCAGGTCGATGCGCTGCCCCCCGGTGAGCTTGATCAGCGGGACGTTGTGCTTCTCCGCAACATCTGCGATCCGCCGCAGCTGCTGGACCGACGTCACGCCGCCCTTCATCTGGGGCACCACGGAAAAGGTGCCGTCCCGCTGGATGTTGGCGTGGACCCTGTCGTTGATGAAGCGGGCGTCGCGTTCGTCGATGTACCGGTCCCCCAGCATCATCTTGAGCAGCGAGGCGAGCCCCATCTTCGACTTTGCATCCTCGGCGCCGCCCGGCGCCAGCGCCTGGAACACGGCCGAAACCGACCGCAGGCCGCGTGCCCGGATTTCTGCCATCAGGGCCTGCTTGTCCAGGGGGATGCCGGGAACGTAGTAGCCGGCAGCGGGATCCTCTTCCACCGCTCCGTCGGCCGCCCACTCCACCACCTGCCGCACCAGGAGCTTGCAGGAGCCGCACCCTTTACCGGCACGGGTGGCGTCCATGGCCCCGGACACCGAGGTGCAGCCGCCCTTCACCGCGCCCACCAGGTCCTTCTTGCTGACGCCGTTGCAGTTGCAGACCTGTGCTTCGCCGTCGAGCTCCGCGACTCCGGCCTCCTCCCCGGGCGTGCCAAGATCGAACATCAGCCCGAGCCGTTCCTCGGGCAACGGAAGCCCGCGGTCGAACGCTTGGGTCAGGTAGGCCACCTTGCGGCTGTCCCCCAGCAGCGTGGCGCCCACCATCTTGTTGTCCCGCACCACGATGGACTTGAAGACCCCGCGGCTGGGCTCGGAAAAGACGATGTGTTCGTCCGTCTCAAGTTCCGGCCCGTGCAGGCCCATGGAAGCCACCTCGACGCCGGCCACCTTCAGTTTGGTGGCCGTGCGCGAGCCCAGGTACGCGGCGCCCGTGTCCGTCCCCGTCACATGGTTGGCCAGCACCACCGCCTGCTCCCACAGCGGGGCCACCAGCCCGTACACCTCACCGCGGTGCTGGACGCACTCCCCCACCGCGTAGATGTCGTCCTCGTCCTGGACCCGCAGGCTGTCATCCACCACAATGGCCCGCTCCACCGGGAGCCCGCTAAGGACAGCCAGGTCCACGTTGGGACGGATCCCGGCCGCCACCACCACCATGTCGCACGCAATGTCCGGCCGGCCGCGGAGGCTGACGCCGGTCACCCTCTCCCTGCCAAGGACGGCCGTGGTCCGGCAGCCGGTCAGTACCCCGATGCCCAGGGCCTCAACGCTCCGGCGGAGCACCGCACCGCCGTCGGGCCCCATCTGTGCGCTCATCAGGTGGCCGCCGGAGTGGACCACGTCCACGCCCAGCCCGAAGCTGCGCAGCCCGGCAGCGGCCTCCAGCCCCAGCAGGCCCCCGCCGATCACCACGGCGTGCCGGTGATGTTCCTGCTGTGCGTGGGCAGCCATTTTGCGGGTGTCATCGATGGTGCGGAAGCCGAAGACGCCCTGCTTCACCGACCCGCCGGGCGTGTAGAGGCCGTCCAGGGGAGGAAGGTGGGAGCGGCTTCCAGTGGCGATGATCAGCGTGTCGTAGGGCGTCACCCGACCGTCGCTGGAAAACACGTGCTTGGCGAACCGGTCGATCCTGTCCGCCCGGACGCCCGCGTGCAGCGTGATCCCGTTGTCCTGGTACCAGGATAGTGGGTTGAGGAAGATGTCCGCGTCGCTCTCCTCGCCCGAAAGGACGTGGCTGAGCATGATCCGGTTGTAGTTTCCGTACGGCTCGTCCCCGAACATGGTGATGCTGAACTGCTCCGCACCGCCCCGGGCCAGGATCTCCTCCACCGCCCGGGCGCCGGCCATGCCGTTGCCGATGACCACGAGGCGCCGGCGGCTGTCCCCTGCGCGGGACCGGGGCCTGGGTCGGGCTGCGGCTTGCGCCCCGGTTTGCGTCTGCTCCGCCATGCTGCCCATCAGTGCTCCACCATCCCCAGGTCGATCACCACGGATCCGTGGACTCCCTCGGGCGCCGCCAGGTACAGCTCAATCACCGAGCCGCCGTCGATGTCCTCCACCACGCGCAGCGGAACATGGACCTCGTTCCTGGCTCCGATGGGGAAGTACCGCATCGGAACGCCGTTGCGCATGAGCACCACGGCGATCAGTTCGCTGCTTGAGTTGCCGCCGCGGAAGTACAGCGCCTGGTTGATCACCCCGTCCGGGACGTAGTGCGAGAGTTCGCTGTGCAGGGGGACGGGCTTCTCCATTCCCACGCCCTGGAAGTGGTAAATGCCTTGCAGGAAAAGGTTCTTGGTGATCACGGACAGATCCTTTCGGCCGGCGGAAAGACGGGCATGGGCCCATCTTCCGCCGCCGATGTTTCCGGCCGCCGGTCCCCCGGTAAAGACTGCTTTACGCGATTCTCACCGTTCCGTCAGCCCGGATACCGGCACCTGCTGCTGCCTGGTTGGGGGATAGGCTGAAAGCATGGCAACAGTCCACCGCGTACCGCCCGCGCCACAGCCCCAGCTGTACCGCTTCTCCCCCATGGACCTGGCCACGCTGTGCCTCTACGTTGCCATCGCAGGGTTCTTCGCGGTTGCCGGCGATCTGGTGGTTCCCTTCGTCCGGCAGATCGCACCGTCCCCCGCCGCCGCCACCTACGCCGTGAACCTGCTGTTCTATGCCTCGGTGGGAATACTGGCGCTGCTGGCCGCCCGCAAAGTGGTGGTCCGGGACCTCAAGGTCCTGGCAACCCGGCCCTGGTTCACGCTGCTGATGGTGCCGGCGGCCGTAATCGCCATGATGATCCTCACCGCAATTGTGGTGGCCGCCAACGGGCAGGTGGAGACCTCCGCGAACCAGGCGGGCCTGCAGGCGCTCATGCAGCAGGTTCCCGCGTGGCTCATGGTTCCGCTGCTGGTGGTGGTGGGCCCGTTCGTGGAGGAATACATCTTCCGCCACCTGCTGATCGGCAAGCTCAGCAGGCGCCTCAACATCTGGATCTGCTGTGCCCTGTCCGTCCTGCTGTTCGCAGCGCTCCACATCGTGGGGCAGGAAGCGATCACCCTCACCGCATTGCTCCCCTACCTGGCCATGGGCGCCACGCTGGTGTTCGTTTACGTGTGGACGGGGAAGAACGTGATGTTCTCCTACTTCGTGCACGCCGCCAAGAACCTGCTGGCGGTAATCCTGGTCTACGCCATCCCGCCGGAACTCTTCGAGCAGATGCAGAACATCCAGGCATAGGCCCGGCGTCAGCCAGGGACCGTGTACCCCCGGAACCGGAACCGGTGGCTTCCTGCGGTGCGCCCGGTGATGTAGACCTTAACGCCGCCGGCGGCATTGGTGCCGCCGAGGTAGCGGTAGCTTTCACCGGGGTTGTATCCGGCAGGGTCATCCGGATCCATCGGCAGTCCCGGGCCAAACTCAATGACCTCGTTGCCCACCCGATAAGAGCCAGTGCCTGCCACCAGCCGGAATGTTCCGGCATCCCCCACCCGTTCGACGCCGTCCAGCACTCCGCCCGGCCGGAACGTGAGTTCAAGAGCAAAAGCCGTTTGGGTGCCTGCAAAGCCGATGTCCAGGCCAACGTGCCCGCCGTCGCACTGCACGACGATCTCCGTGGCCAGCCTGTGGATGTCCCGGGGACGCGCGCTGAACTCCATGGCGGCGCTGAACCTGCCTTCATGTTCCAGTGCGTAAACCCCGTCTGCCCGCACTCTCTCCGGCGGCAGCGGCTGGTAGAAGTTCGCCTGCACCTCTTCCGAGAGCACCATCGACCGGTCCTGCCGAAGAGCGCGTTGGCTGCGGAACGGACCCAGGTCGAAGAAGCTCCTGGACAGGCGCACGTCGGAGAGCAGCGCTGCGCCATGTCCGAAACGGAGGAAGGAGGGGTTGGTGGCCAAACCCGAGCCCACACCCGGAACCAGGGGGTCGCAGCCGCCGAACACAGTGGCCACCGAAGCGCCGGAACGGAACCGGTACACCCCGCAGCTCTCCAGTGCTGCCTCCTCCGGGGCAAGGGCGCGCGGCAGTGACAGGACGCCGGCGGCCGGCGGCGGTGCAGCCGGACCCGTCCCTGCCAGCCGGGGATCCAGCCTGGCAATGGCCAGCAGCTTGGCGGGTTCGTGCAAAGGAAACCGTGCCAGCCAGGCGGCTGCGGCGGCAAAATCAGGCCGCCCGTCCTGTGCCGCCAAGCGCCGGTAGAGGTGGAGGAACGGGGCGGCACCAAACGCCATCCACTGGTCCTGCCGCCGTGAAAACACTGATTCCACTGTGCCGTCACCGTTGAACCAGGGCAGGAAGGCAGTGAGGTTGCGCCGGACGTGGTCCACAAGCTCCGGGCGGTCTGCGCAGTCGGCGATGGTCAGCAGGGAAGGGTTGGTGACCGCCGTGGCGTACAGCGGGCTCCGTTCCGAGTACATTCCGTCCGGCAGTTGGTCAATGCCTTCGGCCAGCCACTGTGCTATCCGCGGCGGAATGTCCGCCCGCGGCTGGAGAAGGTTGACCTGGGCGAGGGCCGCGCAAAGCTCCCAGCGGTGGTTTGGAGTGTGGACGCCTCCGGCCACCATGGCATCAACGGATCGTGCCACGATCGCCGAGAGCCGGGCGTCCACCTCTTCCAGCAGGGGGCCCGGAGCGGCCAGGCGGCGGATGAGCCGCAGCGCCAGGCAGACGTCGTTCAGCGTGAAGGCTGAGTCCGGCGGCGAGCACAGGTTGGTGCCGTCGAACAGGCCGGTGGGTCCCTGCAGGGCCTCCAGCCGGTCCAGGCAAGGGCCCATCGCCGCGCCGGGACGGTCCGCCAGGTGGAAGCTGGAGCCTGTTTCGGTGAAGACCGTGACCAGGTCCAGCAGCCTGGCCATGGCGGGCCGGTGCGCCAAGGCCTGGACGTCGTCGTCGTCGTGCGTTGCCAGGAAGTCCGCCACGTGCCGGTCCGCTGCCCGCGACACCTGCTCCAGGAATGCCGTGTCCATAGTTGTTGTCTGCAATTTGCTGCCTTTCACCGGTTCCGCCGCGGCGGGACCGTCCTAGTCCTTCAGGCCGGCGCTGACGTCCGCGTTCAACACGTACTTCTGGAAGATGAAGAACACCAGCACCAGCGGCAGGAGGGAAATGACGGAGGCCCCAAGGAGGACCGGCCAGTCGATGTTTTCCGCACCCACGATGCTTCGCAGCGCCACCTGCAGGGTGTACCACTTGGGATCGTTCAGCACGATCAGCGGCCAGATGTAGTCGTTCCAGCGCCACTGGAAGGAGAAGATGGCCAGCGTGAAGAGGATCGGCTTGGAGAGCGGGAGCATGATCCTGAAGAAAATGGCCAGCTCGCCCGCGCCGTCGATCCTGGCGGAGTGCAGCAGGTCGTCCGGAACCGTGAGGAAGAACTGCCGGAACATGAACACCCCGGTTGCCGTCAACACGGACGGCACGATGATACCCGCCAGCGAGTTGTACAGCCCCAGGTCACGGATCACGGAAAAAGTGGGGTTCAGGATGACCTCAGTGGGCAGCATGGTGGTGGCCAGGATGCAGACGAAGAACAACCTGGTTCCCTTGTTGTTGTACTTGGCGAGCGCATATCCCGTGCAGGCACTGAAGAAGACCGTCAGCACCGTGGTCACGATGGACACCGTGGCCGTGTTCAGGAAGTACTGGGCGAAGTCCACCCGTTCCCACGCATCCACAAAGCCCTGGAACGTCCATTCGCGGGGGATCATGGACAGCGGGTAGCTGAACAGCTCGCTTCCGGGCTTGAACGAGCTGAGGAGGAACCACAGAAGGGGCAGTGCGTACAGGGCGGCGATCAGCCACGTCAGCACGGTCAGCGGGATGGATGCCTTGGCACGGAGTTCCGTGTTGCCCGGCCGGTGGCGGGTCTTGCGCCTGCCGGGCGCTTGGGAGGAACGCTCCGCGCCCAGTGCGGGTTCCTCCGCCACGGCGGGAGGCAGGTTGGCAGCAGCAGCCATGGGTCAGCCCTTCTTCCGGTTGAACCGCAGCTGGATGAGGGCGATGGCCAGCAGGACAACCATCAGCACCATGGAGGCCGCGCTGGCGTAGCCCACCTTTGACTGCTCGAAGCCGGTTTTGTAGATGTATTGCACGATCAGGGTGTTCTGCGTCCCCGGGCCGCCGCCGGTCAACGCCTGGATCATGGCGAATTCCTTCATCGCGTGGATGGTGGAGAGCAGGATGACCATGAACGACGTCGGCGCGATTCCCGGGAGCGTGACGTGCCGGAAGCGTTGCCATGCGCTGGCCCCATCCAGTTCCGCTGCCTCCAGCAGGGACTCCGGGATGTTCTTCAGCGCCGCTATGAACAGCAGCATGTTGAAGGCCGTGCCGCCCCAGGCGGAGGCGAAGATGACAACGGCCAGGGCGAGGTTGCCGTCGCTGGACCAGGGCAGGGGGTTGCCGCCCAGGGTGGAAATCACGAAGTTGACGAACCCGAAGTCCTGGCCGAACAGCCACTTCCAGATGACGCCGACCACTATCGGCGAAATCAGCCACGGCAGGAAGATCACCATCTTGGCTGCCGTGCGGCCGCGGACCGCCTTGCTGACCAGCAGCGCGGCCACCCCCAGGGAACAGACGTAAACCAGCGGAACCGACAGGACCGTGTACACGAAGGTCCGGCCAAGCGCACTGTAAAAGCCGGCGTCGGCAAAGAGCTTCTGGAAGTTGGCCAGGCCGATGAAGTGCAGCTTGCCAATGCCGCGATAGTCGGTGAAGGAGTACAGCAGGCCCAGGGCCCCCGGCCACACGAAGAAGACCAGGAAGAGGACCACATTGACGCCGACCAGGACCAGCGGCGCGATGACGTAGCGGTTCCGGCGCTTTTGGGCGGATTTGCTGCGGGGCGGCGGCGCTGGTGCTTGGGGCTCCGTCACCGCGCTGATGGTTTGTTGTGCCACGGGATCAGGCGCCGTTGTAGAGCTTCACGATGTTGTCCACCGTGGTCTTGGCGTCCTGGCTGCCGGAGAGCATCTTGACGGTCTCCTCTCGAAGGGGGTCGCCGGAGAATGGCGTTTCGGCGTAGGCCTCGATGACAACGCGCTTGATGGCGTTGTCCCCCTTGGCCTGGTTGCCGGCGATTTGCTTCTGGTACAGCTCGAATGATGCCTGCTGGAACGGGTACTCCACCTTCAGGTCCTTCACCGGCAGGTAGCCGCCCGTCTTGGCAAACTCGGTGTAGTTCTGGTCGTTGTAGAACCAGTCGATGAACTTCCTGGCTTCCTCATCTGCGCCGGTGTCCTTGAAGGCCACCATGAAGCCGCCGCCGAGGTTGGTGGCATTGGCTTCCTTCTTGGGCAGCGGCACGGACAGCCACTCGAAATCCTTGATGTTCTTGTTGAAGTCCGCCACCTGCCAGCTGCCGGAATAGTAGGCGGCCACCTGGCCGCTCTTGAACATGGCGTTGCCGTCCTCGCCGCTGAGCCAGACGGACTTGGGCATGGTCTGGTCGTCGTTGATCTTCTTGAAGTAGTCCAGCGTTTCCACGGCTTTGCTGTCGCCGGTGTACTTGCCGTTTTCCTTGGCGAAGGCAGTGCTGCCGAATTCGTACATCATGGCGCGCAGGCGGTGGCCGGAGCGGTCCATTACCACGCCGTACTTCGCGCCGGCTTTCTCGCGGACCTGGTTCACGGCTGCGATGAACTCGTCCCAGGTCCAGGTGTTCCCGATGTCGGCCGGGTACTTAACGCCGGCCTTGTCGAACAGGCTCTTGTTTACGAACAGGCCCACCGCGGTGAGGTCGGAGGGGATTGCGGGGATGATGCCGTCCGGGGATTCCTGAAGGTACTTTTCGTCGATCCCGTGGGACTTGGCAATGTCCGAGAGGTCCTGGAGCTGGTTCGCCCAGAGCGGGTCCAGTCCGGTGACGCGGGCCAACGCCGGGAGGTCATTGGCTGTGGCGGCATTCTTCAGCTTGGTGGTGATGTCCGCAGTAGGGACATCGACAACCTCGATAGTGATCCCGGTGGCTTCCTTGTACTTCTTGGCCGCAGCGGCGAAGGCTCCACCCTGGTTGGTGTCGCCGGAGAGGATAAGCTGCAGGGTCTTGGAGCCCCCATCCGGGGAGTTGCCTGCCCCTCCTCCGCTACACGCTGTGAGGCCGGCAGCCAGGGCCGACAGTCCGAAGGCCGTCAGGCCAAGCTGGCGGCGGGTAATGCTGGAGATTCTTGTCGTCTCTGACAATGCTCTGTCCTGTCTCTCGCGGTCGTGAGGGAAAACCCTTTCCGGTGAAACTGTGACCTATGTCATGACATAAAGTCAAGAATACTTTTCAACGTTATAGATCTTTCGCGCACCTTCAGCCCGGTTCTTCCGCACCGCTGCATGCGGCCGTACGGTGGACGGATGGGACTGAATATCCAGATAGTCATTGATTCCGCCAGGCCGCACGAGCTCGCCGACTGGTGGGCGGAAACCCTGCAGTGGGCCGTGGAACCGCAGGACGCCGGGTTCATCCGCTCCATGGTCGACCAGGGCTTCGCCACGGAGGACCAGACCATGACGCACCGCGGGAACCTGGTGTGGAAGGACGGCGCTGCCATCCGGCCGCCGGAGGAGATCGAGGCCAAGGCGCCTGCGCGGCGCATGCTGTTCCAGTCGGTCCCGGAGGGAAAGACGGTGAAGAACCGGGTGCACTGGGACGTCAGGCTGGACGGCCGGGACAAGGACGAAGTGCGGCGCGAGCTTGAGGCCCGCGGCGCGTCCTTCCTGTGGTCGGCGCGGCAGGGGCCCCATTCCTGGCACACCATGGCGGACCCCGAGGGCAACGAGTTCTGCATCAGCTGATGCCGATTACTAGACTTGGACAGTGAGCAACCAGATCCCCGCCCCGGTGTCCGACGTCTTCGATCCCACGCGCTGGCGGGTGGTCTCCGGCTTCGAGGACTTCCAGGACATGACCTACCACCGGCAGGTGGAGCGGGATTCCGACGGCGGCTGGGTGCGTGACCTGCCCACGGTCCGCATCGCATTCAACCGGCCCGAGGTCCGCAACGCGTTCCGGCCGGGTACCGTGGACGAGCTCTACCGCGCCATGGACCACGCCCGGATGACCCCCGACGTGGCCACCGTGCTCCTCACCGGCAACGGCCCCTCCCCCAAGGACGGCGGCCACTCCTTCTGCTCCGGCGGCGACCAGCGGATCCGGGGCCGGGACGGCTACCGGTACGCCGACGGCGAGACGCAGGAAACCATCGACCCCGCCCGCGCCGGCCGGCTCCACATCCTGGAAGTCCAGCGGCTCATGCGCACCATGCCCAAGGTGGTCATCGCGGTGGTCAACGGCTGGGCCGCCGGCGGCGGACATTCACTGCACGTGGTCAGCGACCTCACCATCGCCTCCCGGCAGCACGGCAAGTTCAAGCAGACAGACGCCACCGTGGGAAGTTTCGACGCCGGCTACGGCTCCGCGCTGCTGGCCCGCCAGGTGGGGCAAAAGACAGCCCGGGAGATCTTCTTCCTGGCCCGCGAATATTCCGCAGAGGACATGGTTCGCATGGGTGCAGTGAATGAGGCCGTGGACCACGCGCGGCTCGAGGAAGTGGCGCTGGAGTACGCCGCGGACATCGCCCGCCAGTCCCCGCAGGCCATCCGCATGCTGAAGTTCGCCTTCAACCTCGCGGACGACGGCCTGGCCGGCCAGCAGGTGTTCGCCGGCGAAGCCACCCGCCTGGCGTACATGACGGATGAAGCCGTGGAGGGCAAGGAGGCCTTCCTGCAAAAACGCGACCCCGACTGGTCACGCTTCCCGCACTACTTCTAAGGCAGGACGGCAATGAACAGCGAAGCAACACCGGCGCCCGTCCCCACCGGGCCGCTGAATATCGAACCCGCCCTGAAAGCCCTCGCGGCCGCCCTCCATGGTGAGGGCCCCGCCGTCGAACTGTCCCTGGGCCCGGACGGCAGCCTGGTCGTGGGCCACGTGGAGACGCCGGGCTGCGACGACGCCGTAGCCGTGGTCCGCACGTCAGGTTCCACCGGCACACCCAAGGCAACAGTGCTGACCGTGGAATCCCTGGCGGCCTCCTCCATGGCCACCGCCCTGCGGCTCAAGGGCGAGGGCCAGTGGCTGCTGGCGCTGCCCGTTCAGTTCGTGGCCGGCATCCAGGTGCTGGTGCGCTCCCTGTTCGCCGGCACCCGGCCCTGGGTCATGGACATGTCCGGCGGCTTCACCCCGGAGGCGTTCACGGCCGCCGCGCTGGAACTGACGGACAAAATCCGGTTCACCTCCCTTGTTCCCACCCAGCTGCAGCGGCTCCTGGACCACCCGTCACCGGACACGCTCGCCGTGCTGCGCCGCTTCAATGCCATCCTGCTGGGCGGCGCCCCGGCCCCGCCGGCCCTGCTGGCAGCCGCCCGGGACGCCGGGGCCAGGGTCATCACCACCTACGGTTCCGCAGAGACCTCCGGCGGCTGCGTCTACGACGGCTACCCCCTTGAAGGCGTCTCGGTCCGCGTGGCGGAGGACGGCCGGATCCTGCTGGGCGGGGACACGGTGGCCGCAGGCTACATCGAGGCGCCGGACGAGGAAACCGGGACGTTCTTCGAGGAGGCCGGCGTGCGCTGGTACCGCACCAGCGACCTGGGCTCCATTGACGACGACGGCCGGCTCACCGTGCTGGGCCGGGCCGACGACGTCATCATCACCGGCGGCGTGAAGGTCTCCGCCGGTCACGTCCAGGAGCAGCTGGAACAATCCGACGCCGTCGCCGCGGCTTTCGTGGCCGGTGTGCCGTCCGCGGAGTGGGGGCAGGCCGTGGCCGCCTACGTGGCGCTCACCCCCGAAGGCGCGTCCGGGCAGGAAGCCGGGGACGCCGCCGTCGTGCTCCAACAACTGTGGCAGCAGCAACTGGGCGTCCTGGCGCCCAAGACCGTCCTCACCGCACCGGCCCTGCGGATGCTGCCCAACGGCAAACCGGACCGGCTCGCCATGACCGCCGAACTCAGCGCCCTGCACGGGGGAAAGTAGAGTTGGACCTGCACCACCGCGGCGGGTGCGCACGTTCCATCCTGCCGTCTTACCGAAACAACACGAGGTACTAACCGTGGCAACAGCCGCCCAATGGATCCAAGGCGCCCGACTCCGGACGCTGCCGGCAGCGATCGCGCCAGTGCTGATCGGCACCGCCGCCGCCTACGAAATGGACTCGTTCCTCCTGCCCAACGCCATCCTTGCGGCTCTGGTGGCGCTCCTGCTCCAAGTGGGCGTGAACTATGCCAACGACTACTCGGACGGCATCCGCGGGACCGACGACGACCGCGTGGGTCCGCTGCGGCTGGTGGGCTCGGGCGCCGCCAAGCCTGAACACGTCAAGTGGGCGGCGCTGGGAACGTTCGCCCTGGCCATGGTGTTCGGCCTGGTCCTGGTGGTCCTCACCCAGGCCTGGTGGCTGATCCTGGTGGGGCTCGGCTGTGTGATGGCCGCCTGGGGCTACACCGGCGGCAAGAACCCCTACGGCTACATGGGCCTGGGCGACCTGTTCGTCTTCGTCTTCTTCGGCCTGGTGGCCACCCTGGGCACCACCTACACGCAGGCGGGCCACATCAGCCTGTCCGCGGTCATCGGAGCGATCGGCACCGGCCTGATCGCCACGGCGCTGCTCATGGCCAACAACGTCCGGGACATCCCCACCGACATGCAGGCCGGCAAGAAGACCCTGGCGGTGCGGCTGGGCGACAAGCATGCGCGGGAAAGCTACGTGCTGATGCTCGCCGTCGCCATCCTGCTGGTGGTGATCCTGGCACCGGGCCGGCCGTGGATCCTGATCGTGCTGCTGCTCATTCCGGCCTGCCTGATGCCGGCCTGGCTGATGATCAACGGGCGCAAGCGCAAAAGCCTGATCCCGGTCCTGAAGCAGACCGGCCTGATCAACCTTGGCTACAGCGTGCTGTTCTCACTGGGGCTGATCCTCAGCCACGGGTTCTAGCGCTTGTTGTTGTTGCTGCCCTTGGCGTTGTTGATGGTGATGTCCGGGTTGGCGTCCAGCAGGGCGTCCTCGGCGTTGGCGTCCTGGACTTCGCCGGCGGAGCGCAGCGGCTTGGCCTTCCCGGAGAAGCGGTGCTGCAGGGCCGCGGCGGCAGCGTCGCGCTGCTTCTGGAAGAACAGGTAGCTGATGGCAAAGGCAATGAGCGCGGCGCAGATCACGGACATCAGCACCCCCACCTGCAGAAGCGCGAACAGGGCAAACAGGGGCACGAAGATTGCCAGCCGGATCAGGGAATATTTCAAAAAGGCCACTATTCAAGTTTAGCCGCCTCCGCCAGCGGCCCCTGCGCGTCCTGACGATAGACTTAATGGCATGCTCTTCCGTGTGGCTTTGGCCGTCGCAGTCCTCGTCATCTTCGTGTATGGCCTGGTGGACGTGATTCGCACTGAGGGCCGACTGACCCGCGGGATTTCCAAACCGGCCTGGATCATCGTCCAGATTGTCCTGCCCGTCCTGGGAGCCATCCTGTGGCTGCTGATTGGCAGGCCGCGCGGTACTGAGCAGCCCCGGCCCAGCTACCCGCATCCCGTGGCTCCGGACGATGACCCGGACTTCCTCCGCAACCTTGAGGCACGGCGCCGCAAGCAGGCCGAAACGGAGCGCCTCAAGAAACTCCGGGACGAGCTGGACGCAAAAGCCAAGGAGGACGGCGGCAAAGGCCAGCGCGGCACCGATGAACACGATACCGACGGACTGAAATAACGCTTATGGCGTTCCAACCCGGCGGAGAAGAGCGGCGCGTGCCGGCTCCCCCACCGAGGCCCGGCCTGTCCTACTCCGCGCCGCCGCCCATCCCCGTCACTCCCCCGGTACCCCAGGTTGTCCGGACGGCCCGCACGCTCTGGATCTTGAGCTTCGTGGCGGGCCTGGCCGTCCTGCTGGGATCCTTCGTGGCCCGGGATTCCAACCTGCAGCGGCTCCGTGGCGTAGTGGCGGACATGGCTGCGGGCAGCGACGCCGGGTCGGTAGGGACCGCGGCGGAGATCGTCTTCTGGGGGAGCATCGGCGCCCTGTTGCTGGTGACCGTGCTTGAAGCTGCTGTCCTGGCCGCGGCGCTGGGCCGCAAAAACTGGGCCCGCTGGGTCCTGGTCCTGCTGCTGGCCGCCCACCTTCCCGTCCTGCTCCTGGCATCCGCCTTCCTGGTCCCAAACGGCGCCGACGGCAGCTACGTGGTGATGCTGTGGGGTGCCGGCCTGCTCCTGGCGTTCGCCGGGCTGGTGCTTCTGTTCCTGCCGTCCGCCGGCTCCTGGCTGAAGCGGGAGGCCACGCAGGCCTGAGCCCTACGCTGACTGCGCCTGGGCGTCCCTGGCTGCGAAATCCGCAAGGACACCCTCGCAACTGCGGATCACCACCCGGCACGTTTCAACAGCGGACCTGGCCGTCAGCGGGCTTTCAGCGACCCTGCGCCACCGCGCCAGGCAGCGCCGCGCCTCAGCGGCCAGCACGTCCGGACCGGAGTCAGGCGCCATGCCGAGCCGCAGGGATGCCGCCGCGCCGCGGCCGCCAATGAGCCGTTCAGCTTCCGCCGCCAGTTCGGGAGCCAGGTCCACTCCGGCAGTGCGCAGGGCCGCCAGCAGCCGGAGTTCGCGGAACTCATGCGCGTTGGCCTGGACGCGCTCCAGGGACGCCGCCAACTCTTGCGTTCCCTCGCGGGGGCGGCTGTCCAGGAGGTTCCCCACCGCCACCAGCACGGTCCTGGCCTTCAACGCTTCCGCCCGCGCCTGGAACTGCCGGTCCAGCACCTCCAACAGCGGATCCAGGCCGCTGCGCCGGGCCAGCTCATGGGCCAGGGGCGTTGGCTCGGGGTAGCCATTGCGGATAAGGACCACGGCCAGCCGGATACCGAAAAGCCCATAGCGCTCCAGCAGTGAGGACCGTGCCTCTTCCGTCAGTGCCACGGGTTCCCCGGACCGGCGGAACCTGTCGGCGGACAGCAACATCCGTTCGCGCGCGGCCCGGTCCAGGGTGGCCAGCAACTGGAGGGCCTCAAAGTCCGGCTGGCGCAGGGTGCGGGCACTTTGGGCCAGGAGTCCGGCCACCGGGACAACGCCCAGTGCCAGCTTCCGGAGGTTGGGGTCCCGGCTGTACCTTTCCGCGATGCTGCCGGCGGACAACAGGGAGTCGATCCGTCCGGCTCCCACCTCGTCGGCACGGGACAGCACCGCGATGGCGTTGACCGTACCCGAGCGGCCCGCCGCGGTGTCGCGGAAGGATTCCAGGAACCTCAGATCGGACGCGTGCATGTGGCGCATCAGGTAGATGACGGCATCAGCTTCCGACGCCGAATCCTCCGGAGTCAGGAAACGTATGGACCGTGCGGACACGTCCTGGGACACGGAAGCGATGCCGGGGGTGTCGATCAGCGTCATGGCCTGCAGGGCCGGCGCAGGCCATTCGACGTCGAGCCGTTCCACTTCCTCCGCCTCGACGCCGTCGAGGGCGAAGACCAGGCGCCCGTCCACGCGTTTCAACGGCAGGTTCCGGGGCTCCCCAGTGACGGGGTGGAGCGTGATGCGGGGAGTGTGGCCGTGCCGGTACCAGGTGACGATCCGCGTGCATTCGCCGGTGTCCGTCGGCGCGATCTCCTCACCAATGATGGCGTTGAGGAGCGTAGACTTTCCTGCCTTCACCATGCCGGCAATGGCAATCCGCAATGGCTCGGCAAGCCGCCGCGCGTAGCCGCGCAGCGCTTCGGCAGCCTGGGTGTCGTCGCCGTAGACCTCCAGCGCTTCCCGGATCAGTCCGGCTGCCCCGGCCGTGGTGGACGGCGTCATCCAACGCCCGCCCCGGCACGGGTCCCGGCGGCCATGACCTCCGCGGCCACGGCTTCCGCGGCCCGGTGCAGCGCATCCACTTTTTTGAGTTCGGCCCTGATCTCCCGGATCCGCCCTTCCCTCTCCTCGGCATACGATTTGGCGGCCTTCTGGGCCGCGGCCACCGAATCCGACAATGACCTGTGGTACTCGTCCGCGATGTCGGTGAAGTGGTCCCGGATGGTCCGCTGGACCAGGCGCAGCCTGTCCTTGAGCTGCTTTCCCACCTGGAACGTCACGTCGTCGAGCTGGCGCCTCACCAGCGCCTTGGCCTCGCCCTGGCGCCGCTTGAGCCGCGTTTCCTTGTCCTCCCGGTAGGCCTTGCGCCCCAGCAGCAGTCCGGCGCCCACCGACAGGGGATTTATCAGGGCCATCCCGAAAATACCTGTGAGGAGGCCAAACATCAGAACGCCGCCATAGGAGCCGCGCATGCCGATCAGGACTTTCTGGATTGGGTTGACCCGGCCCGGGTCCAGTTCCGCCATCTGGTCGACCGGATCCAGCGCGTCCCCTGAATCGGCAACGTGCAGGACGGGCAGCGATACTTCGTCGGCAGCGAAATGTTCCGCCACCTGCGCCGCCAGCCACTGCGACCGCTCGCTGGTCCAGACAAAGGTGTCCGACACCGCCGCGGCGGCGCAATCTTCGAGCCACTGGGAAAATTCCGTCCAGACCGGCCCGGGATCGCCCTGGTCGATGGCCGACTCGGCTTCCCGTTGGATCCGGCGCAGGCGGTCCCGGAGGTCGTATTCCATGTCGGCAATGAGGTCGTTGATGCCGTCGCTGAGGGTCAGCTGCCAGCGCGCAGACCGTTTCCGCATGTCGTCCGCCTCTGTTTTCGCCTGCTCAAGGTCCGCGAGCATCTGCGGCGTACCCGCAGGGTTCTCCAGGGCCTCAAGCTCGGACTGCAGGGACAGCCGCAGGTTGTCCGTCACGGACAGCAGGTCCTGGCTGACGGAGCGGCGCTGGATGCGCTGCGCCTTGCCCACCACATCGTTGCGCAGATGGGCCACCAGGCCGGGAAAGCCCGATTCCGCGTTGAGCTCGCTGTCCTGGAGCCGGGAGGCCTCAAGGCGGAGGTCCGCGGAGACGGGAAACAGGGGAATGTCCGGTGCCACCTGGTCCAGGTGTGTCCTGTCCAGTTCCCCTACGCGGCGCCAGTCCGGGTAGAGGTCCGTCTTGGAAAGGACGGCTGCAACGCTGGGCGTAATCCGCATGGCCTGGCGCAGGAACCGCAGTTCCGGTTCCGTGTATTCCTGGGAGGCGTCCGAGACCAGCAGCATGGCATCCGCGGTGGGAAGGGCGGTAAGGGTGGTGAGGGTGTGGGTGGAGCCCATGCCGCCCACCCCAGGGGAATCGATGATGGTGAGCCCACCGGTGAGGATCCGTCGGGGCAGGCAGACCTCCGCGGCCGCAAGCTTCAGGCTGTTTCCCGGATTGCCCTGCTCCGAGACGAGGGCCGGCAGTTCTGCCAGGTCGACGGGCCGGCGCTCAACGTTTCCTTCCCGGCCGTCGGCGGCAGCCTCCCCGGGCGCCTTTTCAGCTGCCGGGACCAGCACGGCGGCCGAGGCCGGTTCACCATAGCGGACGATGGTGGGAACCGAGGTGGCAATATCGTCATCCACCGGGCACACCGGCGCGTTCACCAGGGCATTGATGAGCTTGCTCTTCCCCTGTTTGAACTCCCCCACCACAATCACCCGGATGCTGGGATCCTGCAGCCGTGCCATGGCCTGCTCCAGCCTCCTGCGCAGGTCCGCACGCTCCCCGCCGCCCACCAGCTGCAGGCCCTCGTCAACAAGCCTCACCAGCTGGCCGGCCGTCATGGGCCCCGCTGCCCTTGCCGGTCCTGCTTCTGCCACAGCGTGCCCCTCGTTCCAGTGCGGAAAATGTGTCCAGTGCGCCTTCGGTAATACGGGAAGAGCCCGGCAGAAGGTGGGATGCCTCCTGCCGGGCGGTTCGCCTCCCGGAAACAGCGTGTTACAGGACGGTGGAGTCGTCAACCACTGAATCGTCGATGGTGGTGTGGTTGTCCTGGTCGATATCGGTGTGGCTGGAATTGTCCTCCGTGAAATCGAACTGGTTGTCTGCCACCACCACGTTGTCCTCCACGATGCTCGTGGCCGAATTGTCCTGGAAGGAGTCCTCCACGTTGACATCCACTGTGCTGGCGGTGGAGTTGTCCTGGTTGAACGAATCTTCCAGCGTCGTGGTGCTGGAGCTGTCCTGGTTGAAGGAGTCCTCCACCTCCACCGAGGCCTGGGTGGAGTTGTCGGAATTGTCGTTGAACGAGTCGCGGACATCGAGGTCAGTATCGGTGCTGACGGAGTGGTCCGAATGGTCCGAGTAGTCGGAGTTGTCCGAGTTGTCGTTGAAGGAGTCGTCAACATCCAGGCCGACGTCGGTGTTGAAGGAGTCCGAGATGTCAGTCTCCTCATTGCCGATGCCGACGTCCCCGCCGGCGTGGATGGAGTTGTCCGTGGAGTTATCCGTGGAGTTATCGGTGTTGTAGGAATCCCTGATGTTGTTCGAGTCCCTGAGATCGGCGTCATCGCCGGCGGCGACGGCCCGGTCCCCGGTGGCCACCACGGCGTCGTTGTCGAACCACTGCTCCACGTCTCCGTGCGCCCAGATGTTCTGGTTGACGGACTGGTCGGTCATGGTGTCCCGGTCGTCAACCGTGGTGGTGCTGGTGGTGTAGGAGAAGTGGTTTATCACGTTGTGCAGTTGCTGTACTGCGTGGGCGTGGTCGTCCTGGTCGTAGTTCGGGATGCCATGTACCATTCCTTGGCTTCCGGCGTGGATGGCTGTTGCGCCCCCCACAGAACCCGCTGACACAGAGCCAGCCGACGCACCTGCGCCCGCCCATGCGCTGCTGCCGCCTGTGTTGTATTCGCGTTCGAACGACGAGGCGTTGACGGTGATGGGAGCGTAGTCGAGGACAACAGGCATTGCAGCGTCAACGTCGGCCAAGCACACGTTGCCCAGGCCGTGTTCGGCCAGCGTCTTCTCCGGGTTGTCCAGGAACGCCTGGATTGCCTTGCGGCTGCCAAAGAGGTGCATCAGGAATTGAACAAGGTCGTTTGCGAGTGTTGGCATATGAGTGGTCCTCACATCTTCGTCGAGTTGCGGATCATCCGGCGGAACGTGTCTGGCTGCTTCAAAACTAGGTTCGCTGCCGGAGACTGGGCATCGGGCGCATTCCCCCTACCGGTGGAAGCCGTACCGGGGTGCTCCCGGGTCCGCGGCTAGGGGCATTAGGGACTACTCCTGTTGCGGGTTCATGTGCTGGGAATTCTCAACGCCCAAGGCCACCCGTAAACGGGCCAGCAGGTCAGACCGGTTTTCGGCGCCCAGGCGGCGGCGTATCCGGGCAATGTGGTGTTCTGCCGTCCTGGGCGAGATGTAGATGGCCTCACCGATTTCCCGGTAGGTTTTGCCCTCAAGCACCAGCCTGGCAACTTCCTTTTCCCGCTCACTCAGTCCGGAGCCGTCCGGCTGGTGCGCCCTGCCGCCGTTGTCAGCGGGGGTTCCTGCCTGGATGGCGGCCCCTGACGCGGCACCGGCCGGGTTGCCCTGCGGGTGGAGGTCCCGGGCGCAGGACAGCAGGCGCATCATGTCCCGCCGCTCGTCAGCACGTGCGGCAGCGTGGCCGGCCAGCCTTGCACCCTCCCAGGGCATTCCTACAGCGCCCAGCAGCCGGGCCGCGCCCTCCACGTCGGCAGTACGGAAGCGGCCGGCGAGCACCGAAACCCAGGCCTTTCCCGCGGTGGCCAAGACTGCGGCAAGCTGGCTGTGGACGGAGGCCCGGGCCAGTGCAGTGGCATGCGGAGCAAGATCGGCGGGGCTTTCATTCAGCAGTGCGGCCTGGACGCCGGCCCAGTGCAGGGGAACGGCCCACAGCGCGGGTTCGTCCAGGCGCCCCAGCAGCTTCCAGGCTTCTTCCAGGTAGTGCGCCACGCGCCGCGTTTCGCGCAGGCGGGCAGCAGCAATCAGCATTTCCCCCCACGGCAGGAGGTTGTAGAGGTCCACCGAGGTATGGAGCATGGCCTCGCGGGCCCGTTCCCACGCCCTGAGGAGCTCCGGCACGTCACCGTTCCGCCGGGCTAGCCCCACCTCAAGTGCAGCGCACATGAACTCGTCGCGCGGGACCAGCGGCCAATGGTTGGCCTTGGCGGCTTCCGTGGCGGCAAGCCGGGCATCCTCGAGTTTGTCCTGCATCATGTCCGCCCAGGCCTGCAGCAGCAGGAGCCTGGGTTGTGCGGCATTGCCTCCCTGCCCGGCAGCGGCCGCTGCCCGGCAGACGGTTTCCGCCAGGTGCGGCTCACCGGTGTGCAGGGCCAGCAGGGCTGCCAGCGCAGCCGGCGTTTCCGGCAGCGGAAGCGATATGCCTGCCGAGTTCAGCATGTCCGAGGCATGGATCAGCACGGAGATGCCCTGTTGTGGTTTCTCCCCCAAGGATGCGAAGACCCCCTGCCCCGTCTGGACCAGCGTGGCGGCAAGCAGGGTGGGGGAAGCTGCCGGCGCGGCGGGCTGGAAGAACGCCTCCGCCCCAGACCGGTCTCCGACTCCTATCAGGACAACGGCGGCGAGGGGCGCTGATACGCCCACACGCTCGGGGCCCAACCAGTTGTAAACATCGGCCCCGCGGGCCAGCATGCCCCTTTGCGCCCAAACGGAGGCGGCCACATCCGCACCCCGGCGCACATCCCGCGGGTCGGCGCTGACCAGGAGGGTGTCAATGATGCGCGCAGCCGCATCAAGCTCACCATCACCGGCCGCCGCCTGCGCGCGGCGGGCTGCCGTCGATACCGGATCGGCGCCCGCCAGGAGGGCCTCCTCGTAAAGCTGCGACGCGAGCCGTGGGTTATGCTCCAACGCACTGTCCGCGGCCAGCTCCAGTTCAGCAGCCACCCGGGGGTCGGTGAGCCCGCCGCGGGCAAGCTCGCGGGCAAGATTACCCAACCGCTGTCCGGCGGCCGTGTAGACGCCCACGAGCTCACGCTGGAGCGCGTGCACCTTGGCAATAGGTGTGGCAGCCAGCAGTGCGTGTTGCGCCGTCCCCACCACGGTGCCGTCCGGCCCAAGCAGTCCCGCGGCCTCGGCCCGGTCCACCAGGACATCGAGGTCCTCCGCCCCGCCGCTGCCGAACTTTTGCTGCAGGTCCGCAGGCAGCGGCCCCGGCAAGGCGAAGCCCACCGAGAGCGCCAGCAGCAGTTCCCGCACCACGGCGTTGGCACCCTTCAGCTGCTTGGCCATCTGCTCGGCAGCGTGCAGCGGGTGCCCTTGGTGGTCCGGTCCCGTAGACGCCGCCCCGGGTTGTTCCTCCCGTTGGAATTGTCCGTCCTGAAGCTGCCCGTCCATCTCAGGCCCCCGGAGCGGCGGTCGTGGCCGTTTCAACGGCGGCTGCGGCGGACGTGGTTTCGGGTTCAAGCGGTGTTACTTGCGGCGCTGGGCTGCCGGTAGCTTCCACGGCCACCTCCGTTGGTGTCATCGAGGGATCCGGGGCAGTTGTGGCACTTGGGCTCTCTGTCTGCGTGGGCTGGCTGGTGTCGTCCTGTGTAGGCGGTTCAGTTGCCGTGGGCGAATCAGTCGCCGCAGGAGTCGTCGGGTCAGCCGTCCCGGAGTCGGTGGGCGTTGGGGTGCCTTCACTCTGTGTGGGGTCGGCGGAACCGCCTGCCTGCGGGGTGTCGGAAGCGGGCGTGGGAACCACCGTAACGGCCTCGGGAGCAACGCCTGACCCGCCCGTTGTCCCCCCGGAGCCGGCAAGCGCATCGGGGACTGCCGCCGCTGCGACGACAGGTCCGTCAGCAATCGCGCTGCTTCCAGCCGCCGGCCCGTCGTTGCCGGCCGCCTGCCCGCCGGGGGGCGTGGCAGATGCTTCCAGTCCGGTCCCTGGAGCAAGGGGTTTCCTGGCGCTGGCCTCGATGCCCGCGAGTGGTTGGGCCACCGCGGCCGGGGTTGCTGACTCCCCTGCATCGGCGGCGTCCGAACCGCCCGCATCGGTGCCGGCGGAGCCTCCCGTGGTACTGGCACCGGCCTGCGGCACGAACATGGCAGTCAGGCTTCCGAAACCGTCCGGGCTTTGCGCGGCCGTTGCCGTGAGGACCGTCAGGACCGCAGCAGCCGCGGCCACGGCGGTCACGCGGACGGTGGGCTTCGGCGCGTGCGCGCCCCGCGCCCCGCGCCGGGCACCGCGGACGGCGACTGGCCCTGCCGGGGCGCCTGCCGCCGTCGTATATTTCCGCGACCAACTGGGCCTGCCCGGGCCGGTTGGAGCGGGCGGCACGTCGGAGGGTACGACGGCGGCCGGCGCCTCCCGGGCGTCCGCTTCAGTTTCTGCCGGGTCAGCTGCTGCCGCCACTGCGGCCGTGTGGGCGAGGACGGCTGCCACTGCCGCCCCCAGGCAGATGGAGGACTTGGGATCGGCATCCACAGCGATAGGCCGGTCCAGCTCCTCCGACACCACCTGGGCCACCAGGGGGATCCGGGACGATCCCCCGATCAACAGCACCGTGGACAAGTCTGCCGGTACCAGGTGGAGCTGGGCCAGGGAGTGCTCCAGCGCCTCCACTGTTTCCCGTACGGGCTCTTCGATCAGCGCCTCGAATTCTGAACGGACCAGCCGGATCTGCTGCTGGATGCCGGGCAGGAGCACCGGAATGGTGGATTCGCTGTCCGCGGAGAGTGCTTCCTTGGCCTCGACGCATTCGCGGCGGAGCCGGGTGAGGGCCCCCAGCACCGCCGGGTCACCAGTGTCCAGATCGTCCAGGGCGTTCCCGGTGTGCGCAGCCACGTACCGGAACACTGCGGCATCAAAGTCGGCGCCGCCCAGGTCCTCGATGCCCTCCGGGTGCCCCAAGAGCTCAAAGCGGCTGCTGCCGCACTTCCTCAGCACGGCGGTGTCGAACGTGCCGCCGCCGAGGTCGTACACGGCGATGGTGCTGCCTTCCTCCACGCGCACCTGGGAGGCGTAATGCAGGGCTGCGGCCTCGGGTTCGGGAAGGAGCGTGACGTTCTCCAGGCCATGCGCGGCGAGGGCGTCGCGGACGACGGAAAGCCGGTGGTTGCCCCAGGCTGCGGGGTGGGTCAGGAAAATCGCCGACGCCGGGCCCCCCTCACGCTCGGTGGCCCGGTCCGCCACCCAGCGGGCAACGGTGGCATAGACGTCCTCCGGCCGCAGGACCAGGGTGCCCAGGACGAAGGGTACGTCGTCGCCAATCCGGCGCTTGAATTCCCGGACCACGCGTTCCGGCGAGTCCAGTCCTCGGCGTTCTGCCGCCTCCCCCACCAGGACCGCGCCTTCCTCCGGGTAGTACACCACGGAGGGCACAGACGCTCCACGCGTGCCCAGGGGCAGGCATTCGGGCACGGCGTTGGGACCTTGGTTAAAGCGCACAACGGCAGCTGCCGTGAAACTGGTCCCGACGTCAACGGCGAGAGCGTAGCTCATTGGGGTACCTCGAAAGGCTGGTGGTCCACCTGCAAGCTTCATCACAGGGAACGTCACCAACGTAGCATTTCCGAAGGACCGGGGAACACCCCTGTTGCTACATCGAATGGTTATTTATCGGACCGTTGCCGTCTCTCGACTGCGCCCCCGGTTTTAGGACCCGGAAACCCCCGTTTTAGGGGCCGAAAGGCCCTTGTTTAAAGGCCGGAGTAGGAGTGGAGTCCGTTAAAGAACTGGTTGACGATGGTGAAGTTGAAGATCACGCAAAGGTAGCCCACGATCGACAGCCAGGCGGCCCGTGTTCCGGTCCAGCCGCGGGTGGCCCGGGCGTGCAGGTAGCCGGCGTAGACAACCCAGATCACGAAGGTCCAGACCTCCTTGGTGTCCCACCCCCAGAACCGGCCCCAGGCCTTTTCCGCCCAGATGGCACCGAACATGAGGGTGAAGGTCCAGCCGATGAAGGCGATGGCGTTGATGCGGTAGGACAGGTTTTCCAGGCTCAGCGCGGAGGGCACCAGACGCATGAAGCCGAGCTTGTCGGCACCGCCGGCGGCCACGGTCTTCTGCCGGTGGGTCTGCACCAGCTGCAGTGCGGACATCGCGAAGGTCAGGGTGAACAGCGCCGAGGAGAGCACGGCGATGGAAACGTGGATGACCAGCCAGTAGCTCTGCAGGGCGGGAACCAGGTGTCCCACGGGGGTCCAGAACGCCACCGAGGCAGCCACCAGCATGATGATCACCAGGCCCACCACGAAGGTGCCCAGGAAGCGGAGGTCGCGGCGGATCAGCGAGAGCAGGAACACGGCCGCCACCAGGAAGGCGCCGGTGGTGAGGAATTCGTACATGTTGCCCCACGGCACCCGGCCTGCGCCCAGGGCCCTGGTGACCACGCCGGCGCCGTGGATGACGACGGCAAGGGTGGTCACGGCCACCGCAACACGCGCCGGAACCCGGCGCTCGGCGGCGTACTTCATGTCGCCGTCGGCAGTCATGAAGCCTCCGGTTCCTGCACCGCTGGCTTTGGCGGCGGACGACGACGGGCGCTCGGCCCGTCCGGCCGGCCCGTCCAGTCGGGCCTCAACACCGCGGGATCCTTCGCGCGCCCCTGCTCCGGCAGCAACGCCGGCGGTTACGGGGACCTTGGCGGCAGCACCGGCCTGCGCGGCCCTGAGGTCCACAGCGCGCAGCGCCTTGCTGCTCTTGGCCAGGTCCCAGGCGAAGGCGATGAAGGCCACCGTGTAGGTACCCGCCGCCAGCAGCATGAAGAGTTCGCTGTACTGGCCCATGGTTTCATTGATTCCAAATGGCATTACTGGTCCTTTTCGGGCCCGGTGGGGCCTGCTGGGGTGGTGACGGAGCCTGCGGCATTAGCGGCGGAGCCTGCGGCATTAGCGGCGGAGCCTGCGACATTATCGCCCCGCCGGCTGGGAGTTTGCTGGGACTGGCCCGTGTCTTCGGTGTCTTCCGGCAACTGCCACTCGGCGGAGAACAGTTTCCGGAGCGCTGCCGCCTCGCCCGCGAGGCGGTGGTCCTCGCCGCGGGCCAGGAGTCCGTATTCCACCATGGTGCGGCCGTCCGCGGCGGTGCCCGTCCGTACCCAGACGCGCCGGCGGTTGACGTAGAGCGAGAGGATCAGGCCGGCCACGGCCAGCAAAGCGAAGACCAGGGCGTAGACCTGCCCGGGGTTGTGGTGGATGTCCACGCCGATGTACCGCTTCACGCCGTCGAAACTGATGGTGCCCTTGCCGTCCGGCAGTGTGAAGGTGGAGCCGGGTGCCAGCGTGATGCCGCCGGCCGCGAGGTTCCTGGCGTTGAGCGGCGTCAGGTTCTTGACATCCAGTTCGAAGACGTTCTGCGGGGCACCGGTGTTCAGGCCCAGGTCCCCGTAGTAGGAGTTCAGGGTCAGCTGGGGGTTGAACAGTTCGGGGTCGGCACTGAACGAAACGTTCTTGTCCGTCACGAACGCGGTGGGGAGGAAGAAGCCCACGAACCCCAGCTGGTCCGGCTGGGCGTCCGGAACCTTGATCACCACGGACGAGTAGTAGTTATCGCCCTGCAGCTTGGCCACCACCGGGCCCTGCATGGCCACGTTGCCGGCGCCGTCCCGTACGGTCACCACCGGTGCGTAGCCGTTGCCGGTGAGGTAGATGCTGGTGCCGCCCAGGGTCACGGGATCGTTGACCTTCAGGATTTCCTGCTTGGCTGGAGCGTCCGGGTTTTCCTTGGTGGTCACCGTGGCGGCGAAGTCGATGGGCTGGCCGAACTTGCCCTTGGATTCGCGGTCGAACGTGATGTTGAACTTGTCCAGCTGGAGCGAGTACGGCTGCAGCTGGCTGGACTGGAAGTTGGTGCCCGGGTTGAACTGGTCGTAGCCCACCAGGGTGTTCACGAACGTGTCGCCTTCCACCAGGATGCGCTGGCCGCTGTAGCCGAACAGGCCGCCTGCGGCCACGGCCACCAGCACGCCGATGAGCGAGGTGTGGAAGACGAGGTTGCCCACTTCCTTCAGGAAGCCGCGCTCGGCCCCCAGGGACGGGCGGTTGCCGTCGGCGTCCCTGACCTCCACCCGGTAGCCGCGCTTCCGCAGCAGTCCGGCCGCACTGTTGATGGCCTCCGACGCCGGGATGCCGGTGCGGGCGGGAATCACCAGGGTGCCGTATTCCGGCAGCCGGGACAGGCGCTGCGGCGTCCGTGGCGGCTGGGAGCGCATGGCCTTGTAGTGGGCGATGGCACGCGGCACCACGCAGCCGATCAGCGAGATGAACAGCAGGAGGTAGATCGCCGAGAACCAGGCCGAGGAGTAGACGTCATAGAGCTGCAGGGAGTCCAGCAGCTTGCCGTAGTCCGGATGGTCCTTGATGTACTGGGTCACTACGGCCGGGTTGGCGGGCCGCTGCGGGAACAGGGATCCGGGGACGGCGGCGACGGCGAGGAGCAGCAGCAGGAACAGCGCGGTGCGCATGCTGGTCAGCTGGGTCCAGGCCCACCGCAGCATGCCCTTGGGGCCCAGGGCCGGAAGGGCGGCCTGGGCTTTTGCCTCCGCTACGGGGGCGGATTGCTTCTTCTTTACGTTCACACGCTCGCTCATCAGATCGGCAACTTCACGTCGGTTTGGAACCAGTACTGCAGCCCGGTCACCCAGGCTCCCCATACGCCGGTGGCCATCAGCAGGCCCAGCACCACCAGGATTCCGCCGCCGGTCCGCTGGATGGCAAGGCGGTGCTTGCGGAAGAACGCCATGACGCCCATTCCGCGGCGCAGGGCCAGCGCGATCAACAGGAACGGAATGCCCAGTCCCAGGCTGTAGACGAATGCCAGGAAGGCGCCCTTGGCGGCCGAGGAGCCGCCGGAAAGGCTGAGCAGCTGCACGGCCGAGTAGGTGGGGCCGATGCACGGCGCCCAGCCCAGGCCGAAGGTCAGGCCCAGCAGCGGTGCTCCCCAGAGCCCGGCGGGCGGCTTGGCGTGGATCTTGGCGTCCCGCTGGAGCCAGCTGAAGCCGCCCATGAAGACAATGCCCATGATGATCACCAGGACCCCCAGGAGCTGGGTGATCCAGGCATTCTGGCTGCCGGTGATGAGGGTGCCCAACTGGCCGAATGCGCCGCCCAGCAGGACGAAGATCACCGAGAAGCCCAGGACGAAGAGCCCGATCCCGGCCAGCATCCGGCCGCGCTTCTGCTTTTGCAGGTCCACGCCGCTCAGGCCCGTGACGTAACCCAGGTAGCCGGGAACCAGGGGAAGAACGCAGGGGGAAAGAAAGGAGACCAGTCCGGCAAGCAGTGCCACCGGAATGGCCAGCAGGATGGAGCCGCTGAGGATGGCTTCGGCGAAGGGGCTGTTCACGGTCCCGGCCCGCCCTACTCGGCCACGGCGGCGGTGATGAGGGCTTTCAGGGTGCCCTTCTCGATCTCGCCGAGGACGCGCGAGGCCACCCGTCCCTGCTTGTCCAGGACCAGGGTGGTGGGCACGGCGCCGGGCGGTACCAGGCCGGACACGGACAGCAGGACGCTTCCGTCCTTGTCGTCAAAGCTCGGGTAGGTCAGGTTGAAGGTCTTTTCGAACGCCTCCGCCGTGGGTTTCTCGTCCCGGAGGTTGACGCCGAAGAACTGCACGCCCTGGTCCTTGAACTCCTGGTGCAGCGCTTCCAGGAGGGGAGCTTCCACGCGGCACGGCGCGCAGGCGGCGAACCAGAAATTCAGGACGCTCACCTTGCCCTGGAAGTCGGCCGGGGTTACCGCAGTGCCGTTGAAAAGCGCACCCTGGATCTGCACGGCTTCCTTGCGGTCCCCGGCAGCGAACTCTGTCACGGAGCCGTCGCCGGCCACATAGTTCTTGTTGTCCCCTGCCTTGGCCTGCTTGGCCAGCGCATCCTCCTGGGCACAGCCGGAGAGGCCCAGGGTCAGTGCGGTCAGGGCCATGCCGCCGGCGGCGAGCATGCTGCGGCGGGAGGGGAGGTTGTTGTTGCTCACTTCTAGGCTCCAGGGGTGCTGGCGGCACCGGGAAGAAGGGACGCCGCGGGTTCGCTGTACTCGACCCGCAAAAGCGAGCCGTCGTCGTCGAACACCAGGGACGTGACGGACGTCAGGGTGCACTCGCGCTTGCGTGGGTCGTGCCACAGGGGCCGGCCTTCGGCGCTGAGCCGGGCAGCCCAGATCGGCAGTTGGTGGCTCACCAGGATCGCCTCGGGGCCGTGGGCACCGAAGTCGCCGGCAGCAAGTTCGATGGCCCGCAGCCGGGCGTCCTGCGCCGCGGCCGCCACCCTCGCGGCCTGCTCCTTGTACGGTTCGCCCCAGGAGGGGCGCAGCGGGTTGACCAGGTGCGGCCAGTGCCTGGGCCGGCGGAGTTCGGCCTTGGTGACCTTCATGCCCTCAAAGTAGTTTTCCGCTTCGATGATCCGCTCGTCGGTGTGGATCTGCAGCTGCAGGGCTTCCGACGTCGGCCGCGCCGTTTCCTGCGCGCGGTCCAGTGGGGAGGCGGCCAGGTAGGTGATGCGGGCGCCGCGTTCGGCGCGGTGCCGGAAGTATTCGGCGAGCGTCCGGGCCATCTCCTGCCCCAGTTCGGAGAGGTGGAATTCGGGAAGCCGCCCATAGAGAACGCCCTCGGGGTTATGGACCTCGCCGTGGCGGAGCAGATGGACAGTGGCTTGGGGCATGTTTACCAGTTTCTCAAAGATGGCGTGCGATCCGAAATCTCGGGCCGCTCCTTCTACAAAGAGTAGAACTTAAGTTTTTGAAGAAATGTTCCGTGGACGGGAACAAAACATGCAAATGCATGTTTATACTGGATGCAGCAAGTTAGTTGAGGCTTCAACAGATGAAGGTTCAACGGCAGGACCTCAGTACATACACCTTTACAAGGAGCAACATCATGGCACTTCCCGCAGACGTCACCACCGGCACCTGGACCCTGGACAACTCCCACAGCGAGATCGGCTTCACTGTCCGGCACGCCGGCATCAGCAAGGTCCGCGGCCAGTTCAAAGAGGCCGCCGCCACGCTGGACCTGGGCCAGGATGTGGCTGAGTCCAGGATCAACGCCACCATCCAGACCGCCAGCTTCGACTCCGGCGACGCCAACCGCGACGGCCACGTCAAGGGCGAGGACTTCTTCGATGTGGAGAAGTTCCCCGAGATCTCCTTCGTATCCAACGGCCTGGTGGCCAAGGGCAACAGCTACGAGCTCACCGGCGACCTGACCATCAAGGGTGTCACCCGCCCGGTGACCCTGGAAACCGAATTCAACGGTGTTGCCGTTGATCCGTTCGGCAACACCCGCGCCGGCGTCTCCGCCGAGACCACCATCAGCCGCAAGGACTTCGGCCTCACCTGGAACGCCGTCCTGGAAGCCGGCGGCGTGCTGGTCAGCGACAAGGTTGCCATCAACCTTGAACTCGCCTTCATCGCCCCCGCAGCGTAGTTCCGCCCGTCAGGGACAACCCCGGCACCAGGCCTGCCCGGCCTGGCGCCGGGGTTCCCTGTTTAACGGCAACCACCTGCGCCAATACCTGCTGAATCACCCACAACGCCGCCCGCCGGGGGTACGGTGGACTTAAGCCATGCTGGGGGAAGGCAGAGGACTGATTCCCGGCAGCCTACCCGGATCCCGACCTGCAGAAGGAACGCCATGAGTACTCCTCCCGTCCCGCCCCCGTCGCCCCAAGACCCCAGCAACGACCAGCCGGGGCATGAACAGGCCGGCAGCCCCCAGTCCGGAGACCAGCAGCAGCCCCGCTACGGGCAGAATGCGCCGCAGTATGGCCAGAACGCCCCGCAATATGGGCAGAACGCGCCCCAGTACGGCCAGAACCAGCCGCCGGCAGCGCCGCAGTACGGCCAAAACCAGCCCCAGTACGGCCAGAATGCGCCGCAGGCCCCGGGCTACGGCCAGAACCCGCCGCAGTATGGCGCCCAGTTCGGGCAGAATGCACCCCAGTACGGCCAGCCGCCCTACGGGCAGTCCCCCTACGGCCAGTACCCGTCGGAGCAGCCGCAGCCGACCGGAGGCAACGGCGTCCCGCAGCTGGTGAACATCTCGTTCTGGCTGTTGATCGCGTCGGCAGTGATCTTCGTGATCTCCCTGCTGACCGGACTGACGCAGCTGGATGATCCGGTGTTCCGGCGGACATTCGAGGACCAGATGGCGGCCGGAGGCGCCAGTGGAGTCACTTATGACGACATTAAGGGGGTCATCGCCGGCACCCTGGTGGTGTTCGCGATCATTGGCGTGGCCCTCTACCTGCTGGTGGCCTTCTTCGTCCGAAAGGGCAAGAACTGGGCCCGCATCCTGGGAACGGTCTTCGCTGCACTGTCCGTCTTCGGACTCTTTGGTCCCCCCAGCTTTGCCACCATCGGAACGCTCCTGGGAATTGCGGCCATCGTGCTGCTCTACCTTCCCGCAGCCGCCCCGTACTTCCGGAAGCAGCAGCCTTTCGCCAACCCCTATTCGGGCGGCTTCGGCAACCCGTACGGGCGGTAGCCACTCCGCCCGCTGACACTGCACGCGGCCCGGGATGCATCATTCGCATCCCGGGCCACCTGCTTTAACGGGTCCGCCAAGACTTGGGCCGGGGGAAAACTTCCAGGGAAACCCTAGGCCGTCTGCCCGGGCGTCTGGGCCCGCTGGGCGTGGTAGGCCAGGATTTGGAGTTCAGTGGCCATGTCCACCTTGCGAAGATTGACCCCTTCGGGAACCTGCAGCATCACGGGTGCAAAGCTCAGCACGCTGCGCACGCCTGCCGCCACCACACGGTCGCAAACGCCCTGGGCGACGGCCGCGGGAAGGGCCAGGACCACCATGTTGGCCCCGGTGCGGTGCAGGACGGTCTCCAGGTCTGCCACGTCGCTGACGCGCAGCCATCCCACCTCGTTGCCCACCACCATCTGGTCGGCGTCGAAGATGGCCACCACATCGAACCCGCGCGACTCAAAGCCGCCGTAGCGTGCCAGCGCCTTGCCCAAGTTGCCGGCGCCCACAATGGCCACTTTCCAGTCGTGGGTCAGTCCGAGCGCGGCGGCGATGTGGCGGCTGAGGTACTGCACCTCATAACCGACGCCCCTGGTGCCATAGGACCCCACATGGGACAGGTCCTTGCGGAGGGTTGAAGAACTGACGCCGGAGGCTTCTGCCAGGGATTCGGAGGAAACGCGCTCCACGCCCTCGGACAGCAATGTGTTCAGGGCACGGAGGTAGATGGTGAGCCGGGCCACGGCGGCAGGAGGTATCTGCTTGGTCAGTGCGCCCGTGGCATCCGGAAGGTCCGGGACAGACTGGGGCGAAGAACCCAGGGATGTCACCCGCACCTCCCTTGCGTCGCGTTGTGAGTCCACTCTAGGTCCCTGCCGCTCATGCCTTCAAAACCAGGACCATCAGAAACTGCCGCCACTGCCCTACCGGCCCATGGCGCGCTGCAGCACGCGTGCCAGCCGGACCTCGTCGATCTTCCAGAAGTCGCGCTGCACGCCGTCCACCAGGACCACCGGGATCTCTTCGGCGTAGCGCTCCCGCAGTTCAGGCTGGTTGTCCACCAGCTCTTCGCTCCAGGTAAGGCCCAATGAGGCAGTGACCCGGCCGACGGCGTCGCGCGCCTCCTCACAAAGGTGGCAGTCAGCTTTGGTGACCAGGACGACGCGGGGTGTAGCCATGGCTTAACGGTATCGCCGTTCCCGGCGTGAGGCTGACGCCGACGGCGGCGGGCCAGTGGATTGACTAGACTCAACTCCATGCCCCAGGAGAAATACGTCGCCGTAGTCACACGGCCGGTTGCTGCGCCGCAGCCCGGCGAGGCGGCGTTCTTCGATGTGGACAACACCCTGATGCGGGGTGCCAGCCTGTTCCATGTGGCCCGCAAGATGCACCAGCGGGGAGCCTTCACCCTGAGGCAGGCGGCGGGTATGGCCTGGAAGCAGTTCAAGTTTGTGGCCCGCGGCGAGAACATGGACGATGTCCATGCCGTCCGGGACTCGGCCCTGACCCTGGCCGTGGGCATCAGTGTGGATGACATCAAGGCGCTGGGCGAAGAAGTCTATGACGAGATGATCGCGTCCCGGATCTGGCCCGGCACCAAAGCGCTGGCGCAACAGCACCTGAGGGTGGGCCGCCGCGTCTGGCTGGTGACAGCCACCCCCATCGAAGTGGCCACCGTAATCTCCACCCGGCTGGGACTGACCGGAGCCCTGGGGACCGTGGGCGAGGTCTCGGACGGCCTGTACACCGGGCGGCTGGTGGGAGACATCCTGCACGGCTCGGCCAAGGCCGTGGCCGTGCAGGCCATCGCCGACGATGAGGGCCTGGACCTCAAGCGCTGCTGGGCCTACAGCGACTCCTACAACGACGTCCCGCTGCTGTCGCTGGTGGGCCATCCGGTGGCCATCAATCCGGACGCCAGGCTGCGCCGCCACGCCCGCGACCGCAACTGGCCGGTTTACGATTTCCGCGCAGGCCGCCGTGCCGCGACATTGGGACTCAAGGCGGCCACCTTCGGCGGGGCCATCTACGGCCTCTGGAAGGGCTTCGCCCGCATCCGCGGCCCGCGGGCATAATTCTTACCTCTTGCCGGGTTAAACGAAATGCCCGCCGCCTTGGAAGGCGACGGGCATTTCCACGCTGCTTGAAGTATCGCTACTTCTTGTTGCGGCGCTGGTGACGGGTCTTGCGAAGCAGCTTGCGGTGCTTCTTCTTGGCCATACGCTTGCGACGCTTCTTAATAACTGAACCCACGAAAGTTCCTTACAAACTAGATGCAGTACCTGTCTGATGGAGAATGTCCGTGGACAAAGCTACGAACTGAACAACTGACAGATTCTTACAATGACGTAAAACGTTCCTTAACAGGGTACCGCTTATCGGGAGCCGCTCAGGACAGGCAGTCTCAGGCGGTTTCGGTGTGGCCTTCCACGACAGCACCCCTGAGGTACTGTTCGACGGCGTTTTCGGGGACCCGGTAGGAGCGGCCGAAGCGCACCGCCGGCATTTCGCCGGAGTGGACCAGCCGGTAAACAGTCATTTTGGAGACCCGCATGACCT
Source organism: Arthrobacter sp. Soil761 (assembly GCF_001428325.1). Lineage (NCBI taxonomy): Bacteria > Bacillati > Actinomycetota > Actinomycetes > Micrococcales > Micrococcaceae > Arthrobacter > Arthrobacter sp. Soil761. The sequence goes on along the minus strand of NZ_LMSF01000029.1, from coordinate 114,232 downwards.
CGGCTACTTCAGCCACGGTCAGGAACTTCGCGTTGGAGAAGTTCTGTTCTGCCGACATTTCCCTATTTTCCTTTGCTGACGGATGGACAACAGTGACCCCAGGTACGTGCCAATGCGGTGTTACGATGCTGAGCCATCCACCAACCACCTAAAAAGATACTCTAGATGTTCATGTGGCAGATGTGAAAGTAGTGCTTCCCCTATTTCAGCCCCTAATCTGACTGCCGCCGCTTCCGTGCCGATGCCGCCAGCTGCTCAAGGACGGACGCGGAAACGTCCCAGTCCATGCACGCATCCGTGACGCTTTGCCCGTACACCAGCTCCGCGCGTCCGGCCGCGTGCTCGGCAACATCCAGGTTTTGCGCGCCGCCCACCAGGAAGCTTTCCAGCATCACGCCGGCCACGGCCCGCGCGGCAGCCCCGCCCTGCTCCAGCTGCGCGCCAATCTCCAGGGCCACCTCAGCCTGCCGGTGGTGGCTCTTGCCGCTGTTGGCATGGCTGGCATCCACGATCAGCCGCGGGTTCAGCCCCTTGCCTGCCAGTTCACCGGAGGCGCGTTCCACATCGGCCGCTGAGTAGTTGGGTCCCTTGCGGCCGCCGCGCAGGATCACGTGGGTGTCCGGGTTTCCAGCCGTTGCCACCAGCGCAGCCCGGCCGTCGCCGTCGATCCCCAGGAAGGCCTGCGCCGCCGCCGCAGCACCGCATGCATCGATGGCCACCTGGAGGCCGCCGTCGGTCCCGTTCTTGAAGCCGATGGGCATGGACAGCCCGGACGCGAGCTGGCGGTGGATCTGGCTCTCGGTGGTGCGGGCACCGATGGCACCCCACGAGATCAGGTCCGCCATGTACTGGGGGCTGATCGGTTCGAGGAACTCCGTTGCCGTGGGGAGGCCCAAGGCGGTGACCTGCTGCAGGAACAGCCGGGCGGTGCGGAGGCCGGTGACCATGTCATGGGTGCCGTCCAGCCGTGGATCGTTGATCAGGCCCTTCCAGCCCACGGTGGTGCGCGGCTTTTCGAAGTACGTCCGCATGACGATCAGCAGGTCTTCCTTGTGCTTCTCCGCCTGGCTGACCAGCCGGCGGGCGTATTCCAGCCCTGCCTTGGGGTCGTGGATGGAGCAGGGACCCACGATGACCAGCAGGCGGTCGTCCACGCCGTCCATGATGGCGCGCACTTCATCGCGGCCGCGTTCGACGACGGCAGCGGCCCGGGCGTCCAGCGGCAGTTCCGCGAGGAGGTCGGAAGGAGTGGGCAGCGGAGTGAACTCGCTGACGCGCAGGTTGGACGTGGACTTGGTGTCGCTGGCGCGCTGGTTTGAGGTGGTTTGTGCCGGTGCTGTTGCGGTGCTCATGTTCGGGTCCTGTTCCAGATGGGAAGCGGGCCCGGATTTCAGAACCCGCCGGAGAAACGGCGAAGGGCAGAGAATAATCTCTGCCCTGTTGGCTCTGAAGGAATGCTGGATGCGTGTCAGTTAGACGCGGGCCCCTCCAGAGCCAACGAAAAATACGCATACCAACGGTTAGTCATGGAAAAGACCATAAACCCGGGCCGCCGCGGGAGCAAAATCAGCTTCCGTCACATTCCATCCCGGGCTTGTTCGCGGATCCGGACGCACAAGGTGCGGATCCGCGAACAAGCTTAGGCTTTACCGGCCCGCTGCCCGGGCTCAGCCGAGGAGTTTGCGGAGGTACTGGAGCTGCCGGATCCAGTGATGTTCCTGGCCCCCTTCATGGTTGTTGAACCGGTACACCTCGATCTCCTTGTCCGCCCCGCTGGCGGAGGAGGCGCCCGATCCGGAACCGTAGGCGTTGAAGCTGGCGAAAACGGTGGACGGCGGGCAGATGTCGTCCATCAGCGCCGCGGAGTACAGTGCCGGGGCGGTGGCGCGGCCGGCCAGGTTGACGCCGTCGAAGTAGTTGAGGACGGCAAGGGTGGACTCATAGCGGTCCCGGTGGCGTGCCAGGAACTGGGCAATCTCCGGGTACGGCCCGCGCGGGGTGATGTCGATGGCGCGGGGAAAGTCCTGGAGGAAGGGGACGTCGGGCAGCGCGGCGATGACGCCGTCGAGCCGTCCCGCGGTAAGCCCTGCCGTGGCCACCACCAGGCCGCCGCCCTGGCTGACTCCGGCCAGCACCACCTTGGACGGATCGACCGCGGGGTGGGCCTGGGCCGCCTCCACCGCCCGGAAAGCATCCACGTAGACCCGGCGGTAGTAGTAGTCCTCCCGGGCCGCGATGCCCCGGGTCATCAGGCCTGCGTGCGCCACATCCCCCGCCGAGGGGTGGGGATCCGCGGTGTGGCCCAGGGTGCCGCCGTACCCCTGGCCGCGGGTGTCCATGATGAAGTGCGCGTACCCGGCCTGCGCCCAGCGCGTGTCCTGGTTGACCAGGCCGCGGCCACCGGAATAGCCGATGTAGTTCACCACCACCGGTAGCCGGGCCCCCTCGTCCCGGTTGGCAGGAAGGTGCAGCCAACCCTTGACCGGTGCCCCGCCGAAGCCGGCGAACGTGACGTCGAAGGTGTCGATCAGCGTCAGGTAGTTCTCCACCGGCTCAAACGCGGGGTTCAACGGGAAGGCACGGGCCTCCGCCAGGGTGGCATCCCAGAACGCATCCAGGTCTTCCGGCGGGGTGACGTCGGAGGTGTAGCTGCGGAGCTGGGCCAGGGGTAGGTCGAAGAGGGGCATCGTTGTCCGTCCTGCTTTCGGTTGTTGGCGCCCCAGCGGGACGCTCCTCTATTTCTAGCGCACGATGACGGCATCCCGCTGCCTGGGCCTGTGGACACCCAGGAGTTCAATTCCTGGCGGCGTTCAGTGTCAGCTCCTGGGGTTCGTACCGTCGAAGGTCCGTTCCGGCGGCGATGGTTCCGCGCAGGAGTGGCAGGCCCCCGGTGGCAGCCCCGGCGGCGCGGGCCTGGATGAGCACGTTTCCCAGGGCGGTGGCTTCGACCGGACCGGCGATGACCGGGCGGCCGGTGGCGTTGGCGGTGAGCTGGCAGAGCAGGGTGTTCTGCGAGCCGCCGCCCACCACGTGCACCACGTCCACCTCACGGCCTGCCAGGCGTTCGGCCGTGGTGATGGTCCTGGCATAAGCAGCTGCGAGGCTGTCCATGATGCAGCGGGTGATCGCCGCGGGCTCGTTGGGCAGGACGTCCCCGGTTCGCCGGACTGCTGCCCGGATGCGCTCGGGCATATCGCCCGGGGCGATGAAGTAGGGGTCGTCGGCGTTGACCTGGGGACCGCCGGCAGGCAGGGCTGCGGCAGCGGAGAGCAGCGCGGCCAGGTCAGGCTGGAAACCCTCGCCCGCCCAGGTCCGCTGGCACTCGCTCAGGAGCCAGAGTCCGCCCACGTTGCGCAGGTAGCGGATGGTGCCGTCCACGCCGCGTTCGTTGGTGAAGTTCGCTTCCCGGCTGGCCTCGGTCAGGACGGGCTGCTGCAGCTCCAGCCCCACCAGGGACCAGGTGCCGGAGGAGATGTAGGCAAAGTTTTCGCCCTGCGCTGGGACTGCGGCGACGGCGGACGCAGTGTCGTGCGAACCTACCGCCACCACCGTGGTTTCACGCGGCAGTCCCAGGGCCGCGGCGATGTCCGGCAGGAGGTACCCGTAGGGTTCCCCGGGCTGGATCAGCGGCGGGAACAGGTCCTTCCGCAGCCCGAGCGCGGTGAAGAAATCGGTGGCCCACTCCCCCGCGACGGCATCGAACAGCCCTGTGGTGGAGGCGTTGGTGGCCTCGGTCCGGCGCACCCCGGTGAGCAGGAACGCGATCAGGTCCGGGATCAACAGGGCCTTCAGCCCGGCCAGGTTACGCTCGGCGGCCAGCTGGTAGATGGTGTTGAACTGGAGGAACTGCAGCCCGGTGGTCCGGTAGAGCCGTGCAGGGTCCAGCTTGGCGTGCACCGGCGCGACGGCGGCCCTGCTCCGGTCATCGCGGTAGCTGAAGGGCTGTGCCACCAACTCGCCGGCCTTGTTCACCAGGCCGTAATCCACGGCCCACGTGTCGATGCCGATGCTGGCAATTGTTTCGCCCTGCGCCGCCGCCGCCGTAGCCGCGGCGCGGAGGCCCGCAAGGACCTCCGCGAACAGGGCGTCGAAGTCCCAGCGGAGGCCGCCGTCGAGCTCCACTACACCGTTGGGGAACCGGTGGACGGTCTCCAGCGATACCCCCGAGTCCGGGGAGACCCGGCCCAGCATGACCCGCCCGGAGGAGGCACCGATGTCGACGGCGGCAAACACAGCCGCACTCATCGGAGGAAGGCTGCGGCTACTCCGGCGTCCACGGGGATGTGCAGGCCGGTGGTGTGGGACAGTTCGTTGCTGGTGAGGACGGCGGCCGCGTTGGCTACGTGCTCGGGCAGGACTTCACGTTTGAGCAGTGTGCGCTGGGCGTAGAATTCGCCCAGTTTCTCCTCGTCAACGCCATAGACCGCTGCGCGCTTGGCGCCCCAGCCGCCGGCGAAGATGCCGGAGCCGCGGACCACGCCGTCGGGGTTGATGCCGTTGACGCGGATGCCGTGCTCCCCCAGTTCGGCCGCGAGGAGCCGGACCTGGTGGGCCTGGTCTGCTTTGGTGGCGGAGTAGGCGATGTTGTTGGGGCCGGCGAACACGGAGTTCTTGGAGGAGATGTAGATGATGTCCCCGCCCAGGCCCTGGGCGATCATCACCCTGGCGGCGGCCTTGGCCACCAGGAAGGAGCCCTTGGCCATGACGTTGTGCTGCAGGTCCCAGTCTTTTTCGGTGGTTTCCAGCAGCGGCTTGGAGATGGACAGTCCGGCGTTGTTGACCACCAGGTCCACGCCGCCGAAGGCCAGCACGGCGGCGTCGATCGCCGCGGCGACCTGGGCTTCGTCGGTGACGTCGGCCTGGACGCCGACCGCGACATCCGGGCCGCCGAGTTCCTCAGCGACCTTCTGCGCGTTCTCCAGGTTCAGGTCGGCGATGACCACGCACGCGCCTTCCGCGGCGAGGCGCGTGGCGATGGCCTTGCCGATCCCGGATGCCGCGCCGGTCACCAGCGCAATGCGGGTGGCGTGCGACTTGGGCTTGGGCATCCGGGCCAGCTTGGCTTCCTCCAGCGCCCAGTATTCGATCCGGAACTTCTCGGATTCCTCGATGGGTGCGTAGGTGGAGATGGCCTCGGCGCCGCGCATGACGTTGATGGCATTGATGTAGAACTCGCCGGCAACCCGGGCGGTCTGTTTGTTGGCACCGAAGGAGAACATCCCCACGCCGGGCACGAGCACGATGGCCGGGTCGGCGCCGCGCAGCGCCGGCGAATCGGCATCCGCGTGGCGGTCGTAGTAGGCCTGGTAGTCCTCGCGGTAGCCGGCGTGGAGCTCCTGCAGCCGGGCAATCGAATCCTCAATGGAGGCGTCGGCCGGAAGGTCCAGGATCAGCGGCTTGACCTTGGTGCGCAGGAAGTGGTCCGGGCAGGAGGTGCCCAGGGCGCCCAGGCGCGGGTGCTCGGCGGCTTCGAGGAAGTCCAGGACGACGGCGTCGTCACTGAAGTGCCCCAGCTGCGGCTTGTCCGTGGAGGCCAGGCCGCGGATCACAGGCGCCAGGGCTGCGGCCTTGGCGCGGCGCTCAGCTTCCGGCAAGGCCGCATATCCGGGCAGCTTGGCACCGAAGGGCTCGGCCGTGCCGTTCTCTGCGATGTACTTTTCGGCCTGTTCGATGATCCACAAGGAATTGGCTTCCGCTTCTTCGCTGGTAGCGCCCCAGGCGGTGATGCCGTGGCCGCCCAGGATGGTGCCGATGGCCTGCGGGTTGGCGTCCTTGATGGCGGCGATGTCCAAGCCCAGCTGGAATCCGGGACGGCGCCAGGGAACCCAGACCACCTTGTTGCCGAAGATCTTGGTGGTCAGTGCTTCCCCGTCAACGGCGGTGGCAATGGCGATGCCGGAGTCCGGGTGCAGGTGATCCACATGCGCGGCGTCCACCAAACCATGCATCGCCGTATCGATCGACGGAGCGGCGCCGCCCTTGCCGTGCAGGCAATAATCGAAAGCCGCCACCATCTCGTCTTCACGCTCAACACCCGGGTACACGTTCTTCAGGGCGGTCAGCCGGTCCAGCCGGAGCACCGCCAGGTTCTGTGCCTTCAGCGTGCCCAGGTCACCACCGGAACCCTTGACCCACAAAAGCTGTACATCCTCGCCCGTGACCGGGTCCTTCTCCGTGCCCTTGGCGGAGGTGTTGCCACCGGCGAAGTTGGTGTTCCGTTTGTCCGCACCCAGGCGGTTGGAACGGGAAATCAGGTCTTCAACAGTCTTGTTGCTCATGGCTGGTTATGCGCCCCATCCGGCTTGCTGGCCGCCAAGGCGGTCCTCGTTGATCTGTTTCTGGTAGCCGCTGGCCTTGAAGGCAGCGATCGGGTCCGCGGGCAGGCCGCGGGATTCACGCCACTCGGCAAGGACCGGGCGGACGTCGGTGTAGAACGCATCGTTGAAGATGCCGTTGGCGGCCAGCACATCGCCGGCGCGCTGCGCCTCGGCCAGCGCCGCGGTGTCCACCAGCAGGGCGCGGGCGGTCATTTCCTGGACGTTCAGGACGGAACGGATCTGGCCAGGAATCTTCTCCTCCAGGTTGTGGCACTGGTCCAGCATGAGGGCCACACCGGAATCCTTGCCGAAGCCGCCACCGCGGATCACCTCGCACATGATGCGGAAGAGCTGGAACGGGTCCGCAGCACCCACGATCAGGTCGTCGTCGGCATAGAAGCGCGAGTTGAAGTCGAAGGAACCCAGCTTGCCCAGGCGCAGCAGCTGCATCACGATGAACTCGATGTTGGTGCCCGGCGCGTGGTGGCCGGTGTCGAGGCAGACAAACGCCTTCTCACCCAGGGCCAGGGTCTGGGCGTAGGAAGTGCCCCAGTCCGGAACATCGGTGTGGTAGAAAGCCGGCTCAAAGAACTTGTACTCCAGTACCAGCCGCTGCCCATCCCCCAGGGCCGCGTAGATTTCCTGCAGGGACTCGGCCAGCCGGTCCTGGCGGCCGCGCATGTCGTCCTGGCCCGGGTAGTTGGTGCCGTCCGCCAGCCAGATCTTCAAGTCCTTCGAACCCGTGGCGTGCATGATGTCGATGCAGTCCAGGTGGTGGTCGATGGCCCGGCGGCGGACCGACTCGTTGGAGGAGGTCAGGGAACCGAATTTGTACTCATCATCCTGGAAGGTGTTGGAGTTGATGGTGCCCAGCCCCACCCCCAGTCCGGCGGCGTAATCCTTCAGTGCGGCGTAGTCGTCCACCTTGTCCCACGGGATATGCAGGGCCACGGTGGGAGCCAGCCCGGTCAACTCGTGGACCTTCGCGGCGTCGGCCAGCTTTTCCTGGACCGTCCGCGGCGTACCGGGTGTGCCAAACACCTTGAACCGCGTGCCTGAATTTCCATAAGCCCACGATGGGACCTCGATGGCAAGCTCCCCGAGCCTGCCCAGCGCCTTTGCTACGTCATTCATGATGGTTCTTTCCGGTGTCTGAGCGTCTGTCTGATGCGTTGTGGATGGGTGCCCCGCTGCTGGAGCCGTGCTGGTGGTGGTGCCCGACGGATTCGACGGCGGGCTGCCTGCTTCAGCCCGTCAGCCCGCCGAGGGCTGTGCGGCCAACTGGCTGTCAAGGTTGAAAACTTCTTCCAGGACCTGGAACCCTTCGTCGGGCGCCTGGCCGGAATCTGCAAAGAGGGTTGCCATTTCCGCCTGCCAACGGGCGTTGACTTCGGTCAGGGCCATGCGGGCGCGGACGGCGTCAAAGTCGTCGCACTCCACGTAGCCCACCAGGAGGCCGTCCTCCGCCAGGAAGAGGGAGTAGTTATGCCATCCCGCTTCCTTGAGCGCATGCAGCATCTCCGGCCACACCGCGGCGTGCCGGCGACGGTATTCATCGATCAGCGCCGGCTGCACCGAGGAACGGAAGCACACCCTCATTGGGACTCCTTTTTCAAACGTTGATCTTTGAATCGTTTCATTAATACGATTCAAAGTACTCTTGGACTTGAGCAGCTGTCAAGCAATGACAGGAACTTTTGATCTCCCGCACGGAACCTCCTGCAGCGGGCAAGTCAGCACGGAGAATCGATGAACCGCACAGCCAGTATCAAGGACGTGGCCAACCATGCAAGCGTGGCCGTGGGGACGGTGTCGAACGTCCTGAATTATCCGGACCGGGTGTCGGCACGGACCAAGGAACGGGTCCTGCGCGCCATCGATGAACTTGGCTTTGTCCGAAACGACGCCGCCCGGCAACTCCGCGCGGGCCACAGCCGCACCATCGGACTCATTGTCCTGGACGTCGGCAACCCCTTCTTCACCTCCGTGGTCCGCGCCGCCGAGGACGCCGCCGCACTGCAGGGAAGCGCCGTCCTGCTGGGCGACAGCGGCCACAACGCCGGCCGGGAGGCCAATTACATCGACCTCTTCCAGGAGCAGCGTGTCCAGGGCCTGTTGATTTCGCCGGTGGGGGACATCACGGAGCGGCTGGACCTCCTCCGCGAGCGCGGGGTGCCCACGGTGCTGGTGGACCGGCTGGCTGACGAATCAAAGTTCAGTTCAGTCGCTGTGGATGACGACGCCGGCGGGTACCTCGCAGCCCGGCACCTGCTGGACACCGGCCGCCGCCGGCTCGCCTTCGTTGGCGGCCCCACCTCCATCCGGCAGGTGGCGGACCGCCTCCAGGGTGCCCGGCGGGCCGTGAAGGAGGAGCCGGACGCCACGCTGGAGGTGCTGGATTCAAAGGGGCAGACGGTCCTTGCGGGACGCAGCGTGGGCGACATGCTGGTGCAGCGCGGCCGGGCGGAACTGCCGGACGGGATCTTCTGCGCCAACGATCTTCTGGCCCTGGGTGTCATGCAGTCACTGACCATGACGCACACGTTCCGCATTCCTGAGGACGTGGCCTTGATCGGCTACGACGACATCGATTTTGCCGTCTCCGCCGTGGTGCCGCTCTCCTCCATCCGCCAGCCCACCGAGCTGCTGGGCCGGACAGCCATCGAGCTGCTGGCCGAAGAAGTGGAGTCCCAGAACCCCGTCCATCGGTCAGTGGTCTTCACGCCTGAGCTTGTCATCCGGCAGAGCACGGCAACGACCGCCGGCTGACAACCCCACCGGCCAGGCTAGTTTCCGCCCTGCTGCAGCCACTTCATGGACTCATCCCGCGAAGTGAAAAAGCGGGTGGGGCAGGGTGGGATGTGGACGCCGAGGAAGAAGTTGGCGATGATCCGGTCCACCGGACTTGCCCCGAGCAGCGCGATGCGGTTGGCCGCACATGGAATGGAGAAGACCGACCGCGCATCCCTGCTGACGGCCTCCGTGGTGGCCATATCCACCAGCATGGGGTAGCTGCCATCCCCGGCTATCCGGTTCACCGTCGCCATGGCCGCCTGCGCATCCTGGAGTTCTATCCGGACACGAGGTTCCCAAATGAGATGGATGATGCCATCGGTGCGCAATTCCACGGTGCCCTTGCCACCGTCGACCGTTACGGGCTCCATGACGCCGCCTCCCTCCAGTGGGCAGTTGCTGAACCCCTCTATCTTGCCCCACGCATGGACAGCCAGGCGCGCGCCACTCCCCGGACCACGGGCCTGCCCTCCGACGGGCTTGACTGATCAGCATGCTTACTAATAGGTTGGTCGACGTGCCCGTGGCCTGGATCACCAGTCAAACGCCACGTGTCGCGGCCCGTCAGGGCTGCATTTGAAATGAACTGCATTTGAAATAAACAGTTCCGCCGGGGTTCTCCATGGGGGCGGAGCCTCGGAGGATTCATTGCGCCGCCACCCGGCGCTGAAAGGATTTACCGAAAATGCGAACCAAGGTCTCAGCTTCAATCACCGCTCTCGCCCTCTCCGGCGCCATGCTCTTTGGCATGGCAGGCCCGGCCACGGCAGCAGCACCCGCGGCTCCTTCTGCCGCCTCCCAGTCATCAAAGGTTGCCGGCGTTACGGGCACCATCAACCAGACCATCGAGGGCGTAGGCAGCTTTGCGGGCTCCTTCACCCCCACCGGCTTCGATGCCCAGGACGGCCAACTCATGGTGACCGGCCTGGTGCAGGGCACCTTCACCGACCTCGCCGGCAAGGCCTCCCAGGTGAGCCAGACGGTAACCACAACCGCCGCTGCTGCACCCACCACCATGGCCGGCGGTGGCGGCTGCGACGTGGTGAACCTTGTCCTCGGCCCGCTTCACCTCGATATCCTGGGACTCAACGTCGACTTGAACCAGGTGGTATTGGACATCGTGGCGCAGTCCGGCGCAGGCAAGCTGGTGGGCAACCTCCTGTGCGCCATCACCGGACTCCTGGACGGCGGGACCGGCCTGAGCGGCCTGGCCAACCTGCTCAACCGGGTCCTGGGACTGTAGTCTGCCAGCACTCCAACAACCAGGTATTGCCAAGAGCGGGCGGCCCTTCGAGGCCGTCCGCTTTTGCGCTGTCCCCCAAGTTCTTGCGCTGTCCCTAAAGCCTCTCCACCACCAGGTTCCGGTAGGCAGCCCGGAGCGGAGCCATCTGCCGGAAGCCGATCCGGCCGCCGCCAAGCACCCTTCCCGAGGGATCGTCCCACTCAAAGAGGAGCAGGCCGTTGATGGAGAATGCCACCCGGGGCCCGTCCTTCACCACCTCCAGCCGGTAGAAGCCGGCGGCATCCTCCGCGGGCGGCAACGGGTCCGCACCCTGCGCCACCAGCTCAAATCCCGCGCTCTTGCGCAGGTTGCAGATACGGAAGGCACGCTCGGACGGGTGCTTGTGCCGGAAGTAGGAGACGTGCAGGGTGTTGATGTCGCCGGAGTGGTACTGGGGATAGAAGCCCGTCCGGGGCGCAAGGGCCGGGCTGAACAGGTCCAGCCCGGCCTGTCCTGTGGCTGCAAGGAACAGCATGGCCAAGCCGGGCTCCGCGAGCGGCCGGAAGTCCCAGCTGATGCGGATGCCGTCCGGGAAGTCCCGGGGGCACCAGACCGTCCAATGCGCGTGGTCGCCGAACTCCTGGTCGTCCAGTGCGCCGGACAGCTCCAGGGCTCCTTCATGGCTCCCCATCCGCAGCGGCCCTTCCGCCACCCAACCGGCCACGTCATCCGGTCCTGCCAGCGGGTTGCTGTAGAGGATGCCCGTCTCCAAGCCCGTCGTGCCCACCTAGCCGCGTCCCGCCGTCGTACTTAACTCTTTGGTGCCGGCCGCGCCGTATCCCAGCGAACCAAGCTGCCGGGCCACTTCCCCCGCCACCAACGCAGCCCCGGACTGGGAAAAATGGGTGTTGTCCGCCAGGCCGGCAGGCCAATGTGCGTGCTCCCCGGGCCCGAAGTGGCAAAAGAGCTCCCGGGATCTGTCCGGCCCCAGCCGGCGGTACAGGCGCCGGGTCCAGGCATTCAGGTCCACGACGGGGACCGCCAGCTCCAGGCCGAGTTCGCGGACCACCTCCGGATAGTCCTCCAGGCTTTCGGCCAGGACAGCGTCCGACGACGGCGCGTCCAGGAAGTGCCGCCGCTCCACGGAGGTGCACAGCACCGCAGCCGCGCCCCGGTCCCGGACCTCCCCCACCATGGCGCGCAGGTTGGCCGCGTAGCCGGTCCGGGCGGCCAGGTGCTGCTTCTTCTGGTCGTTGTGGCCGAACTGGATGAGCACCGCGTCGCCTTCACCGGCCTCCGCCAGCAGCGCCGCCCACAGCCCGTCATCGCGGAAGGACTCCGTGCTGGCCCCGCCCTTGGCGAAGTTGTGGACCGCTCCCCAGGTGTACGTGAGCGGAGGCAGGTGTGCACCCCAGCCGCTCATGGGGAACTCATGGGTGGGACAGTTGGCCACGGTGGAATCTCCGGCCAGCAGGATCTTCATGGTGTCTTTCCTCAACGGGCGGATCAGCCTTTCACGGAACCGATGAGCATGCCCTTGGCGAAGTGCTTTTGCAGGAATGGATAGAAAATAAGGATGGGCAAAGTAGCCACGACGATCACGGCGAACTTGATGCCCTGTTCCGGCGGAATGTAGTTGGGGTCCACGTTGCCGGTTCCCAGCAGGTCCGAGGCGGCGGTGACCTGGCGGAGGTACATCTGGAGCGTCCACTTGGAGTTGTCGCTGAGGTAGAGCAGGGGCGACATGAAGTCATTCCAGATGCCCACGGCGTAGAACAGCGCGAACGTTGCCAGAACCGGTTTGGACAGCGGCAGCAGGATCCGCCAGAGAATCCCAATCTCGGTGGCGCCGTCCATCTTGGCTGATTCCTCAAGCTCCGCGGGGAGTTCCTGGAAGAAGTTCTTGATAATGATCAGGCTGAACGGGTTGATGGCCGCGGGCAGGATCAGGGCCCAGTAGGTGTTGAGCAGGCCCAGGTCCTTGACCAGCAGGAAGGTAGGGATCATGCCGCCGGAGAAGACCATTGCGAAAACCACCAGGGACAGGATGACGTTCCTGCCGCGGAGGGTTTTCTTGGCCAGCGGGTAGGCCATGGTCACGGTGAAGGCCAGCTGGACCAGGGTGCCCACCGCGGTGACCAGGATGGTGGTCACCAGAGCGCGGATGAACGCCGGGGTGGCAAAGATGTATTCGTAGGAGCCCAGGCTGAACTGCTCCGGCCACACGAAAAAGGCCCGGCGGGTGATCTCGGCTTCGTTGGCGAAGGACCCGGCGAAGACGTAGACGAACGGCAACAGCGTGATGATGCCGATCAGGGACAGGAAGACGTAGTTGACGGCATCGAAGACGCGGCCGCCGCGGGTGTTGTGGATTTTCATGGCTAGAACAGTCCGCTCTGGTTGAATCGCTTGGCCAGGGCGTTGGTGCCGAAGATCAGCACGATGCCCACCAGGGATTTGAACAGGCCCACCGCGGTGGAGTAGCTGTAGGCACCCTGGGTGATGCCCACGAAGTAGACGTAGGTGTCAAAGACATCCGCCACTTCCCGGTTCAGGGCATTGGTCATCAGGTAGATCTGCTCGAAGCCCGTGTTGAGCATCTGCCCGATGGCCAGGATCAGCATCACGATGATCGTGGAACGGATCGCGGGAAGGGTGATGTGCCAGACCCGCCGAAAGCGGCCGGCGCCGTCGATGATCGCCGCCTCATACTGGTCCTGGTCCACGGTGGACAGAGCCGCCAGGAAGATGATGGTCCCCCAGCCCGTGTTTTTCCAGATTTCCTGCAGCACGATCAGGGGCCGGAACCACGCGGGGTCGGACAGGAAATCAATGTGGGTGCCCAGGACGGTGTTCAGGAGCTGGAACAGCGGGCCAATATCCAACGCGAACAGCAGGAAACTCAGCGATGCCACGATGGTCCAGGACAGGAAGTGCGGGATATACACCAGCGTCTGGACCGTACGCTTCAGGATGGACAGCCGGACCTCGTTGAGCAGCAGCGCCAGGATGATGGTCAGCGGAAAGGCCACGCCCAGGTTCAGGAAGGCCAGGATCAGGGTGTTGCCCAGCAGCCGGGGAAAGTCGGGGTTCGCGAAGAAGTCCTCGAAGTTCCGGAACCCCACCCAGGGGCTGCCGTTCACGCCAAGGAACGGGACGTAATCCTTGAACGCGATGGACACCCCGTACATGGGGGCGTAGCGGAACACCGCGAAGTACACCACTCCGGGCAGGAGCAGCAGGTACAGCCACTTGTAGTGGGCGAAATGGACAGAGAACCTGCCCCCGGTCCGGGGAGCGGTGGCATTCCCGCGCGTCTGCTCCCCGGCGAGGGTGTCAATGACAGGGGCTGCCATTTACTTGTTGTCCTGCCACAGCTTGTTGATCTCTTCCTTGACCTTGTTGCCGCCGCTGGTGCCCCACAGCTTGATGGCGTCCTTGAGGCCCTGCTCATCGATCTGGCCGGCGAGGTACTTGATGCGCGCATCGGCCACAATGTTGTCCAGCTGCGCACCCTTGGCAACGTAGGTTTCTGAGACGTAGGGGGCGGCCGGGTTGTAGACGGCGCTCTTCAAGTCTTCCGCCATCACTTCGGTGCGCTTGTCGAACACCTGCTGCTCGTAGCCGGTGGGCTGCTTGACCGGGTAGAACTGGTTGCCCGCCACATTCATGCCAAGCTGCGCGTAGCTCTTGATATCGGTGGTCACAGCCTTGCCCTCAGGGGTCTCGGGCTTGATGGTGGCCGCTTTGCCGTCCTGCACCGTGAAGTTCACGCCTTCGATGCCGTTGTTCAGCAGGACGGCCACGTCCTTGCCGTTCATGGTGTTAAGGAATTGCAGGACCTTGTCCAGCTCGGCCTCGCTCTTGACACTGGCCTTGGGAATGGCCAGGAATCCTGAGTAGCCGTCGGTGGGGTGCGCGTGCAGTTCGCCGTCGGGTCCTTCGAGGTTGCCCACGAAGCCCACCTTGTTCTGGAAGTTGTTGGGGTCTGCCTGCTTGAACAGGTTGATCAGCACGCTAACCCGGGAATCGACGTCGACAATGATGCCGCCCTTTCCGTTAAAGAACGGTTCGTTCCACTTGGTGCTGTCAAAGGTGGCGAAGTCCGGGTTGATGAGTTTTTCGTCCACCATCTTCTTGATGAACCGGTCCGCCTCGAGGAATTCGTCCGTTTCGAAGCTGGGGATGAGTTTCCCGTCCCGCTCCGTCCAGCGGTTCCCCGCGCCGTACCACTCCTCAATCACGTCGTAGGGGCTGTTGGTGCCCAGCGCACCCCACTTAGGGATGGTGATGCCATAGGTGTCGTTCTGGCCGTTGCCGTCCGGGTCCTGCTCGGTGAAGGCCTTGGCCACCTTGTACAGGTCCTCCACGGTCTTGGGCGGCTGGAGACCCAGCTTGTCCAGCCAGTCCTGCCGGAACATGACGGCCGTACGCATGGGGGCGCGGCCCCGGAATACCCCAAAGACCTTGCCGTTGACGCTGGCGTTCTTCTGGATGTCCGGAAGAGTTGTCTTGAGGTTGGGGTACTTGTCCAGCTTGTCCGTGAGGTCCCAGAAGGCGCCGGCCTGGGCGTTTTTCACAAAGCCGGGTGTCTTGCCCTGGATCACCATGACCTGCGGGATGTCGGATCCGGCCAGCGTGATGTTGGTCTTGTCCTCATAGGAGGCGTTGGGGGCCCAGTTGATCTTGACCTGTTTGCCGGTCAGTTCTTCCAGCTTCTTCTGGACCGCGCCGTCCGCTGCTGGCGGCTGCGCCTCCAGGAACGGGGCCATGATGGAGACCGAGGTGAGGTCCGCAGCGGGAGTGTTGCTCCCGCTGCAGGCCGTGAGACTCAGTGCCGTGGCGGTGACGACGGCGGCGGCCAGGGAAAGTTTCCTGCGGATCATATTCTTCCTTTTCCACTTCGTTGGGGTACTTGGGGGTTGTTCCGCCCCTTGTTGATACGTTTCAGTCACGCGTCCGGGCAGGTCTGGGCCACATCAATGCAAGCGGCCGGCTGCCCGGGGGAAGTCAGGCAGTCGAGGCCTGCTGGAGGGCTGGCGGGACGGCTGGTTCCGCCACAGCGGCTACGGCCTCGTCATTGGCGGTGAAGAAGCGGTCACACAACCAGCCGGTGAGGTAGAGCCAGACGCCGATACTGAAGAACGGGATCAGGCCCGGAAGGCTGCCGCTGGCATAAACCACCGCGGCCGAAACAAAGAGCAGGATCACCGTTCCCGCCAGGTGCCGCACCGCAAACCGGGAGGACACCAGCAGGTACTGCGCCATTGGGAGCTCATACCGCGCATACATGGGGAACACGTAGCAGGCGGCACCGGCCACGAAGATCGCCGCAACGAAAATGCCGGCCGCCATGAGCTGCGAAAAGAGGCCTGCGCCCCGGGAGAAGTAGTTCCAGTTCAGGACAAGCGCCGCTGCGATGGCCATGACCGGGAGTGAAAGCATGTTCGCCCTGGGGAAGCTCCGGAAGTATGCGGCGGTGAAGCCACGCAGCAGAGGAGCGGCGTCCCCAGCGGCCCGCTTGCGCACCGCAATCTGGGCGGCGGCAGTAGCCGGTCCAGCACCGAAGACCCCCAGACCCAGAACGGTGAAGGCGATCCACAGCAGATTGAGGCAGGCTATCCATACGAGCGTGTCAAAAAATGAGTAGGCGCGCGCACTCAAGGTTCCGGACAGCATGCCGCAATCCCCCTTCTCCATCGTTGCAGAGGCGAAGCGGAAAGTGGTCCGCATCACGCCAGTAATCGGTTCCTCGAAAATCTAGCCCTCCCTCCACACCCGGGTCAAGCGGAATTTTGAATCGTTACATAGCTGGACGGGGGACGCCTGCATACCGCACACTAAAAGGTGGAAAGCGCTTGCTGGACTGCTGCGCACCTCGATGCTGGTACCCGCAGGCCGGTGCCCGGGCAGAACGGAGAACCATTGGGAACAGCAACGGAAGCCGCCGGCGGCGGCGCCGGGACAGTCACCGCACCTGCTGCGGCAAGGATTGCCCTGGTGGGGGTGCACGGCTTTGGCACCCATCACCTTCGGAACCTCGAACGCCTCCAGGCGGCCGGGAGCGTTGAACTGGTGGCCGTGGCGGACCCGCAGCCGCCGGCACCCGGCGCCGTCCCGCCGTCGGCCGCTGTTTACCAGGGGCTCGATGACCTCCTCGAGGCGACCCGGGACCTGGACCTGATCATTGTGGCTACGCCCATCCAGACCCATGCCCCGCTGGCCCTGGCCGCCCTCTCAACGGACGCTGAGCTGTACCTGGAGAAGCCTCCCGTGGCCTCCCTCGTGGACTTCAACCGGCTGTGTTCGGCGGCATCGCAACCGCGCCGGGAGGTACAAATCGGCTTTCAAAGCCTCGGCTCGCACGCCCTGAAAGCCATCGAAGAACTGGTTGCCGCCGGAACCATCGGAACCCTGGAAGGCATCTCCGCCACCGGCCGCTGGGTGCGGGACAAGGCCTACTTCAAGCGCTCCCGCTGGGCGGGAAAACGGAGCATCAATGGGGTGGACGTGGTGGATGGTGTTGCCACCAATCCACTTGCGCACGCCGTGGCAACCGCGCTGCGGATTGCCGGGGCGCGCACCACCGCGGACCTCGCTTCCGTGGAGACCGACCTGTACCGTGCCAACGACATCGAGTCGGATGACACGTCCGTGATCCGGATCCGCACCGCTACGGGCCTGCCGATCACCTGCGCCCTGACCATCTGCGCGTCGGAATCCGTGGAGCCCTATGTCACCCTTCAGGGCTCGGCCGGCAGTGCGGTGTTCCACTACACCGAGGACCGGCTCACCATCGAGACGGCGTCCGGGCGCACGGAGGAGACCTACGGCCGCGACGACCTGACGGAGAACC
This sequence comes from Arthrobacter sp. Soil761, assembly GCF_001428325.1. Lineage (NCBI taxonomy): Bacteria > Bacillati > Actinomycetota > Actinomycetes > Micrococcales > Micrococcaceae > Arthrobacter > Arthrobacter sp. Soil761. Next base: position 97,044 of record NZ_LMSF01000029.1, on the reverse strand, counting down.
TCCTGGCCCACCGGGCCCACGGCGTTCCGCTGATCAGCAGCCTGCTGGACAGCGGGGCGTTCATGCTGGTGCTTGAGGCCGTCAGGACAGCACCGCGTCCCGTTCCCATCGATCCAGCGCATGTCCGGTGGGAAGGCGAAGGCGATGCAGCCCATGCCGTGGTGGTTGGCATCGAGGACGCCCTGGAGCGCGCCGGCCGGCAGCATGCCACGTTCAGTGAGCTTGGCCTCCCCTGGGCTGCCGCCAAACCAACTTCCTTCGAAATCCCGGCCTCATGAGGGGCGTGGAGGAAGCCCCAGACCGCGAGGCCGCAGCGATTTCGGAAGACGCAGGGCAGCTCCACGCCATCAACCTCCTGACGGACGGGCTTGCCTCGTGCCTGACCGCCGCACTGTCACCTCAGTTCAGCTGGCAGCTGGGGCAGGACGACGACGGCGACCCCGCCCTTGCGCGGCAGACCGGCTACGAGCTTGAGGTCCAGGATGCCCCGGGCGCCGTGCTGTGGAACTCGGGGCAGGTGCCGGCCTCCTCCCAGCGTGGCGTTCCGTACGGCGGTTCCCGCCTTGACGAGGACAGCGACTACGCCTGGCGCGTGCGCATCCGGGACGCCACCGGTGTCCCCGGTCCCTGGTCCGCCCTCCAGCCCTTCAGCACCGGCCTCACGGACAGTTCGTGGCGGGCCGGCTGGATGGGACGGGCCCCGGGTGGACGGGCCCCGCTGGAAGTGCTCGACCACGCACTCCGGGTGGCAGGTTCCCCCTTCCTCCCTGTTCCCTGCCCTGCGCTGCCCAGCTTCCGGATTGACGCCCGAGTACGCCCCGTGATGGGCCGGGCCGGCCTGCTCCTGCGCAGCAGCGGCCCCGGCACCGGCCTGCTGCTGGAACTGGGCGCCACGGGGGAAGTGGTGCTCCGCCACGCCCCTGCATGGGAGATCCCCTCCCCCGCGGCTCCGGAGACGGAATTAATAGCCAGCGCCCAGGCCACCAACGCGGCGTCCGGCGCCTGGCGGAACCTTGCGGTCAGCGATGATGGCCGGATCATCCGCGTCGCCGTGGACGGCGCCGAACTGCTGGCGGTTGACGTCCCTGTTGACGAGGGCGGCGCAGCCATGCTTGCGCTGCACCAGGGCCCGCGGAGCCAGGCCGAGTACGCCTCCCTGCGCGTCGCCGGGACTGCCGGCGGACGCGAAAACCTGCTGCTGGACCACCGTTTCGACACGGACGCTGACCAGGCCCTGGCATGCCTGGCGCACTGGCCCCGAACCACCCTTCACCGCCAGCCGGATGAGTGGACCCTGTTCCGGACCACCTTCACACTCGGCGGGACCGTGCGGCGTGCCCGGCTCTACGCCGCAGCCCACCATCACGCCCAGTTCTCCGTGGCAGGAACGCACTGCCTCAGCACCACCTCGTTCGGCTACCCCGGCGAGGGCTATTACGACGCCGCCGACCTTACGGAGCTCCTCGCCGGACACCCCACGGACACGCCCGTGCCGGTGACGGCCCTGCTTCACTGGTACGGCCCGGGCCAAGGCCGCGCCGCCGGCATCCCCGGCCTCCTGGTCCGGCTCACCGTGGACTACGACGACGGGCGCCGGGAAATCCTTGCCTCGGGCCCTGGCTGGTCCGCCGGCGAGGCGCCGTACCGCCAGGCCGGCTACCGCAACGACGAGGGCGATCCCGTCGAGCACCTCGACGGACAGGCAGCCGCGTCCCTTGACGCGGCTTTTGACCTGCCGGCCGCCATCCCCATTGCCGGCCACCCGTCGTCGGACTTTCCCCGGCTGCACCCCCGCAGGACCTTCCTTGCCGGCGGGTTCGTGGCGCCACGGCAGTTCCTGACGGCCGACGACGGCACAATGGTTGCCGACTTTGGCCAGGTCATCGCCGCGCGGCCGGAGGTGGACTTCCTGGACGGGGTGCCCGGGCGCACCGTGATGCTCCGGGCCGGCTACGTCCTGCGCCCCGATGGCAGGCTGGACGCCGGGAAGACCGCCAGCCAGAACACCGACATGTCCTTCCCATACACCCAGGCTTCCGGGCCCCAGCAGTACCGGGCCTCAGTGCATCTGGGCTTCCGCTACCTGGAGCTTCCCGGCGTGGATGCCGCGGAAGTCTCACGCGTTGGCGCCGCCATCGTCCATGCCAGCCACCCCGCCGAGGGCAGCTTCAGCAGTTCGGACCCAACCCTGGACGCGGTGTTCGGCCTGCTCCGCGATTCTGCGCTGCATGGCATCCAGGAACAGTTCGTGGACACTCCCACCCGGGAAAAAGGCCAGTTCCTGGCCGACGCCGCGAACATTTCCTATGCCACCATGGCGCTGTTCGGCGAACACGCCTATACGGCGCAGGCGCTCCGGGAGTTCGCCTGGTCAGCCTGGCGCTACTGGCATGACGGGGAGGGGAAGGGGCGCTACAACGCTGTCTATCCCAACGGCGACGGGAAGCGCGACATCCCCGATTTTTCCCTGATGCTGCCGGAATGGGCGGAGGAGTACCACCTGCGCACGGGTGACCTTGCCCTGGTCCGGGAGTTGCTGCCGCACCTGCGCGACACGGCCGACTATGCGCTCCGGTACATTCCTGCGGAGGGCCCGACGGCGGGACTGGTCACCAGGCTGGGCGGCGGCTCCGGACCCTACCTGCACGGCATCGTCGACTGGCCGGCGCCCGGCCGGTTCGGCTACGACATGCACTGCGCGGCCAAAACCACCGTCAACGCCCAGGCCTACTCGGCCCTGGTGTCCACCGCCCGGCTCTGCGGCGCGGCCGGCGAACAGGACGCGGCGGCCCACTATGCCGGCATGGCCCGCACCCTGGCCGGCGCGATCCGCAGCCGGCTGCGCGTTGGCGGGGTGATGGTGGACGGGCTCCACGAGGACGGGACACCCAGTTCCCACGCTTCCCAGCACGCCACGTCCTTCCCGCTGTCGCTCGGCATCACTGACTCCGCCTATGCGGCTGCGGATGCCGCCCGGATTGCCGGAATGGGAATGCGGCAGGGACCCATGACGGTCCACCGACTGGTCCGCGCGCTGGTGGACCAGGGCATGACGGACGCCGTGCTGGACCTGCTCACCGGCAAGGGGCAGCCCGGCTGGGCACGGCTCCTGGACCGCGGGGCCACCTTCACGTGGGAGGCGTGGGACCTGGTTGACGGCAGCGACTACAGCCAGTCGCATGCCTGGTCCGCGTCCGTGCTCAAGGAGATCCTTGAGCACCTGCTCGGCATCCGGTACGCCGTGGCCGGCGGCACCGAAGTAGTGGTCGAACCACCGCTCTGCCGGCTGGAGCATGCCCGCGGCAGCGTCCCTACCTGCAACGGATACGTTCAGGCCGGCTGGCACCGGCGCGGCGGCCTGGTGGAACTGGAATGCACCATTCCACCCGGAACCACGGCAATCGTCCGGCTGCCCGACGGCGCCTACGGGGTGAAGGGGCCCTCCGCGGATGCCGTCGTCGTACCTTCCGTCCCGTTGCGCGCAGCGGCCGGCGCCGCCAGGGAATTCCGCGTGCACACCGGCACCTGGACGTTTACGGCCCGGTAGTTGCCACGGGAGGACGGGTGCGCCGCCCGTGCCGCCAGAGCAGGAAGCCGATGACCACGGCGGACAGCATGCCCAGGCAGCCGGTGACCACCAGCCCGGCCCGGACACCGAACTGCTCGGTCAGCCAGCCGGCCAGGAGGCCGCCGCAGGCATGGCCGCCCAGCAGGAGCGGCAAATACAGGGCCATCACCCGGCCGCGGATAGCGGGACCGGCTTCGAGCTGGACGGCCGTGGCGGCGGAGGTCAGGAACAGCAGCGTCATCACACCCACCACCAGCAGCATCGCCACGAACAGCACCAGGGTGGGCATGAGCGCGGCCACCAGCTGGGACAACCCGAAGAGGGCCGCCGCGGCCACGATGCCCTTTCGGCCCATGCTGCCCAGCCGTGCCGCCAGGAGTGCGCCTGCCAGTGCGCCCAAGGCGCTGACCGTGTTGAACAAGCCAAAGCCTTCCACCCCGTTGTGCCACACCCGCTCGGCAAAGGCGGCAAGGACCACCGGCCCGTTCATGCCAAAGGCGCCCAGCAGCCCGGCCAACACAATAAGGAGCAGCAGGCGCGGCCTCTCCCGGACATACCGGAAGCCGGCAAGGACCTGGCCCCGGCCCCTTTCGGCCGGTGCGCCGGGGTGCAGTTCGTGCAACCGGATGCCGGCAATCAGGCCGAGCACCACAACCCCGATCAACGCATTCAAAGCGAACGCGGCCGCCGGTCCTGCCTGCGCAATCACGATGCCGCCCAGCGCAGGCCCGGCCATGGCGCCCAGTTGGGACAGGGCGTTGTTGAGTCCGATCGCCGGGCGCAGGGCGGCATCGCCCACCACTTCATTGACGAAGACCTGGCGGGTGGGCTGGTCCACTGCGGCGGTGACGCCCAGGGCGATACAGCTGCCGTAGACCACCCAGACGGTCAGGGTGCCGCTTGCCGCCCATGCCGCCAGCCCAAGGCCCAGGAGCACGATGACGGACTGGCACACCATCATGATCCGGCGCTTGGGGAAGAGGTCCACCACCAGTCCGGCCAGCGGGCCCACCACCAGCATGGGCAGGAACTGCAGGGCGACGGCGGCCCCCACCGCCGCGGGGCTTCCGGTCAGCTGCAGCACCAGCCAGTCCTGCGCCAGCCGCTGCATCCACACGCCAAGGCTCCCGGCCAGCTGCATGGCCAGGAACAGACGGTAATTGTGTTGGCTGAGGGGGTGGTACCAGCGGGCCCGGGTGGTACCGGGACTGGCGGCGGGTTCGGAACGGGTTCGTCGGGAAGCCACAGCTACCGGAGGGTGCGGTGGGAACGGAGTTTGACTGCGGCCGCGGCGAGGATCAGGGTGCCGGGGACTACCACGAAGAGCGCCGCGAGCATCCAGACGAACACCACGGCGCAGAACAGCGCGGCCGCGAGGAGCAGCGAACCGGTCCAGTCGCGCAGGGAGATGTCCTTGCCGGTACGGAGGGCCTGGTGCCACATGTTGTTGCCGGTGGCGCCGGTGGGCTGTCCGTCGGACCAGGCGGAGGCGGTGCGGAGCAGCACGATCGCCGCCCCGGCCGCCAGGACCAGGGTGGCAGGCAGCACCACACCACGGCCGGGAAGCTGCCCCACCCAGGCCAGCAGGAGGTTGAGGACAATCACGACGGCGGCAGCCGCCGTCGTGAGGCCCAGCTTCCAGCTGCCCGGCAGGGCCTCCTTGAAGAGGCTCCAGAGTCCGCGGACCGAATCATCCCGGCCCGCCAGGTGGCGTTTCAGGTGGGCGATGCCGGCGGCGTAGGCGGCGGGGATAGTGACCAGCGGGATGGACAGCACCAGCACCAGCAGTCCTGCCAGGAGGGTTTCGGAGAACAGGGCAAACCTGTTCACCGGGATGGGCTCGTGCTGGTGGGCTGCCGGTGTGGTGCTGTCCATGATGCTCATTTTTCTCTCCGTTGACCGTTAGCCCTTGAGGCCCTGGGTGGAAACGCCTTCGACGATGTACCGCTGGAAGATCAGGAAGAAGATCAGCACGGGGAGCAGGGCCAGGACGGACATGGCGATCATGGCGCCGTAGTCCGAAGACTGGGTTTGGTCCACGAAGAGGCGCAGGGCCAGGGGCAGCGGGTATTTGTCGGGGGTGTTCAAGTAGAGCAGCGGGCCCAGGAAGTCGTTCCAGCTCCAGATGAAGGAGAAGATCGAGGTGGAGATCAGGGCCGGTTTCATCAGGGGCAGCATGATGGAGGTGAAGATCCGGACGTGCCCTGCGCCGTCGATGCGGGCTGCTTCGTCGAGTTCGGCGGGAAGGTTTCGCATGAACTGGACCATGAGGAACACGAAGAACGCGTCTCCGGCGAGGAACTTGCCGATGAGCAGGGGAACGTAGGTGTCCACCAGTCCGAGCTGCTGGAAGATGATGTACTGCGGGATGATCACCACGTGGAACGGCAGCAGCAAGGTGGCGATCATCATGCCGAAGAACACGCTGCGGCCGGGGAACTTGATCCGGGCGAAGGCGTAGGCGGACACGCTCGCTGAGAGGATGGTGCCCACGACGGCGCCGACGGCCAGGATCAGCGAGTTGGTGAAGAACTGCAGGGTGGAGACCCCGCCGATGCCGTCCATCGCGGTGGCGAAGTTGTCAAGGCTGAAGTTGTTGGACCACAGCGAGGTGTTCTGGCCGCCGATTTCCGAGTTGGGTTTGAACGCGGAGGCGATCATCCACAGGGCCGGGTAGAGCACCACGCAGGTCAGCACGAGCGCTGCGGCGTGGAAGATGGTGCTCTTGGCGCGTTTTGCGCTGCTGGATTCGGATTTCGGGTTGTAGGCCGGGGCGGTGGCGCCCGGGGCCGGCTGGACGGGGGTTGCCGTGGTTGTCATTTTGCATCACCGCTGTAGTGGACCCAGGACTTGGACGTGCGGAAGAAGATCAGGGTGATGATGCCTACCACGATCACCAGCAACCATGCCATGGCTGAGGCGTAGCCCATCCGGAAGTCGCTGAAGCCCCGCAGGTACAGGTAGAGGGTGTAGAAGAGGGTGGATCCGGCGGGGCCGCCTTCACCGTTGGAAATGATGTACGCCGACGCGAAGATCTGGAACGCGTGGATGGTTTCCATCAGGAGGTTGAAGAAGATCACCGGGGAGAGCATGGGCCAGGTGATGTTGAAGAACTTCCGCACCGGACCGGCACCGTCCATCGATGCTGCTTCGTAGAGTTCGCCCGGAATCTGCTTCAGGCCGGCCAGGAAGATCACCATCGGGGCGCCGAACTGCCACACGGTCAGCAGGATCATCATGGGCATGGTCATGGACGGATTCCCCACCCAGCCGCCGATGTTGATCCCGAAGAAGGACAGGCCCTGGTCAACGGGTCCGGAATCGCCGAACATGGCCTTCCAGACGATCGCGATGGACACCGAGGCCCCAATCAGGGACGGGGCGTAGAAAGCCGACCGGTAGAAGCCCTGGCCGCGGCGCTTGCTGTTCAGCAGCATCGCCACCGCCAAGGCCGCGGCGAGCTTGAGCGGGGTGCCGAAGACCACGTAGGACAGGGTCACGCCCACGGACTGCAGGAACCGCTCGTCCTGGAAGAGGGTGGCGTAGTTGTCGAAGCCGATCCACTTGGGCGGCTCGAACAGGTTGTAGTTGGTGAACGACAGGTACAGCGAGGAGATCATCGGCCCGACCGTCAGGGCGATGAAACCCAGCAGCCAGGGCAGCAGGAAGGTGTAACCGGCGCGGGCATCCGCCCCGCGCTGCCGCGACTTGCGCGGCAGCGCGGTACCGGAGTGCCCCTGGCGCCTGCTCAGGGTTGGGCTTTGAGTCACGAGTTCAATCCGTCAGTCGTGAACACTCGATCGGCACTGGCCGGATCAGGCATTCTGCTTGATGAGGTCTTCGGCTTCCTTGAACCACGCGTCGACGGCACCGTCAACGGTGAGCTTGCCGTAGTTGAGGTCGGAGGCGATCCGGCCGAACGACGCTTCGAGCGTGCCGAAACCGACGATGGGCGGCTCGGGTGCGTCCTTGAGGTACTGCTCGATGGACTTCTCGTAATCAACCACCAGCTTGTCGGCGCCATCGAACGTGGTGCCGTCGCGCTGGGTCTTGGAGGCCGGAACGCCGCGGGAGGTCTTGAAGATCTGGCCCACCTCGGGGTCGTTGACCATGAAATCGATGAAGCGTGCGGCAGCGTCCTTGAACTTGGTCTTGGCGCTGGCCACCATCAGCATGGACGGCTTCAGGAACAGGCCCAGGTTGTTCGGGTCGTCCGAGGGTACCGGTACCAGCTTGAGTTGCTTGGCACCGCTGTCGGCCAGGTATCCGGCCATGAAGTTGTCCCAGGTAACCTCGGCGGCACTGACGTTGGAGCCGAACGGCGACTTGGGCTTGAGCTGGGTTACCCGGTCTTCCGGCACGAGGGCCTGGGTGCCGCGCAGCTTCGAGTTGAGGTTCCACCAGGTCTTCAGGTCGTCCTTGCTGAATCCCAGCTTCCCGTCGCTGGTGAAAGCCTGGATGTTCTTCTGCCGGAGCCAAATGTTGAACTGCCACCACACGCCGGTGAAGTCCGTGGAGCCGTACAGGGTGCCGTTGCCTTTGTCCCCAACTTCCTTCAGGAATGCCTGGAATTCGGACCAGGTCCACTTACCGGTGGGTTCGGCGATGCCCAGGGAGGCCAGCTTGGCGGGATCGTAGTAGACCGCGAAGGCGTTGGTGCTGGTGGGGATGCCGTAGGTCTTGCCCTTGATCTGGCCGGACGGCAGGAGTGATTTCTCGAACGCGGAGGTATCGATCTTCACTGTGCCCAGGTCCAGGAGCTGGTTGCGCTGGCCGTAATCGCGCAGGTAGGACAGGTCCCACTGCATCACGTCAGGCAGGCCACCGCCTGCCGCTTCGGTGGCGCGCTTCTGCCAGTAGCCGGCAAAGTCCGTGAAGTTGCCGTTGACCTTGATGTCCGGGTTCTTCGACTCGAACAGGGCGATGGCTTTGCGGGTCCGCTCGGCGCGGTCGTCGTTGCCCCACCAGGTGTAGTTGATGGTCACGGGTTTTTCAGCGGATCCGGTCTGGCCGGACGAGCTGCCTCCGTTCCCACAGGCTGCCAGGGCTGCGGCAGATGCGGTGCCGATGGCCACGGTTGTGAGGAAATGCCTTCTGTTGATCACGGGAGCCTCCTTGCTCTACGGGTGCCTGGCCTGGCTCGGTCTACAACGTAAGTAGTGAGCTGGCTAACATGGCGTCTGAAACGATACAATAGCTGCATTAGGATCAATGGGCAAGCGTTTTCCAGGCCCTCAGGCAAGCGTTTTCCAAGAAAGCGTTTCCTTACTGTAAGGCAGCACCTCAGTCGACAAAGGAGTCCCATGACACAGCAGGAAAGCACCCGCCCGTCCAAAGTTTGGAGCAACGTCGGGGGCATCGCATTCGGGGGCGACTACAACCCCGAGCAATGGCCCGCGGGTGTCCGGCTGGAGGATCTGGAACTCATGCAGGAAGCGGGCGTGAATTTCCTCAGCGTCGGCATCTTCTCCTGGGCCCTGCTGGAACCCGCGGAAGGGCACTACGAGTTCGGCTGGCTGGACGAAGTCATGGACAACCTCGCCGGGGTCGGCGTTAAAGTGGCCCTGGCCACCGCCACCGCCGCGCCTCCCGCCTGGCTGGTCCGCAAACACCCGGAAATCCTGCCGGTAACGGCTGACGGGACCGTGCTGGGACCAGGCTCACGGCGGCACTACACGCCGTCGTCGGCCGTGTACCGCCGCTACGCCGCCGGGATCACGCGCGCACTCGCCGAACGGTACAAGAACCACCCCGCGCTGGCGCTGTGGCACGTTGACAACGAACTGGGCTGCCACGTCTCGGAGTTCTACGGGGAAGAGGACGCAGCCGCCTTCCGCGCCTGGCTCGAACGCCGGTACGGGAGCATCGATACCTTGAACGCCTCCTGGGGCACGGCATTCTGGTCCCAGAACTACGGCTCCTTCGACGAAATCCTGCCGCCCGCCGTCGCCCCGTCCACCCTGAACCCGGGCCAGCAACTGGATTTCCAGCGGTTCAACTCGTGGGCGCTGATGGACTACTACCGGGACCTGGTGGCCGTCCTTCGCGAGGTGACCCCGGACATCCCCTGCACCACCAACCTGATGGCCTCAAGTGCCACCAAATCCATGGACTACTTCAGCTGGGCCAAAGACCTGGACGTCATCGCCAACGACCACTACCTTGTGGCCGCGGACCCGGAACGCCACCTGGAACTCGCGTTCAGCGCGGACCTCACCCGTGGTATCTCGGGGGGCGACCCGTGGATCCTGATGGAGCATTCGACGTCGGCCGTTAACTGGCAGCCGCGCAACCAGCCCAAGATGCCCGGCGAGATGCTGCGCAATTCACTGTCGCACGTGGCACGCGGGGCCGACGCCGTGATGTTCTTCCAGTGGCGGCAGAGCTATGTGGGCTCCGAGAAATTCCATTCAGCGATGGTCCCGCACGGCGGACGGGACACGCGGGTGTGGCGTGAGGTGGTGGAGCTCGGTGCGGCACTGAAACGCCTCGAACCCGTGCGCGGTTCGCGGGTCCAGTCGCGTACCGCCATTGTGTTCGACTACGAGGCCTGGTGGGCCACTGAGATCGACTCCAAGCCGAGCGTCGACGTGAAGTACCTGGACCTGCTGCGGGCGTTCCACCGGTCGTTGGTCCTGCGCGGAGTCTCCGTGGACCTGGTGCATCCGTCAACGTCACTGCAAGGCTACGACCTGGTGCTGGTGTGCACGCTGTACGCCGTGTCCGATGAGTCCGCTGACAATGTCGCCGCTGCGGCCGACTCCGGCGCAACGGTGCTGGTCAGCTACTTCAGCGGGATCGTGGACATGCAGGACCATGTGCGGCTGGGCGGCTATCCGGGCGCCTTCCGTGAGCTCCTGGGCGTAAGGGTGGAGGAGTTCCATCCGCTGCTGGCCGGGGCGCAGCTGAAGCTGGGCGACGGCACTGTGTCATCCGTCTGGAGCGAACACCTGCACCTTGCCGGCGCCGAGGCCATCCAGACCTTCACCGAATACCCGCTGGAGGGCGTCCCTTCCCTCACCCGCCGGCCCGTGGGTTCCGGGGCTGCCTGGTACTTGGCCACGTTCCCCGATGCCGACGGGATTGAGGCCCTGGTTGACAAACTGCTGGCCGAATCAGGCGTATCCCCCGTTGCCACTGCCGATCCCGGGGTGGAAGTGGTGCGACGCCGGTCCGCCGACGGGCGCAGCTTCCTCTTCGCGATCAACCACACGCGGGCGGATGCCGCCGTCACAGCCGCCGGTGTGGACCTGCTGACCGGTGAGCAGTTTCCGGGTACAGTTCCTGCCGGCGGCGTCGCAGTGGTGGCTGAAAGCCAGGCGCAGCAAGCCGGCAGCCGTACAACTGCGCTTTAAACAACTCCGCCCCGGAAAGGAACCATCGGTTCCCGCCGGGGCGGAGCTGCCACCCGCCGTCGGACATCCGGGTGGGGAGGCACCCACCCATGTTGTCCGGAGCCGTGTTGGCGGTGTGGAGTCCTACTTGCTGATGGCCGACTTCATCTCGTCGGTGGCCTTCTTGCCGGCATCATCCGGGGACAAGCGCTCGAAGAGGACCTCAGAGGTGTAACGCTTGATGATCTCCTGGATGGCACCGGCTCCCTTCGGCGGCGGCGCCGGCGCCTCGCCGAGCTCGTCTTTGATCTGGTCGATGAACTTGACCACCTTGACATCGGCCGGGGTGAGTTTCGGCTGGATCGCGGCCCGCACGTCGGAGTTGGGGTAGACACCCCGGTCAGCGAGGAGGGCCTCGCCGGCTTTGACATTGTTGGTCAGGAAGTTGATGAACTTGGCCGTTTCCTGCGGGTGCTTGGTGCGCGAGGAAGCTGACCAGAACTGCGACGCTTTGTACCAGAGGCCTGCATCAGCGGCAGAGCCGGTCTTGGTGGGGAACCGCAGGATCTTCAGGTCCCCGCCGCTTGCCTTTTCCAGGGCCGGCGCCTGGTTGGACCACCAGAAGGCCATGCCGTTCTTGCCTGTTGCCAATCCGCTCTGGTCAAGCGGGGCAGCCTCGGCTTCCACTACCTCGGACGCGGATGGGACTGCTTTCTTCTGGCTCAGCTGCTTCAGGAATGCCCACCACTCGGCGATATCGCTCGGCTCGAAGCCCAGCTTTCCATCGGAGGTATACAGGGATTTGCCGTTCTGCCGAAGCCAGACACCCAGGGACGCCTCGTCAGTTCCATAGGCTGCAGCGCCGTAGGTCCCCTTGGGCGACTTGGCGGTGATCTCAGCGGCAATGCGGCCAAAGTCGTCCCAGGTCCACTTGCTATCGTCCGGGAGCGGAACCCCGGCCGCCTGGAAGACGGCAGGATTGGCCAGGATGGTGGCCGCGTTAATGCCGGCGGCAATCCCCGTCAGCCCCTTCTCGCCCTTGCCTGCGTTGAGTGCTGCCTCGTCCAGCTTGGAGGTGTCGATGTCGTACTTGGACAGGTCAAGAAGGGCGCCGCGGCTGGAGTACTCCGTGATGTACTTCTCGTCCATCTGAATGATGTCCGGGGCATCGTTGGCTGCCACCTGCGTGGCCAACTTGTCCCAGTAGCCGCTCCAGTCCCCAAACTCCGGCTTGATCTTGATCTTGGGATTTTCGGCTTCGAACTGCTTGATGGCTTCCTGCGTCAGTTGGGCGCGTTTGTCGCCGCCCCACCAGGAGAAGCGAAGCTCAACGGTTCCGTCAGCGTTCTGCGGAGCGGCTCCCGCGCCGCAGGCGCTGAGGGCAAGGACGGCGGCGACGGCAGCGGCGACCGCACCTGCTGTACGGGTTCGGCGCAATGGGCGTGAAGGTGGTACCCCTGCCGGCTGCTTGGCAGCGGATGCAGGACGGGGAAATAGCGGCACTGTGTAACTCCGATCTTCTTTGATCCAGGTGCGGTGATGTTGGGGCTGGCCGGTGGCATGGCCGTCGAGGTTTCGAAGGCCGGCCACAGTCCGCGAAAGCGCTTTCTGTACCTAATGCTACAAGTTCATTACTTGTATTACAAGATGCGAACGAAATGCGCCCGTCCCGTGACACACGAACGGCCCGTCGCTGGCGACGGGCCGTTCGAACAGATAGTGCAGGGTGGTACCGCGGCGACGGGCGAGGCCTGCCGTTATTTGATTCCGGTGGTGGCGATGCCCTTGATGAGGAACCGCTGACCGAAGAGGAAGACCAGGAAAACCGGCAGCAGGGACACGATGGACATGGCAAACAGGGAGCCCCAGCTCGTGGCCGACTGCGAATCCACGAAGGCCCGCAGGGCCACCGGAACCGTGAACATGTCCGGGTCCGTGAGGTAGATCAGGGCGCCGAAGAAGTCGTTCCAGGTCCAGATGAAGGTGAAAATGGTGGTGGTGGCCAGGGCCGGCACCATCAGCGGCAGAATCACGCGAAGGAAGATGCGCGGGTGGCCGGCTCCATCGATTCTGGCGGCCTCGTCAAGCTCCTTGGGGATGCCGCGGATGAACTGCACCATGAGGAAGACGAAGAACGCATCCGTGGCGAGCAGTTTGGGGACGATCAGCGGCCAGAAGGTGTTCACCCAGCCGATCTGCGAAAACAGGATGTACTGCGGAACGATCACCACGTGGAACGGGAGCATGATGGTCAGCAGCATGATGCCGAAGAACAGCTTCTTGGCGGTGAACTGCAGGCGGGCGAACGCGTAGGCAGCCATCGAGCATGAGACCAGGTTGCCCAGGATCGATCCAATCACCACGATCGCGGAGTTGATCATGTAGTGGCCGAACGGATGGGTCAGGGCCGACCATCCGGACGTGTAGTTGCTCATTTCCAGGCCGTTCAGCCACAGGCCCGGTTCACGGAAGATCATCTCGTTCGGGCGCAGCGAGGACACCACCATCCACAGCAGCGGGTAGATCATCAGCGTGCCGGCGAGGATCAGAATGCCGTGCTTCATCAGCGATTTGCTGCGCTGGGCACGGCTGAAGGCCAGGGTTCCCCGGGACTCGCGGACCCTGGGCTTGCGGTTCGTAGGCTTGCCGGCGCCCCCGGACTTCTTCTCCGGGGTGGGCAGCGTCTCAAGCTTAGTCGTCATAGAAAACCCAATACTTAGAAGCGATGAAGTTGATGGCGGTGAAAACGCCGATGATAAGCAGCAGCACCCACGCCATGGCTGAGGCGTAGCCCATGTCGAACTGGCCGAAGCCCTTTTGGTAGAGGTACAGGGTGAAGAACATCGTCGAGTCGGAAGGTCCGCCGTTGCCGCCGGAGACGATGAACGCCTGGGTGAAGGACTGGAACGAACCGATGATCTGCAGCACCAGGTTGAAGAAGATAATCGGGCTCAGCATCGGCATGGTGATCCGCCAGAACTGCTGCAGCGTGGTGGCACCATCCACCCTGGCCGCCTCATAGTACATATTTGGGATCTGTCGCAGCCCCGCGAGGAAGATGATCATGGGAGCGCCAAAGGTCCAGACGTGCAGCAGGATGATGGATCCCAGGGCGGTGCTGGGATCCGAGATCCAGCCGGGACCCTGGATCCCGAACATGGCCAGCACCTGGTTGACCAAGCCCGTGGTACCGAAGATCTGCTTCCACAGGATGGCGACGGCCACCGAACCGCCCAGCAACGACGGAAGGTAGAACACCGAGCGGTAGAACGGAAGGCCGCGGAGCCCCTTATCCAGGACGAGCGCGATCAGCAGTGCAACAGCCAGCTGCAGTGGAACACCCACCAGGACGTACGTGAACGTAACCCGCAACGAGTTGTGCAGCCGGGCATCGCTGAGCATCCTGGTGAAGTTGTCCAGCCCCGTCCATTCAGGCGGCTGCAGCAGGTTGTAGTCCGTAAAGGACAGGTAGAGGGACATCAACATGGGGCCGATGGTGATGGCCACCAGGCCCACCAGCCACGGGAGCAGGAAGATGTAGGCGGCCTTGTTGTCCCGCCTGTTGGCCTTCTTCTCCTCAGCGGTGGCTTTGCCCTTCCGCCGGCTCAGCGAAGACAGTTCGCTGATGGCGCTCACGGTTGCTGCTCCGTCACGGACAGCAGGCACGCTGCGGCCGGCAACTGGGCCGGACGGCGCGTCCTGGGAATATGTTTTGCGGCCATGTGGTCTCCTTCGGTCATCGTGGCCTCCACGTTTCGGTCATCGCCAGGCGATGGGGGATCGGGACTCCCTTTGCGTGCCCGCTGCATGCCCGCCAGGGCTGGAGCGGTTCCGCCCGCCGGGAGCGTCGTTTTAGAAAGCGGCTCCGTACCAAAGTAAACGGTTTCTTGACTCCTGTACAGCCCTTTGTTAGTTTTTGAGAAAACGTTTTCTGTTACATGTGGCAGGGGGACGTGACTACCAAATATGAGGGGACAACAATGAGGTTTGGTCTCAGGAAACCGGTAATGGGAATCACCGGCGCCGCCGCCGCACTGGCTATGGTTCTTACCGGCTGCGGCAACAGCCCGCAGGCCGGGAAAGTAGGGACTGCGGAGGATCCCGTCACGATCCGGTTCGCATGGTGGGGCAACGACTCCAGGGCAAAGACCACCATGGAGGTCATCAAAGCCTTCGAAGCCGCCAACCCCACCATCAAGGTCCAGGGCGAGAACACCGAATTCAGTTCCTACTGGGACAAGATGGCCACCCAGATCGCCGGCGGAACCACCCCGGACGTGATCGCCATGAGCGGCGCCTACCCCAGCGAATACTCCAGCCGCGGCGTCCTCCTGGACCTCGACAAGGTCAAGGACCAGATCGACACCTCGAAGTTCGCCGACGGGACCGTTGACCTGGGCAAGATCAACGGAAAGCAGTACACCATTACGGCGGGCGTCAACTCCATGTCCATGGTCCTGGACCCCAAGGTCTTCGAGGCCGCCGGGGTGCCGCTGCCGGACGACGAAACCTGGACCTGGGACGACTACGCGCGGATCGCCGCGGAAATCACCAAAAAGTCGCCCGCCGGCACCTTCGGCACGACCCCCATGGCCAACGACTCCTTCCTTGCCGTCTGGGCGCGCCAGAATGGCCAGGAGCTCTACACGGACGACGGCAAGAAAATGGGCATCAGCGAGGACACGCTCGCCAAGTGGTTTGAGCTCAACAAGAAGCTGATGGAAACCGGAGGTGCCCCCTCCGCGTCCCAGACCGTTGAGGACGGTTCCGCGCAGCCGGAACTGACGCTGATGGGACAGGGGAAACAAGGCATGAAGATTTCCTGGAGCAACCAGATGACGTCCTACTCGGGTGCACCCCTGGTCATGGCCAAGCTGCCGGGTGAGAGCAAACAGCCCGGCGCCTGGCTGCGGTCCTCGATGGAATACGCCATCTCGTCCAAGTCCGCGCAGCCCAAGGAAGCGGCCCTTTTCATCAACTACCTGGTCAACAACATGGATGCAGCGTCCAAGATCAAGAGCGACCGGGGCATGCCTGCCAACACCGAACTGAAGGCGGTCATCACTCCACTGCTGAAGGAAACACAGCAGAAGGAGGCAGCGTACCTGGACCGCATCGCCGCCCTGAAGGTCGAGGCCCCCAAGCCCTTCCCTGCGGGATCGTCCGCAAGCCTGGAAGTTTTGAACCGTTACAACACGGATGTACTCTTCGGGAAGATCTCCCCAAGGGACGCAGCCAAGGGCATGATCTCCGAGGTTAATCAGAACCTCGCGTGAACCGGACCGACCGCGCTGTAATAGCAGAAGCACCGCCGAAAGGAGGCAGGCTGGATGACCCCGACAGTACGCCCCAGTGCCATTGCCGGCTATGAAGACTGGCCTGCCTACGTCCGGAACCATCCACGGCATCAGGCCTCCGCCCCTCCTGCGCAGGAGTTCTCGGACGCCTTGGGTGTTCCCGGCGCATGCGCACCTTCCGGACTAACCGTGCACTGGGAGGAAACGCACGACGGCGCCACCACCTCCCAGCTCAGCTGGCAGTTGGGCTTCGGCCCACGGACCACGGGCTGGCTGGTCCGGCCGGCCGGAAGCTCCGGGCCCCTGCCGGGGGTCCTGGCGCTGCACTGCCACGGCGGCAACAAGTTCGGCGGCGCCGACCGGCTGGTGGAACTGCCGGACAACCATCCGTCGGCGGCGGCAGCCCGCGCCGGCCACTACGACGGCCACGCCCTGGCCACCGACACCGCTCGCCGCGGCTTCGCTGTGCTGGCCCATGACTCTTTCGCCTGGGGCAGCCGCAAATTCGACCTTTCTGCTCCCCCCTGGCGCACTTCCGCCGCACTGGACGCGCGGCGGGCACAATGGCGGGAGGACGGCGTCGTACCTTCCGACGCGGACGATTACAACGCTGCTGCGGGCTTTCACGAGGACACGGTGGCCAAGGCCGCAGGGCTGCTCGGCAGCAGCCTGGCAGGCATGGTGGCACACGACGACCTCGCCGCGCTGGACATCCTGGCGTCCCTGCCGGACGTCGACCAGGACAGGCTGGGCTGCATCGGATTCTCCGGCGGCGGCGGCCGTTCCCTGGCCCTGGCAGTCCTTAGTCCGCGTATCCGGGCCGCCGTGGTGTCCTGCATGATGACCACCTTCGAGTCCCTGCTCCCGGCCTACCTGGACGCCCATTCGTGGCTGCTGCAGACTCCCGGGCTGTGGAAGCTGGGCGACTGGCCCGAACTCACCGCCCGCGCAGGAGCCGCCCGGTTCCTGGTGCAGTACGCCCTGGCCGACGATCTCTTTCCGGAAGACGGAATGCGCCAGGCGCACCGGATACTGGAATCCCTGTACGGGGGCACCGACAGGTACACGGGCAGCTTTTGGCCCGGCGGGCACGTCTTCACCGCGCCCATGCAGGACGAAGCCCTTGAGTTCCTGGCCAAGACGCTGGCCTTCTGACCCTCTTCCACAACCTCCCCAAGGACCCACGTGACCACACAGCATTCGGCGGAATCCCCACACCGGCAGCCCCCGTCCACAGACCTCCCCAGGGTGGCCCTGGTGGGCGTGCACGGCTTCGGCGAGCGGCACCTTGCCAACCTGGCCCGCCTTGAACAGGCAGGCGCCCTTGAACTGGTGGCCGTCGCCGATCCCAACCCGCCGCAGCCCGGCAGCCTGGCCGGTTCGGTGGCTGTGTACCCGGACATGGACGGGCTGCTGGCCGCCCAGCCGGGCGTCGACGTCGTCATCATTGCCACCCCCATCCAGACCCATGCTCCCCTGGCCCTCGCCGCCCTGTCAGCGGGCAAGGACGTGTATGTGGAAAAGCCGCCGGTAGCATCCCTCGCCCAGTTCCAGGACGTGCTGGCAGCCGCCGGGAAAGCGGGCCGCCTGGTCCAGGTCGGCTTCCAGAGCCTGGGATCGCACGCCCTGCCCGCCATCAGGGACCTGGTGGCCGCCGGGGACATCGGCACCGTCCTGGGCATCAGCGCCACCGGCCAGTGGCTCCGGACCACGGCATACTTCAAGCGCTCGCGCTGGGCCGGGAAGCGCAGCCTCGACGGCGTGGACGTGGTGGACGGCGTGGCCACCAATGCCCTGGCTCACGCAGTGGCCACCGCCCTGCATCTGGCCGGGGCACACACCCTGGCGGACATTGCCTCCGTGGAAACGGACCTGTACCGGGCCAACCAGACCGAAAGCGACGACACCTCCGTGCTGCGCGTCCGCACTTCCCAGGGAACCACGCTGCTGTGCGCCCTCACGCTCTGCGCCCCGGAACAGCTGGACCCCACCGTGACCGTGCACGGAACCCTGGGTGACATCACCCTTTCCTACACCAGCGATGAGGTGGTCATCACCACGCCCGACGGCGAGCGCCGGGAGACCTACGCGCGGACGGACCTGCTGGAGAACCTGCTCGAGGCCCGGGCCACGGGGGCTCCCCTGCTCTGCGCCCTTGAGGACACCGGCGCGTTCACTGCCGTCCTGGAGGCCATCCGCACCTCTCCGGCACCGGCCCCGATCGACGCCCGGTACGTCTCCTGGGAGGGCGGGGGCGACGACGCCCACCCCGTGGTCCCGGGCATCACCGACCTGATGGCCCGCGCCGTCAAGGCGCAGGCAACCTTCGCCGAACTCGGCGTCCCCTGGGCCCGCACCCTGCCGCCCGCCCGCACCCTGACCCTGGACGGCCACCCGGTGGCGGACTACCAGGACGGCAGCCACATCCGCACAGTGTCCTCCCCCCGCCCCTACCTGCACCCGGTCCGGACACTGGCCGGAACCGTGGTGACGGACCACCAGCCGCTGGACCATGTGTGGCACCTGGGGGTTGGGGTGGCGCTGCAGGACGTGGACGGGGTGAATTTCTGGGGCGGCCGCACCTATACCCGGGAAGCCGGGCAGTACGTCTGGCGTCCTGACCATGGCAGCATCGTCAGCACCGCCACCACGGCGGCGCAGGCCGACGCCGGCGAAGGGCGTGCAGGCAAGCTCCAGGAAACCCTGGACTGGAACGGGCCCGACGGTGCCCCCATCCTAGTGGAGGAGCGCTCCTGGGCGTGGTCCGGCGTCGCGCCCTCCATCTGGCGGCTGTCCCTCGACTTCGCGCTGTCCCCCGCCGGTGACAAGCCGGTCAGCCTGGGCAGCCCGGGATCGAACGGACGCTTCGAGGGCGGTTACGGTGGCTTCTTCTGGCGCCTGCCCCCTTGCGGTGACGCCGCGGTCTGGACCACCGCCGGTTCCGGCGAGGCGGAGGCCCACGGAAGCGTCACGCCGTGGCTCGCTTGGTCAGGAAAGTTCGACGGCGGGCCCGCCACCCTGGTGTTCGTCGCACCGGAAGGGTCCACGGATCCCTGGTTTGTCCGGGTGGACGGCTACCCCGGAGTGGGCCAGTCCCTGGCATGGGACGCCCCCGTGACGGCCCGGCCGGGCAGTCCCGTGCGGCGGCGCGTCACCGTCTTTGTGGCCGACGGAATCCTGTCCACAACCGACATCGAAGATTTGACCAACCAGCAGGGGGAGCCGTCATGAGCCAAACAACAACATCAGCCGTTTCCGGGCGGGAGGCGCGGGTGGCTCCCGGGTCCAGGACGGACCGGGCCATCAAGCGCCAGCGTGTCCTGGACATTCTCGACGCCGCCGGGCATGACTCCGTGCTTCTCACCACGAACACCG
Source organism: Arthrobacter sp. Soil761 (assembly GCF_001428325.1). Taxonomy (NCBI): domain Bacteria; kingdom Bacillati; phylum Actinomycetota; class Actinomycetes; order Micrococcales; family Micrococcaceae; genus Arthrobacter; species Arthrobacter sp. Soil761. Next base: position 77,470 of record NZ_LMSF01000029.1, on the reverse strand, counting down.
CCCTGACGTGGTACCTGGACGGCAGCCGCGTCCACATCAGCCTGGCCGGCGATCCCATCGCCGCCCTGCTGGTGGACCGGGACGGCGACCACCTGGTCACGTTCAACAACGAAGCCGGCAGGATCGCGGCCGAGGAGCTTCCCGGCGGCGTCAACCTGCACACCGTGCCCTGGTACGGGAACCTGCACCAGGCCGCGGCCGCCGTCGGAAACGGCTCCCGGCCGCTGGCGGAAGCGGACGTCTCTTCGCAGCTGCGGGCCGCCCGCCAGCGGCTCCTTCCCGCTGAAAGCGCCCGCTATTCCACCCTCAGCGCGGAACTGGCCGCCATGATGACCGATGTCCTGTCTGCCGCCCGCCCCGACACCACGGAATTCGAGCTGGTTTCGGCCCTGGCGGGCCGGGTGGTGGCCGCCGGCGCGGAGCCGCTGGTCCTGCTGTGCAACGGCAGCTCCCGCACCACCTTCCGGCACCCGTTGGCCACGCACTCCCCCCTCGGCAGGCGTGCCATGGCCGTCGTGTGCGCCCGCCGCGACGGCCTGGTTGCCAACATCACCCGCTGGATCAGGTTCGACGCCGGCACCCCGGAAGAGCGCGACGCCGAGGCGCGCATCGCGGCAGTGGAAGCGGATGTTTTTGACGCCACCGTCCCGGGAGTCGGGCTGGACAGGATTTTCGCCGAGATCCAGGCATCCTACGTGCGGCACGGTTTCGGGGCGGACCAGTGGGAGCAGCACCACCAGGGTGGTCCGGCCGGCTACGCGGGCCGTGACCCGCGGGTGACATCCGAAGCCACCGACACTGTGGTGCTGGACCAGGCCTTCACTTGGAACCCTTCCGGCCCCGGCGTCAAGATCGAAGACACGGTACAGCTCACGGAATCCGGACTTCGAGTGCTCACCGTGGACCCGCGCTGGCCTGTGGCCACCGTGAATGGGCTGGACCGGCCGGTGACGCTGCAGCTGTAAGGCGCTTCTGCAGGCATCACGTAAGCCCCGGGACCTTGGGGTCCCGGGGCTTAGTTGATGGTCCTGCCGGCCCTTGGCTTACGGAAGCTGCAGTTCACCGTCCACGCGGCGCGGGATGCCCAGGGGGTTGTCCTCACGCAGTGCCGGGTGCAGCACTGCCTCCGGGGCGTCCTGGTAGGCCACCGGCCGTTGGAACCTGCGGACCGCCGTCGCGCCCACCGAGGTGAACAGTGACGTGGTGGCCGGGTACGGGCCACCGTGCTGCTGGGCCCAGTTGACGGCCACGCCCGTGGGCCAGCCTTCGAACAGGACGCGTCCTGCAAGTCCGGACAGCTGCTCCACCAGGCCTGCGATGTCCTCACCGGGCTGGGCGTGCAGGGTGCCGGTCAGGCTCCCCGGGACCTTGGCCAGGACGGCGGACAGTTCGTCCTGGCCCGTGTATTCGATGAGGATGGTGGTGGGGCCGAAGCACTCCTCCAGCAGCTGCTCCGGGCGTTCCAGCACCCTGGCGGCGGTGGTGGAGAAGACCACCGGAGCGGCGCCGTTGGCGGCGGCGTCCTGGTCCACGGTGCCGCTGACCACCTCCACGCCGTCGACTGCCGCGAAGGCGCGCAACCCGTCCGGGTAGGCTTCCGCGATCCGGCTGGTGAGCATGCCCAGGGCCGGCTTGTCCTTGCTCGCCTCCGCCACGGCCCCGGCAAACTGCGTCCCCGCGGGGATGAACACCAGGCCCGGCTTGGTGCAGAACTGGCCCGCCCCAAGGGTGAAGGAGCCCGCCAGTCCGGCGGCGAGTTCCGCGGAGCGTGCCTCCAGTGCCGCCGCGGTGATGACCACGGGGTTCAGGCTCCCCAGTTCCCCGTAGAACGGGATGGGGTCGGGGCGGGAGGTGGCAAGGTCGAACAGGGCCCGGCCGCCGGGGATGGACCCGGTGAAGCCCACGGCCTTGATGGCGGGGTCCTGGACCAGGGCTGTTCCCACTTCACGGCCGTGGACCAGGGCGAACAGGCCGCCCGGTGCACCCGCGCCGTGAAGCGCCTCCGCCACGATCTCCGCGGTGCGTTCGGACAGCCGCAGGTGGCCTGAGTGTGCCTTGACGATGACCGGGCACCCGACGGCGAGGGCCGAGGCGGTGTCACCGCCTGCCACGGAGAAGGCAAACGGGAAATTGGAGGCGGAAAAGACGGCAACAGGGCCGATGGGCTTGAGGATCCTGCGGAGGTCAGGCCTGGGCGGGGTGGCAGCGGGATCCGCGTGGTCGATGATCGCTTCAAGATAGGAACCCTCGGTGATCACCCGGGCGAACAGGCGCAGCTGGCCGGTGGTGCGGGCCACCTCCCCCGTCAGCCGCGGGGCACCCAGGCTGGTCTCGGCGTCCGCGATGTCCACCAGTTCAGCAGCATTGGCGTCCAGGGCGTCAGCCACCGCGTTCAGCCAGCCGGCGCGCTCTGCGTCAGGGGCTGCGGCCGAGATCCTGGCTGCTGCTGTGGCCGCAGCGGTGAGCTCTGTCAGGGAAAGCGTTGCAGTTGTCACGTCAGGTACCTGTTCGTCGTATGGAAGTTCATGGCTGCGGGGTGTCCCGGAAGCGGAAGCCCAGTCCGGGCCGGTCCGCCAGGGCCACCCTGCTGTTGGCGAACCGCACCGGCGACGGGCCGGCCAGGATCCCCAACTGTTCGAAGGATGCCTCCTCGACGTCCTCCACCATGGTGGGCTCCGCCAGGGTCAGGGCCAGCTGCCCGGACAGTTCGGGCAGCAGGTGCGGCATGACCTTGATGCTGTTGGTCCGTGCCAGCTCAACGATCCGCCGGAACGGGGTAATGCCGCCCACCCGGATGATGTTGGGCTGGATGATGTCCACCGCCTCCGCCTCTATGAAATCGCGGAACCGGTAGATGGTGTGCAGGTTTTCGCCAAGGGCGATGGGCACGGGCGAGTGCTTCCGGAGCCTGCGGTAGGCCCAGAGATCGTCCGCGCGGATGGGTTCCTCCAGCCATTCCAGCCCGAATTCGGCCAGCACATCGAGGGCCCGGAAGGTGGCGGGCAGGTCCCAGCGCTGGTTTGCGTCGATCATGAGCCTGCGGTCCGGGCCCAGGACGGAGCGGACGGCGGCAACGCGTTCGCGGTCCTCGCGGAGGTCCGGTTTGCCCACCTTGATCTTCACTGCCTGGTGGCCGGCGGCAACCCAGCGTTCAGCCTGCGCCACCAGCTCGTCCAGGGTGTAGTGCAGGTTCACGCCGGAGCCGTAAACCTCGGCTGATTCCTGCCGCTGGCCCAGCAGGCCGGTGACCGACGTCCCGGCACGGCGGGCCTGCAGGTCCCACAGCGCCAGGTCCACACCAGCCATGGCGATGGTGGTGAGCCCTCCGCCGCCGGCCTCGTGCAGCCGCTTCCAGAGCACGTCCCACACCCCCTCGGGGGTGGCGGGCAGACCGGCGATGAAAGGGGCGATGTCGTGATCAAGCAGCGCCTTGACTGCCTGGGGACCGATGGTGGGCGTCCAGGAGAAACCAAAGCCCGTGCCGCCGTCGTCCGTGTGAACCTCCGTGGCGATCACGTGGTTCTCCGGCGCCTCTGCGCCCCAGCTGCGGCGCAGCGGAACGGTGAGGAGCCGCGTCGACAGGCCGGTGATGCGCGGAACGGTACGGACGGCTTCGGCCGCCGGTGCGCCCATCAGTGCCCGGCCAGCTCGTAACCCTTGGCCAGGATGGCCTTGAGCTCCACGAGCTGTTCCTCCGTGGGGTCCACCAGCGGCGGGCGGACGGAACCCACCGGCATTCCGCCCAGCCGGAGGCCCGCCTTGATCAGGGAAACGCCGAAGCCGGGGGTCTGGTCCCGCAGGCGTACCAGGGGTGCGTAGAAACCCTCAAGGAGGGCGTTGCGCCGTTCCTCGTCTCCGGCAGCGTAGGCGTCATAGTAGGCCTTGGCGATCTCCGGGGCCATGGCGAAAGCCGCCGAGGAGTACAGCGGGATGCCCAGACCGCGGTACGCGCCCTGCGTCAGTTCGGCGGTGAGCAGGCCGTTGAAGAAGGCGAAGTCCTTGCGGCCCGTTGCCTTGACCGCGGACACGATTTCCTGGGCGAGGCCCACGTCGCCAAGACCATCCTTGAAACCGATGACCTTGGGGTTGGCGGCGAGCTTGGCCATTGACGCCGCGGTGAATTTGGCGTTGCCGCGGTGGTACACGATGACCGGCAGGCTGCTGGCGTTGGCCACGGCCTCGATGTAGGCCACCAGCCCGTCCGCGGGGCCGGTGACCAGGTACGGCGGAAGCACCAGCAGCGCGTCGGCGCCTGCTTCCTCGGCAGCCCGGGCGGCTGCGAGGGCGTGGCCCAGGGGTCCGCCCGCACCGGCCACCACAGGGACTCGCCCGGCAACGACCTCGACGGCGGCCGCCACCACGGTGCGGACCTCCCCGATGCTGAGGGCGTGGAATTCGCCGGTGCCGCAGGCGGGGAAGACGCCGCCCGGGCCGAAAGGCAGCCGGGAGCTGATGTGTTCCTTGAGCAGTTCCACGTCAACGGCACCTTCGGCCGTGAACGGGGTGACGGGGAAGAACAGTACGCCGTCGAATTTCATGATGTCTCCTTGCCTCCGGCGCTGGCGGTAACCAGCGTGGAAGCCTCGTCGTTGAGGGTTGGGTGGGACTTGAGTTCTGTGCGCCAGCTGCGCTTGGGCTGCCAGCCGAGCAGTTCCCGGGCCTTGGCAATGGAGAACGCCGGGTTGGTTCCGGTGAGGCCGGCGCTGAGCGCTTCGCTTCCCGGCAGGAATTTTGGCATCAGCTCCGCCAGGGGCGCGGTGGCCAGTGCGTCGGCTGCCCCTACGAAGAAGGTTTCCCCGTTCGGAATGTCTGCCATTTTCTGCAGCAGCAGGTCCAGGAAATCAGCCACATCCCGGGCGTCCACGTAGTTGAACAGCGCCGGAGCGGAGAGGGCTGGGTCGGCCAGGCGTTCGGCGAGCGTGTGCCCCTGCTGGGTGGGGGCACCGTCCCATTCCTCCGGCGAGATGACAAAGCAGGGGCGAAACGCCGCGTACCGGATCTTCTCTCCCTGCGCCGTGGCGAACATCTGCATGGTCTGCTCGGCGATGAGCTTGGACAGCGCGTAGGCGTTCCAGGGCTTGGGCGGCGTGCGCTCGTCCAACGGGAACGACGGCGGCAGCCACCCTGCCGGGCATCCGTAGCCCAGGACCGTGGGGCTGCTGGCGGTGACGATTTTGCCAACGCCCAGTTCCGTTGCGGCGCTGATGACCGCGAAGGCGAGCCGGGTGTTGGTGGCGAAAATGACGTCCTCGGGTGCGCTGAACGGTACCGCGATCGCCGCAAGGTGGATGACGGCGTCGGGCCTTGCAGCCCGAAGGAGGCGCAGTGCCTCGCCCGGCGCCAGGAGGTCCGCGGTCTCCTGGACGACGCCGGCCGGCAGGAGCCCGGCGGGGACGGCGTCACGGTCCACCGAGACCACCTCATGGCCCGCCTGGGCCAGCCCCGCCACCACGCTGCGGCCAAGGCGGCCCGCGCCGCCGGTCACGAATATCCTGCTCATGGTTTTTCCTCTACTTGGCGCGGCGAAGGTCGACGCCGAGGTCCAGGTCCTCGACCCGGACGGGCAGGGACGATTCCAGGGAGCGGTTGCCTGCGATGCCCACGGACACTGAACGCAGGCCGTCCAGGTAACCGGAGGGACGGCCCAGGGGGTCCTCGCCCGGTCCGTTGAAGAGGTCCGACAGCAGCAGTTCGTCACCGCCGCCGTGCCCGCCTTCGCCGTTGACGATCGGCACCTCGTAGGCGGCCTCCCAGTGGCGCTGGACCACCAGCCGCTCGCCGTTGCGGCGCACGGCGTCCTCTTCCTCCACCGGGGTCGCGGAAGGGTCCACGACGGTTTTCTGGTCGGTGCTGTGCAGGACGGCGGCGCGTTCCACCACTTCAAGCTCCGCCCGGCCCTCGGTGCCGTTGACCGCCACCCGGTAGCCTTCCCAGGGGCTGTGCGCGTTCAGCGAGTAGCTCAGGCGCGGCCCACCCTGGTACTCCACCACCAGGGCCAGGTTGTCCTCAATGGTGATGCCGGCGGTGAAGACATCCTGGTCGCGGCGGTAGCCGTCGTAGTGTTCGTTGTCCAGGAACAGTGCCTTGAGCCGCTCGTCCTCGCGCAGGTCCAGCGCGAAGGGGTCCTTCGCGCCGGCGGGGGCATCGGCGTCGGGCGTTCCCCGTTCCGGGCGTGGGCCAAGGCCGCGCTCGGCAGCGTTCTTGTCGCCATAGAACTTCAGGCCACCGGAAGCGAAGACCCGCTCCGGGACGTCGTCGATCCACCAGTTGACCAAGTCAAAGTGGTGCGACGCCTTGTGGATGAGCAGCCCGCCGGAGTTCTTCTTCTCACGGTGCCAGCGGCGGAAGTAGTCCGCGCCGTGGACGGTGTCCAGGACCCAGCTGAAGTCGACGGACGTGACTTTGCCGATCACGCCGCTCTGGATGATTTCCTTGAGCGCGCTGTTGCGGGGCGAGTAGCGGTAGTTGAACGTGACCACCACGTTCCGGCCGGTTTCCTGGACGGCCTGGGTGATGCGGCGGCAGCCTTCGGCATCGATGGTCAGTGGCTTTTCGACCACGACATCCGCTCCGGCACGAAGACCCTCAACAATATAGTCCGCATGGGTGTAGTCCGGGGTAGTGACAATAATCCGGTCGATGCCGTTGGCCTGGATAAACGCTGTCAGGTCCGCGGGATCAAAGGACGCCACCGGTCCCGGCGCGCCCAGTTCCTGGATGAGCTTCTGGTAAAACTCCACGCGTCCGGGATTCACGTCGGAGAACGCCACCAGTTCGGCGGTGTCGGCGTGCTTGCCGAAGATGGCCCGGATGTACATCTCGGAGCGGCCACCGGTGCCGATCAGGGCGATGCGGGTCTTCCCGCCGTCCTTGGCAGTGGCCTGGGCGGCAGCTGCGGCCGACGTCGTCTCGGCTGTGTTGACCATGGGGGTCCCTTTCGAAATCTCATTAAACGGCCGTGGGAACGGCGGCTGTGGATCAGCGGCGGCACTCTGCTGCACCCGTTGGAAAAGCAGGCGAGAAAGCGTTTTCTCAGTTGTCTATAAAAGTTGTACCAACCCCGCGGGGCATTCGTCAACCATTTCCCGCGCTGAGGGAAAGCGCTTTCTTCGCTCCCGGCGCAGGACATCTGCCGGCGGTCCGGGAAAACGGCTGGGAAAAGCATAGAAATCGCTTTCCTACGCCCGTATATGCTGTCTTTCAAAGCAGGTTGCCATCACGGCCGGCCGCCCGGGCACCAACCGGTCGCGGCAGCTCCGGCGGATGGCGCAAACGAAGGGTTCCCCATGGCCAGGAAATCGGCAAGCGGCAGGATCGGCATCGCAGATGTCGCCGTGAAGGCGGGAGTCTCCCATGCCACCGTTTCGCGTGTCATGAACGGAAACTTCACCGTGGACCCGGACATTGCCGCCAGGGTCCGTGCAGCGGCCGCCGAACTGAAGTACCAGCCCAATCCCGTGGGCCGCAGCCTGGCCCTGGGCAAGACGGACACCATCGGCATTGTGGTGCCGGACCTGGCCAACCCCACCTTCCAGGCGATCCTCCGCGGCCTGAGCCGGGCAGCCGCCCAGGACGGTTACCGCGTGCTCATCGCGGACTCATTCGAAGTGTCCAGCGAGGAGTCCATCCTCGCGGGCGAGGCGCGCCGGCGCTGCGACGGGCTGGTCCTGTGCGCCCCGCGCATGTCCGATGCGGAACTGGAGGAGATCGCACCCTCGCTGCACCCGCTGGTGCTGATCAACCGCACCACCTCCACGCCGAACGTGCCCAGCTTGGTGGTGGACTACGGCCAGGGCGTCCAGGACATCGCGGGGCACCTTGTGGAATTGGGCCACACCCGCCTGGCCTTCCTCGCGGGCCCGCCCCGCAGCGCCTCCAATGAGATGCGGCTCAAGGGCCTGGAGGCCTTCAGGGCCGCCCACCCCGAGGTGGAGGTGACCATGCTGGAGGGCGGCTCCGACTTCGACACCGGGCACGAAGCGGTGGATGCCGTCCTGGCGAGCGGGGCCACAGGCATCCTGGCCTTCAATGACCTGGTGGCAATGGGCCTGATGAGCGGACTGCATGAGCGCGGCCTGGACGTCCCCGGGGACATTTCCGTGACCGGCTTCGATGACATCCCCTTCGCCAGGTACACGACGCCGGCCCTCACCACCGGCGCGGTCCCCATCACCGAACTGGGCGAGCAGGCCTGGCACCAGCTCCGGGCGCTGATCCGGAAGGAAGGCAATGCGTCCACGGGCGGCCGCTACCAGCCGAGGCTGGAAGTGCGGGCCAGCACCGGGCCGGCCAAGGCGCCGCGCAGCACGGTCCACGGCTGAGCCTTTCTCTACGCTGCGCCCAGGTTTATCCCTCGCCCAGCCCGGCCTCTTTGTAGAATCCCTCGATGTGGGCCGCCACGAGTTCCGCGGCCCGGGCGCCGTCGCCATTCCTGACCGCAGCGAGGATGGCGTGGTGTTCGGTGCGCAGGCGCGACGCTGTGGCTTCCCAGTCCGGCAAGGTGGCCGTGAGTTCGGCAGCGTAGCCTTGGATGGCTTCCCGGAGCGACCCCATCATGGCACTGACCACCGCATTGCCGGCGGCGTTGGCCAGGGCCAGGTGGAACCGGACATCGAGGGCCAGGAAATCGCTGGCCGAAAGCCCGTCCGGGGCATCCATGGCCGCCAGGAGCGCGGCCGCCCCGTCAAGTTCGGGTGCGTCCTGCGGGGCTTTCGCCGCAGCCCATGACTCCAGCAGGACCCGCGTTTCCACGATGTCCGCCACGGGCAGGTGCTGGGTGGCCACGTGCAGCCGCAGGGCGGATCCCAGCGCCGCGGTGGGGTCCGAAATCACCACCGTCCCGGCTTCCGGCCCGGACCCGACGCCCGCGCGGACCACTCCCATTGCCTCCAGAATCCGGATCGCCTCGCGGACCGATGTGCGGGAGACCTTGAGCTGTTCGGCCAAGGTGCGCTCCGCCGGCAGCCTTCCACCCACGGCCAACCGGCCGGCCGAGAGTTGGTCCTCGATCCAGGACAGGACCAGCTGATGGGTACGCATAGGCCAATGGTACTTGATGTGGTTGGACCACATCACCTAGAGTGTGGTTGGACCATAGGAGGACCCATGACGCATACCATCCAGCCCAACAACCCTGAGGCGACCCCGGCGCCGGACACCACCGACATCCCCGCAGCGCCGGCACCCGCCCCGGCACCGTCGTCGTCCGCGCTGCCCGCAGCCTTGAAGCGCCGCATTCCCAAGTACTCGGACCTGGCGCCGCTGATGCAGTTCAAGAAGCCGGAGTTCAGCAAGGAGGCGCGGCTGAAGCGGGCCAGCACCATCTGGGAACTCCGCGACATCGCCAAGCGCCGCACCCCCAAGGCGCCTTTCGACTACACCGACGGCGCGGCTGAAGAGGAGATCACGCTCCGCCGCGCCCGCCAGGCCTTCCTGGACATCGAGTTCCGGCCGGGCATCCTGCGGAACGTCTCCGCCATCGACCTCAGTACGGAGATCCTGGGAAAGCCCTCGCGGCTTCCCGTTGGCATCGCACCGACAGGGTTCACCCGGATGATGCAGTCCGAGGGCGAATACGCAGGGTCGCAGGCAGCGGCGGCCGCAGGCATCCCCTACACCCTGTCCACCATGGGCACCGCCTCGATCGAGGACGTCGCCGCTGCCGCACCCAACGGGCGCAACTGGTTCCAGCTGTACCTGTGGACGGACCGGGACCGGTCGCTGGAACTGATCGAGCGCGCAGCCAGGGCGGGCAACGACACCCTCATGGTGACCGTGGACACTGCCGTGGCCGGCGCCCGCCTGCGCGACGTCCGCAACGGCATGACCATCCCGCCGGCGCTCACGGTGAAGACCGTCCTGGATGCCTCCTACCGGCCGGCCTGGTGGTTCAACTTCCTCACCCACGAGCCGCTCACGTTCGCCTCGCTCTCCCGCTACACCGGCACCGTGGCCGATCTCATCAACTCCATGTTCGATCCCACCCTCACGTTCGAGGACCTGGACTGGCTGCGCGAAACCTGGAAAGGCAAGCTGGTGGTCAAGGGCATCCAGACCGTTGAGGACGCCCGCAAGGTAGTGGACCACGGCGCCGACGGCGTGGTCCTGTCCAACCACGGCGGCCGCCAGCTGGACCGGGCCCCCATCCCGTTCCACCTGCTGCCCGGGGTCAAGGAGGCCTTCACGGCGGACAACACCGATGCCGCCATCATCCTGGACACCGGGATCATGAGCGGCGCGGACATCGTGGCCGCCCTGGCCCTGGGCGCGGACTTCACCCTGATCGGCCGCGCCTACCTCTACGGCCTGATGGCCGGCGGACGGGCGGGAGTGGACCGCACCCTGCAGATCCTCGAGAAGGACATGGCGCGGACCATGGCGCTGCTGGGCGTCAGCAAGGTGTCCGAACTCACCCCGGACCACGTGCGCCTGCTGGCCAAGTAGGCTGCGCTTACCGCTCCGCGGGGATTACTTCTTGCGGCCGAACTTAGGGAGGTTGGGCAGGTTCGCCAGCAGGTCGGCGGCCTTGGTGGCAGCGCGGCCAACAGTCCTGCCGATTTGCTGGGGCACGCTGTCATCGCTCAAAGGGGCGGCCGTCCCGCCGGGAATCACGACGGCGGGGCTCAGCTCGGCGCCTTCGCGCACCAGGACGGGCGCCGGGACTTCCTCCCGGGTCTGCGACGCGCCTGGCCCGGCAGCGCCGGCGGCCCGGGACAGGGAGGGGGCCGCGGCGGCGACGCCTTCGGTCAGGTGGGCAGCGCCCGCTGTGGCACTGCCCGCCTGGGCCGGGACTGCCTGACCCGGGATTTCCTGATGATGGCCACGCGGTGCCGTGGCGGCTTTGGTGCCAGGGCCGACGTCGAACGTCTCCAGCCAGCTGGCGATGCCCTCCAGCGGCCCGCGGTTCAACGCGTAGTACCGCTTCTGGCCTTGGGCCCGCATGCTGACCAGCTGTGCTTCACGAAGGACTTTCAGGTGCTTGGAAATGGTGGGCTGGCTCGCCGCCAGTTCCTCCACCAGCTCCCCCACGGCCTTGTCTCCTGCCCGGAGGGCCACCAGGATATCCCGCCGGGTGGATTCCGCTATGACGGCAAATACGTCGTCTGTCACCATGCCTCCCACCCTAGCGACATATGCCCCGAAAGGCATCAACTATTTCGGCCGCCAGGGAACCTAGTCGAACCATGGGTCCAGCCCATGCAGCGGGAACACTGCCTTGCGGGTGGCCATGACAGTGCGGTCCACGGCGTCGTTGGGGTCGAAGCCCACTTCCCAGGACCGCCACCACAGCTCCACGTCATCCCCCATGAGGGCCGGCGCCTCCCTGCCGAACTTCTCCGTCACATACTGCCGCCAGTCCCCGGGCACGGGCGTCCGCAGCGGCACGGGCCGTCCGGCGGCGATGGCCACCAGGTGGCTCCAGGCCCGCGGCACCACGTCCAGCACGTTGTAGCCGCCGCCGCCGGTGGCGATCCACCGGCCACCGCAGTAGCGCTCGGCCAGATGCCCGACGGCGTTCGCTGCCTCCCGCTGTCCGTCCACGCTGAGGTTGAGGTGCGTCAGGGGATCGCTGCGGTGTGAATCGCAGCCGTGCTGGCTCACGATCACCTCGGGCTCGAAGGCGCCCACCAGTTGCGGCACCACGGCGTAGAAGGCGCGGAGCCACCCGGCGTCACCGGTGCCCGCAGGCAGGGCTACATTCACTGCGGTTCCTTCTGCCGCCGGGCCGCCGATCTCGTTGGCGAACCCGGTCCCGGGAAAGAGGGTCAGCCCTGTCTCATGCAGCGAGAGGGTGAGGACCCGGGGATCATCCCAGAAGATGTTCTGGGTGCCGTCCCCGTGGTGGGCGTCGACGTCGATGTAGGCCACTTTGCGTACGCCGCCGTCGAGCAGCTTCTGCACCGCAACCGCTGCGTCGTTGTAGATGCAGAATCCGCTGGCACGGTCCCGGGACGCGTGGTGCATGCCGCCGCCGAAGTTGACGGCGTGGACGGCCGACCCCTCCAGCACGCGCGATGCCGCCAGCAGGGAGCCGCCCGCCAGGCGTGCCGCGGCCTCATGCATGCCGGCGAACGCGGGATCGTCCTCAGTTCCCAGCCCCCGGGACTCGTCCGGCCGGGAGGGGTCCGTGCTGACACGGCGGACCGCCGCCACGTATTCCGGCGAGTGAACGGACTGCAGGTCGGCGTCCGAGGCCACCTCCGGCGCCGCGACGTCAACATGGTCCAGGTCGAACAGACCCAGGCTGCGGGCAAGGCGGGCCGTCAGGTCCATCCGCTCCGGCGCCATGGGGTGGCCCGGACCAAAGTTGTAGGCTGTCATGTCAGGACTCCACGCCACCATCGTTGGCGGCGCGGGCTGGCTGAGGCCGGGCAGGTATGTCATCAATCACAGGCTACCCGAGCCCGCACGGCCGCCCACCCGGCCATGACGCGGGCTTTAGTGGTTTACTACTGGGGGAAGCCGTTACAACCGAGGAAAAGCCACACATGACCCAGAGCCAGTCGAGGCCCCGGACGCCGGCCACCTGGCACCCCCCGGCGCAGGAGCGGGAGGGCCTCCGGGTCCTCACGCGGCTGCGCGACTTCATTGACGACATTGCCAACACCACACCCGCACGGCTGGCGCTGACGGCGTTCGCCGCCGTCTGCACGGTGTTCACGTTCCTGCTGTCCCTGCCGGTCTCCTCAGCTGACGGAACCCCCACGCCTATCCACCAGGCGCTGTTCACCGCGGTCTCTGCGGTGTGCGTCACGGGGCTCACGGTGGTGTCGACGGCGGTCCACTGGTCCTTCTTCGGCCAGCTGGTGATCCTGGTGGGCATCTTCATCGGCGGCTTGGGCACCTTGACGCTGGCGTCGTTGCTGGCACTGATGGTGAGCAAGCGGCTGGGTGTCCGGGGCAAGATCATCGCGGCGGAGTCCATGAACAACGCCGGGCGCCTGGGCGAGGTGGGCACCCTGCTGCGGATCGTCATCACCACGTCCGTGGTCATCGAGGGTGTCCTGGCGCTCGCGCTGGTCCCCCGGTTCCTCACCCTGGGTGAGCCCTTCTGGCAGTCGGTGTGGCACGGTATTTTCTATGCCATCTCGTCGTTCAACAACGCCGGCTTCACGCCGCACTCGGACGGGATCGTGCCCTACGAGACGGACCTCTGGATCCTGATCCCCCTCATGGTGGGGGTCTTCATGGGCAGCCTGGGATTCCCCGTGGTGATGGTCCTGCAGCAGAACGGCCTGAACTGGAAGAAGTGGAATCTCCACACCAAGCTCACCATCCAGGTTTCCCTGATCCTCCTGGCGGCAGGGGCGTTCCTGTGGGCGCTGATGGAGTGGGACAACGCCCGGACCATCGGCACCATGAGCGTGGGCGACAAGATCACCCACGCGCTCTTCGCGTCCGTGATGACGCGTTCGGGCGGATTCAACCTGGTGGACCAGAACCAAATGGACCCCACCACCATGCTGCTGACCGATGCCCTGATGTTTGCCGGCGGCGGCTCCGCCTCCACGGCCGGCGGCATCAAGGTGACCACCATCGCCGTCATGTTCCTGGCCATCGTCGCCGAGGCCCGTGGCGACGCCGACGTCAAGGTCTACGGCCGGACCATCCCGCAGGGCAGCATGCGGGTGGCCATCTCTGTGATCGTCGCCGGCGCCACCCTGGTTTCCGTGTCGGCTTTCCTGCTGCTGCACATCAGCGGCCAGTCACTTGACCGTGTGTTGTTCGAAACCATCTCCGCGTTCGCCACGGTGGGACTCAGCACCAACCTCAGCGCGGAGGTGCCGCCCGCCGGCGTCTACGTCCTCACGGCGCTGATGTTCGCGGGCCGCGTGGGTACCGTTACCCTCGCCGCTGCCCTGGCCCTGCGCCAGCGCAGCCAGTTGTACCACTATCCCGAAGAGAGGCCGATCATTGGCTAGTTCCACAGACGCCCCCCGGCGCCCCGCCCACAATGCCCCTGTACTGGTGATCGGGCTGGGCCGCTTCGGATCATCCACGGCTGAACAGCTGGTGAAGCAGGGCCGGGAAGTCCTCGCGATCGAACGGGACCGGAACCTGGTGCAGAAATGGGCGCCCCTCCTGACCCACGTGGTGGAGGCGGACGCCACCAACATCGATGCGCTCCGCCAGCTCGGCGCCCAGGAGTTCAGCTCCGCCGTCGTGGGTGTGGGCACCTCCATCGAATCCTCCGTGCTGATTACCGTCAACCTGGTGGACCTCGGCATCGAGCACCTGTGGGTGAAGGCCATTACGCCCTCCCACGGCAAGATCCTGACCCGCATCGGCGCCAACCACGTGATCTACCCGGAAGCCGACGCCGGTGTCCGCGCCGCGCACCTGGTCTCCGGGCGCATGCTGGACTTCATCGAGTTCGACGACGACTTTGCCATCGTGAAAATGTACCCGCCGCGCGAAACCGTGGGTTTCACCCTGGACGAGTCAAAGGTCCGTTCCAAGTACGGCGTGACCATTGTGGGCGTGAAGTCCCCCGGCGAGGACTTCACCTATGCCCGGCCCGAGACCAAGGTGTCCTCCCGCGACATGCTCATCGTCTCCGGCCACGTGGACCTGCTCGAACGGTTCGCCGCGCGGCCCTAGCCGAGCTGCCTGGTAATCTCCGCTGCCCGGTCGGCTGCCGCGCGGGCACCGGCCGCAATGATGGCCGGGATGCCCTGTTCGTCGAAGGTGGCGATGGCGCGTTCGGTGGTGCCGTTGGGGCTGGTCACGGCTTTGCGCAGCGCTGCCGGGTCCGCTCCGGGCTGGGCGAGCATGAGGCCCGCACCGGCAACCGTTTCGCGCGCCAGCAACAGGGACAACTCCCGGTCCAGGCCCAGTTCCTCCCCGGCGGACGCCATGGCCTCTGCGAGGTAGAAAGCGTAGGCCGGGCCGGACCCGCTGATGGCGGAGAGCGCGTCCACCTGCTCCTCCGGGACCTCCACCACGGTGCCTGCTCCCTGGAGGATGTCCTTGACCTTCTGGAGCTGCCCAGGGCTGCAGTGGGTTCCTGGCGAGACGGACACGACGCCGCGCCCCAGTTTTGCCGGCGTGTTGGGCATGGTCCGGATGACCGGCTGCCCTTCCGGGAGGGCGGCCTCGAGTTGGGCGATCGAGACCGCGGCGGCGACGCTGACCACCACGGTGTCCGGCGAAAGTGCCGGGCTGATCTCCCGGGCAAGGTCCGCGATGCCCACCGGCTTGACGCCAAGGACGACGACGGCGGACCCCTTGGTGGCTTGCCTGTTGTTGTCAGGTTCCTCCTCGCCGGCAATGGCAGTGATCCCCGGGTAGCGCTCGGCCAGCTCGGATGCACGCTCCGCGCGGCGGACAGTGGCCACCACATCCCCGGGATCCGTCCCTGCCTCCAGCAGGCCGCCAAGAATGGCCTCGTTCATGGATCCACAGCCAAGGAATGCGATTCGGTTGCTCATGCCTCCATCATTGCAGGAGGCAGGCATTCACAGGCAACTCCCATCTTCACCGCAGGCAGCACACAACTTGCGGTCCTAACGTAGTTATTACCTCATTGAGGGTGCGAGTGATGCGGCAGGCATGGGGATGCCTGCCAGGGCACCGGCGGCGCGGCGACAGGTTTTCCCCCATTTTCCTGTTGCCCGCCCCGGTGCTTCCGCTTTTAACGGCCGCGGCAGCGGGGGCGTTGGGCCCCTAGACCGGTGCTTCCACCGGCCGGGAAGCGGCCACATGCGGTGCCGGCTCCAGCGGACCGGAAAATACCAGCTGGTCCAGGCGCCGGAGGATGAGGCCTTCACGCAGTGCCCAGGGGCAGATGCGGAGCTTCTTGAACTTGAACATCTCAAGGGCGGCTTCGGCCACCAGCGCGCCGGCCAGGAGCTGATGGGCCCGCGCCTCGGAGACGCCGGGAAGGTGCAGCCTGTCCTCCGAGCTCATGGCCGAGATCCGCTGGGTCCAGATCCCCAGGTCCGAGGCGTGCAGTTCCCGTTTGACGTACGGGCCCTCAGCGCTGGGGGCAGCCCCGGCGATCCGGGCCAGGGAGCGGAAGGTCTTGGAGGTGCCGGCCACCACATTGGCCCGGCCCAGGCCGTCGAACCCGCGGACGGCGGGCTTGAGCGTCGCCCTGATATAGCGCCGGAGTTCCTTGACGCTTTTGGCCGACGGCGGATCCTCGGCGAGCCAGTCCCGGGTGAGGCGGCTTGCGCCGAGCGGCACGGACGTGGCCACTTCGGGGAGCTCGTCCTGGCCGAAAGCCATTTCAAAGGAACCGCCGCCGATGTCCAGGTTCAGGATGGGTCCGGCGCCCCACCCGTGCCAGCGCCGCACCGCGAAGAACGTCATGGACGCTTCCTCGCTTCCGGTGAGTTCCTGGAGGGTCACCGTGGTTTCGTGCTTGACCCGGGCCAGCACTGCCGGGCCGTTGGTGGCCTCGCGGATGGCTGACGTACAGAAGGCCAGCAGGTCCTCGGCCTTGTGCCGGGCAGCAAATTCCCACGCTTCCAGCACGAACTCGGTCAGCTCGTGCTGGCCCTCGTCGCTGATGCTGCCGTCCGGCTCCAGGTACTGGACCAGGGACAGCGGCCGCTTGTGGGACGCGAACGGGACCGGCTGCGCGCCGGGGTGGGCATCCACCAGGAGCAGATGGACAGTATTGGAACCGATATCGAGGACGCCTAGACGCATGGGGACATTATTGCTCGTCAGCGCGCTTGAAGTCGCGCCTGATGTTGGCCACGCCTTCGGGGTTGATCTCGAAACCATAGGCAGCACCGGGGTTGATCACCATGCCGAGTTCATCGCCAAGGTTGGCGATGATGGCGGCGCCCTGGGTGCCCAGCACGTTGGGTGCAGCTTCAAGGTACTGCTGGTCCACCCGGCTCGGGTGCGAGAACACGGCAAGGACGGGGTCGCCGTCGGCGTTGGCAAGGACCAGGGGCTCCACCTGGGAGTCGATGCCCTCAACCGTGTCCGAGCTGATGATGTAGACCTCGCTGTTCAGGAACGACAGGATGACGTCCACGGGGTTCGCGTCGGGTTGTCCGCCGGTGGCGAGCTTCTCTTCGAGGTCGTTGAGCGGCTGGAGGTCCGTGTGCGCTGGCTGTTCAGTCATACGACTAGCCGATCACGATCCGGTGGCCGGCGCAAACGCGCCGGCCACGGGCTACTTCTTCGCCGTTGCCTTCTTCTTGGCCGGAGCCTTGCGGGTGGCGGTCCGCTTGACCGGACCCTTGGCGCGTTTCTCGGCCAGGAGTTCCACGGCCTGTTCGCGCGTCAGTTCCTCGAGGGGCGTGGCCCGCGGAACCGTGATGTTGGTGATCCCGTCGGTGATGTAGGGGCCGAACCGGCCTTCCTTCACCACGATGTTCTTCTCGGACACCGGGTCCGGGCCGAACTCTGCCAGCGGCGGAACCGCGGCGCGGGCGCCCCGCTGCTTGGGCTGGGAGTAGATCTCCAGCGCCTGCTCCAGCGTGATGGTGAAGATTTCCTCTTCCGAGCCGATGGACCGGGAGTCGGTTCCCTTCTTCAGGTACGGGCCGAACCGGCCGTTCTGCACCGTGATGAGGTTGCCCTCGGCGTCCTCGCCCAGGACGCGGGGCAGGCTCATGAGCTGCAGTGCCTCGTCCAGCGTGACCGATTCGACGGTCATGGATTTGAACAGCGAACCGGTGCGCGGCTTGGCCTTGACCGGCTTCTTGGGCGGCTTGGGCTTGCCGTTCTTGTAGTACTCCACCGGCTGCGCCGCAATTTGTTCCTCGGTCATCTCCGGGATGATTTCGGTGACGTAGGCGCCGTAGCGGCCGTTCTTGGCAACAACGGTGTGGCCCGTGTGCGGGTCGGTGCCCAGCACACGTTCCTCCGGCGCCGCCGTCTCCATCAGTTCGATGGCCTTGGCGGCGGTGAGCTCGTCGGGGGCCAGGTCCTCGGGCACATTGGCGCGCGCCGATTCGACGATTTCGCCGGTCTTCGGGTCCACCACTGCCGCCGAGCTTTCCAGGTAGGGGCCAAACTTGCCCACCCGGAGGGTGATGTCGTCGGTGATGGGGATCGAGTTGATTTCCCGGGCATCGATCTCGCCCAGGTTGTTCACGATGCTCAGCAGGCCGGGGTCGGAGTCCTCGCCGAAGTAGAAGTGCCGCAGCCATGACGCGCCGGCTTCCTGGCCGTTGGCGATCTTGTCCAAATCGCCTTCCATGTCGGCGGTGAACTCGTAGTCCACGTAGTCGGAGAAGTGCTGCTCCAGGAGCCGGATGACCGAGAAGGCGATCCAGCTGGGCACCAGCGCGGAGCCCTGCTTCCGGACGTAGCCGCGGTCCTGGATGGTGGAGATGGTGGAGGCGTAGGTGGACGGGCGGCCGATGCCCTTCTTTTCCAGTTCCGCGGTCAGGGATGCTTCGGTGTAGCGCGGAGGCGGGGAGGTCTCATGGCCCACGGCCTGGATGTCCGCAGCGGTGAGGGAGTCGCCCTTGGCCACGTTGGGCAGGCGGCGCGCTTCGTCGGAGTCGTCGTCGCCGCGCGTCTCGTCCTTGCCTTCCTCGTAGGCGGCGAGGAAGCCGGGGAAGGTGATCACGGTGCCGGAGGCGGAGAATTCCGCGTCCCGCCCGTCGGTGGCCACGGCACCCAGGCGGATGGTCGCCGTCGAACCCTTGGCGTCGCCCATCTGGGAGGCGACGGTGCGCTTCCAGATCAGTTCGTACAAACGGAATTCGTCGCCCGACAGCTGCTTGGCCACCTGGGCCGGGGTGCGGAACGAGTCGCCGGCGGGGCGGATGGCCTCGTGTGCCTCCTGCGCGTTCGCTGCCTTGCCGGTGTACACGCGCGGTGACTGCGGGATGTACTCGGGGCCGTACAGCTCCGAAGCCTGCCGGCGGGCAGCGGTGATGGCTTCGTCACTCAGCGCGGAGGAGTCCGTACGCATATAGGTGATGTAGCCGTTTTCGTACAGCCGCTGGGCGATCTGCATGGTGCTCTTGGAGGAGAAGCGCAGCTTCCGGCCCGCCTCCTGCTGCAGCGTGGAGGTGGTGAACGGCGCCGCGGGACGCCGGGTGTACGGCTTGGTGTCAACGGAGCGGACCCGGAACTCCGCATCCTGCAGCCCTGCCGCCAGGGACGTCGCCAGTTCCTCGTTGAGGTGGGCCACGTTCCGGGAAGTGAGTTCGCCGTTGTCGTTGAAATCGCGGCCCGTGGCCACCTTGGCGCCGTCAACGGCGGCAAGCTTGGCCTTAAAGGAGCCGGAGTCGGCACCGAACTGGCCGGTCAGGTCCCAGTAGGAGGCTGCCTTGAAGGCCATGCGTTCGCGTTCACGGTCCACCACCATGCGGGTGACCACGGACTGCACGCGCCCGGCGGACAGTCCCCGCGCCACCTTGCGCCACAGCACTGGGGAGATTTCGTAGCCGTAGAGCCGGTCAAGCACGCGGCGGGTTTCCTGGGCATCCACCAGGTCCTGGTCCACGTCGCGCAGGTTGCCCATGGCGCGCTGGATGGCTTCCTTGGTGATTTCGCCGAACGTCATCCGGTACACCGGGACCTTGGGCTTCAGCACTTCCAGCAGGTGCCACGCGATGGCTTCGCCTTCGCGGTCCCCATCGGTTGCGAGATAGAGTTCGTCGGCGTCCTTGAGCGCAGCCTTGAGCTCGGTCACCTTTTTCTTCTTGTCCGGGGACACCACGTAGTACGGCTTGAAGTCGTGCTCAATGTCCACGGCGAACTTGCCCACCGAGGTCTTCTTCAGCTCGGCAGGGAGTTCGGACGGCTGCGGCAGGTCGCGGATGTGACCAATGGAGGCCTCAACGATGAAGCCCTCGCCGAGGTACTTGGCGATGGTCTTGCTCTTGGCCGGAGACTCCACAATCACGAGCTTCTTGCCGGTTTTGGCCTTGCTTGGCACTGTGCTCCTACAGAAAAAGGTTGCTGGGGCAGATGAGCCCATGTTCGCCTAGTTCACCATATTTTGGGGAATCGTGCGCATTCATGTGGAAAAGACGGGGTTCCGGCGAGCGTCTTAGGGGGCCTCCCGTCAGGCTGGGCTCCCTGCCGGAATGAGGAAGCCGTCGCGGACCAGGTTGGCCACGTCGGCGAGCAGCGCACCCTGGAAGGATCCGGCGTCGGACCCTTCCTCCCCGTCCCTGCCGGCGTCCACGGCCCCACCCAGGAGGGCCTCCAGGGCACCGGCGATCTGACCGGCGGTGAGGTCGCCGTCGCACGCGGACACGAAGCCCGCCAGCTCGGTGCTCATCAGGTTGGTGCGCCGAAGCCCGGCACCCTGCCGGAGCAGGATCACGCCCGGGTGTTCGGCGCCGGGGCGCTGGTGGCGCTCCTCGGTGACGTCGTCGGCCACCAGCAGGTGCGTGCCGGCAAGATCATGCGCGGCCAGCCAGTCGCTGCGTTCGACGGCGGCACCCAGGTGGGGTCCGATGGGCTGCTCGATGGGGTAGCTGATTTCCTCGAAACGGCTGATGGCGGGCGGGCCGCCGTGGGCGGGGCGCCGCAGCCACACCATGCCGAAACCGATCCCTGCCACGTTCCGGGAGGCGAAGTCGTCAAGGTAGGCGGCGTACGCGTCCCGGTAGTGCTGCCGGTCCCGGGATTCCGAGGCGTCCTGCAGCCAGGTTTCGGCATATTGTTCCGGGCTGACCTGCTCGCGCTGGATAAACCATGCGTCAGTTCCCGCCCGCACCCATGACTTTGGCCGCTCGTCCCAACCAGAGCCGGCCGGGACTTCCCAGTTGCCCAGCATCTGTGCCGAACCGCCGGGGGCCAGGATCCCGGGCAGGTCTGCCACCAGGGAGGCGACGATGTCATCGCCCGGGAGGCCGCCGTCGCGGTAGGTGAACTGGTCCGCGGCATCCTCGCCGGAACTGCGCGGGGTGATGACGAACGGCGGGTTGGAGACCACCAGCCCGAATTCCTCACCGGTTACAGGCTCCAGGAGGGAACCCAGGCGCAGGCTCACCCGGTCCTCGAGCCGGTCGGGATCGACGGACAGCGCCTCTGCATTGAGCAGGATGTTGAACCGGGCGTAGGCCAGGGCTCGCTCGGAGATGTCGGTGGCGGTCACGTGCTGGCAGTGGTGGAGCAGGTGGAAGGCCTGGATGCCGCAGCCGGTTCCCAGGTCCAGGGCGCGCTCGGTGTGGCGGCGGATGGTGGTCTGCACCAGGGTGGTGGAGGCCTGCCCGATGCCCAGGACGTGGTCGTGCCGCAGCACCCCGGCCTGCTGGTGGGCGGCAAGGTCGCTGGCCACCCACAGCTCGGCGCCGCCGCTGCCGTCGTCATTCCTGTCCCATCCGTACGGCCGCAGGTCGGCCTTGGCGGTGAGCAGGCCCGAGCCGGGAACGGGCTGCACCAGCCCAAGCTCGAGGAGGCCTTCCACGCCTGTGCCCGGCAGGGCGGCGTCGAGCGTTTCCCGTTCCTGGGGCTCGGCAAGGAGCCACAGACGGACGACGGCGGCAAGCGGCGCTGCTTGGTTGTCCTGCCGCACTGCCCGCTCGGCAGCGAGCAGCGCGGGGATGATCTGGTCCCGGTTCAGTGCCGCGGAGGCGGTGGGGCCAAGCAGCCGGGCGACGCCGTCGAGCGTGTAATCGAGGCGGCGGAGGTCTGCGGCGAGCGCCGCCAGCAGGCCGGGAAGGTCGCTGCGGGGAGCGTCGGGGGTGTTGCCGGCGGTGAACTCGTGAGGGGATCTAGGCACCGCTCAAGTTTAGTCCGGCCTGCCTGCGCGGTACGGTGGAGCCATGCCTTCACGTCCTGCCCTCCTTCCGCGCGCCCGCATGGCAGCCGCTGCGGTGCGCCGGCCGCTGCCGGGGACTCTGTTTGCCGCGGTCCTCGCCCTGGCCGTTGCGGGGTGTTCGCCCGGGACCTCCGTGGAGAATGCGGATGTCCCCAAGTGGCGGGCCACGGCCCTGCCCTCCTCCTCAGCGGCCGTTGTGCTCCAGGACTCGGGCAAGATCCTTAACCGCGACCGGATCGTGCAGGCGGCCGCAAGGGTGCCTGCCGGAAGCTACACGCTGACGGCAGTCTGTGACGGGACGGGGAAGGCCTTCTTCGCGGTGACGCTGGACGGCAAGCCCGTGGCGGAAGCCGGGGCCGCCTGCAACGGCCGGCGCGAGACCACGAAAATCAGCCTGCCGGCTGCCGGACGGGTAGAAATCAGCAGCTCCAGCGTGGACGCTCCGCTGCTTTACGCCTACCAGCTGGTACCGGCCCAATAACGCCCGCTCGGGCTATGGTCCGCCGCCCGCTGCGGGCATAAAGTCTGACTATGCCCAGTGTGCGGAGAATCTCCGCGCCCCTTCCCCGAGGGAGAGCACGGGCGCCGCTGGCACCGAAGCCCGCCGCCGCCGTCGCCCTTGGGCTGGTGCTTGCGGCAGGTGCGCTGGCCGGCTGCGAATATACGTACGACGACGCCCGGACCGGCACCGTGCAGGGAACCGCCAGCGCCGCCCCGGCGCCGGCCTTCACCCGTGACCCGTTGCAGCAGGACCCGGTCAGCGAGGCGGAACTGGGCGATTGGGTGTCGCGGGCGCTCCCAGACGGCACCGGTCCGGTGGTCCAGGCCGATGCCGGACTCCTGGCCCCCGCGGAAGTGCGGACCATCTCCTCACCGGTCCTGAAGACCGGAACCTACACCCTGGCCATCGCCTGCAGGAGCCAGCGCCGGGTGACCTTCACGGTGCGCACTGAGACCCTCACACTGGTGGACCTGGGCCTGCGGTGCGGCATCAACCGCGAAAACGTCATCTACCTGTCCACGGACAGCGTCCTGACGGTCAGGGTGGAGGCCAGGACCGCGGCCAACTATGCGTTCCGCGTGTACCGGCTCTGACGGCCGGGGTTGTCCCGGCGGGGGCCTCACCCTGGCTTGGCACCTGCGTCCGGGGCGGCACCGTCCTCAGGCGGCGGTGCAGCCTTGGGGGCAGCGCAACGTCTCGGGACGGGCGGCACACTCCGTGCAGTACAGCGTCAGCGTGCGGCAGCTGGGATTGGAACAGTTCTCGAACTTGCTGGTCGGCGCGGAGCAGCGGGCGCACTGGCCAATGGTCTTGGCGTCGTCGCTGAACTCCAGGTGCATGCGCTTGTCAAAGACGTAGAGCGAGCCTTCCCACAGTCCCTGGTCCTTGAAGGCTTCGCCGTAGCGCACGATGCCCCCGTCCAGCTGGTACACCTCCTTAAAGCCGCGGTTCACCATCAGGCTGGAGAGCACCTCGCAGCGGATGCCCCCGGTGCAGTAGGTGACCACCGGCTTGTCCTTCAGGGAGTCGTACTTGCCGGAGTCCAGTTCCTTGATGAAGTCGTGGGTGGTGGCCACGTCCGGGACTACAGCGTCCTTGAACCGGCCTATCTCAGCTTCGAACGCGTTGCGGCCGTCGAAGAAGACGACGTCCTCGCCGTCCTTCTTCCTGGCATCCACCAGTTCATGGAGTTCCTCGGGTTTGAGGTGCTTCCCGCCGCCCACCACGCCGTTGGCGTCGACCTTGAGTTCTCCGGGTGCGCCGAAGGAGACGATCTCGTCCCGCACCTTGACGCTGAGCCGGGGGAAGTCCTCTGCTCCGCCGTCGGACCATTTGACGTCGATGCCGCGGAACCCGGCGTATTCGCGCGTGGTCTTGACGTACTGCTTAACGGCGCCGATTTCCCCGCCCACAGTGGCGTTGATTCCGTCCTTGGAGAGGATGATGCGGCCCGTAAGGCCCAGCTTCTCGCAGAGGGCGCGCTGCCAGAGCCGGACGGCGTCCGGATCGGTGATGGGGGTGAAGCCGTAGAAAAGCACAATTTTGTTCAAAGCCACGCATTTAAGGGTACCGGCTGCAGCGGCGGCCTGGTCCTGCTTCACAACGCCCGGAGGAGGGCCTCATTACGATTGCATAAGCGATTCCCTACCCCCTGTTGCTGGCGATCGGGCTGGAATAGTCTTCTTGCCATGAGTCCGGAAACCGCGGTTGAAGACATCACTGGCCTGCTTGAGGTGTGGGTTGCGGGCTGGGCCGGGTGTCGCGGTTACCAGACCGCCAAGGAGGGCCGCTTCCCGGCAGCACTCCGTGCTGATACCAGCGGCGAGTGGGAAGTCTTCGCCTCAGAACCTACTGATGACGAGTTCGCCACGCTGGCCGCCCGAACCGCAGAAGCCCCCGCGCGGGTGCTGACCATCCTTACCAATGACCCCTCCCGCTATGCGGCAATGGCAGGCCGGCAGGGCCTGAATGTCACCTCGGATTCGCAGGCGATGATGATCGTTGACATGGAAACCCAGGACGCGGAGGACCCGTGGCTTTCCGATGACGACCTGAGACTTTCCACGTACGAAAGGGACGGCGTGTATTACGCCGAAGTCCTTTCGGGGGACGCGGTCGCGGCGGGCGGCCGGGCCTTCGTGGTGGGTGATACCGCCGTCTTTGACAAGATCATCACCCAGCCGGCATTCCAGCGCAGGGGCCTGGGGAGCCTGATCATGCGGGCGCTGGCGGCGCAGGCGTCCGGCCGCGGCATCCGGACCGGCCTCCTGCTGGCGTCCGTGGACGGGCAGAAGCTCTATTCGCACCTCGGCTGGAGCACCATTGCCCGGGTCCTGATGCTTTCGGCATCGCATGACGGATCGGATCTGTCGCTGAGCTGAGCCGGCCCGTCCGGCGGAGCCGGGCTGCGGGGTTCCCGTTGGTGACCCGTGGCCTGCCGCGGTGCATCGGATGAAAGAATGGTGGGGTGAACCCCCATGACTCCCTGATTCCTCTGCTGGGCCGCGGCCCGGACCCGGAACAGCTCCGTCATGTCCGCAGGATCCCGGCGCGGGAGGCAATCCACGCGCCGTGGCCGGCCTGGGTGCACCCGGACATTCTCGGGGCGTACGGGTCGCTTGGCATCCGCGAGCCGTACCGGCACCAGGTGGACGCGGCCAATGCAGCATATGCCGGGGAGCACGTTGTGGTGGCCACCGGAACCGCGTCCGGGAAGTCGCTGGCGTACCAGTTGCCGGCGCTGGATGCGATCCACCGTTCCGAGCTGCGCGTGCTGGCGGAGCCGGGAAAGATTCACGACGACGGTGCCGTCACCCTTTACCTTTCCCCCACCAAAGCGCTGGCGGCCGACCAGCTGAACGCCATCCGGGCCCTGAGGCTGCCCACGGTACGGGCGGAAACGTACGACGGCGACACGGATCCGGCCGCCCGGCGGTGGATCCGGGACCACGCGAATTTCATCCTGGCCAACCCGGACATGCTGCATTTCGGCATCCTTCCCAACCATGCCTGGTGGGCCGGGTTCTTCCGCCGGCTGCGCTACGTCATCGTGGACGAGGCACACAGCTACCGTGGCGTCTTCGGATCGCATGTTGCCAACCTGATGCGCCGGCTCCGCCGGATCTGCGCGTACTACGGCGCGGGCACCTCGTTCCCCGAACCGGTCTTCATCGCCGCTTCCGCCACCGCCTCCGAGCCTGATGTCTCCTTCTCACGCCTCATCGGCGCCCCCGTGAAAGCGGTCTCCGAGGACTGCTCGCCCCACGGGGCCACCACCGTGGCGCTCTGGGAACCGGCGCTGACCGAGGTCCGGGGCGAGAACGGGGCCAAGGAGCGGCGGACGGCAGTGGCCGAAACTTCTGACCTGCTCGCCAACCTGGTGTCCGCCCGGATCCGGACCATTGCCTTCATCAAATCCCGCCGCGGCGCCGAGACCATCTCCGCCATCACCAAGCGGCTCCTTGACGAGGTGGACCCCAGCCTCCCGCAGCGGGTGGCCGCCTACCGCTCCGGATACCTTCCGGAAGAGCGGCGCGCGGTGGAGAAGGCGCTGCGGTCGGGCCAGCTGCTGGGCGTTTCCAGCACGTCCGCCCTGGAGCTGGGAATCGACATTTCCGGTCTCGATGCGGTCTTGGTGGCCGGCTGGCCCGGGACGCGGGCTTCCCTGTTCCAGCAGATTGGCCGCGCCGGCAGGGCGGGCCAGGATGCCATCGCCGCATTTGTGGCCAGCGATGATCCGCTGGACACCTTCCTGGTGAACCACCCGGAGGCGATTTTCGATGTCTCGGTGGAGGCCACGGTCTTCGACCCGTCCAACCCCTATGTGCTGGGACCACACCTCTGCGCCGCGGCAGCGGAACTCCCCCTGGGACCGGCGGAGCTGGACCTTTTTGGCGGAACTGCCGAAAAGCTCCTGGACCGTCTGGTGGCGCAGGGATATTTGCGGCGGCGTCCCGCCGGCTGGTTCTGGACCCACTCGCAAAGCGCCGCGGCCATGGTCAATCTCCGGGCCGACGGCGGCGGTCCGGTCAGCATCGTTGACGCCGAGACCGGCTCGCTGCTGGGGACCATGGACTCGCCCCAGACCCATTACCAGGCCCACACGGGCGCGGTATACGTCCACCAGGGCGACACCTACGTGGTGGAGGACCTGAACGAAGACGACCACTGTGTCATGGTTCGCCGGGCAAACCCCGACTACTACACCACAGCACGGGACGTGACCCAGATCGAGGTCCTGGACACGGTGCGGACCATGCAATGGGGCGATGTAACCGTCCACTTCGGCGATGTGAAGGTCACCACGCAGGTTGTCTCCTTCCAGCGCAAGGCCTTGATTTCCAACGAAGTCCTGGGTGAGGAGCCCCTTGAGCTGGGTGCCCGGGAGCTCTTCACCAAGGCCGTATGGTTCGTGGTGGACAACCGTTCCTTGACGGGGGCCGGCCTCATCGAAGCCCAGTTCCCCGGTGCCCTCCACGCCGCCGAGCACGCCGCGATCGGGCTCCTGCCCCTCGTCGCCTCCAGCGACCGCTGGGACATCGGCGGGGTCTCCACGGCACTGCATGCGGACACCGGGGTGCCCACCATCTTCGTGTATGACGGGCACCCCGGCGGGGCGGGGTTTGCCGAACGGGGCTTCGACAAGGCCATGGTGTGGCTGGCGGCAACCCGGGACGCCATCAAGGCCTGCGAGTGCGAGTCCGGCTGCCCGTCCTGCGTGCAGTCCCCCAAGTGCGGCAACAAGAACAATCCGCTGGACAAGGCCGCCGCGGTGACCCTGCTGGATGTCCTGCTCAAGGATGCCTCCGAGACGTCCCGTGTGGATGTGGAGGCGAGGAGCTGACGCCCGATGCCGGCGTCATCGCTATGGCGGCGGCCCTGCCCGGGCATGTCCGGTTGCGGCTCCCAGCAGCGGGCGCTCGCCGAGCCGGGTCCGCACCTCAATGGTCTGGCCCGCGCCCTCGGTACAGCTAAGGACCGTGGCGGCGTGCCGCGCGGCGACCTCGGCGGCAACACTGCAGGGCTCGCCCGTGGTGATGCCGCGGAGCGCATCCGCTGCGGCAAGGGCCGCCAGGTCCGCAGCCGCTGCCGCCCTGCTGGCCAGCACGGCGGACTGGGCCAGCAGCAGCATGACGGCCATGGCCGTCATGACCACAAGGGCCAGCCCTGCGGCCAGGACTGTGCCCGAACCGCGTTCGCGGCCGTCAGGCCTTCCCGCCCCGCGCCTGCCCTTGGTGGTGTGGCGCCTGGCGGCGGCAGTGTGGGGCCGTCCGGCATCGGCCATCATTTGGCGGCCTGGCCATGCGTGGAGCCCCTGAGGGCACCGGCGCCGATGCCGGCTCCCGTCCCGGCTGTTTCGCTCCTCATTGACGCACGCGCGGTGAGGGTCCACGGGATGGATGCTCCCAATGGCCCAGGCACGCGGTCCGTGACCGTGATGTTGAACCACTCGCCGTCTGCAGCAACTGACGCAGCCGCCGTACCGCCGGCGAGCGTCCGGACCGTCCGTTCCACTGCCACGGTGTCATCGCCCCGGGCCAGCGCCCTGGCACCGGCCCTGGCTCCCTCCTCGATGCGCAGTTGCGTCATCCCCGCGGCGGCTGCTGCAAGCAGCATGGCCAGCAATGCCAGTACGGCAGGCAGTGCCACGGCGAACTCTGCGGTAACCGCGCCGCGGGCGTTTGCACCGGCGTCCGCCGTCTTCCGGTCATCGTTGCCGCCGGCGCTGCTGCCGACGACGGCCGTGAGGGGTCCCTGAATTCGCAGCCCCGCCGGCAGGGGTGTCACGGCAGCGCCAGCGCGGTGCGGATGAGGTTGAGCAGGAAACCACGTACCTCGTCGCTGCGGAGGATGAACACAAGCAGCCCGGCGAACCCGACGGCGGCCAGGGTAGCAATGGCATATTCCGCGGTGGCCATGCCGGCCTGGGAACCCAGCAGCCCCGTGGGGCGCCATGTCTTGGGCCGGAGACTTCCCGAACCAGGGTGGAGTTCGACGATCCTGCCTGCCTCCGGGAGGGAAGTCTTTGGGCCCAAGGCAGGGGCGGAAGCGGATGGGATGCTGCTGGTGCTGCGCGGGGCGCCGTCCTTTTTCGCGGGCGCGGAGGTTCCTGCCGTGTAGTGACGGCGGTGGTGGATGGACATGTGGTTTTCCTTTCCATTGGTTTCCGGTGGTTTCCCGGCTGTCTTGACTCTTCCCCGCCCAGCGGGAGCAGGTAAGGGAGGGGATGCGCTAAGTGGAAAAGGTGGGCCGTCCCGGTGTTGTGGAGGAAGGGATCGGCGTTCGCGGTGGCCACGGCAGCGGCAGGTTACCCGGTGGGAACCAGGGCAAGCAGCACGGGGACGACGCCAAAGCAGATAAAGGCAGGGAGTGAACACAGGCCCAGCGGAACCACCAGCTTCACGCCAAGCGAAGCGGCCCGCTTTTCCGCGGCCCGGAACCGTTCCCGGCGAAGCCTTGCTGCCTGGGCGTAGAGGATTGCAGACGATGGCGCCCCCGTGAGCGCGGCGAAGCCCAGCGCATCCCGGAGCTCCAGGATTTCGGGGAGCCGGACGGCGGAGCTGCGCCACGCTGTTTCCCAGTCGGCCCCGATGGCCAGCGCCGAGACGACCGGCCGCAGTGAGTCCCTGTACTGCGGCGCGGCCGAGGCAGCCACCAGTTCGAGCGATCGCCCGATGCCGGCTCCGGCATCCAGCATCGCCGCCACGAGTTCGAGCATCATGGCAGTGTCCTTCAGGCCTGCGCCGCGGCCCCCTGCGGGCCACTCGGCTTCGGCCACCTGCTGCGCCCCCGGGACGGCATGAAACAGGTGGCGGAGCCGGTGACGCGACCGTTTAAAGCCGGAACAGGCAAGCCAGGCACTTGCGGCGAGCAGCAGGAACAGTGCAAAGCCTGCAGCCAAACCCGGGGTCATGGCACTCCTGTCCCTGCGGCCGCCGCAACAAGCCTGGCGGACCACGCCCTTCCTGCTGCCGTGAGCACCGCGCCACTGAACAATGCGGCCAGTCCCAGGGGTGTTCCCAGCAGGGTGGCCAATGGATCCACGCCCAGGGCAGCACCCAGTCCAAGACCCATCAATGGAAGCCAGGTCAAAAGACGGACCGTGGCTTTGGGGCCGGCGAGGGCGGTCTGCCTGGCTGCATCCGCATCATCCTCCGCTTCCAGCTGGGCCACGAACCGGGTCAGCACGTCGGCGAGCGGACATCCACTGGCTTCGGCTATGTCAAAGCAGGCAGCAAGCTCAGACCAGGTCCTGGCCTCCCGGTCCCTGTGAGGCAACGCCGTGGAAACCGCACGCCGGATGGCCTCCGAGACAGGGGCTCCGGTTGCCGCGGCCGCGCGTGCGGAAGCCAGGACGGCAGTTGAACCCTCTGACAGCGCTGGGGATGGGAGCGCCGCGTGGTCATGCCATTGCCCGTCCTGCGGCGTGCCGTACACGGACCACAGCTCGTCCCACAGCCGCCCGGGTGTCCGGCCGCCCCTGAGCAGCGCCGCCAGCTGCTGCACCACCAGGGTCAGTCCAGGGCCCCGCACTTTCGCCGGGCCCCGTCCGCCTGCGCTGCCCCAGCGCAGTATCCGGCCCTGCCGGGATCCCGGTGCCTTCTGGCTGCTGCCGCCTGCTGCACGCAACCTGGACGCAGCATCCAGGGGCGGCTTCAGGAGCAGCACCACAGCGGCGCCCAGGACTCCGATGAGGAGGATCGTCACAGGGTGACCCCGGAGTCCATTCCCAAACGGGCAGCCAGCGCCGGCCATGCGGGACCCGCCACCCCCGATTCTTCAACCGCCGGCACCACCGTCAGCCCCTCCGGGCCGTCGCCGATAAGTCCGATGCAAAGGACTTCCCTCCCCCGGGACGTCCTGCCCACGTGGATCACAGCGTCAAGGGCGCTGGCAGCCTGGAGCCGAACAGCCTCGGGTCCCAGCCCGGCGAGCGCGCCCAGGGCGTTGAGCCTGGCGGGGACTGCTGCTGCCGTGTTGGCGTGGATGGTTCCTCCACCGCCGCTGTGCCCGGTGTTCATCGCGGTAAGGAGCTCGCGGACTTCCGCGCCCCGGCACTCGCCCACCACCAACCTGTCCGGACGCATGCGAAGTGCCTGCCTGACGAGTTCCCCCAGGTCCACTGTCCCGCCGCCTTCGAGGTTTCCGTGCCGTGATTCCAACGCGACTACGTGCGGGTGGACAGGATTCAGTTCGGACGCATCCTCGATCAGGACCAGCCGCTCCTCCGCCGCACACAATCCCAGGAGCGTAGACAGCAGCGTGGTCTTCCCGGAACCCGTGGCACCGCTGATCAGGAAGCTCAGCCTCCTGTCCACGACCTTCTCAAGCACCGCCTGCACTCCCGGGCCGAACATGCCCCCGGTGCGCAGCTCCTCCATGCTGAAGACCTTCTCCCTGCGGATCCGGACGCTCAGCAGCGTCCCGGACGTGGAAACCGGCGGCAACACGGCATGGACACGGTAGCCGCCGGCGAGCCTGACATCGACACAGGGCGAGCCGTCATCGAGGCGGCGCCCGCCTGCAGCGACGAGCCTGCAGGCCAGCGCCCGCAGCTGTGCCTCGCCGTCGAACAGGACGGGGACCCGCTCGATGCCGCGGCCCCGGTCCACCCAGACGGAGTGGGGAGCGTTGACGAAGATGTCGGTGACGGCGGGATCCCGGGTGAGCTCCTGCAGCGGCCCCAGCCCGTTGAGTTCGGCACTGATCCGCTCTACGGCGGCAAGGGATCCTGCGGTGCCCAACAGCTTGCCGGTGGCCTGGACTGCCGCGGCAACCCGTGACGGCGTCACGGCACCGGCCTCTGCCATCATCGATTCGCGGACGGATTCCAGCAGCCCTGAATCGATGGTCCTGCCGCTGCCGGCGCTTCCCCTGCTGCGCGTCAGGCGGCCGGCCTGGTTTGCTTCCAGGATGCGGACGCTGCGCCGTGAGCCCAGGCCTCCCGGCCCCGCTGCGCTGCCCGCTTTCCCGGCCGGAGCCGACGGATTACCCGGCGCCGGGCTCATGCCAACTCTCCAGCCGGCAGGTCATCGCCAAGCCAATCGAGCACAGATGCAGCGAAGCGCCGGATGTTCCGGCGCTTCCCCAGGTCCAGCAGCCGGCCGGATTCCATGGCTCCGCCGACGCCGCGGACTTCTGGTATCCGGCCCTGGACCGGCAGCCCCACGGCGTCAGCGATCAGCGAACTGTCCAGCGCGGAGCCCGGCCGGCCCCGCACCAGCAGGGCCGCCTCCACCGGCGGAAGCTCCTGCATCAGGCGTACGGCCGCCACTGCTGCCTTCAGTTGTGCGGGTACCACCATCATGATCCGGTCGCAGTCCCAGGCCACCGTATGGAGCGGCTCTGCCCCCCTTCCCACATCGAGCAGGACCAGTTCATAGCCACGGCGCGCAGCATCAAGCACACCTGCTGCGGCTGCGGCGGCGACGGGAAGGGTCTGCTCCCGTGTGGCAGGCCAGGACAGGAAGGAAAAGCCTCCCGCAACGGGTAGGGAATCCGAGAGCTGCAGGGGGTCGATGCTTCCCCTGGCCTCGGCGAGGTCCGGCCATCGGAGCCCGGGGGCTTCCTCTGCTGCGAGCGCCAGCTCCAGGCCGCCACCCCATGGGTCGCCGTCAACCAGCAGGACCCGTACCCCCAGCCCTGCTGCCGCCTGCGCTATCCAGATGGCGGCGGTGGTGGCTCCTGCACCGCCGCAACCGCCCGTGATGCCAAGGACCATTCCGCCCGGGCCCGGCGACCGCGACCGGCTCAGATGGTCAGCCAGCCAGGCGGCGGCATCCGGCAGTACGGCAACACGCTCTGCCCCGAGGGCCGCCGCCAGGTGCCAGAGGCTGTCGCCCTCGCCGTCGAGGCCCACCATGACCGCAGGCGTGCTGCGCCGGGGCGGCAGTTCACGCACGTCACTGCCCACCAGGACGGCAGCTGCCGCCTCCCAGTAGCGGCCTGCCTCCACTGCGTCCGGGACAACGTGCAGGTGCGCGCCGGCGGCTGCCACAATACGCTCCACTTCGGCACGGAGGACGCCGGAGGAGGTCACCAGCAGAACCTCTCCTGCACCATCCGGCCGAATCCCGGCGGGCATTGAACCCCCAGGCATTGAACCCCTTAGCCCTGAACCGACAGGCCTTGAATGCTCCGGCAGCCAGGCGGCTTCGGACGCTTCCCCGCTGTCCGCAACAGGACCCCCGCGGGATGGTGGCGCCGTGTTCGTTGGCCGCCACGAGGAGCCGGAGGCCGGTCCCGGACCGGATGTGGATGCGTTCAGCTGGTGCCTGCTCATGGAGCCACTCTGCCGCGGCGGTGCGGCCTGGTTAAGGGAGCAAGTCCCGTATGTGGACAACCTGCAGCGCGGACACCTCAACAAGGCCCAACCCTCCAACGAGGCACAGCCTCCAACAAGGCACAATGGGAACATGTACCTGCTGCTCGCCGCCCACCCCCGCGGCGCGGCGCTCCAGGAACTGACGCTGGCGGGCCTCGCCCAGCCGGCCAATCCCGAACCCCGCGTTGTGGCACTCACCGACCTTGCCGCCGTCGTCCGCGAACTGGAGGCACGGCGCCCCGGTGGCCAACCGCCCCGCTGGATATGGCACCGGACCCAGGACTGGTATCCGGCGCTGCTCGCATCCGGGGTGGAGGTGGAGCGCTGCTACGACCTCACCCTGTGCGGCAACATCCTGGCCTTCTCGCAGTTCAGCGCGCACACCGACTACGCCCGGAACACTGACAGGGTACCGGTGGAGGATCCCGCTCTTCCGCCAAAGTCACTGCAGCCGCCGCGTCCCCCTGCAGACCAGGGCGCGCTGTTCGATGATCCCGCAACCGGGCCGCCGCCGGGGGCGCCGCTCGAGGAACTCCGTTCCGAATACGCAGCCCAACAGAGTGCGCTGGCAGGCGTGGGCACGGAGGAAAACCGCCGGAACCGCCTCCAGCTGCTGCTCGCGGCGGAGTCGGCGGCAGCTATTGTGGCCGCCGAGATGCAGCACGCCGGGGTCCCCTGGCGGGAAGACCTGCACGAACAGATCCTGGCCGGCCATCTGGGACCCCGCCCGCCCGCCGGGCAGCGTCCCGTGAAACTGGAGGCGCTGGCGGCGGAGCTGCGCGTCATGCTCAACTCACCCGGGCTCAACCCGGACTCCCCGCAGGACCTGATGCGCGCCCTGCACCGCAACGGGATCGAGGTCAAAAGCACCCGCAAGTGGGAGCTGAGGGAGTCCAGCCACCCCGCCATCGAGCCGTTGCTGGAGTACAAGAGGCTTTCCCGCCTTCACACCGCCAACGGCTGGTCCTGGTTGGACGCGTGGGTGGACGGCGGCCGGTTCCGCCCGGAATACGTGGTGGGAGGCGTGGTGTCGGGCCGCTGGGCATCCCGCGGCGGCGGGGCGCTGCAGATTCCGCGCCAGGTCCGCGGCGCGGTGCACGCCGACCCTGGCCACAAGCTCATCGTTGCGGACGCCTCGCAGCTGGAGCCGCGCGTCCTGGCGGCCCTGGCGCAGGACTCGGCCATGGCTGAGGCGGCGCGGGACCAGGACCTGTACGCCGGGATCGCCGCCAAGGGATTTGGCGGCGACCGGGCCAAGGCGAAGATGGCCCTGCTGGGCGCCATGTACGGCGCCACCTCCGGCGAGGCCGGCCGCCTCATGCCGCAATTGGCCCGCATCTACCCGCGTGCCGTGGACTTTGTGGAGCGGGCGGCACGGGCGGGCGAAGCGGGCGGGACGGTCACCACCAGGCTGGGCCGCAGCAGCCCTCCGCCGTCCGGGCAGTGGTTCCTCAGCCAGCGCTCGGCCACGGCGGAGGAGCAGCGGAGGGCAGAGTCGATCGCGCGGTCCCGCGGGCGGTTTACCCGGAACTTCGTGGTCCAGGGCTCGGCAGCGGACTGGGCGGCCTGCTGGCTGGCAGAATTGCGACGGCGGCTGCGCGCCTTGCGGCCGGCAGGAACCGGCGGCAGCGGCGGACCTGTGGGGGCCCAACTCGCCTTCTTCCTGCATGACGAAGTCATGGTGCACGCGCCCTCGGACCGCGTCGATGCCTGCATCGCGGCAATCGAGGAATCGGCCAAGGCCGCCAAGGAATTGCTGTTCGGTCCCATCCCCGTGGAGTTCCCCGTCAGCATGGCCGTGGTGGACTCCTACGACCTCGCCAAATAGGGCGGAGGGCCTCCCGTGCTGCCTCTTTTACTGTCGTCGAGACGATAAGTAATCTACCCGGCGGTAGCTATGCGCGCCCGGTGACGGACGTTACAGTCGAAGCGGGGCTGATGCAGACCGGTCCACACGCTGATGCAACGACGCATACCAGGGAGGTCCCCGTCCATGGCGGGAAGATTTGAAATTCACCGTGCAGGCGATGAGTCGTACCGGCTGCGGCTGACCGACGCCGAAGGCAATATCGTTGCGGTGTCACCAACCTTCAGGTCCCTCAGCCTGCTCCGCGACGGGATCAACGCCATGCGCGAGAATGCCGCCACCGGAATCGTGGTGGATTTGCGCCACCAGCAGGCCTGAAAACTAGACCCCGATCGGGTGCAGCCTGGTGCGGTCCCATGGAACGGACCAGCCGAGCTGGTCGAAGAGGCCGCTCAGCACAATGCCGGTGAAGCCCCACACCACCACGCCGTTGACAGTGAAGGCAGGGCTGTCGAACGTGCGGCCTGCGCGGTGGACCGTGGCCATCACCCTGTTGTCCGGGTCCAGGAGGTCCCTGACCGGGACGCGGAATACCTGGGCGGATTCGGCGTAGTCCACCACCCGTACCGGCGACGGCGAGTGCCACCATCCGAGCACCGGCGTCACCAGGAAGTTGCTGTGCGCCAGGCCCAGTTCCTGGAGCGTGCCGAGGACTTCCACCCCGCCGGTGTCCAGTCCGGTTTCCTCCTCGGCTTCCCTAAGCGCAGCCGCCACCGGCGTTTCGCCCCGGTCGATGCTGCCGCCGGGAAACGCCACCTGCCCTGGATGCGAACCCAGGGTGTGGGCGCGCTCCAGGAGCAGGACGTCCAGATCCGCCGGCGCCAGTGGCTTGCCGGACGCGGCCGGGACGTCGTCGAGCACCCCGAAAAGCATCAGGACCGCGGCCCTGCGGGCGCGGGAGGCATCTACTGTCAGTGCAGCCCAGCGTGGATCAGGGGGCCCGGCCGTCCCGGCTTCCGCCCGCTGGACCAGCGCGGCCAGGTCTTCCCTTGCGCTCACGTGGCCCTCGCCTGGGAGGCCATCCGGATCTCCGCAGCCCGCTGCTGTTCAGACAGGTACTGCTCCAGCAACGCCTCGCTGCCGGGCGCAAGTTCATACTTGAGGAGCTTGGCTGCTTTGACGGGGTCGGTCTCCCCCAGGCCATAGCTCGGGCACCAATTAGCCACGGGACAGGCACCACAGGCGGGCTTCCGGGCGTGGCAGACGCGGCGGCCGTGGAAGATCACACGGTGGGACAGCATGGTCCAGTCCCTGCGGTCAAACAACTCCGCCACGTCCTGTTCGATCTGCACAGGGTCCTCGGACTGGGTCCACCCAAACCGCTTGGCCAGCCGGGCGAAATGGGTATCGACGGAGATGCCCGGGATGCCGAAGGCGTTGGCCAGCACCACGTTGGCGGTTTTGCGGCCCACCCCGGGCAAGGTGACCAGGTCTTCCATCCGCCCCGGGACCTCGCCGTCAAAGTCATCCACCAGGCGGGTGCACAGCGCCAGGACGTTCCTCGCTTTGGCGCGGAAGAACCCCGTGGGCTTGAGGATGGTTTCAAGCTCCGTGGGGTCCGCCTCGGCCAGGGACCGGGCATTGGGCCAGCGTGCGAACAGCACTTTGGTGACCTGGTTGACCGTGACGTCGGTGGTCTGGGCGGACAGCACGGTGGCCACCAGCAGTTCGAAGGGGTTGCGGAAGTCCAGTTCCGCGTGGGCGTAGGGATATTTTTCGGCCAGGGCCCGGTGGATGCGCCGTGCCCGCCGTTTCAGCGCCAGGACGGATTCGGACGAGACCACGGGCATCCCCGCGGCCTGCCCGTTCTTGCTGCGTGGCCCGGCCACGGCGTCAGCCGCGCTCGATGTTGCTGAGGTCGCGCAGGACGCCCAGCCGTCCGTCCGTGTGCTGGACCAGGAATTCGTGGCCCCGGTCCTCAAGCGCC
Source organism: Arthrobacter sp. Soil761 (assembly GCF_001428325.1). NCBI lineage: Bacteria > Bacillati > Actinomycetota > Actinomycetes > Micrococcales > Micrococcaceae > Arthrobacter > Arthrobacter sp. Soil761. The sequence goes on along the minus strand of NZ_LMSF01000029.1, from coordinate 41,153 downwards.
AGTACCCAGCCGCCGGGCTCGATCACGAAGGCAGGCGCACCGGTGCGGGGGTCGTAGGCGGTGCGGTGCTGGGCGACGGCGAACCAGAAAGCCTCATGGATGGGCTGCCCGTCGGTCTCGTCATGGCGGGTGGACGGGTCCACCGTCGCGCCGATGGGCTGCTCGGAACGGACCTGCTGGTGGACAGCGGTGGCGGCCGGCGGCTCCCACGCTGCCTGCGGAGCGCCCGCGGCGGGGACGGCACCGTGCTGGGTCTCCTCGGCTGCCGGGGCCGGGGTTGAGTCAGGACGGACGACGTCGGCCGCCTGGGTGGGCGGGCCGGCGTCCTGATGCGGCGTGCCGGCATCCCGGTCAGCGGCTTCGGGGGCGGTTGATACAGGGGTGGATGATACAGGGCTGGTTGATACAGGGCTGGTTGATACAGGGGCGGTTGGCGCCGCGGGGGTCGAGGCAGCCGGACCCGCGACGGTGCCCGCAGCTGGAGCGCCGGCAGCTGCAGCGCCGGTCCCTGCAACGGCAGCCCCGGCATTGGCCACGGGGACGGCGGCAGTGGCGGGCGTGTGGGTGGAACGCGCCGGCGCAGGGTTGGGGCTGGAAGATCCCGGCTCGACGGCGGAGGAACCTGCACCGGCCCCACCGAACAGGGTGGCACCTTTGAAGCCGCCCTTTGACTGGTTGGAGCCGGACTCCGGCTTGGGGGCTTTGGGGGTGCGCGGCTTCCGCAGCGGGACCGCGGCCTCGCGGGCCACAATGTGCGCCGGCGTCTCTGGCCGGTCCTTGAAGTCACCGGAAAGGTACGGCAGGAACCGGCCCAGCACGGTGGCGGCGAAGAGGACGAGCGAGCCGATCAGGCCCACCAGCAGGCTGGTAACGTAGCCGCCTGCAACGGACAGGAAGAAGAAGGCCAGGGCGAAGGAGGCCACAACGGAGGCGAACTGGTCGATCGAGAGCGACCCCACGCGGATCCTTGTGGCGGGTGCCAGGCGGCGCGCCGCGAACAGTGCGCTGGCGATCAGCGGCAGGACGATGCCCAGTCCCAGGAAGAACAGGTTGTTGAGGTTCCACAGGTTGTACCGGGCGCCGAAGAGGGGAAGCAGGGACGCGACAAAGAGGATCAGGGTGCCTGCGAAGACGGCCAGGTCGCGCACGGTGAACGGACCGAGGACCGCCTGGTTGGCGTTCGGGTCGATCTTCCCGGAGCCGGCCTTCTGCCCTGCAGCCTGCCCCTTGGCGGCGTTGCCGGCCGGTGTCGCGTGCGCGGATCCTCCCACGGCAGGCCCGGAGGCTCCTGGCCCTGCCTTGGTGTCCGGACCCGTTCGCTGGCCGTAACTCTGCTGGTTCATTCTGCTCTCCTTAGCGTGGCGGCACCGGGCCCGGTCCGGACCCGAAAACTGTGCCGTCTTGACATGCGGTCCGGGCCCGGCAAGGCGCTGTTTGCGCCCGGCCGGAGAGGTCCGAAGTGAAGTCACAATTCCATCTCAGCCTAGTCAACGGCCCGGCCGATCACTAGCTGGGGCAGGCCTCCGGCGGTGCCTGGCGAGTCATGAAGAGACCATTCACCGCATAAAAAATGCCGCTCATGGCCGCCTATGTGACGGGGCACACAGCGGATGCACCGTAAGCATTAGGCTTGGTTCCGGAACAGCTCTTTGCGGTATGCCCGCCCCCGGCTGGAGCCCAATGCCGTGCGATCGGCGGGCCAATGCGGTGGCGGCGTCCCGCGCGGCAAAGATCGATGAATGATGAGGTTCACATGTCCCAGGACACCCCCAGCTCCACGGCTACCGTTCCGTCCGCTTCCGCCCAGCCGGCAGGACAGCAAGGCCACCAGGGCGACGCCTTCGCGAACCTGCTGCATGAGACGCGGGCCTTTCCACCCTCCCCGGAATTCGCGGCCGACGCCGTTGTCACCGCCGCCGAGTACGGGGAGGCGAACGCCGACCGGCCCGCGTTTTGGGCGAAGAAGGCCCGGGAGCTGCTGACGTGGTCCAAGGACTTCACACAGGCGCTGGACTGGTCTGATCCGCCGTTCGCCAAGTGGTTCGTTGGCGGCGAAATCAACGCGGCGTACAACGCGCTGGACCGGCATGTGGAGGCCGGCAACGGCGACCGCGTGGCCATCTACTTCGAGGGCGAGCCCGGCGACGCCCGCACCTATACCTACGCCCAGCTGACCGAGGAAGTGAAGAAGGCGGCCAACGCTTTCGAGTCCCTGGGCGTTGCCAAGGGTGACCGGGTTGCGGTGTACCTGCCCATGATCCCGGAGGCCGTGATCACGCTGCTGGCATGCGCACGCATCGGCGCGGTCCACTCGGTGGTGTTCGGTGGATTCTCGGCGGAGGCCCTCCGGTCCCGGATCGACGACGCCGAAGCCAAGCTGGTGGTGACCGCCGACGGCACCTACCGCCGAGGCAAGCCGAGCCCCCTGAAGCCGGCCGTCGATGATGCCCTGGCCCACGATGGCCACACGGTCCAGAACGTGGTGGTGGTCAAGCGCAACGGCCAGGACGTGGACTGGCACGAGGGCCGGGACCACTGGTGGGCGGACACGGTGGGGACGGCCAGCGCAGAGCACACCGCAGTGGGCCACGATTCGGAGCACCCGCTCTACATCCTCTACACGTCCGGTACCACCGGGAAGCCCAAGGGCATCCTGCACACCACCGGCGGCTACCTCACCCAGACCGCCTACACCCACAGGGCGGTCTTTGACCTGCATCCGGAAACGGACGTGTACTGGTGCACGGCCGACGTCGGCTGGGTCACCGGCCACTCCTACGTCGCCTACGCCCCGCTCATCAACGGCGCCACGCAGGTCATGTACGAGGGCACGCCGGACTCCCCGCACCAGGGCCGCTGGTGGGAGATCGTGGAAAAGTACAAGGTCTCCATCCTGTACACCGCTCCCACCGCCATCCGCACCTTCATGAAGTGGGGCGCGGAGATCCCGGCGAAGTACGATCTTTCCTCCCTGCGGGTGCTGGGTTCGGTGGGCGAGCCCATCAACCCCGAGGCCTGGATGTGGTACCGCAAGGTAATCGGCGGCGACAAGGCGCCCATCGTGGACACCTGGTGGCAGACCGAAACCGGCGCACAGATGATCGCCCCGCTTCCCGGGGTCACCGCCACCAAGCCCGGCTCCGCCCAGATGCCGCTGCCCGGTATCGCCGTGGATGTGGTGGATGAAATGGGCGAGTCCGTCCCCAACGGCCACGGCGGTTTCCTGGTGATCCGCGAACCCTGGCCGGCCATGCTGCGCGGCATCTGGGGCGACCCGCAGCGGTTCAAGGACACCTACTGGTCCCGCTTCGAAAACATGTACTTCGCCGGGGACGGCGCCAAGAAGGACGAAGACGGGGACATCTGGCTGCTGGGCCGCGTGGACGACGTCATGAACGTCTCCGGGCACCGGCTCTCCACCACAGAAATCGAATCCGCCCTGGTGAGCCACCCCGCCGTGGCGGAGGCCGCCGTCGTGGGCGCCACGGACGAAACCACCGGCCAGGCCGTGGTTGCGTTCGTGATCCTCCGCGGCGATGCCGTGAACAACGGCGACGCCACCGTACAGGAGCTGCGCAACCACGTGGGCAAGGAAATCGGGCCCATTGCCAAGCCCAAGAACATCCTGGTGGTGCCCGAACTGCCCAAGACCCGGTCCGGCAAGATCATGCGCCGGCTCCTCAAGGACGTGGCGGAAGGCCGCGACCCGGGCGACGCCACCACGCTGTCCGACCCCACGATCATGCAGCAGATCGCGGCCAGCCTCCGGAAGTAGCAATACGGCGACGGCGCTTCCCCAGCCGGGGAGGCGCCGTCGCCGTATGCTGGGAGCACCCTTGCCACCCGCGTTGAAGGATCCGCCTCCATGCTGCCTGCCGCCCGACACCAAGCAATCCTGGATGCCGTCCAGCGGGAGCGGGTGGTCCGGGTCTCGGACCTCGCCACCCAGCTTGGCGTCTCGTTGATGACGGTGAGGCGGGACATCGAGCTGCTCGAGGAGGGCGGCAAGCTGGAACGAATCCACGGCGGCGCCAAGCTGCCGGGGGATGCAAGCACGCATGAGCCCGGTTTCGAGCTGAAGTCCACGCAGTTGACCGCGGAGAAGCGCGCCATCGCCGTGGAGGCGGCCGCCCTGGTCCACGAGGGCATGGCGGTCGGCCTGGGTGCCGGCACCACCACGTGGGCATTGGCCAAGGAACTGGTTGGAGGGCCGCGGATCACGGTGGTCACCAACTCTGTCAGGATCGCGGACCTCTTCCACCACGCTGCCTCGTCCGGCTCGGCCCGTTACTCCTCCACCGTGATCCTGGTGGGCGGCGAGCGCACGCCCTCAGACGCCCTGGTGGGGCCCATCGCAACGGGCGCCCTCAAGCAACTGCACCTGGACGTGCTGTTCCTGGGCGTCCACGGGATGGATGCCGAGGCGGGCTTCACCACACCCAACCTGCTCGAAGCCGAAACCGACCGGGCCTTCATGGCAGCAGCGCGCAAGACAGTGGTGCTGGCCGACCACACCAAATGGGGAATGCTGGGCATCAGTTCCATCGCCGCCCTGGATGACGTGGATGAGGTCATCAGCGATTCCGGACTTGGCCCGGAGGCCCGGCGGGTCCTACAGGAGCGGACCAGGCTGCGCCTGCCCGCCATGCAGTCGGCCGGCTAGGGGCAGCCGCAGGATTGGCGTACGTGCAGTTTGGTGGGAAAGATCCGGTGCCGCGGGTCCTCCCCCCGGCTGGCTCCAACGAGTGCCGCCACGGCAGCCTCCGCCATGGCCGCCACCGGCTGCTCAACGGTGGTCAGCGGCGGCCAGGAGTATTCAGAGTCGGCCGAGCCGTCAAAAGACGCCACGGCAATGTCGCCCGGAACAGACAGTCCCGCTTCATGGATGGCCCGCAGCAGTCCAATCCCCTGCATATCGGACGTGGCGAAGACGGCCGTTGGCCGGTTCACTGACGCCAGGAGGCGTTGCCCGGCCACGTACCCTCCGGGCCGGGTGAAGGCACTGTAGGCAATGGGCCCCTCGGGCAGACCAGCTTCCTGGAGCGCCTGCCGCCAACCTACTTCACGGCCGTCGGTCTCCCCGGAGACGTTGGTTCCCATGGCCAGGCCGATGTTGGTGTGGCCATGGCTGATCAGGTGTTCCACCGCGATCCTGGCTCCGGCCGCCAGGTCCACACCGATGCTGTTGAAGCCCGGGGCGTCACGTTCCTGGTTGAGCAGCACGGACGGGATGTCCGCCGTTTCCAGCGCCTCGAGATCGGGTTCGAAAAGGACGCTGGCCAGCAGGACGCCGTCCACCTGCCGGGCGGCGAGGTTCCGGATGTTGCGGCGTTCCTTGGCCAGGTTTCCGTCCGAGTTGCTCAACACCAGCGCGTACCCCAGGTCTGCGGCGGCATCCTCCACGGCGTGCGAAAACAGTGAGAAGAACGGGTTCGAGATGTCCGGGACGATAAGCCCCAGGGTCTCGCTTGAGCCGAGCTTCAGCGCCCGCGCGGCGGCGTTGGGCCGGTAGCCCAGGACGCGGATGGCGTCCTGGACCTTGGCTTCGGTGGCCGGCGCCACTTTCTTGGGTCCGCCATTGACCACGTAACTGACGACGGCGGTGCTGACGCCGGCATAGCGCGCCACATCCTTGCGGGTCACCGGGCCGCCGCGGGAGGCCTGCGCGGCCGGGGAAGTCATGCTGTCCATGCTAACCACTCATACCCGGCGCATCCCCAAAGTCACGGATGGGAAGCCGTACGCCGTTTTGCAGGGCGGACTGGTGGGCCACGATACCCGGGAGGGTGAAGCGGGCGGCCACCCACGCATTCACGGGCGGCAGTGTGCCGTCATTGACCGCCGTGACGAAGTCGTCCACCAGGAAATGGTGGCTTCCCTCGTGCCCGTTCGGTGCGCCGCGGAACTCCTCAGGCAACCGTCCGGCGTCGTGGACGGGAGCGAGTCCCGACACGAATGCGTCCCGGAGTTCCGGGGCCACGTTGGCCAGTGAGGGATCGTCCAGGGACATGCTGGGCCGGGTTTCCATCTGCTCGGAGATGTCGTGGACATTCTGTTTGTCCTGCCAGACGGTGACCCTGGCGAGCTGTTCAAAGCTTGCCTCCGTGCCAAAAAACCGGAAGCGCGATTCGCGGATGTGGGACGGATAGCCCACGCGGCGCATCTCGTTGGTGCGCATCACGCCGCCGTCGTTCAGTTCAAAGAGCGCCGTGGCGTTGGAGAAGTCATTGCCGAACATGCTGACGTCCTTGTCGAATACCCCGTCGTCCCGCTGGTCCTTGACGCCCACGCAGCTGACGCTGACGGCGTGCGCCGGGATGGCCCCCAGCACCCCGCCGATCGCATGGGTGGGGTAGAGCATTGGCGGGTAGCTTGCCGTCTCCTTCCACCGCTCGCCCCCGCTGTACTGGTAGGCGTCATAAAAGCCGAGGTCCATGTCGTGGACGTAGTCGCCTTCGGAGTAGAAGACCCGGCCAAACCTGCCGGCCGCCTGCTGTTCGCGGGCATACACGGTGGCGGGGTTGTAGTAGCTGGTCTCACCCATCATGTACACCTTGCCGGTGTCCCGGACGGCCTGGATGATGCGGGCGATCTCCTCTTCGGCAACCGCCATGGGCACGGCTGAGTAGACGTGCTTGCCGGCGCGGAGAGCACGCTCCACCAGGGGTCCGTGCGTCCAGCGCTGGGTGAAGACCGCCACGGCGTCGACGTCGGAGGCCAGAAGGGCGTCAAAGTCGGGCACGACGCCGGCAAGATCCAGCCTTCGGACCACGGATTCAGCCCGCTCCGGCAGCTCGTCCACAACATAGACCGCACTGACGCCGGGATGCAGGTTGAACAGGTGTGCGAACTGGCTGCCGAACTGGCCCGCGCCCACGATGCCGATGGAGAACGTCATTGTTTGCCTTCCGATTGAAGTTTCTCCGAGTGTTTCACCCGCATCTACTCGAGTCAATATCCAGTCACTGGCGTAATTGCCCTGGTTTTGAAACATTGAAATAAGCCCTTGCCGTCCAATATCTACTCGTGTAGATTTCTTTCCAGCCTGTTACTTCCATCACACTCAGGAAAGGGTCGACGATGACCACCCTTACCAGGAACGCCAGCCCGGCAGTGCACGCAGCGCACCGGCCGCTGAAGCGCCGGGGACAGAGCGACCTGAAGATCGCATTGTTCTTCATAGCCCCGGCGATGATCGGATTTATCGTTTTCTACCTGGTGCCCACCCTGCGGGGCATCTACCTCAGCTTCACCGAATACAGCATCCTCGGCGACCCGACGTGGATCGGTGCCGCCAACTATGAGGCCATCGCCAAGGACCCCCTGTTCTGGAATGCGCTGGCTGTCACCGGGCAGTACGTCCTGATCAACATCCTCCTCCAGACCACGCTCGCGCTGGGGCTTGCCCTGCTGATGCACCGGGTAGCCAAATCAACCGTGATCCGCGGCGCGCTCCTGCTGCCGTACCTGATGGCGAACGTGATCGCCGCCCTCCTCTGGTTCTGGCTCCTGGACTACCAGATCGGCATCGTCAACTACTTCATCGACGCCATCGGCCTGCCCAAGGTGGCATTCTTCGGCAGCGAGGAATGGGCCATCCCCACCCAGGCCCTCATCAACACCTGGCGGCACATGGGCTACACCGCCCTGCTGCTGTTCGCCGGCCTGCAGGCCATTCCCAGCCACGTCTACGAAGTGGCCAACCTGGACGGCGCCTCACCCTGGCAAACATTCCGCAAGATCACCATGCCGCTGCTGCGCCCGGTGCTCGCGCTGGTCCTGATCGTCACCGTCATCGGTTCCTTCCAGGTGTTCGACACCGTTGCCGTCACCACCCTGGGCGGACCCGTCAATGCCAGCCGGGTGCTGCAGTTCTACATCTACCAAAAGGCCTTCACGGAATCGGACTTCGGCTACGGCTCCGCCCTGGCGGTCATCCTCTTCGTCATCCTCGCCCTGGTGGCCTTCATCCAGATGAAGTTCCTCAAGGGCAACGAATCAGACCTGGATTAAGGACACTTCCATGACCACCGCAAAAGTCTCCGCACCCGCCCGGCCCGCCACCCGCCGTCGTCCGTTCAACTGGCGCCGCACCGCCGCCTGGTTCCTTGTGGCCATCGCCGTTGCCGTCTCGGTCCTCCCCTTCTACTGGATCCTCCGGACGGCGCTGTCCACCAACGGGGCGCTGGCCGGCAACGCCACCAACCTGCTGCCCGCAGAATTCAGCCTGGGCGCATTCCAGCGCGTCTTCGGCCTGCAGTCCCCCGAAGAGGCAGTGGCCCAGGGCGGATCCGGCGCGCAAATCGACTTCTGGATCTACCTGCGCAACTCCGTGCTCTTTGCCTCCATCACCACCACCGGCGCAGTGTTCTTCAGCGCCATGGCCGCCTACGCCTTCGCCCGGCTGCGGTGGCGGGGACGGAACCTGGTCTTCAGCCTGTTCCTGGCCACCATGATGGTGCCGCCGATCTTCACCGCGCTGCCCAACTTCCTCCTGATCAAGAACCTGGGCCTGCTCAACACCATGGCGGGGCTGGTACTCCCCTACATCTTCATGACCCCGTTCGCCATTTTCTTCCTCCGGCAGTTCTTCCTGAACATGTCCCGCGAGGTGGAGGAAGCGGCAATGCTCGACGGCGCCAAGCACCTTCGGATCTTCTTCCAGATCATCCTGCCAAACGCCGCCGCCCCCATCGCCACCCTGGCCCTGCTCACCTTCATCGGCCAGTGGAACGAGTACTTCTGGCCGCTGCTGGTGGGCCAGGAGGAGTCCGTCCGCGTCCTCACGGTGGGCCTGGGCGTGTTCAAGTCCCAATCGCCGCAGGGAGCGCCGGACTGGTCCGGCCTCATGGCGGCCACGCTGGTCTCCGCCCTTCCCGTCCTGATCCTGTTCGCCGTCTTCGGCAAGAAAATCGTCAACTCCATCGGCTTCTCCGGCATCAAGTAATCACCCCTTCCCTCGAAATTCCCCCTCCCGGCGCGCGCCACGGCGGCCTGCCCGGAAGCACCCTGAAAGGACCCCCATGAACCTGAACAAGAAAGCACTCGGCTCCCTCGCAGCAGCTGCGGCAGCAGTCCTGGCCCTCTCCGCCTGCGGAGGCGGCGGCTCCGCGGAAGCCGGCAAGGGCGAGCTCAACTACTGGCTCTGGGACGCCAACCAGCTCCCCGCCTACAAGCAGTGCGCCGACGACTTCCACAAGGCCAACCCGGACATCACCGTCAAGGTCACCCAGCGCGGCTGGGACGATTACTGGGGCACCCTGACCAACGGATTCGTGGCAGGCACCGCCCCGGACGTCTTCACCGACCACCTGGGCAAGTACCCCGAATTCATCAAGAACAAGCAGCTGCTCGCCCTGGACGACGCCATCAAGAAGGACAACATCGACACCGGCATCTACAACTCCGGCCTGGCGGACCTCTGGGTGGGCCAGGACGGCAAGCGCTACGGACTTCCCAAGGACTGGGACACCATCGCGCTGTTCTACAACACCAAACTTGCCGCGGACGCCGGCGTCACCCCGGAGCAGATGGCCAACCTGACGTGGAATCCGAAGGACGGCGGTTCGTACGAAAAGACCATCGCCCACCTGACCGTGGACAAGAACGGCAAGCGCGGCGACGAGCCCGGCTTCGACAAGAACAACGTTGCCGTCTACGGGCTCGGCCTCAACGGCTCCGGTTCCGGCCAGGGCCAGACCGAATGGAGCTACCTGACCGGCACCACCGGCTGGACGCACACGGACAAGAACCCGTGGGGCAAGCACTTCAACTACGACGACCCCAAGTTCCAGGAAAGCATCGACTGGTTCGCCGGGCTGGTGGAGAAGGGCTACATGCCCAAGCTCGAAACCACGGTGGGCGCCAGCATGGCCGATACCTTCGCCGCCGGCAAGTCCGTCATCAACGCCAACGGCTCCTGGATGATCGGCCAGTACACCGGCTACAAGGACGTCAAGGTGGGCATCGCCCCCACCCCGGTGGGTGTCAACGGCAAGCGCGCCAGCATGTACAACGGCCTGGCGGACTCCATCTACGCCGGCACCAAGAAGCCCGAAGCCGCCATCAAGTGGGTCGAATACCTCGGCTCCGCCGCCTGCCAGGACGTGGTGGCTTCCAAGGCCGTCGTCTTCCCCGCCATCAAGACCTCCGCAGACAAGGCCGTGGAAGCCTTCAAGGCCAAGGGCGTGGACGTCACCCCCTTCAGCCAGCAGGTCAAGGACGGCACCACGTTCCTCTACCCGATCGCTGACAACGCCGCGAAGGTTGACGGCATCATGAAGCCGGCCATGGACTCCGTGGTCTCCGGCAAATCCAAGGCCAGCTCCCTGACGGCCGCCAACGACCAGGTCAACGCCCTCTTCAAGTAACCCCCGCACGTGGCTGCGTATGTGGTCGCAGCCACCCGGCCGGGTGCCGCCGTCCCCTCCTCGCGGCGGCGGCACCCGGCCTCCCCTTCCCGTGATTTTCCTTTTGCGCGTTCGTGACGACGCAATCCCTGAACACTGAAAGAGACTTCCCTATGGATCCCTTGCACCTCCGTTCCGCCGGCACCAGCCTGGTGATCAGCTTCGACAGCGGAGAGGCCGAAGTCATCCACTGGGGCGCCGAGCTGGGCGCAGACCTGCCGGACCTGGCCATCCTCACGGCTGCGGTGCCGCCCTCGTCGATCGACGTCCGCGTTCCCGCGGGCCTCCTCCCCCAGGCTTCCTCGGCCTGGCGCGGGCGCCCGGCCCTGCGTGGCCACAGGATCACGGACAGCGGCGCCGGCCGGGACTTCTCCTCCCGCCTCCGCGTCACCTCCGTCAGCACCGAAGGATCCTGCGCCACCATCGTGCAGGCCGACGGCGACACGGGCCTGAGCGTCGCCACGTCCCTTGCGCTTCATGCGGGCGGCCTGCTGGAACTGCGCCACACCATCACCAATGAGGGAACCACGCCTTTCCAGGTGGACGAGCTGGCGACCGTCCTGCCCGTGGCACCGGACGCCGTCGAACTCCTTGACCTGACCGGGCGCTGGTGCCGCGAGCGGCATCCCCAGCGCCGCCCCATCCAGCAGGGCACCTGGGTTCGCACCGGCCGGCACGGCCGCACCGGCCACGATTCCTCCCTGCTGTTCGCCGCCGGCACCAAGGGCTTCGGCAACCGGCACGGCAGGGTGTGGGCCACCCACCTGGCCTGGAGCGGCAACCATGAACAGTTCGCCGACACCATCGGCGACGGCCGGACCATGATCGGCGGTTCCGAGCTGCTGGGTCCCGCCGAAGTCATCCTTGAACCAGGTGCCCGCTACACCACCCCCGCTTTGTTCGCCGCCTACTCCGACCACGGCCTGGACGGCATTACCGAAGCGTTCTACAGCTGGTTCCGCTCCCGTCCCCACCATGTCCTGCCCGCCGCGTCCACCGGCCTGCCCGCCGGCAAGCCGCGGCCCGTCGTCCTCAACGTCTGGGAGGCCGTCTACTTCAACCACAACCTGGACATCCTGACCGAACTGGCGGAATCGGCCGCCGACCTCGGCGTGGAGCGCTTCGTGCTCGACGACGGCTGGTTCCGCGGCCGCCGGGACGACCATGCAGGCCTGGGCGACTGGTACGTGGACGAAACCCTGTGGCCCAACGGCCTGGCCCCCCTCATCGACGCCGTCACCTCCCGCGGCATGGAGTTTGGGCTGTGGGTTGAACCGGAGATGGTCAACCTTGACTCGGACATCGCGCGCGCCCACCCTGACTGGATCGTGGGCCCGTCGGCGAAGGCACACAAGGACGGCGGCCGGCTGCCCCTGGAGTGGCGCAACCAGCACGTCATCGACCTGGTGAACCCGGACGCGTGGCAGTACATCTACGACCGGATCGACGGGCTCCTGTCCGGCAACAACATCAGCTACCTGAAGTGGGACCAGAACCGCGACCTCGTGGAACACGGCCACGCCGGCGCCCCTTCCGTCCACGCGCAGACCCTCGCCGCGTACCGGTTGTTCGACGAGCTCCGCAAGGCACACCCCGGCGTGGAGATTGAAAGCTGCTCCTCCGGCGGCGCGCGCGTGGACCTGGGCATCCTGGAGCGGACCGACCGGATCTGGGCCTCGGACTGCAACGATGCGCTGGAACGGCAGACCATCCAACGCTGGACCGGCGCGGTGGTCCCGCCCGAGCTGGTGGGCAGCCACATCGGCCCCACCACGTCGCACACCACCGCCCGCACGCACGACCTGTCCTTCCGGGCCATCACCGCCCTGTTCGGCCACTTTGGCATGGAATGGGACGTCCGGAGCGTCCAGGGCAAGGAGCGCGACGAACTTCGGCGCATCGTGGGCCTGTACAAGGAACACCGGGACCTGATCCACAGCGGCCGCCGGGTCCACGCGGACGTCGCCGATGATGCCTTCCTGCTGCACGGCGTGGTGGCGGACGGGTCCATCGCGGACAGCACGACGGCGGCCCTGTTCGCCGTTGTGGGCACGCGCACCTCTGCCGCGGAGCAGCCCGGACGCATGGGCCTCCCCGGCCTGGAGCCGGAGCGGAATTACCGGATTGAGGTCCTCGCCCCCGTCCAGGAGGACGCCGACTACGCGCACACCTTCACCCAGGCGCAACCGCCGGCGTGGCTTGCCGGTGGAGCCGTTGCCAACGGCCGTTTCCTCGCGGAGGTAGGGCTGCCGATGCCGGTGCTGAACCCCGAGCATGCCCTGCTGCTGAAGGCGACGGCCCTCTAAACAGCCATCGGACCCCCTGCCCGCCGCGCATCCGGACGTAAGAATGCGCGGCGGGCAGGGCCAACCGATAGATTTGCAGGCATGACTGAAGCCTCCTCCACTGTCGAAGCCGGCCGCGGCACCATCCTGGTCATCAATGGCCCCAACCTGAACCTGCTGGGTACGCGGGAGCCGGAGAAGTACGGCACCTCCACCCTTGCCGATGTGGAGCGGCTGGCCGCTTCCGCCGGAGAGCGGCACGGTTTCGCAGTGGAGTGCGTCCAGTCCAACCACGAAGGCGTCCTGCTGGACACCATCCACGCCGCCCGGGGCACCGCGGTGGGCATTGTCCTGAACGCCGGCGCCTTCACGCACACGTCCGTTGCTCTTCGTGACGCCCTGGCCGCGGTGCAGGTGCCCGCCGTCGAGGTGCACATCACCAACGTGCACCAGCGCGAGGAATTCCGGCACCACTCCTACCTGTCGCCGGTCTGCGCGGCGGTGATCGTTGGTGCCGGGGTGTTCGGCTACAAACTTGCCATCGACTACCTGGCCGAGGTCCTGTAGCCGGGAGCCGCTACTTCTGGATGCACTGCCCGGAGGAGACGGGTGTGGACAATGCGGGTGCCTGCTCCGCGACCGGGTCAAGATCGTTCATGGTGATGGCGAACCCCACCTCGGCGTCAGAGGTTGCCTTGGCAAAGACCACCCCGGCCACCTGGCCGTCAGTGGTCAGCAGCGGGCCGCCCGAGTTTCCCGGCTGCACGTCCCCGGCAAGGCGGTAGATGTCCTCCGGGGACGGGTTGTTCCCGTAGATGTCCGGGACCAGGACCGTGGCAATGTCCTGCACGGTGGCGGGCTTGGACTGGAAAGGCCCGCCGTGCGGGTACCCGGCGAACGCGGCCTGGCTGCCGCCGGGCAGGTCGCGGCTCAGCGGCAGCGGCCGGGACGGCAGGTTGTCCACCGCCAGGACCGCCAGATCCCGCTTGGTGTCGAAGTAGACCACGCGGCCGGGCATCGCACCGCCGTCGGGCATCTCCACTACCGGCTGCGACACGCCCGCAACGACGTGGGCGTTGGTCACCACGCGGTCCGGGGAAACCACGAAGCCGCTGCCGGTCTGGTTCTGGCCGCATTCGTAGGCAGTGCCGGCGATCCTCAGGACGGACTGCGCCGCTTTGTTCAGCGCCGGAGTGTTGGTGCTGGTGTTGGGCACCTGGACCGCCTGGCCCTGGTCCAGCCCTTCGATCAACGTGGGAATGCCGTTGCCGATCACGGTGGACCGCAGCTGCGCCATGGTGGCCTTGACGGGGGTGGGGGTGAGCCCGTCGATGAAGCGGATCACCTTGGACTCGGCCAGCTGCTGGGACACGAAAGGCACGCCCAGGGAGCTGACGCTGAACGCCAGCATGGACATGACCAGCGCGGAGACCACCAGGTTCAACGCCCCGCCCACCAGCCGGTCCACCGCCCGCAAGGGACGGATCCGCACCACGCCGCGCAGTTGCCGCCCGGCCGTGGTGCCCAGGCCATGTCCCACGGCCATCAGCACGACGGCGGCAGCGATGATGGCGGTAAGCCTCCACCCGGAGTCCTCGACAAAGGTGCTGACGAGGGGGACGGCAAAGAATGCGGCGATGGCACCGGCAGCAAACCCGGCGAGGCCGCCGACAGTGACCAGGAACCCGTTGCGGAGGCCATAGATCAGGTATGACAGCAGCGCCAGGATCAGGACGATGTCCAGGACAGTCAGGCCGACCACAAAGGCTCCTTATTTACAGTTGAACCCCCATTCTAGTGGCGGACGCTGACAATCTTCTGTGGCGTGCACCGCCCTCCGGCAGACCTGCATTCGGTTGCCCGCAGGCGTTTCGGCTGCCAAGTTCGTCACAGAACGTTGAAAATTCTGAAACAATGGCACAAGCGCCACAGCCGATACTTTTACTCAGGAGATTTCATGGACATCGAGGTACTGCGCCGAGCACCCCTTTTCGCCACGCTCGACGACGACGCATTCCGGCTGCTGACGGACGAGCTCACCGAGGTGGACCTGTCCCGCGGCGCTTCGGTGTTCCGCGAAGGTGACCAGGGTGACCAGCTGTACTTCATCGTCTCCGGCAAGGTAAAGCTTGGCCGCACCTCGCCCGACGGCCGTGAATCGCTCCTGGCCATCCTCGGCCCGGGCGAGCTCTTTGGTGAGATGGCGCTGTTCGACCCCAGCCCCCGCACCGCCACCGCCACCGCGGTCTCCGAAACCCGGCTGGCCGGGCTGAAGAACGAGAGCCTGAACGCCCTGCTGCGCACCCGCCCGGAGGTTTCGGCCCAGCTGCTGCAGGCCCTGGCCCGCCGCCTGCGCCGCACCAACGACTCCCTCTCGGACCTTGTGTTCTCCGACGTCCCCGGCCGCGTGGCAAAGGCGCTGCTGGACCTGGCGGACCGCTTCGGCCGGCCGGCTACCGACGGCGTCCTGGTGGCCCACGAGCTCACGCAGGAAGAACTGGCGCAGCTGGTGGGCGCCTCCCGCGAAACGGTCAACAAGGCCCTGGCCGAGTTCGTCCAGCGCGGCTGGCTGCGCCTCGAAGCCCGCGCGGTGGTCATCCTGGACATGCAGCGCCTCCGCCAGCGCTCCCGCTAGGACAAACAAAAACCAGAACCAAGAAATACCAGGCCCAACAAAAACCAGGCCCAACAGGAAAGGCCGCCCCTCGGGGCGGCCTTTCCTGTGCCTGACCTTTTGTGCCTGACCTTTTATGCCTGGAACGTGGGTCAGTTCTTCGCCACGTCCAGTTCCACCACAGCCCACGACAGGGCGGGAAGTCCCAGCCGGAGCTCAGATCCGGTTGCCTTGGCTCCCTCAAGCGGCTTCAGGCCCACCCGGTCGGGTTTTTCCTGGTTGTTGATGGTGAAGCGGTCGCCGCCTTCCGGGATCTCGAGCACCTCCGCCCTGACCACCCGCCGTGCGTCGAAGCCCCGCAGGCTGACCTCCACGTCCGCGGCCTCTTCCAGGCCGCGGTTGGCCAGGAACAGGGCCACGCGGCCGGTTTCCTCGTTCCAGGTGGCGCTGACATCCACCAGGTCCGTGTCACCAAACCGGCTGTTGGCGTACTGGTCCGAGTCCACGGACAACCGCAGGATCTGGCCCTTGGCCAGCTCTGCCATCCGGGCGAACGGGTGGAAGATGGTCTGGCGCCAGGCCGGGCCGTTCTCCTCGCTGAAGATCGGGGCGATGACGTTGACCAGCTGCGCCTGGTTGGCGATTTTGACGCGGTCGCCGTGGCGGAGCAGCGAGTTCAGCAGGGTTCCCACCACCACGGCATCCGTCACGTTGTACTTGTCCTCGATGAGCCGGGGGTGCTCGCGCCAGCCGGCCTTGGCGACGTTGCGCAGCTGGTCCTCGGTGTCCCGGCCGCGCTGGTACCAGACATTCCATTCGTCGAAGGAAAGGTTGATGTGTTTCTTGTGCTTTCCCTTCGCCCGGACGGCGTCGGCGGTTGCGATGACTGACTCGATGAAATAGTCGGTGTCGACTGCGCTGGCGAGGAAGCTGCCCACGTCGCCGTCGTGCTCCTGGTAGTAGGCGTGGAGGGAGACGTAGTCCACCTCGTCGTAGGCATGGGTCAGAACAGTCTGCTCCCAGGCGCCGAAGGTGGGCATGCCGGAGTTGGAACTTCCGCAGGCCACCAGTTCAATGTCCGGGTCCACGAAACGCATGGCCTTGGCGGCTTCCTGGGCCAGACGGCCGTATTCCTCTGCGGTCTTGTGGCCGATCTGCCACGGCCCGTCCATCTCGTTGCCCAGGCACCAGAGCTTGATGTTGAACGGATCCTTGTGGCCGTTCTTCGCGCGGAGGTCGGACCAGTAGCTGCCGCCGGGGTGGTTGGCGTACTCGACGATCTCGCGGGCCGCGTCCACTCCCCCGGTGCCCAGGTTGATGGCTTCCATGATTTCTGTGCCGGCCTGGCGGGACCAGTCCACGAATTCGTGGAGGCCGAACGCATTGGTCTCCACGGTGTGCCAGGCGCCGTCCAGCCGGCGGGGCCGGTTTTCGCGGGGGCCGATGCCGTCTTCCCAGTTGTAGCCGGAGACGAAGTTGCCGCCCGGGTAGCGGATGACGGTGGCGCCGAGTTCCTTGACGAGTTTGAGGACGTCCTGCCGGAAGCCGTTTTCATCCGCTTCAGGGTGGCCCGGTTCGTAGATGCCGGTGTAGACGCAGCGGCCCATGTGCTCCACGAAGGAGCCAAAGAGGCGTCGGGGGACTTCGCCGATGGTGAAGTCGCGGTCGAGGGTGATCCGTGCGCGGGACATGTGGGACATCTCCTTGGTTGTGGTTGGTTCGCAGGTGTGGGTCTGGATGGGCGGAAGGTGCCGGCTCAGGTTCCGGCGAGGCCCGTCGTCGCGACGCCCTTGATGATCTGGCGCTGGAAGAAAAGGAACACGAGGATGAGCGGCAGCGCCGCGAGCAGGGCGGACGCCATGTTCTGCGCGTACTGGATGCCGTAGGCGCTCTTGATGGTTTGCAGGCCCACCGGGAGGGTGAGCAGCGAGGCGTCGTTGGTGGCGATGAACGGCCACAGGAAGTTGTTCCATGCGCCGATGAACACAAAGATGGCGACGGCGGCCAGGATGGGCCGGGACAACGGCAGGATGATCTGGGTGAAGATCCTCATGCGGCTGGCACCGTCCATCACCGCGGCTTCCTCAAGTTCGCGGGGAATCTGGTCGAAGAACTTCTTGAGTACGAACACCATGGCCGGGTGGATGACCTGGGGCAGGATGATGGCCCATGAGGTGTCCACCATGTGCAGGGCGAGCATCTGGTAGAAGAGCGGAATGATCAGGACCGGCGGCGGGACGATGATGGAGGCGATGATTACCGTCATCAGCACCTTCTTGCCCTTGAAGTCGATCCGGGACAGGGCGTAGGCCACGAGCGCCGAGATCACCAGGGTGATGGCCGTGATGGCGGCCGAAGTATAGAGGGAATTCCACGTCCAAAGCGGGATGTTTCCGTCCTGGAAGACCTTGACGAATGCGTCGGCAGTAAAGCCCGACGGCGGCAGCCAGCTGACCTTCGGAGCTGCGGCATCCGTCTCGCTCTTGAAGGCGGTGGCGGTGGCCCAGGCGAACGGGATCAGCCACAGGACCGCGATGGCCGCGGCCACCACCAGGGTGGCGATCTTGCCCGGGGTCATCGTCTTGCGGGGCTGGCGGGTTTCCTGGCTGGTGTTGGTGCCTGGTCGGGGCCGGCTGATGGTCTGGGTTGCCATGGTTATGCACTCCTGCGGCGGGTGATGACGAACTGCATGACCGAGACGACCACGATCAGTCCGAAGAAGATGTAGGAGATGGCTGCGGAATAGCCCAGCCGGTAGCCGGTGAACCCGGTTTCGAAGATGTACTGCACCACCGGCCTGGTGGACCCTCCGGGCCCGCCGGCGGTCATCTGGTACACCTGGTCGAAGATCTTGAGCGAGGCAAGGACCTGGAGGAGCACGATCATCACGGTGGTGGGGCCCAGTTGCGGCAAGGTGATCGAGAAGAGCTGGCGCCAGGCTCCGGCGCCGTCGAGGGATGCCGCCTCATAGTGCTGCTGGGGGATGTTCTGCATGGCCGCCAGGTACAGCAGGAAGTTGAACCCCACCGTCCACCACAGCGTGGCAATGACGATGGCCCACATGGCCACGTTGGGGTCGTTGAGCCAGGCGACTTTGGGGATGCCGATCCTGGACAGGGAATCGTTGATGAGGCCCAGCTGCGGGTTGTACATCCAGCTGAAGAACAGCGAAACGACGGTGGACGCGAGCAGGTACGGGGCAAAGTAGGACAGGCGCCACAGCCACTGCGCCGGCAGGCCGGCGTTGAGCAGTGCCGCCATCACCAAAGCGACCAGCACAAGCGGGACCGTGCTGATGACGGTGAAGTAGAGGGTGTTGCCGAGCGAACGCCACATGTCGGCATCGGCGAAGGCTTCGGCGTAGTTCGCGAAACCGATCACGCTGTCGTTGGCTCCGGTAAGGGATTTGCCGGTGAGGCTCATATAGATGCCGTAAAGAACCGGCCACACCAGGAAGACGACGAAGAAAGCCAGGAAGGGCGCCGCAAACCCCCAACCGCTGAGGTTGCTCCTGGCGAGGCTCCCGGTCCTGCGCCGGGCTGCTGGTGAAGAACTCATGAAGGACTCCTTTGTCGCTCGGGCGGTTAGACCGGATTTGGCCGGGAAAGAAGGGTGTTGGTGCGCTTTTCGAAGGCGTCCCATCCGGCCGCTGCCTTGTCGCGGCCTAGGAGGACGTTTTGGACGTTTTCGGCAAAGTAGGTCTGCCAGTCGGAACCGGAGCCGCTGAACCAGGCTTCGGGATCGTAGGCAATGACGTCCGCGGCGTTGGCGTAATGCACCTGCGGTGTGAGGGCCTTATACGCCTGGGACTGGACCACGGGCTGGTAGGCGGGGATGTGTCCTGCCTCCGCCCAGGACAGCGATCCTTTGAGGATGTCGCTGACGAACTTGTAGACATCGCGCCGCTTCGTATCGTCCACGTTCAATTGCCGTGGCAGGACGAAGGAATGCGAGTCCGCGTACGCGGCCGGGGTGCCAAAGAGCGTGGGGATCGTTGCAGCGTCCACCGGGAGGCCTGCCTTCTTCATGGTCGGCAGTTCCCAGACGCCGCTGAACAGCATGCCCGAGCCGCCGCGGGCGAATTCCGCGATGCCGGTGCTGATGTCGCCGCTCTTTGCCGCAATGGTGTCGTCGAAAAGCGATGCCATGAATTCCAGCGACTCAATGGCGGCGTCCCGGTCAACCTTCATCGGCTGGCCCGGCGTCAGCGTCATGTCCGCGCCGTGCTGCTTGTAGAGCGTGTAGAACAGCCGCCACATCTGGGATCCGCTGCCGAGGTAGCCAAAGGACAACCCGTGGGCCTGCGTGACCTTCTGCATTTCCTTGGCCATGGCCATGAACCCCTGCGGGGACGTGACCTCCTGCAGCTGCCCGTTACCACCCAGGACGCCGGCCTTGCGGGCAATGTCCGTGTTGTAGAACATGATGAACGGGTGCGAATCCAGGGCGATGGAAAAGACCTTGCCGTCCTGCTGGCTCTTCTGCCAGATCCGCGGGGCAAAGTCGGCGCCGGTGACGCCGTGCTCTGCCAGCAGCGAGAGGTCCCAGGGCTCAATCAGGCCGCCCGGGGCGTAGCCCGGGACACGGCTGGCGTGCATGATGGCCAACTCCGGCGGCCGGCCGCCAGCCGAGGCCATGGCGAGCTTGGTGTAGTAGGGCGGGCCCCACGCTAGGACGGTCGGGTGCACCTTGAACCCGGGGTTGGCTTCGTTCGCCTTGTTGATCATGGCCTGCATCTTGATGCCGTCGCCGCCGGACAACAGATGCCAGAACTGGATGTCCCTGGCGGCCGCTGCGGAGGCATTCCCACCGCACCCTGCCAGGGCCGCCGCAGCAATGACGCTGCCCATTGCTGCGGTTCCCGACAACAGCTGCCGTCTCGACAGCTGCCTGCCTGCGAAAAAATCAAACTGCTTCACCCGTCACTCCTTTGGATGGGTCCGCTGAAAGTCATTCCCGCGCCACAAACCGTTGCTGCCGCATGCTGGGCAGCCATGCCCCGCGGGGCCCCCGGTGTGACGCACGCCTCACATTACATCGATGTAATGGCCACCGCAATGGATAATTGTTAGCGTTCGCAAAGTGACCCGCCACTCTCGATTAGGGCTCCCGCGCCAGGATCCCGGTCGGAGGGCAGGAGCCTAGGAGGTACTCTGCCGTTCCACGATCCGGTAATCGATGGCCACTACCTTCTGCGGGCCCTCACGGTCGGCCATGCGCTCGGTCAGGAGGCGCAAGGCCTCCCTGGCCACCTGGCGCTTGTCAAAGGAAACGGTGGTCAGCGACGGCACTGCATACCTGGCGTCGGCGATGTCGTCGAAGCCGGCTACGGCCACGTCGTCGGGCACCCTGATGCCCCGCTTCCACAGCACACTGAGGGCCCCGATGGCCATGGAGTCGGTGAAGCAGAACAAGGCCTCGGGCAGGGGATGCGAGTCAAGGTAGGTGGACAGCGCTTTCGCCGCCGTATCCGGGCTCCACTTTTCGCAGGGGATGATCAGTGAGTCATCCCAGCCAATGCCAAGTTCTTCGAGTGCAGCCTGGTACCCACGGGTGCGGAGGACGGCCGCCGCCGAGCCCCTGCCTTCCGCGGCCCCCAGCACGGCAATACGGCGCCTGCCGGTGCTGCCCAGCGCCAGCGTCATGTCCCGTGCGGCGGCAACACTGTCCACCCATACACGGTCAGCCAGTTTCTGCGTCACCTCACCCAGCAGGACCACCGGAGGCAGGGCAACCCCCACCTTCACGGCACTCTCGTCCAAAACCACGGGGTTGAGGATGAGCCCGTCGATGAGGTTGGACCGCGCCCGCGACATCAGCTCGTATTCGCGCGTGGGATCGGACCCCGTCTCCTCGATCTGCACGCTCCACCCCTGCTCGTGGGCCACCTCCACCACGCTGTGTGCGATCTCGGCGGAGTACGGCGTGGCCAGATCGGGCAGGGCCAGGGCGATGACGCCCGACCTTCCGTTGCGCAGTCCCCGGGCAGAGAGGTTGGGAACGTAGTCCAGTTCCGCCATGGCCTGCTCCACCTTGATCCTGGTGGGGCCGCTGACCGGAACAATGCCGTTCATGACGTTCGAGACGGTCTTTGGCGAAACCCCTGCGAGGCGCGCTACGTCCTTGACCGTTGCGCGCAAAGGCGCCCCCTTGCTCCCGGTGTGGCTTTGGTGAAGATTTTACCCGGCTCCGTGGAGCGTCAGCGTTCGCGCTGGTGGTCCCCCGCCACGGTCTTGGCAGCCTCGACTTCGAGCATGAGCCTGCCGTCCTCTTCAACCAGGGTTGGCTGGTAAACGTGGGGCTTGCGCTTGTAGCTCAGGTAGGCAATGCAGCCGTTGGCCGCGGCCATCTTCTCGAGCATGATTTCGGAACCCGGGACCAGCAGTTCGCCCAGCGGGCGGCCCACCGTGTTCTCCTGGCCTGCCTCGTCGCCCAGCGCCGTGGAGTTCCGCTCCTGGATCACCTGCGCGGCGTTGACCCACCTGCCCCACACGCCCTTGCCGTCCAGCAGCGAAGGTTCCTGGCCCAGCGGCACCGTGGCGGCGAAGTAGCGGGTGTCGAAGCGGCGGTGCGCGAAGTCGGGGCTGCGCCAGTTGACGAGGGACTTGAGCAGGTCGGTGCGCAGGGAGAGCCCGCGCTTGCCCAGCACCTGGGCAAGCGTCTTCTCCTGGTCGGCCACCGCCACGCGTGCCCGCATCCACTCGGACGTGGACGTGGCCTCCACCGTGCTGGACATGTCGGGACCGGCCAGGAGCACGCCGGTCTCCTCGAAGAGTTCCCGGATGGCGCCCACCACGTGGCGGCGGGCCAGCCCGACGTCGTCCGTTCCCATCTGCTCGGCCCAATGCTGCGGTGAGGGTCCCAGCCAACCCATGGCGTCGTCGTCGGCCGGGTCAAGGGACCCGCCGGGGAACGCCAGGACGCCCAGCGGCGAGGAGCCGGGCCGGTAACCCAGCCAAGTCTCCAGGCCGGTGGGTGAATCACGCAGGAGGACTACGGATGAGGCGTAGCGCGCGGCCCGGGGGGTGCGCTCGCCGTGTTCGAGCCAGCTTTGCGCCGCCCCTTCAAGGTCTTGGGGAAGTGCAAAAAGGCGTCGTGCGAGGTGCGGCAAGGGAAGTGTCCGGTCTTAGCTGAATTCGGCAATGAGCTCGACCTCTACGGGAGAGTCGAGCGGAAGAACGGCAACGCCGACGGCGGAACGTGCGTGCTGCCCGGCGTCACCGAGGACGCGGCCCAGCAGTTCCGAGGCACCGTTGACGACGGCGGGCTGGCCCGTGAACGAGGGATCCGAAGCGACGAATCCCACCACCTTCACGATCCGGGTGATCCGGTCCAGGTCCCCGATGACGCTCTTGACGGCGGCCAGGGCGTTGACGGCGCAGACCGCTGCGAAGCGCTGCGCGTCCTCCGGGGAAACGGTGGGCTCGTCGGCGTACCCTTCGGTGCCCGCGGACACCTTGCCCGTAGCTTCGAGTTTGCCGTTAATAAACGGCAACTGGCCCGAGGTGTAGACATGGCTTCCGGAGACTACGGCGGGAACGTAGGAGGCCACCGGGGCGGCGACCGCGGGCAGGGTGATGCCGAGTTCCGCGAGGCGCTGCTCGACGGCGGATACGGGCGCCGCTGCGGCGCTGGACTGGGCTTCTGCGGGGGTGCTCATGCTACTGCTTCTCCCTTTTGAGGTAGGCGACAAGGCCGTTGCCGTCAGGTCCGGGGACTACCTGGACGAGCTCCCAGCCGTCCTCTCCCCACTGGTCCAGGATCTGCTTTGTGGCGTGGATAATGAGCGGAATCGTCGCGTACTCCCATTTGGTCATGAAAGAAAGCGTAGCCCTTGCCGGTAAAGTGGAAAACATGGCGACTCGCAAGAACCCCTTATTCGACACTGCCACCACACTGGGTAAGATCCTTCTTTTCCTTGGTGTGAGCGCAATTTGCGGTGTCCTCGTGGCAGGCCTCCTGGTGCCTGCCGCGGCCGTCTCCGGCAGCGCGGCAAGCGGTTCCATCGACTTTTTCGATTCCCTTCCGGCGGAGCTGAAGGTAGATCCCCCCAGCCAGACCACCCGGATCCTGGCTGCCGACGGCAGCGAGATCGCCAGCGTCTATACCGAGAACCGCACCAAGGTTCCGCTGGACCAGATTTCACCGAACATGAAGAACGCCATCCTCGCCGTCGAGGACAGCAGGTTCTATGACCACGGCGGCGTGGACACCACCGGTATCCTCCGCGCGCTGGTCAGCACCATCCGAGGCAACAAGCAGGGTGCCTCCACCATCACGCAGCAGTACGTCAACAACGTTCTCAACGCCAACCTCGCCGCCGCCGGCGAGGAGGACCAGATCAAGCTGAACGGCGTCAACAAGGGTGTTGGTGACAAGCTCCGCGAGATGAAGCTCGCCATCGCCCTGGAGAAGGAGTTCAGCAAGGACCAGATCCTTGAGGGCTACCTGAACATCGTGTTCTTCAACCGTGATGCATATGGCATCGAGGCCGCTTCCAGGTACTTCTTCAGCACCACCGCCAAGGACCTGACGCTCCCCCAGGCAGCGCTGCTGGCCGGCCTGGTGAACAGCCCCTCCGCCTTTGACCCCATCATCAATCCCGAGAAGTCAAAGCAGCGCAGGGACCTGGTGCTGGGACTGATGCTTGACCAGAAGAAGATCACCCAGGCGGAACACGACGCGGCCGTCGCCACTCCGGTGGAGCCCAAGGTGACCCAGCCCAAGCAGGGCTGCGCCTACGCGGCCTCGGCCCCGTACTTCTGCGACTACATCCTGCACCTGCTGGAGAACAACCCTGCCTACGGCGCGGACGTCAAGGAGCGCCAGCGGCTGATCTACGGCGGCGGGCTGACCATCACCACCACACTGGACCCCAAGGCCCAGGCCACGGCCCAGGAGCAGGCCAATGCCGCCGCCGGCGCCAACCCCGACAAGTGGGGCGCCTCCATGGTGTCGGTGCAGCCGGGTACGGGCAAGATCATCTCAATGGCCCAGAACACCACATTCCTGCCCGGCCAGGGCTTCGATTCCCAGCTCAACTTCAACGTGGACAAGCTGGATAAGGACGGCAACGACCTCAACGGCATGGGCGGCGCCCAGCCCGGGTCCACCATGAAGCCGTTCACCTTTGCCGAGTGGCTCAACGAGGGCAAGTCCATGAACACCATGGTCAACGCGGCCCAGCGCGTCTACCCGATCGGCTATCCGTGGCGCAACACCTGCGGCAAGGTCCAGGGTGCCTACAGCACGGCGCAGAAGAACGCGGGCCTGGACGCGGCAGACGACCTCCAGAACGCCGAGCCCCAGTGGTACAAGCCGCTGTCGGTCCTGGAGGGCCTTTACAACTCGATCAACACGGTGACGTTTGCGTCCGCGGCACAGCTGGACTTCTGCGGCATCCAGAAGATCGCCGATGCGGTGGGACTGCACAGCGGCTTGCCCTCAGCGGACGGCAGCGAGCCGAACCCCAAGGTGAACATGATGACGCTGGGCAACCTGCTGGGGTCCACGCAGACCTCTCCGCTGACCATGGCCAGCGCGTTTGCCACCTTCGCTAACGACGGCAAGTACTGCGAGCCCATCGCCATCACCTCGGTGACGGACGCCACCGGCAAGCAGCTCCCGGCACAGTCCAGCAGCTGCCGTGACGCCATCAAACCGGAGGTTGCACGCGGCGTGAACTACGCGCTCCAGGAAGTGCTGAACAGGGGCTCCGGTTCGCTGATCCAGCCCCGGATTTCCACCAAGACCAGCTTCCCCATTGGCGCCAAGACCGGTACGTCCAACAACAACGGCTCCACCTGGGTTGTTGGGCACACCACCGGCCTGGCAACGGCCGCCTGGTTCGGCGACCCGCTGGGAGCACAGGACCGTGCAGGGCAGAACATCACGGTCAACGGCAAGTTCTATAAAGGCATCGATGGTTACATGATCGCCGGTCCCATGTTCTCCAGCTACATGGCGAAGATCGCCCCGGCATACGGCACCAACCCGTTCCCGGCACCGCCGAGCAACATGGTCAACGGAACAACCACTACTTCGCCTGGAAGGACCACCCCGCAGGCCACCCAGGCTCCCGTACCGTCCACGCCGGCAACGCAGGCGCCCGCCACCCAGGCGCCGGCCCCCGCCCCCACCAGCAATGGCAACGGGAATGGAAAGGGCAACGGCTAAGCACGCATGAGCATCGACAGCCTGGCAGGCCGCGCCCGCGCAATCGGGCGCGGCTTTGCCGTCACTGCAGGCGCCGGGGCCGCGGCCGGAATGGCAGCCTTCGGCTACGGCCTGTGGGAGAAGAACCAGTTCGTCCTCCGGGAGGAAACCCTGGCCATCCTCCCTCCCGGCCGCGGTCCGTTCCGCATCCTGCACCTGAGCGACATCCACTTCGTGCCGGGGCAGCGGAAGAAGGCTGATTGGCTAAGGTCCCTGGCGGACCTCAGGCCGGACCTGGTGGTGAACACCGGCGACAACCTCAGCCACGTGAAGGCTGTGGACCCGCTGCTGGATGCCCTGAAACCGCTGCTGCAGTTCCCCGGCGTCTTTGTCCCCGGGTCCAACGACTACTTCGCGCCCAGCCCAAAGAACCCTGCGTCCTACCTGCTGGGGCCGTCCAAGGCGAAGCCCAAGCCGGTTGCCCTCGACTGGCCGCGCCTGCGGTCCGGCTTCGGCATGAGCGGCTGGGTGGACCTGACCAATCGCCACCAGTCATTGGTCCTCAACGGCATGCGCTTCGATTTCTCCGGCGTCGACGACCCGCACCTGAACCGGGAACGGTACGCCGGCTGGCCCCGTGGAACGGTCAGCCAGGATGCCAAGGACCACCTCAGGATCGCGGTCATCCATGCACCGTACCAGCGGGTCCTGGACCACTTCACCGAAAACGGCGCGGACCTCCTGCTGGCCGGCCACACACACGGCGGCCAGCTGTGCATCCCCGGGTATGGCGCCCTCGTGGCCAACTGCGACCTCCCCACTTGGCGGGCGAAGGGCCTCAACGACTGGACAAGCAACGGAAGCACGACGCCGGTCAACGTGTCCGGCGGCATCGGCACCTCACGCTTCGCCCCGGTAAGGATCGCCTGCAAACCCGAGGCCGTCCTGCTGACCCTTACCTCCCCCAACTGAACCGAAAGCATTACGGTCTGCAATAACTGGGCAAGCAGCCGGCCAGCACCGCAAATCCCTGTGAACCGCCTCACGCCAATGGCATAGGGTAGTTGCTAGAGGAAACTACATTCGTTTTAGAGCTTGAGAAGCGGGCATGGCCAAGCAGACTCCATTTTTCCGATCCATCAGCCGTCTTTATCCGCACGTCCGGCCCATCATCCCCAGGCTCCTGCTGGGACTCCTGTGCGCCCTGCTCGCCAGCGTCGTGGCGCTGACCATCCCCCAGGTGCTGCGGGTCCTGGTCAATACCGCGCTGCAGCCAGGGGCCACGCCGGAGGCGGTCTGGGTGTCGGCTGCCGTCATCCTGGTCCTGGGCATCGCTGAAGCCGGACTGGTGGCGCTGCGCCGGCAGTTCGTCATCAACCCCGCCACCACCGTGGAGACCCGCATGCGGGTGTCCCTCTACAACCATCTGCAGGACCTGACCGTCTCCTTCCACGACCGGTGGGGATCCGGCCAATTGCTGTCCCGGGCCATGACGGACCTGAACTTCCTGCGCCGCTGGATGGCTTTTGGCGCCATCATGCTGGTGGTCACCACCCTGACGGTGATCATCGGCGTCGTGGCCATGTTCGCCATGAGCTGGCAGCTGGCCCTGATCTTCCTGGCCGCCGCCGTTCCCATCACCATCAACAGCTTCCGGTTCCGCACCCGGTTCAGCAAGGTGGCGCGGCGAAGCCAGGACCAGGCCGGCGACCTTGCCACCACCGTGGAGGAATCGGTCCACGGCATCCGCGTGCTCAAGGCCTTCGGACGCAGCCGGGAAGCCCTGGAAAACTTCAACGAGCAGGCAGAAGGCCTGCGCCAGACAGAGATCGAGAAGGCACGCCACCAGGCAACGTTCACCATGGTGGTCACCCTGCTTCCTGAACTCGCCCTGGGAGCCGGCCTGGTGGTCGGGGTCATGCTGTGCGCCAGCGGCCAGTTGAGCATCGGCTCCCTGGTGGCGTTCTTCGCCACCGCGGCAGTCATCGCCTCCCCCGTGGAATTCTCCGGCATGCTGCTGGCCATGGCACTCACCGCCAAGACCGCCGTCGACCGCCACTACGAAGTGATGGACACGCAAAACACCATCACCAGTCCCGCCCAGCCCCGCCGGCCGGCTGAGCTGGCCGGGGCACTGCGCTTCAACAACGCAACCTTCGCCTTCGAGGACGCCCCGGACAAGCCCATTCTCAAGGACATCAACCTGGACATCCGGCCCGGCGAAACCATGGCCCTGGTGGGCATCACCGGCAGCGGCAAGAGTGCGCTGATCCAGCTGGTGCCGCGCCTGTACGACGTCACCGGCGGCGCCATCACCATCGACGGCGTCGACATCCGGGACTTCGGCGTGGAGGAGCTGCGCCGGATCGTGGGGGTGGCCTTCGAGGACACCACGCTCTTTTCCAATTCCGTGCGGGACAACGTCCTGCTCGGCGCCCCGGCCCGCACAGAGGAGGTCCTGGACGAGGCCCTCGATGTGGCGCAGGCGCACTTCGCCTATTCCCTGCCCGGGGGTGTGGACACGTTGATCGGCGAGGAAGGCCTGAGCCTGTCCGGCGGCCAGCGGCAACGGATCGCCCTGGCACGTGCCATCGCCGCCCGTCCGCGGATCCTGGTCCTGGACGACCCGCTGTCAGCCCTGGACGTCCACACCGAGGAGCTGGTGGAGGCCCGCCTCCGCGAGGTCCTGAAGGACACCACCACCCTGATCGTGGCCCACCGGCCGTCCACGGTGGCCCTCGCGGACCGGGTGGCCCTGCTGGAAGACGGCCGCATCGCCGCCGTCGGAACGCACACCGAACTGCTGGCCCATAACCAGCACTACCGCTACGTCATCGCCAGCCTGGACCGGGAGCCGCGGGACCTGGACTCTGAACTGTCGGCACTTGAAGACAATGCTGAGGAAGTGTCCCGATGAGCACTGCAACGTTCGGCACCGCAAATGAAGACAATGCCCACCTCAGCAAGAGCGACAGCCGGGCAGTACGACGGCGGTCACTTGCCCTGCTGCGATCGCTGATCCGTCCCGTGCGGGCGCGGTTCTGGCTGACCATCGCCATGGTGGTCCTGTCCCAGGCCGCGCGGGTGGCCGGCCCGGCACTGATCGCGTTCGGGATCGACCATGCCCTTCCCGCCCTCCAGGCCGGCAACAACGCCCCCTTGGTGTTCACCGGCGTCGGCTACCTTCTGGCAGCCATTGCGACGGCGGGACTCACCGCCCTGTACGTCACCTCCACGGCGCGGCTCAGCCAGGCGATGCTGCTGGACCTCAGGGTGCGCGTCTTCCGGCACACGCAGCGGCTCAGCCTGGAGTTCCACGAGAAATACACCTCCGGCAGGATCATCGCCCGGCAGACCTCAGACCTTGAAGCACTGCGCGAACTCCTCGACTCGGGGGTCAGTTCACTGGCTTCGGGAATGCTCTTCATGGCCTTCACCGCCGTCACCATCTTTGCCCTGGACTGGCGGAGCGGTTTGCTGGTGCTGGCCGCCGGCGTGCCGATGTTCTTCCTTTCGCGCTGGTACCAGAAGCACTCGCAGATTGCCTTCAGGGAGTCCCGCGTGGTCTCCGCCCGGCTGATCGTGCATTTCGTGGAGACCATGACCGGCATCCGCGCCGTCAAGGCCTTCCGCAAGGAGAAGGAGAACTCGGAGCGCTACGGGAAACTCGCCGAGGACTACCGCCTGGTCACAGTCCGCTCCATCAACCTCAACGGCATCTTCCAACCGGGACTGGTGCTGATTGGCAACGTCTGCGTTGCCGTGGTCCTGCTCTTCGGCGGATTCCGGGTGCTGGACGGCGGCCTGGCAGTGGGCGTACTCCTGGCCCTCATCCTGTCCACCAAGCGCTTCTTCCAGCCGGTGGACCAGATGGCCATGTTCTACAACTCATTCCAGAGCGCGCAGGCAGCACTGGAGAAGGTGTCCGGACTGCTCGAAGAGGTTCCCACGGTCCGGCCACCCAGGAACCCGGTGGCCCTGCCCAGCGCCACGGGACGCATCGACTTCAACGGCGTCGAGTTCCGCTATGGCGACGGTCCGTTGGTGGTGCCGCGCCTGGACCTGCACATCCCGGCCGGACAGACAGTGGCGCTGGTGGGACAAACGGGCGCTGGAAAATCCACCCTGGCCAAACTCATCGCCCGGTTCTACGACGTCACCTCCGGAACGCTCACCCTGGACGGCGTGGACCTCCGCGACCTGGCCACCACCGACCTCCGCCGGAACATCGTCATGGTCACCCAGGAGGCCTTCCTGTTCAGCGGCTCGGTGGCGGACAACATCGCCCTGGGACGGCCGGAGGCATCACGCGCCGAAATCGAAGAGGCCGCCAAGGCAGTTGGCGCCCACGAATTCATCCTTGAACTTCCCGAGGGCTACGACACCGACGTCAACAAGCGCGGCGGCAGGGTCTCCTCCGGCCAGCGGCAGCTGATCAGCTTTGCCAGGGCGTTCCTGGCGCAGCCGGCCGTGCTGATCCTGGACGAGGCAACCTCCTCACTGGACATCCCGTCCGAACGCCTGGTGCAGGCCGGACTGGCCCGCCTGCTGGCCGGCACGGAAGCCAGACGCCGGACGGCGTTGATCATCGCCCACCGCTTGTCCACGGTGGAGACGGCGGACCGTGTCCTGGTGGTGCACGACGGGCGGATCGTGGAGGACGGCACGCCGGAGGAACTGATCGGCGGCGGCGGACGCTTCGCCGACCTGCATGGGGCGTGGAAGGACTCCCTGGTCTGACCCGCGTCCCGCCCCGGACCGGGCTGGATTTCGCATCGGGACCCGGAATCGGCTATCCTTGTAAAGTTGCTTTTGCAGCGGATCGGGATGTAGCGCAGCTTGGTAGCGCGCTTCGTTCGGGACGAAGAGGTCGCAGGTTCAAATCCTGTCATCCCGACCATAACGAAAAGAGGGTCTCCTTGCGGAGGCCCTCTTTTTTGTCTCGATGTGGTCACGGCCCGGCACCCCGGGGTTAAACGAGTGGCCCCGGAGCTGTTGCTCCGGGGCCACTCCCGCCTCCTGTGTGAGGAAGCTGTTTAAGCGGGATCAGGCCAGTTGCCCACGTACGTTGTGTAGGTAGTATCGGTCTTCTTGTCCTTCTTCACCTTTGCTGAGGCGGGATCAGGCCAGTTACCAACAGCTACCGACACACCCGAATTATCGGCGACGGAACCTGAAGCCAGGACGGCCGGAGCCGCCGCAGAAAAAGCCAGGGCCCCAGCCAGGACGGCCGCGGTTGCGATCTTCTTCAACATATAAGTTCCTCAATACGAGTCGGATTCGTTACAAAGCCAGCACTGTCCTTGTTGACACACATTGTAAAATATTTTCCACAGGGACTGTCAAGCATTCGGCAGCCCAAGTGTCCAGAAGGAGGAAACGCGTGGGCAACGGGTTCGGAGAAAAGCTCCGCGCGGAGCGCCTGGAGCGTGGACTGACACAGGCCGAACTGGGCAAGGACCTGTATTCACCCAGCTACATTTCGCTGCTGGAAACCGGCCGCCGGGAGCCGACAGCCGAAGTAATTGAAGAATTGGCACGCAGATTGGAACTGGCCCCCAAGGCGCTGGAGGCTTGGAGCCAGCCAATTTCCGTGAGCGACGCCGAGTACGTGCTGGCAGGCCTCTATGCCCGCCAGGCGTGGGACCTTCGTGATTATCCACTGGCGGCAAGCCACGCTGCCACGGCCGCGAAGATTGCCCTCGAGGGGCGGAACACCAGCGCCTGGTGGAACATGACCTATATGCAGGCCGAATGCCTCATCAAACAGGGAAACTGGCGCGAAGCCCAGAAGATCATGGAGCACTTACTGGAGCACCCCATGGCCAGGGAATCCGCCGGCCTTGCCGTACGGGCACACCAGATGCTGGCGGGTATCTACCAGGGACAAGGCCAGCTGAGCCTTGCCGTGGACCAGGGGATCCAGGCAGTGGACCTCTGCAGGCAGCTTCCCAAGGGATCCACCCTGATCATCAACGCCCATCACGCGCTGATCGGGGCGCTTGCAGAAAGCGGGCGGCTCGACGAGGCCTGGAAGTATTGCCAGGCCATGATCGACCACGTGGATGAGCTTTCCATTACGCAGCTCGCCGGCGAGGTGGCCTGGGTTGTGGGGAACGTTGCGTTCATGCGGCATGACTACACGGAAGGCGTCAAACACCATGAGCGGGCAGCACGCCTGCTCTCCCCCGCCAATGACATCGAACTGTGGGCCCGGTTCAACAAGGCCTCCGCAGCCGTCCGGCTTTCCTCGGGCATCGTGGAGCCGGAGACCCTGTCGGCAATCGAACGTGCCGAACTGGCCTTGTCGATTGTGGGTGGGAACAAGTCCG
This sequence comes from Arthrobacter sp. Soil761, assembly GCF_001428325.1. NCBI lineage: Bacteria > Bacillati > Actinomycetota > Actinomycetes > Micrococcales > Micrococcaceae > Arthrobacter > Arthrobacter sp. Soil761. The sequence goes on along the minus strand of NZ_LMSF01000029.1, from coordinate 9,358 downwards.
ATCAGCTGGAGGTCGCCTTCATCCGTGCCCGCTGGCTGTACCTGACCGGGGACATTGTGGCCGCCGTCGAAAAGCTGCGGGAAATCCACGCCGAACGCGCGGAGCTCGCCAAGCACACCGCGGGTGAAGTTTCCCTCCTCCTGGGCAAGTCCCTCAAGGCCGCGGGTGATACGGACGAAGCACTGGTGCATCTCGAGGAAGCCCAAAAGGCCTTCGCCACTGCCGGCGCCCAGGACCGGGTTCAACAGGCGCTGGACGCGATCCTCGAGATTAAGCTGGCGCAGAAACGCGCCGCCGCTGCGGCTGCGAAAGCCAGCTGACCAGGCCAGGTAAACCCGCAGTGCGGGCTTACCTGGCTTCCGGTTGTTCTAGGAGAACGCCTTCCCCGTGATCTTCTCGTATGCTTCGACGTAGCGGCTGCGGGTCCGTTCCACTACTTCAGCGGGGAGCGCCGGCGGCGGCGTGTCCGAGGCCTTGTCCCAGCCGGACTCCGCCGATGTCAGCCAGTCCCGCACATACTGTTTGTCGTAGGACGGCTGGGCCTGGCCCGGCTTGTAGGTGGCAGCGTCCCAGAAACGCGAGGAATCCGGGGTCAGCACCTCGTCGCCCAGGGTGATCGACCCGGAGGCTGCGTCGTAGCCGAACTCCACCTTGGTGTCCGCCAGGATGATGCCGCGCTCCCGGGCGATCTTTTCCGCCGTCGTGTAAATCTTCAGTGTCAACTCACTGAGGCGGCCCGCGATGTCGTCGCCCACCAGCGCCACTACGGCGTCGTAGGTGATGTTCTCATCGTGCTCCCCGATCAGCGCTTTGGCCGACGGCGTGAAGATGGCGTGCTCCAGCCGGGATCCGTCCACCAGCCCTTCCGGCAGCGGGATGTTGCATACGGTTCCGGAGGCCTTGTACTCCTGCAGGCCGGAGCCCGTGAGGTAGCCGCGTGCGATGCATTCCACCGGGAACATGTCCAGCTTCTTGCAGATCATGGCCCGGCCTTCAACCTCGGCCGGGACGCCGTCCTCCACCGTGGAGCCGAGCACATGGTGTTCCACGCCCAACTGGTCGAACCACCAGAGGCTCAGTTGCGTGAGGATGCGTCCCTTGTCCGGGATTTCGCTGGACAGCACATGGTCAAAGGCGCTGATGCGGTCGCTGGCCACCACCAGTACGCAGTCCTGCCCAACGCGCTGCAGGATGGATTCGTCGGCGGGCTCATAGAGGTCGCGCACCTTGCCGGAGTAGACGTGGGTCCAGCCGGGAAGATCCAGTGTTTTGGTGGCGTAGCCGCGGTTCTCTCGGTTTTCAGTCATGTCAGGCCTTTGCTTTCACGATGGGCATCGAACCGGTGGCGCCGTAAGGAACCTTGATCTCGCCACGGGCGGCTTTGCGGGCGATGTCGGTGCGGAACTGCGCCCCGTCCAGCTGAACCAGCTCCACGCCGTCGTACGCTTTCTCGCGCGCCTCCACCAGGTCACTGCCCAGGGCGACAACCGCCAGGACACGGCCGCCGGCGGACACCACCTTGCCTTCCTTGTCCAGGGCGGTTCCGGCGTGGATAACGTGCACGCCGTCCAGCGCTTCCACTTTCTTGAGGCCACGGATCCGGTCACCGGTGCGGGGCGTGTCCGGGTAGTTTTCGGAGGCAATGACGACGGCGACGGCGGACTCCTTGGACCACCGCAGCTCCTCAGCCTTGTCCAGTTCGCCCTTGGCGGCGGCCATCAGCAGCGCACCGAGGGGGGTCTTGAGCCGGGCGAGGACGGCCTGGGTTTCCGGGTCGCCGAAGCGGACGTTGAACTCGATCACGCGGGTGCCGCGTGACGTGAGGGCCAGGCCGACGAACAGCACGCCGACGAAAGGGGTGCCGCGGCGGGCCATCTCGTTGACGGTGGGCTGGGCCACGCGTTCAAGGACTTCCTGCACCAGTCCCTCGGGGGCCCACTCAAGCGGGGTATAGGCACCCATGCCGCCGGTGTTGGGCCCTTCGTCATTGTCGAAGATGCGCTTGAAGTCCTGGGCGGGCGAGAGCGCCACCGTGTTCTGCCCGTCGCAGAGCACAAACAGGGAAACCTCCGGGCCGTCCAGGAACTCCTCGATGACCACGGAGCCGCCGGCGTCGAAGCAGGACTGGGCATGCGCCAAAGCTTCATCGCGGTTGCGGGTGACAACAACACCCTTGCCCGCGGCGAGTCCATCGTCCTTCACCACGTAGGGGGCGCCGAAGGTGTCCAGTGCCGATGCTGCTTCCTCGGCGTTGGTGGCCACCATGGCCATCGCCGTGGGGACGCCGGCTTCCGCCATGACCTCCTTGGCGAAGGCCTTTGAGGCCTCCAGCTGGGCTGCTGCCTTGCTGGGTCCGAAGACGGGGATCCCGGCTTCGCGGACGGCGTCCGATACGCCGGCGGCCAGCGGAGCTTCCGGGCCCACCACCACGAGGTCCACACCGAGCCGTGCGGCCAGCCCGGCGACGGCGTCGGGATCGTTGCCGTTGATCTCGTAGGTGGGAACCAGTTTGCTGATGCCGGCATTGCCAGGTGCCGCGTGGACCTCGGACACGTTGGGGTCGGCGAGCAGGGAGCGGACAATGGCGTGTTCGCGGCCTCCGGGGCCAATGACGAGTACCTTCACAGTGTCCAAGGGTACTTTGTGCACCCTCCCCGCTCCTAAGCTGTGTCCTCCCCCGCCTGGTCAATCCGGAGTCCCGCCCGCTCCGAACCATACATATGACAAAGCTGCGAAACAGGATGACAGGCGCCGGAACCATGGCCGCGTTGGCAGGCGTGGTGGCAGCCGCCGTCGTACTTGCCGTTGCGGAGCTGATTGGCGCATTTTTTACCGCCCGCGCCACCCCCCTCTTTGCCCTGGGGTCCACCTTCATCGACTTCACGCCGCCGTGGCTCAAGGACTTTGCGATCGCCACGTTCGGCACCAACGACAAGACAGCGCTATTCGTGGGCATGGGCCTGACCATTGCGGTGCTCGCCTGCATCCTGGGCGTGGTGGCCTACCGGAAATGGGCCCTCGGCGTCCTGGGTGTACTTTTCATGGGGGCCGTGATCGTGGCCAGCGTGGTGACCCGCGCCGGCGTGGGGCCCGCCGACGCCATCCCTTCGGTGCTGGGAACCCTGGCCGGACTGGTGGTCCTGCACCGCCTGATGGTGCCGCTGTGGGGGCTGAAGGCGTGGCCGGAAGCACCGGCGGATACAGCGTCCGACGGCGGCGAACGGCCTGGGGGCGAAGGCACCAGCCGCCGGCGCTTCTTCGCCACTGCCGGAGTCACGGCCGTAGCCGCGGGCATCGCCGCCACCGGTGGGCGGCTGCTGGCTGCGGCGCGCAGCAATGTGGCCCAGGCCCGTGAAGCGTTGAGCCTGCCAACGCCGGCGAAAGCTGCAGCCGCCGTACCGGCCGGGGTCCAGTCCACGGTCCCCGGCGTCCCGCCGTGGCTGACGCCCAATGGCGAGTTCTACCGGATCGATACGGCTTTGAGCGTGCCGGAAATCAACGTTGACGACTGGGAACTGCGCGTTCACGGGCTGGTGGAGCAGGAAGTGACGCTCACCTTCCAGGACCTGCTCGACGCCGAGCTGATCGAATCCCACGTCACGCTCACCTGCGTGTCCAATCCAGTGGGCGGCAACCTCGCCGGAAACGCCAAGTGGCTGGGCCTGCCCATCCGTGAGGTGCTGGCGCGCGCCAAGCCCAAAGAAGGAGCAGACATGGTGCTGTCAAAGTCCATCGACGGCTTCAGCGCTTCCACTCCCCTTGAGGTCCTGCAGGATGACAGGGACGCCATGCTGGCCATCGGCATGAACGGTGAGCCGCTTCCGCTGGAGCACGGCTACCCCGTGCGGATGGTGGTCCCCGGACTGTACGGGTTTGTGTCCGCCACCAAATGGGTGGTGGACCTGGAGGTCACCCGTTTCGCGGACAGCAAGGCCTACTGGACCGAGCGCGGCTGGTCCGAGCGCGGCCCCATCAAGACGATGGCCCGCGTGGACGTGCCCAAGTCCTTCGCGAAGGTGCCGGCCGGAAAAGTCGCGGTGGGCGGCACCGCATGGGCCCAAACTCGCGGCATCAGCAAAGTGGAAATCCAGATCGACAACGGCGGGTGGGCGGAAGCCACCCTCTCCGCCGAAGCGTCCACCGTTACCTGGCGCCAGTGGTCCTACGAGTGGGACGCCACGCCCGGCCCCCACTACATCAAGGTACGGGCAACCGACGGGACCGGGGCGGTCCAAACCGACCAGCGCGCAGATCCCGTGCCTGACGGTGCGTCAGGCTGGCAGTCGATAATGGTCACCGTGCAGTAGGCCGCAGCCCGGAGTGCCCGGGCTTCTGCGGGGCTGGCCCATAGACTGGCAGTATGCCGCATAATCCGCATGCCACCTTCACTGTTGACTCCGCCGTCGAACTGGCCGTGATCGAACGCAGCGGCTTTGTGGAGTCGCGGCACATCGGTTCCGCCGTGCTCCTGTCCGCCGACGGCTCGGTGGTCACCGAACTCGGAGACATCAACACGCCCATCTTCGCGCGGTCCACGCTCAAGCCGTTCCAGGCATTGGCCGCCATGCAGTCCGGGGTTCCGCTGCGGGGCGCGCAGGTGGCCATTGCCTGCGGAAGCCACACGGGCTCCCTGGACCACATGGACGTGGTGGCGGGCATGCTCAAGTCCGCCGGAGTCCGTGAAGACCAGCTGCAGTGCCCCGAGGCCTGGCCGCAGGATGAAACGGCCCGGAACTGGCTGGTGCGCTCCGAAAAGGGCAAGTCGCGGCTGGCGTACAACTGCTCCGGAAAGCACGCCGCTTTCCTGTGGGCCTGCACGGAAAACGGGTGGGACACGCACAGCTACCTGGAGCCGAACCACCCGCTGCAGCAGCGCGTCCGCACCGTCGTGGAGGAATACACGGGTGAGAAGATCGCCCACCTGGGGATCGACGGCTGCGGCGCCCCCGTGGCGGCTGTCTCCCTGAAAGGCCTGGCCAGGGCGTACTCCCAGCTCGCCAAGGCTCCCGGGGACCAGAGCTTCAGCGCCAGGGCCGCCACCATCGCCACTTCGATGCTCGATTACCCATGGGCGGTACAGGGCCGTGGCGAGGCCAACACCCTGGTGATGGACGAGCTGGAGATCATCGCCAAGATCGGGGCAGAGGGGGTGCTGGCCATGGCCACTCCGCAGGGCGTGTCCGTGGCCGTCAAGATCCTGGACGGAAACATCAGGGCCACCTCGCTGGTGGCCCTGACGCTGCTCGCCGCGGCGGGGGCCGTGGAGATCCCGGGAGTTGCCAGCGCCCTGGAGCAGGTTGTGGAACCGGTGATGGGCGGCGGACGGCCGGTAGGAAAGATCCGCCTGGGCCCCGCTGTTTCCGCCCTCCTGGACTGACACCCCTTCCCACACCAGACATCAAAGGAAGGCTGACCGCATGGCCGTAGCCCGCCGTCGTATTGACGTCCAGCAAGGCAAAGCAGCACTGAACGCATGGCTGGAAGCTGCCCAGCCGTCGTCGGACGCTCCCTTGCCGCGAACCGTCCTGGCCAGTGCCGTCAGGTACTCGCTGGAGGAGCTGACGGCGCGTGCACCGGGAAACTCCGTGGAGGTGCGCGTCCCGCCGTTCGGCGTCACCCAGTGCGTTGAGGGCCCGCGGCATACGCGCGGCACCCCGCCCAACGTGATTGAGTGCGACGCCGCCACCTGGCTTGCGATGGTGACGGGACAGATGGAGTGGGCCGACGCAGTCAGCGCCGGCAAGGTGGCCGCGTCCGGGCTGCGGGCGGACCTGTCAGCCCTGCTGCCCCTCTAGCCCCTCCGGCCCTTCGCGCTGCTCCGGCCCGGCAGAAGCCTTAGCCGCGACCGATGAAGGGCATGCCCGCAGCGGTGACCACTACTGACCCCACGCTGGCCGAGGCCGGCATGTTGGCCATCATCAGTACTGCGCGGGCCGCGTCCGCCACCGGAAACATGGGCTCCACCTTGCGGCTGCCGTCTGCCTGCAGGGCGCCCGAGCCGACGCCGATGGTGTCCATGATGTCGGTGGCGGTGTTGCCGATGTCGATCTGCCCGCAGGTGATGCCGTAGCCCCGGCCGTCCAGTTCGATGCTCCTGGTCAGGCCTGTCATGGCGTGCTTGGTGACCGTATAGGCCACCGTCCGCGGCCGCGGTGAATGCGCCGAGATGGAGCCGTTGTTGATGATCCGGCCGCCCTGCGGTTCCTGCGATTTCATGGTCCTTACCGCAGCGGCGGCGCACAGCATGGACCCGGTGAGGTTAACGGCAAGGGTGGCGTTCCAGTCTTCCAGGCTGATCTCATCCACCCCGGCGGCGGGGCCGAACACGCCGGCATTGTTGAACAGGACGTCCACCCGCCCCCACTTCCGGCGCGCTGCTTCGAAAAGCCGTTCGACGTCGTCGGGCCGGGTGACGTCGCACGGCACCACCAGGGCGTCCGCGTGGCCGTCCGCCGTTTCAGCAAGTTGGGCCTCGCGGCGGCCGGCCAGCACCACGCGGTAGCCGTCGGCCAGCATCTGCCGGGCAACCTCCCGGCCAATGCCGGAGCCGGCCCCGGTCACTACGGCGACGCGTGCTGTGGGAAGGGAAGTGGTCATGCGGTCTCCTGGCCTAAAACTGCACCGGCACGGCCGGCTTGTTCAGCGGCCAGCCTATGACGGTCTTGGGACGCGGCGCAGCGAAGGTCCGCACCTTGGAGGTGGAAAGGCCCATCCGGACCAGCGATTCGGCGATGGTTACGGCCGAGGCCACACCGTCCACTACGGGAACGCCTGCCCGTTGCCGGATCTGTTCGTCCAGCCCCGCCATCCCGCCGCAGCCAAGGACAATCACCTCGGCCTTGTCCTCAGTGACGGCCAGCATGGCCTGGTTGATGATTGCCTCAACGGCGCGTTCCGGTTCCTCCTCGAGTTCCAGGACCGCCATTCCGCTGGCACGGACGGAAGCACATCTTGCGTCCAGGCCGGCCAGCTTCAGCCGGTCCTCGATGAGGGGAACCGTCCGGTCCAGCGTGGTGACCACCGAGTACTTATGGCCCAGGAACATGGCTGTGCCGGCGGCAGCCTCGGTGATGTCGACCACCGGCACGTCCAGCAGTTCCTGGAGCCCTTCCCTCCCGTGCTCGCCGTAGCCGGCCTGGATGACGGCGTCAAACGTTCCCGGGAAGGAGGTGACGGCGTCCATCACGGCGATGGCAGCCAGGTAGCTTTCGAAGTTGCCTTCGCAGGAGTCCGCGCCGAACCTCGGGGTGATTCCCACGATTTCCGTGCCGGGAGCGGCAACACTGCGTGCCGAGGCCGCGATGGAGTCCGTCATTGATTGCGTGGTGTTTACGTTGGCGACAAGTATGCGCATTGGGTAGGTCCTTGGCTTGTGACTGGCTCAGTGGGTACTGACGACGGCGATGGCTTCCCCGTCGTGGTCGTCCAGCCTTTGGTTGCGGTCGGCGATGAAGAAGTACAGTGCCGCCGCAATGCCCGCTGCGAAGAACCAGGCGAAGGGTGCCGCGGCAGCCAGTGCCGGTACGAAGGCGATCAGCAGGGCAAGGACGGCGGCCGGAACCATGGCGATGACCGCCCGGGGGTTGACGCCCTTCCTGTAGAAGTACGCGCCCTCCGGTGATGCCGTGTAGAGCTCCGGGACGTTGACCTTGCCACGGCGGATCAGCCAGTAGTCAGCCATGACGACGCCGAACAGCGGGCCGAGCAAGGCACCGAGGCCGCCCAGGAAGTACACGATGACCAGCGGGTTGTTGTAGAGGTTCCAGGGCAGGATGACCAGGCCGATGGTGGCGGAGACCATTGCTGCCTTGCGGAAGTTCAACCGCCGGGGGAACAGGTTGGTCAGGGCGTAGACAGGGGCGACGAAGTTGGCCATGAGGTTCACTGCGATGGTCAGGATCAGCAGGGCAAGGCACGCAAGGACCAGGAAGAGCGTGTTGGGGATGGTCTGGACGATATCCGAGGGGCTTTTGATGATGGTCCCGTTGATTTTGAACTGGCCACCGGCCATGACCACCACGATGGCGCCGAACACGAGCATGTTGATGGGGATGCCCCAGAAGTTTCCGCGGACCACGGCCTTCTTTGAGACGGCTGAGCGGGTGAAATCGCAGAAGTTCAGGACGAAGGTGCCGTAGATCGAAACCCAGAGGGCGCCGCCGGCGAAGATCGTGAGCCACATTTCCGGCCCTTCCAGGGCCTTGTTGGAGGACCAGGCGATGCTTCCGCCGGCTTCCACGAAGATCCAGACAGCCATTGCGGCCATGGTGGCCAGGATGACGGGGCCGGCGAAGGCCTCGTATTTGCGGATCATCTCCATGCCGAAGCTGACGATGACCAGCTGGACCACCCAGAGGGCCACGAATGCCATCCACCCCAGCGTGGACAGCCCCAGGAGGGAGTCCTGGTCCAGGTCGTGGAGGCCCGGGAACATGGCCACGAGCATGACGCGGAAGACAACGGACGCCAGGTACGTCTGAATGCCGAACCAGGCCACGGCCACCGCGCCGCGGAGGAGGCTGGCGATCTGGGCGCCCCTGATGCCGAAGCTGATGCGGCTCATGACCGGGAAGGGGACGCCGGTCTTCACCCCCATGAAGCCGGAAAGGGTAAGGAGGCCGAACAGCAGCGCGGCACCAATGCCGAGTGCCATCAGGATCTGCCACCCGCCCAGCCCCAAAGCGAACAGCCCGATGGCGAAGGCGTAGTTGCCCAGGCTGTGCACGTCATTGGCCCACAGGGTGAAGATGCTGTAGCTCGTCCAGCTGCGGCCCGTGCGTTTGGTGGGGGCAAGGTCTGCATTGTAGAGGGAAGGGCTGATGCTCTTGCCGGAAGCCGCGCTGGCCGATTCGCACAGGGCTTCGACACTGCCGGCCGGGTGGACCGGCCCGGCTGACGGCGCTGTCAGGTCCAGGTCCGCGTCAACGCCCGCCGATGGAGGGGTCTGCATAGGGGTCTCAATTCTTTGGTGGATTCCGTGTGGTGAGGCCGACCTTGGGTCGTTTCTGTTATTCCACATTGCGGAATCGAGATATTGAATAGTGAAATAAGAGTATGACCTGCGTCACGGGGGCGTCAAGCAATGCCGGCATGGGCGGGCAGTCACAAACTGTTTCTTCCTCCCGGCCTGCGCACTCTGCGGGCTCAGGGGCACCGGTCGCATTGACCATACCCCCGCGTCTGACTAATCTCATCTAGCAATAATGTTTTCTCGTAATATGAAAACTTAAGCCGAGCATTCGAAGATGAAAAGAGGCTGCCGTGGCTGCAGGAGAAGATACCTCCCATATCCTCAGCGGGTTGACTAACCAGCTGCCTGATCGTGATCCGGAAGAGACTGCCGAGTGGGTTGAGTCCC